>NC_010296.1:719000-1438000 GCF_000010625.1 Microcystis aeruginosa NIES-843
GCCATGGGGCGCAATCCGGCTTTAATAATCTTTTCTACCGTCTCGGTTAAGGAACTACGGGTATTTTGGAATTTTTTGGTTAATTGTAAACTTTCTTCGTCGGGGGTTTCAATACCTAAAAAGACCGCATCAAAGTAACAATCGACCATCATTTCCATTAATTCGGGATCGGCGGCTAAATCCACCGATGCTTCCGTGTTAAACCGGAAAGGATACTGGTGTTCTTCTTGCCAAACTTTTAATTCTTTGAGGAGTAATTTAACGTTGCGCTTGTTGCCAATAAAATTATCATCCACCATGAACACGCCCCGGCGCCAACCTAACTCGTAGAGATAATCTAATTCTTTTAATAATTGTGCGGGGGTTTTGGTGCGGGGTTTACGACCGTAGAGAACGATAATATCGCAAAATTCGCACTGGAAGGGACATCCGCGCGAGAATTGTACCGACATGGAATCATAAGCTTCAAAATCGAGCAGATCGTAGCGTGGGATCGGGGTAATTGTCACATCGGGTTTTTCTGTGGTGCGGAAAACACCTTTAGTTTCTCCTCTTGCCAATGCTTCCACAAACATCGGGATGGTGATTTCTCCCTCATCGAGAATCAGAAAATCGGCCTCGGCCACTTCGTGGGGGATAGAAGTGGGATAGGGACCACCCACGGCCACCAGTTTACCCCGTTGCTTGGCTTCGTGAATTTGCTCGATTAAATCTTGACGTTGCACAATCATGCCGGAAAGAATCACTATTTCGGCCCAGTCCCATTCTGCTTCTGTCACTGCCCGAATATTGCGATCAACCAGTTTAAATTCCCATTGCTGCGGTAAAATCGCCGCCACCGTCACCATACCAAGGGGAGGAAGTAAGACTTTGCGATCAACTAATTCCAGAATTTTGTTATAAGACCAGAAAGTCGGCGGAAAAACGGGATAAATCAGTAAGGCGCGCATATTCACTCCTCGCTCGATGGCGATCGATTCTTGACCTTTCGCTTGATTGTAATCTTTTTCGGTCAGGGATGGGAAAACCGTTATTTAGCCCTAGAACTAAGATCAGGCTTGATTTTCGGCCGCCATTGCCCACCCTTGACCCTGCCCCCATAAAAGTTTATGGTCAACATTAATAAAATTTATGTAAACAAATGTTGCATAGTCTGGGAAGTTATGTTACATTTAATATCAAGCACTTGAATCAAATGCAATTTTATTATAGGAAGGCAATTCACCATGGATAAGCAAGAAAACAAACTCGGCTTCACCGCTTTCGCTGAAAACTGGAATGGTCGTTTAGCCATGCTCGGTTTCGTTATTGGCGTAGCTACGGAATACTTAACCCACAAAGGTATCCTTGCTCAATTAGGCTTAATGTAATTTCAGCCTCGATTGCTGTGCATCTACAATCGTCTTGAATAAATTATCAAAAAAGGGAGGAGCATCGCTCTTTCCCTTTTTTAGTTGCAGGTTGGGGATGGGGGAGTGGGGTGATAGGGAAGTGGGGTCTGGGGTGTGGGGTGTAGGGTGTAGGGTAGTTGATGTACTGGAAAATCTCTCAAGTAACCTTGTTTGAGAATACTTGTCGGCAATTCCTGTCTATGGTTAATTAAGAAAAATAAACTGTAGCGAAATATACTGTTTTTTCATGTTCTAATGGGGATAGATAGGGGGAAAAAAATCATGTCGAAATCACTCTTTACCGATGCCAGCAGTCGCCTAGAACGGGCCCTTAAGTATGTCTCCATTTCCGATGATGCGATCGAGCGGTTAAAATATCCCAAAGCTAGTCTCAGCGTCTCCATACCCGTCCGTATGGACAACGGCACTCTGAGAATCTTCCAAGGCTACCGCGTCCGCTACGATGACACCCGCGGCCCCGGCAAAGGAGGGGTGCGCTATCATCCCAACGTCAGCATTGATGAGGTGCAGTCCCTAGCCTTTTGGATGACCTTTAAATGCGCCCTGCTGGATTTGCCCTTTGGTGGGGCTAAGGGCGGCATTACCCTCAATCCGAAAGAATTGTCAAAAGCCGAGTTAGAACGCCTTAGCCGGGGCTATATCGAGGGTATAGCCGACTTTATCGGTCCCGATATCGATATTCTTGCCCCCGATGTCTATACCAACGAGATGATCATGGGTTGGATGATGGACCAGTACAGCATCATTCAGCGTAAAATTAGTCCGGCGGTGGTGACGGGGAAACCTTTAACCATGGGAGGCAGTCGCGGCCGCGATACGGCGACGGGAACGGGGGCTTTTCATGTTATTAACTCTCTTTTGCCGAAATTAGATAAAAAACCCGCTAATACTACCGTAGCCGTCCAAGGATTCGGTAACGCCGGGGCCGTAGTGGCGGATCTCCTCGCCAAAGCCGGTTATCAAGTGGTGGCGGTAAGTGATTCCCAGGGCGGCATTTATCGGGAAAAAGGCCTAGATATTGCCAGCATTCGTGAGTATAAACAGGAACATCGCGGAATTACTGCTATTTACTGTGAGGGTACTGTGTGTAATATCGTCGAACACGAAGCGATTAGTAATGAAGAATTGTTAGCCCTAGATGTGGATGTTTTGATTCCAGCAGCCCTAGAAAACCAAATTACCGCCGAAAATGCCGATCGCGTGCGGGCAAAATATATCTTTGAAGTGGCCAACGGTCCGACTACCTCAGAAGCCGATCGCATTTTAGACTCAAAAGGGATTCTCGTTTTCCCCGATATTTTGGTTAACGCCGGTGGGGTAACGGTGAGTTATTTTGAATGGGTGCAAAATCGCAGCGGTCTTTATTGGCGATTAAACGAGATCAATGAGCGCTTAAAAGAAAGAATGGTGACAGAAGCGGAAAAAGTCTGGTCTTTCGCCCAGGAATTCGATATATCTCTGCGTAACGCCGCCTACGCCCAGGCCATTGCTCGTCTCGGAGAAGCCCTAGATGCCAAGGGAACCCGCGATTATTATCAAAATAAGACGAGAGCTTAAGGTCGTCAGTCGTCGGTCGTCGGTCGTCTGGAAATAAATAGGGTGATAGGGTTTTGGGGTGATAGGGTGATGAGACAGCTTCCCCACCCCCCAATTCATAATTCATAATTCATAATTCCCTAAATATTGGAGAGCATGATGCCAGTTCAATTATCATTGCCCTTGTATCATCAACTTTCTCAACCAGAGGTGATTGAATACTTGACCAGCGATGGGTCAGCGGGCTTATCAGCAGAAGAAGTGGCCAGTCGCTACGAAAAATATGGCCCGAATGAACTGCGATTTAAGCCGGGGAAACCAGCTTGGTTGAGGTTTTTGCAGCAATTTCATCAGCCACTACTCTATATTCTCTTGCTTGCGGGTACTATTAAGGCATTTTTAGGGTCTTGGACGAATGCCTCGGTGATTTGGGGAGTTACCCTGATCAATGCCATTATTGGCTATGTGCAGGAAGCTAAGGCGGAAGGTGCGATCGCTTCCCTAGCCAAGGCCGTAACCACAGAAGCGACCGTGTTGCGAGAGGGACAAACCCTGCGGATTCCATCTCAGGATTTGGTGCCAGGAGATATCGTTTTATTGGCATCGGGGGATAAAGTGCCGGCGGACTTGAGGCTGCTGAAAGTCCGCAATTTGCAGGTGGATGAGTCTGCCCTGACCGGGGAATCCTTGCCCGGGTCAAAAGCGATCGAACCCTTACCCGGGGATACGCCCCTAGCAGAAAGGACAAACATGGCCTACGCAGGGAGTTTTGTTACCTTTGGACAGGGCAAAGGGATTGTTGTCTCTACGGCCAATGCCACCGAAGTGGGGCAGATTTCCCAGTCGATGGAAAGCCGAGTCAGCCTTAGCACACCCCTGACCCGTAAATTTGCCCAATTTAGCCGCACCCTACTCTACGCAATTTTGACCCTAGCAACCTTGACCTTTGCCATCGGGTTAGGACGGGGGAAATCTTGGATCGATATGTTTGAAGCTGCCGTTGCCCTGGCAGTGAGTGCGATTCCAGAAGGGCTGCCGGCAGTAGTAACGATTACCTTGGCCATTGGGGTCAACCGCATGGCCCGTCGCAATGCGATTATTCGTAAACTGCCCGCAGTGGAAGCATTGGGGAGTGCGACCGTCATTTGTTCTGACAAAACCGGAACCCTGACCGAAAATCAAATGACTGTACAGTCCATTTATACTGAAGGGCAATATTACGCCGTTAGTGGTGGTGGCTATAGTCCCAAGGGCGAAATTAGTCTGATCACCGATGGCAACCCTGGCAGCCCGTTTGCAGAGGAATTACCCCCGGCCCTAGGGGATTGTCTGGTAGCTGGTTTGCTTTGTAATGACTCCGGGCTAAAACAAACGGGAGAAGATTGGTCAGTGGTGGGGGATCCTACGGAAGGGGCGCTGATTGCGGCCGCCGCCAAAGCAGGTCTCAGTCAATTGGGGCTATTGTCTTTAACCCCACGATTAGATGCAATTCCCTTTGAATCTGAGTACCAATACATGGCAACCCTGCATGATGGGATACCTCGCCTGATCTATGTCAAGGGATCGGTTGAGTCGCTAATGCGTCGTTGTTCCCAGATGATCGATCGCTATGGTCAGATGACCGCGCTTAACGCCCAACAGATCGAGCAAGCGGTAGAAACGATGGCAGAGCAGGGTTTACGGGTGCTTGCCTTCGCCAAAAAAGCAGCCGCTTCTCATCAGCATTCTATCGACCATGAGGATATCGAAACAGGCTTGGTGTTTCTAGGATTACAGGGCATGATTGACCCGCCTCGTCCAGAGGCGATCGCTGCTGTTCATGCCTGTCAAACTGCTGGGATTCGCGTCAAGATGATTACTGGTGATCATCTTGTCACGGCGCGGGCGATCGCGGAACGGATGGGCATTAAAACGGCAGCACAAGTCTTAGCATTTGAGGGAAAACAATTAGCGCAAATGGATAATCATCAACTGGCCCAAGCGGTTGAAGATGGATCGGTATTTGCCAGGGTTGCCCCTACCCAAAAACTGCAACTGGTGGAAGTACTCCAGTCTCAAGGAGAAATCGTGGCGATGACGGGCGATGGTGTTAATGATGCGCCGGCTCTCAAGCAGGCCGATATCGGCATTGCCATGGGGAAAGGAGGAACGGAAGTCGCCCGGGAATCTGCTGATATGCTCCTCACTGATGATAACTTTGCCTCGATCAAGGCTGCTGTCGAAGAAGGACGCACCGTTTATCAAAATTTACGCAAAGCAATCTCCTTTCTCTTACCTGTCAATGGTGGCGAATCGATGACCATTCTGATCAGTACTTTACTGGCGCGAGATTTACCGATCCTCTCCCTACAAGTACTCTGGTTGAACATGATCAACTCGGTCACGATGACTGTTCCCCTGGCCTTTGAAGCAAAATCCCCCGGCATTATGCAGTCACCACCACGCAATCCCAATGAACCTTTGATCACCAAAAAACTATTGCGCCGAATTTTGGCTGTTTCATTGTTTAACTGGATTCTGATTTTTGGTATGTTTGAGTGGGCTAAATCGACCACAGGAGATATTGCCGTTGCCCGCACAATGGCAATTCAATCCCTTGTGGCAGCACGGGTTATCTATCTGCTCAGTATCAGTCAATTAGGGATGAGCCTAGTTAACTACCTGCGTCGTCAGTCAACCTCGATTACTAATGCACCGATCCTAATTTTGGGGATTGTGGCTGCTGTTGCCCTACAAATTTTGTTTAGCCAATGGGGGGTGATGAACAGTCTGTTTGCAACGGCGACCCTAACCGGTCATCAATGGCTAATCTGTTTGTTGCCGATGCCGCTCATGGTACTTTGGGCAATTTTTGCCAATGTTATCGATCCTCCTCATTGTCATGGAAAATAACTAATCGTGAATTCTTGACCGCAGCTACCAAGACTGGCGGTTTTTATTCCCCTAATTGCCAGGTTATCTCTTCACCCGCTCGTAACGGCACCAGTCCGGATTCGGGAAAGGGCAATTCATCGGGAATGCGCCAAGGGCTTTTGGTTAAGGTGATTTGTTCGGTATTTCGGGGGAGTTGATAAAAATCTGGACCGTGGAAGCTGGCGAACCCTTCTAGTTGATCGATCGCATCGACACTCTCAAAAGCTTCTGCGTACAACTCTAGGGCGTGCAGAGCCGAATAACAACCCGCGCAGCCACAGGAACTTTCTTTGCTGTAGCGAGAATGGGGCGCGCTATCGGTCCCCAGAAAAAACTTGGGATTCCCCGATGTGGCCGCTTGCAAAAGTGCCAAACGATGATCCTCTCGTTTCAAAATCGGCAGGCAATAAAAATGAGGACGAATGCCACCGGTAAAGAGAATGTTTCGGCTAAACAATAAATGTTGGGGCGTAATTGTGGCGGCGACATTGTTGTTAGCAGATAGAACAAACTTGACCGCATCGGCAGTGGTAATGTGTTCAAATACGACACGCAGTTTGGGAAATCTTGTTATCAGTGGGATTAAGTGCTTCTCAATGAACACTTTCTCTCGATCGAACACATCAATATCACCATCGGTAACTTCTCCGTGCAGTAGTAGCGGCATATCTACCTGCTCCATCGCTGCCAAAACGCCATCGCACCTACGAAGGTCCGTCACCCCCAAGTCGGAATTAGTTGTCGCACCGGCCGGGTAGTATTTCACCGCTTTGACAAACTGGGAGGCTTTCGCCGCCACGATTTCTTCGGGACTGGTATTATCGGTGAGATAGAGGGTCATCAGTGGCTCGAACTGTTGACCCTCTGGAACTGCTGCCAGAATGCGCTCGCGATAGGAGGCAGCATCAGCCACCGAGCGCACTGGGGGCTTTAAATTCGGCATGATAATGGCACGGGCAAACTGACGCACCGTATGGGGTAGAACCGCTTTCATTGCCGCACCATCGCGGAGATGAAGGTGCCAGTCGTCGGGTCGAGTCATTGTGAGTCTTCGCATTGTTCAATCATACTACGGTTAGGGTTCCCATCACCAAACACAAGGGTTTTAGTTGATTGGAAAGAACCTTTGATTTTAAGTAGCTGGTTACAATTAAATTAAAAATGAATGGCTCTTCGTTACCCTTTATGCTAAATCAACATACAAGATGCCAAGATAACATACTTCTAACCCAAAAATTCCGAAAGTTTCTAAAGCCATAGCCTCTCCGTTTTATTAGTTTAAGTTTATTGTTGATTCCCTCGACCACCCCATTCGTTGTCCTTCGCTCAAAATAACTAATGATTTCTCCAAACCAGTTTCGGATTGTTTGACAACTCTTGGTAAAAACACTGGAGGATTTTGCCAACCATTCCGAGATGGATAGCAGTCCCTCTGTCGGATTATTTGAGGTTTCATAAATCGTTCTTAATTCTTCCTTTAATTCCTGCATCTTTTTCAAATTTGGGAATTTTTCTTTGATAGCTTCTAGTTTAATTTTTTGGGGTTCCGTTAAATCTTCTTCATTTTTTAACAGGCTATATTTACTTCGCTTTAAAACTTCTAGCTTCGCTTCTTTTTCCGCTTTCTGTTTTTTATTTTTCTGCGCTTCTACGGCTCTTTTTTCCGCTCTTCTCTGTTCGTCTAACTCTTGATTAATTTGTTTCATTACATGGAATCTATCGGCGACTACTTCGGCCGATGGCATCAATTCTTTCACCAAATTTTTATAAGGCAACCAAAGGTCTATGCTCACTTCTTCAATTTGCTCTAACACCTCTTTTCCCCAGCCCGTAAGCGTTTCTCTCAACTCTTCTTGTGTTCGCTTCTCTAGAATAGCTATTAGTTTTCCCGTATCTAAATTTACTAAAACCGCACAGTAATTTTTTTGTCCTTTGACTAGAGCGATTTCATCAATTCCTAGTCTTTTTAATTCCGATAGGTCTGGCTCTGTAATTTCTTCGGCGATGTCCTCTATCATTCTTTGAATCTCTTCTTCCGTTACGTCATTTATTCGACTAACATTTAAAATATCTCCTTCTTTTAATTGTTCGAGTATATTTGCGGCTAGTCTTTTCGTATAGGTTCGTTTCTTGGCGACAAAATCTAACTCTTCGCTCAAGGGTCTCTGACAATTATCGCACTTAAATTGACGACGATTAATTTGTAGGTATACTGGTTGACCTGAGATTGGTAAATCTTTGACTAAATGTCGATGATTTTGGTGGAGTTTATCGCTCTCTAACCCACAACGAGGACAGGTTGCTTTTTGATTTTTCGATTCGATTCGGCAAACTATACCGATATTTTCTAGGTGTAGATAGCCTTGAATACAGGTTCCTTTTAGGTTCAAAAATTTGTCAAGTATCATAAGTAAAATAATCTCGTTTTTGGCTATTATATCAAATCTTAACTCAATTGTCTATCTTTTGGTATTAACCTGTTTGTGCCTTAAGTCCTTTCCTGTATGGATTTCAGCTACTTTTGAGCGTAGGCGCTCTCATCGAATTTTATTTTAAGTTAATTATTTGCATAACAATTCCCGAAGAGCCAAATGAATTTTAGGTTCGATCCCCCCTGCCCCCCTAAGGGGGGTGCCGATAGGTGGGGGGATCTGATAACTTTTAACGCCTACCTACTTAGCGGCGAAATTGATTTGACGGTGACGATAATTCCTCTTGACAAAATCCCAGCACTTGACATATACTTATTTATATAATGGGAATCCGTGCCTGCCTGCGACCCCCTCATTTTCAGGCAAGATAGACTTAGGAAAATTAAATTTTGAGCGCACACGATGCGCTTATTGTAATTAGTACAATCATATTATTCTCTGGAGCGATTGCAGAGGATAATTCCCCTTGACAAAATCCCACTGTGGGGAAATATCTAGATTAAATTTTGGGCGCACGCGATGCGCTTCTACAATTAGTACAATCATATTATTCTCTGGACTGATTGCAGAGGATAATTCCTCTTGACAAAATCCCAGCACTTGACATATACTTATTTATATAATGGGAATCCGTGCCTGCCTGCGACCCCCTCATTTTCAGGCAAGATAGACTTAGGAAAATTAAATTTTGAGCGCACACGATGCGCTTGTTGTAATTAGTACAATCATATTATTCTCTGGAGCGATTGCATTCGTCCTCTTTAACCCACATTCCGCACCCTCAACTGTCACATAAGCTGTCCCCCTCCAGAGACTTGAGTAAAAATACTTAGCTGGTGAAGGTTTTCTCGGTGGCCGCTAGGGGGGCTTTGAGACCCTAATTATGAAAAAATAGGAATTGTTGGAAAACTGAGGCGAGTGGGCTGTTCGACCATGAATCAATCAACAGAAATTGAAGTCAAAAATCTAGACCATCTGGGATTAGTAGCCGGAATTATCGATGAAATAGGAATCGTTGAAATTATCAACGAACAAGTCTCAATTGAGCGAGGAGAAATTGTCACAGCGGGGCAAGTCGTGAAAGCAATTATCCTGAATGGATTGGGATTTGTCTCCCGAGCCTTGTATTTATTTCCTCAATTTTTTGAAGATAAAGCAACCGAACATTTGCTGGGAGAGGGCATCGAACCAAAACACCTGAATGATGATAAAATTGGTCGAGTAATGGACAAACTTTATCAACTTAATGTTTCGGTCATTTTCCTACGGATTAGTTTAGCGGCCGTGAAAAAATTTGGTGTAGCAACCGAGAACTCCCATTTAGATTCGACTTCTCTATCAGTAGAAGGAGAATATAAAAAGGAATACCCAACAGTAGAAATCCTGAAATCAGGAGCAGTGGGAGAAGAAATTGAAACCAGACAACAGCCAATAAAAATTACCTACGGATACTCCCGCGACCGAAGACCTGACTTAAAACAATTTATGATTGACTTAATCGTAAGTGGGGATGGAGATGTACCTTTATTCCTGAAAGTAGGGGACGGAAATGAAGCGGACAAAGCGGTTTTTGGTCAAATCGCCCGAGAATTTAAAAAACAAGTTGACTTTGACAGTTTAATAGTCGGCGATAGCGCCCTCTATAGCAAAGAGAATTTAAAACTAATGAAAGAAATGCGTTGGTTGTCTCGAGTACCATTAAGCATTAAAGAGGCTCAAGAGTTAGTCGATAGCATCTCAGAAAAAGAGTTAACCGATTCAGAAATACCGGGTTATTCCTGGCGGGAAACCATCTCTAACTATGGGGGGATAGAACAAAGATGGTTGCTAGTTGAAAGTCAAGCTAGACAAGAATCAGACTTGAAAAAATTAGAGAAAAAAATCGAGCAGGAAAAGAAAACAGCCCAAGAAAAAATCCGGCAACTATCCCGAAGAGAATTTGAGAATAGAGCGGTGGCGTTGGCGATAGTCAAAGGATTATCTGACTCCTTAAAATATCATCAGTTAACGGAGATTAAAGTCAATCTCATTCCGCCTGAGTCTCAGCAGTCAAAACTCAAATCAAAAGACGATTTACCCTCTCAAAGCTATCAAGTTCAAGCCGAATTAGAGTTGAATTTGGCAGCGATTGAGAGGCTCAAGAAACGAGCAGGACGATTCGTTTTAGCAACTAACAATTTGGAGAAAAAACGATTAAGCAGTGAGGATATACTCAAAAAATATAAGGGGCAACAAGCTCCAGAAAGAGGATTTTCTTTTCTCAAAGACCCCTGCTTTTTTGCCCACAGTGTCTTTCTCAAATCTCCCCATAGAATCGAGGTCATGGCCATGCTCATGGGCTTGTGCCTGTTGGTTTATACTATTGGTCAAAGACAACTTCGTCTGAATTTAAAACAGCAGGAGACGGGACTGAAAAATCAGTTGGGTAAGTTAACTGACCGACCAACATTACGCTGGATATTTCAGAACTTTCAAGGGATTCATCTCCTACGTATTCAAGACAATCAAAAGATTAGCAACTTAACGGATGAGAGGCGCAACATTTTGAGATTTTTTCCCAAACCTTGCCAAGAATATTATCTCTTATCTTGACCAGATGGATTGACTTCAAGGGGTGACAAAACAAAGCGAGCAACTGGAACATCTCCCCCTAGATGTTAAGTCTGATTGACCGGTCATTCTCAACAAGCACTGTTTATTGAGAATGACCGGGGGAACTCTGAAATTTTCGGCTTAGTTGCCGGCAGCTTGCCGCCAACTCACTCCTCTAGATAAGTATTTTGACTCGCGCCCCTTCCTCTTTTGAGACGTTGTGACACTTAGGGTGCGGAATGTGGGCTTTAAGGGGGAATAATAATACAATTGAGAATGCAGTCAATCCCCTTAATCTCTATGGTCAATAAACTATACTACGGTGATAACCTAGAAGTGCTGCGGAAATATATCAAAGATGAATCGATCGATCTTTGTTATATCGATCCACCCTTTAATTCTAAACGCAATTACAACCAAATTTATAACAACTTAGGCAAGGAAGATCAAGCACAAGCACAAGCGTTTGTAGATACCTGGACATGGGATAATCACGCTAACGAAGCTTTAGAAGAAATTCAAAGCAACTATCAGGGTAAATTTACCAGTCAGACTATCGATTTAATTGACGGTTTAACCAAAGTTTTAGGTAAAGGCAGTCTTCTCGCTTATCTGGTGAGTATGACTCTGAGGATCGTGGAAATCCATCGAGTTTTAAAATCTACTGGTAGCTTTTATCTCCACTGCGATCCTACTGCTAGTCATTATTTAAAAATAGTTTTAGATACTGTTTTTTGCCCTCAGGGGGGTGATTTTAAAAATGAGATTAGCTGGAAAAGAACCACTGCTCATAATGATGCAAAGCAAGGACAAAAACAATATGGCAATATTCGAGATGTCATTCTTTTTTATACCAAATCAAATCGATGGAATTGGAATTGCCAATATTCATCTTACAGCGAGGAATATATTGAAAAAAACTATAGATTAGTGGAAGAAAAAACAGGTAGACGTTACTGTTTAGATAATTTGACAGCAGCTAAATCAGGTGGTGACGTTTCCTATGAGTTTTATGGAACTTATCCTTACAAGGGTCGTTACTGGGCATATTCTAAAGAAAACATGGAAAAATTTATGGCAGAAGGACGCTTATATTTTCCTAAAAATGGTGGTCCACCACGATATATTAGATACCTAGATGAAATGCCTGGAGTTACCTTACAAAATAACTGGGATGATATTTTTCCCTTAACCTCAAGTGCCAAAGAACGTCTGGGTTATCCCACGCAAAAACCGGAGGCATTGTTAGAAAGAATAATCAAAGCAAGTAGCAATAAAGGAGATGTAATTTTAGATGCCTATTGTGGGTGTGGAACGACGATCGCTGTAGCAGAGAGATTAGAGAGAAACTGGATTGGAATTGATATAACCTATCAGAGTATTAGCTTAATGTTAAAGCGATTAGAGGACTCCTTTGGTAAAAATGTTTTAGATAAAATTGAACTGAATGGTATTCCCAAAGATCTAGAATCAGCCAAAGCATTAGCCACTAAACCCGATGATCGTACCCGCAAAGAATTTGAGAAATGGGCGGTTTTAACCTATAGTAATAACCGGGCCGTAATTAATGACAAAAAAGGGGCAGATAAAGGAGTCGATGCCATTGCCTATTTTCAGGGAGATAAAGACAATCGGGAGAAAATTGTTTTTCAAGTAAAATCCGGTAATGTCAAATCGGGAGACATCAGAGATCTACAGGGAACCATGACACTACAAGGGGCAGCCCTGGGTATATTTATCACCTTGAAACCTCCTAGCAAAGATATGATCCAAACAGCCAAATCTGCGGGAATTTATCGCGGTCGTTATATGAGTCAAAGTGTCGATAAAATTGAGATTGTGACGGTACAAGAAATCCTTGAACAAAAAAAACGTCTCGATGTTATCCTCACCTTTGAAGTCCTGAAAGCTGCCGAAAAACAAAGGGAAACCCAAGGACAACAAATGAGTTTAGATATACCCTTCCCCGAATAAAAATCCTTTGTTTAAGTAGCTAGGTATTAAGTAGCTGGTTATAATTAAATTGAAGATAGATTTTGGGTTCGATCCCCCCTACCCCCCTTGATAAGGGGGGTGATTTCACGGTTTTGAACACCTAACTACTTAAAAATTGTCAGATGCTCCCCTTAATAAGGGGAGATAGGGTGATAATTTTGTTAAAATATAGGTCAGCCTTAACCTATAATTGAATTGAAAATGTATGATTCTACCTGTAAATTTATCGCCCTTGAATATTCGAGAGACTTGGCCACTTGGTTACTGGGTAAACCCTTAGAATTAACAGAAATTAAACCCTCGGAATTATCCCTAGAGCCAATTAGAGCCGATACTTTAATCTTTTTGGAGTCGGAAGAATTAATCTTACATATCGAGTTCCAAACCGACCCTAAAGAAGATATTCCCTATAGAATGCTAGATTATGCCACCAGACTCTATCGACGCTATCCCCGTAAACCTATCCATCAAGTGGTTATTTATCTAAGGAAAAGTGGCTCCCCCACAGTCCGACAGAATGATTATAAACAAGGGAAAACCTCTCATCAATTTGAAGTGATTAGACTTTGGGAACAACCCTCGGAACCCCTATTAAAGGCCCCCGGACTGTTTCCCTTTGCCATACTCGCTCAAGCTGAGAAACAAGAAAACTTACTGCGGCAAATTGCCCAAGAAATCGAGCAAATCAGCGATAGTCGAGAACAAAGTAATCTGGCCGCATCTACCGCAATTCTAGCCGGGTTAGTATTAGAGAAAGACATCATCCAACGATTATTGAGGAAAGACATCATGAAAGAATCCGTTATCTATCAAGAAATCTGGTCGGAAGGTTTACAAGAGGGACGACAAGAGGGACGACAAGAGGGACGACAAGAAGGAGAAGCTAACCTAGTTTTACGTCAATTAAATCGGCGTGTAGGGGACATTTCTCCCGAATTATTGCCCAATATCCGCAGTCTTGACCTAGAACAGTTAGAAAACTTGGGAGAAGCTTTGTTAGATTTTCAGTCACTACAGGATTTAGAACAATGGCTGGAAAATTGCCGAGCTAGTTAGTACAAGTAAACTAAATGCTGTCTATCCATTCCCATGGAAGCAGCAAGCTCTCAACTCCCTTGAGAGTAGTTAACACTTTAATCTATTCCGCGGTAGAGATCGGCGATGGCTAACTCTAGGTTAATACTTTGCAGGATCACCCGATCGCCTGTCTCGTAAATAGTCGTTTCCCATATCCCCAGAGAATTACGGCGACGGCATTCCACGCGCTGGATTTCTTGGGAAATTAATACATATTCTTCTAAAGTTTCTATCTGTTGATAATCTTGGAATTTTTCGCCCTTGTCAAAAGCGGCCGTACTGGGGGAAAGCACTTCCGCAATTAGTTTCGGATAGCGTTTCAGATAACGATCTTGGCGATCGCGCGGATCGCAGGTAACAAAAGCATCGGGATAGTAATAAAACTGATCTTGATAGTTAACCTTGACATTACCCGAGTGAAACCTACAGTCTGTAGAGTCGCCGAAATGTTCGTCAATGACTTTGAGAAAATTGAAGGCGATGCGCTCGTGATTATCCGTACCGCCGGCCATCGCATAAACCAAACCACGTCGGTATTCATGGCGGATCTGACTCTGGCGCTCGATAGCGAGATATTCTTGGGGACTGATGTAGTTGGGAACTGCGATCATAATCTCTAGGGGAAAGCCTACTATTAATCATAGTACGAGAACGGATCTGGCTCTCCTATTCTTTGTGTGATCAGTTTAACTTATATGGCGGCGATCGATCTTTTTGTCCTTAGTCTCAGTCTCATTGTGGTTCCTGACCCAGAGAGCCGATAAGCCAGCGCAAGAGGGCAAAATCTTGATAAACTGAGGGGATAACTATCCCAGACAATCCCCATGACCACTCACTTTATTAGTGCCGAAATCGACCTACAGGAAACCCCGCAACAACTGCAGCAAGAAATCGAAAAAGAATTAGCCAAACGGGGTGAACCCTTGCGTTGGGCAATCACAGAAGTGGATAGCGAGAATAATCAAGTCAAAGTCGAAGCGATTGTCACCACTGCCTCGTGAATTCCCGTCCCTATACCGCCGTACTAATTATTCCCACCGGCATCGGGGCAGCGATTGGCGGTTATGCTGGGGATGGCATTCCCGTGGCTAGAGCGATCGCCCAAGTTTGCGATCGCCTAATTACCCATCCCAATGTCCTCAACGGCGCACAACTGTACTGGCCTCTGGACAACACCTATTATGTGGAGGGTTACGCTTTAGATCGTTTTGCCCGGGGGGATTGGGGATTAAGTCCCGTCCATCAAAATCGCATCGGGTTACTATTCGATCGCGCCATTGAATTTGACCTCTTGCAAAGACACCTTCAGGCTGCCGATGCTGTCCGGGCTACCCTAGGCTTAGATCTCACCGATTACCTTGTCACCGATGCCCCCTTAAATGTGCAGTTGCGAGAGGCAGCCTCTGGGGCCAGTTGGGGAACAATTGGTAATCCCGACAGCTTGCTGCGGGGAGCAGAAAAACTGATTAACCAGGGCCGGGCGGAAGCGATCGCCATTGTTGCCCGTTTTCCCGACGATCCCGATAGCATTGCCCTGGCTAATTATCGCCATGGTCAGGGGGTGGATCCCCTTGCCGGGGCCGAGGCGGTGATTTCCCATCTGGTGGTCCGACAATTCCAAATACCGGCAGCCCACGCCCCCGCTTTAAGTCCGCTGCCCCTCGATCCGCAACTTTCCCCCAAGGCCGCGGCCGAAGAAATCGGTTATACTTTTTTACCCTGCGTTTTGGTGGGTTTAAGTCGCGCCCCCCAATTGGTCAAGCAGCCCAGTCCCGATGCTATTTGGGGCCGGGAGGTGGACGCGCTGATCGTTCCCGCCAGTGCCTGCGGCTCTAGCACAGTATTGAGTTTTTGTCAAGAAAAAACTGTACTGATTGCCGTACAGGAAAATAGTACAAGAATGAAGGTGGCCCCGGAACCCCTAGGGGTGAAAGCAATTAGGGTACACTCGTATATGGAGGCGATCGGTGCGATCGTTTGTCAACGGGCAGGGGTTAGCCTCGCATCTCTTCGCCCTAATTTACACTCTTTACGCTGTTTATCCGAGAATCCGTGACTAATTCCCCTAATTCCGAATTTGATCCCCTGACACGCACACAAGTCCTCACCATTATGGCGGTAACGGCGATTATCTTGCTGGTAGTCGCCAAAGTTTGGCAATATTTCGGTGCGATCGCTATTCCCGCAATTCGCTTGACTCTCCCGGATTTCCTGTTCGGATTAGCCTTAGCGGGGGCAATTAGTGGAATTAGTGGGCTTCTCTATCGTTTTTGGTCTAGTTATCGCCATAGTGCTAACGCTTACTTAGAATTAGTCATTAAACCTTTAGCTTGGCCCGATTTAATTTGGATTGGATTACTGCCGGGGTTAAGTGAAGAATTATTATTTCGCGGGGTGATTTTGCCGGCTTTGGGCTTAAATATCTTTGGTTTAACTGTTTCTAGTCTAATTTTTGGTATCCTCCATTTTAGCGGTTCCCAACAATGGCCCTATGTTATCTGGGCAACTGTTGTCGGTTTTGCCCTCGGTTATACCGTCATCATCACCGGTAATTTATTAATCCCGATCCTCGCTCATATTATCACCAATCTCCTCGCTAGTTTTCTCTGGAAATTACAGCATAGTAATCAGTAATCAGTTATCAGTTATCAGTTATCAGTTATCAGTTATCAGTGACTACTCCTGTCTCCTATAAAAAAAATGGAAGTGCAATTTCGCGAATTTAATCCTTTTGATGTCTGGTTTTGGCTGGAATTTTCGACGGTTCCCTCGAATATGGAACAGCAATATGTAGAAGAAGTTTTTGCCTCTTGGTTTTATTTGGGTAAATTAGGGGCTTTCAATGCCGAAAACCTACAGGTACAGGAGGTGGGAGTCGATATTAGTTATATGGAATACGATCCAGATATGGCCGAAAATGCCTTTATGTCACCGATGCACAATATGACCGATTTTGAATACTTAGGTACTTGGGGACGTTGTTGGTTTGATCTCGGTACTAGCGATCTTATTGCTTTAGATATTTTAATCAATGCCTTGACCCAATTAAGTAAGGATTTTGTCGATATTAAACGTTTAATTATCGGTGGAGAAAATCAAGATTGGACGGTTAGCGATCGCAGCAATTATCTCTTTAGCGAATAATTAGGGTTTACTAAAAAAGTTTCTTGGTGGAGTCCGTATTCTCCGAGTCAGGAGTTTATTTTTATTTATTTATTCTCCCCACACCCCACACCCCACACCCGACACCCCACACCCCACTTCCCCACTTCCCCACTTCCCCACTTCCCCACTTCCCCACTTCCCCACACCCCACACCCCACTTAAAAACATCTATGCTTAATCTCGTCTCCCTTCCAGAAATTCCCGCCGCCGCTTGGAAACGTCCTCTGGGCAAAGGTTGGGAAAAACCCTACAGCGTCCGCTATGCCAGCAATTTAGATGATGGTCCTTGGCATGGGATGCCTCTGGGGGGATTTGGGGCCGGTTGCATCGGACGTTCCCCCAAAGGTGACTTTAACCTCTGGCATCTGGACGGCGGTGAACACAGCTTTAATAGCCTTGCAGCCTGTCAATTTAGCATTTTTGAACAAACAGAAGACGGAAGCGCCCAAGCCTACGCTATGGCGACGGAAAGCCCGACGGATGGAACATTATCGCGCTGGTCGTGGTATCCAGCCGAAAAGGGGACATATTCTGCGCTTTATCCCCGCAGTTGGTACGAGTATAAAGATGTTTTTCAGACTCAATTAATTTGCGAACAATTCTCACCAGTTTGGGCGCATAATTATCAAGAAAGTAGTTATCCTATTGCCCTATTTGAATGGACGGCCCATAATCCCACCGATAAACCGATTACTATTAGTATTATGCTGACTTGGCAAAATACAATCGGTTGGTTTACTAACGGGATTAAATCCCCAGTGGTTAAGGTGAGAGATGATGGTAGTCCCGTTTATGAATATCAATCAAAATGGGGAGAAAGTGAGGGTAATTATAATCAATGGATTGTCGATAATTTCCGCGTTGGCTGTCTAATGCGTCGAGATTACGAAAACCCCGGGGAAGGGGATGGACAGATGGCGATTGCCACTATCACTAATCCGAGTCTAGAGGTATTCTATCTGGGTAAATGGAACCCTGCTGGCGATGGGGGCGAAGTTTGGGATTATTTCGCCATGAATGGCTCTTTACCGGATATTGAGGACGAAACCCCCGCCCAAAAAGGGGAACAAACGGCCACGGCCATGGCGATTCGTTTTACCATTCGTCCGGGGAAAACTCGCAAAATTCCCTTTATTTTAGCTTGGGATTTACCCGTTAACGAATTTGCCCAAGGAATTAACTATTATCGTCGTTATACGGACTTTTTCGGTCGCAATGGTCAAAATGCTTGGGCGATGGTACGCACGGCTTTAAAACACGGCGATACATGGCGAGAAAATATTATTAACTGGCAAAAACCGATCCTAGAACGCAGCGATCTGGCCGATTGGTTTAAAATGGCTTTATTTAACGAATTATACCTGTTAACGGACGGCGGCACTCTCTGGACGGCCGCCACGGAACGGGATCCGATTGGTCAATTCGGAGTGTTAGAATGTATTGATTATCGTTGGTATGAAAGTCTTGATGTGCGTCTCTATGGTTCCTTTGGGTTATTGATGTTATGGCCGCGCTTAGAAAAGGCCGTCATGGAAGCTTTTGCTAGGGCAATTCCCAGCAGTGACGACACTCCTCGGATTATTGGATATAACCAAGCTAGTGCCATTCGTAAGACCAAAAATGCCACTCCCCACGATTTAGGCGCACCCAATGAACACCCTTGGCAAAAGAGCAATTACACCAGTTATCAAGATTGTAATCTCTGGAAAGATTTAGGCAGTGATTTTGTTTTATTAGTCTATCGGGATTATTTATTAACGGGGGCTAAAGATGAGGATTTTCTGCGGGAATGTTGGCCGTCAATTGTCCTGACTTTGCAATATTTAAAAACTTTTGACCTTGATAAGGATGGGATTCCCGAAAATTCCGGCGCACCAGACCAAACCTTTGATGATTGGCGTTTACAGGGAATTAGTGCCTATTGTGGTGGTTTGTGGATAGCGGCACTAGAAGCGACGCTTAAAATTGGGGCAATTCTTGGGGAAGATACAGAAATTTTTGCCAGTTGGTTACAGCAATCTCGCGCTATTTATCATCAGACTCTCTGGAATGGAGAATATTATAATTTAGATAGTGGCAGTGGTTCCGATGTGGTGATGACTGATCAATTATGTGGTCAATTTTATTCCCGTTTATTGGCTTTACCAGATGTGGTAGAAAATCAATACACGCAATCAGCTTTAAGTAAGATTTATCAGGCTTGTTTTCTCAAGTTTCATGGGGGAAAATTTGGGGCGGCAAATGGGTTAAAACCCGATGGTACTCCCGAAAATCCCCAGGCAACTCATCCCTTGGAAGTTTGGGTAGGAATTAATTTTGGGTTGGTGGCTTTTTTGATGCAAATGGGAATGGAAAAGCAAGGATGGCAAATTACAGAAGCGGTGGTGAAACAAGTCTATGAAAATGGCTTACAATTTCGCACTCCAGAAGCGATTACATCGGTGGGAACTTTCCGCGCCTGTCATTATTTACGCGCCATGGCTATCTGGGCTATCTATGGGGTTTTGACGGAATTTCAGGGATAAATTTTCGCTGATCTGGAGCGATCCGGTTCTCGTCAATGGCTAAATTGTTATGGCATAATGTTGTAAGTAGGGTTTGCTGAAAAAGTTTTTCCTGGGGGCAGGGTGTGGGGTGTAGGGTGTAGGTTTTTACCTTACCTAATTTTCAGGGAAAAAGTGCCTAAATTTCCCCCCCGATCACTCCAAGAGCTGCCACTTTTTGATTTCAAAAAAGCCTAAAGATATTATCCAACAAGGTTTTTAGATTTATTCAGCCAACCCTACCTATCAATCGTTTCCCTTTTTGGCTCTTCTGGTTTCTGTGTGGAAACGAGGTCTATACTGATAATTTCTTCCGCAAAATAGTCCTAAAAGTTTTGCCCAATAAGCACTTCAGGATTCAGGATTGGGAGCATCTCACTTACGCGATAAGTAATTATACTTAGCCTAAAAGCCACTCTTAATCGTGTCTTGGAACGAAATAGAGGCTTTTAAAGACTGCGTACATGGAGAATTAAAACAAGAATTACCCTCGAAAAGCCTATTTTTCCACTAAGTATTTATGCTCATTGCAAAGGTGAGATGCTCCCTTCAGGATTCCATAAGCAAAAATTATCACACAAAGTCGAGAAGAGCCAAAACTTTCTACCCATGAACCTTGATATTGGCAAAAATTCATGTTATCATTTCCCCGTATCTCTAATTTGTCTTAAAATTTCTATGCAAGGCATTACCACCAAAATACTAGATGTAGCAAACTATAATTTGTCTAAATATTTATCAAAAAGCCAAGCTCTATTTGTTCCTAGAAGGATAAGAGACTCAGTATCGAGTCAATGGGAAAATAATTACAAGTCTTTAAAAATTAGTGCTATAGAGAAACAATATCCACAGAAATACCAGACCAATTTTTTAAATTATCACCCCGATACATTGGAAGTTATTAAAGAAGACTATTATAGTATAAACTACAGTGACAAACTACCTCTAGAGAAGACTATCACCGTCAAAGATGTCCTTTATGTTCCTAGGTATAAAGCTTTCTATGATTGGTTCTTCGTTACTTGGTATGGTTCGATAGGGGGTCATAAATCGACTAAATCCTTATCTGGTAAGAGACTTAATTGATTAGTTCGCTCTAGATCAAAAATAATTGACAAAAATCGCTAAATGCCTTTCTATATAAGGGTTCCATCCCTTATAACCCCCGTCCATTGCATAACAATTACCGAAGAGCCCTATGATTTAAGAGATGGGTCAAGAATTAACACATTTAAAATGCCAGGCATTCCAAAATCCGAGCAAGATTCTCAGGAATTTAAATCTTTATACCATCAATCTATTGATCCTACTAAAATTAAAAGGATTGATCAGAAATTTATGTATGGAGAGAATATCTCACTACACTATGGACATTTTCTTTGTGAATCAATTTGTCGTCTTTGGTACTTAGAACAAGCTGAAAAATTAGGGATTTTGGTCATCGGACAACCTCGTAAAGCTAAGTCTATCAGTGACTTAAAAGTCTCTAGAAATTTCGTTGACGAATTTATGACTGCTCTTGACTTAGACTCCGAGCAATTCTTAGAGTTGACTAGACCTGTGATACTAGGAGAGGTGGTTTTTCCTTATCCTTCTCTGAGCTTTTATAGAAGAGAGGTTTTTGCCTGTCACAAACTTGTTCCCGAGTTAGTAGCCCAAAAGCTCTTACCCGATAAAGTCACGCAAACTGAGCAACCGCTTTACATTTCTCGAACTAAACTAAAAAAAGCCAACCGACAAATTCTAGGGGAAGAGCAACTAGAAAATATATTAAGAGAACGTGGCTTTGCTATTATTTATTCAGAAAATTTGACTCTACAAGAACAGATATATTTAGTAAATAAGCATAAATATATTGTCGGTACTTGGGGATCGTCACTACATACAATTATCTTCAGCCTGTCTGACTCTAAAAACATTTTTTGTCTCAGCGACAAAGATGGTTTATTTATTGCATTTCCTCAGTTTGATGCTCTAAAATCAGTTAATTCAACCTATATTGCTGCTATTAAATCAGAAAAAGAAGATGATAACTACATCACGGGTCAGAAAATCCTAGATGTAGATGCAGCATTATCGGGTTTAAAAGAGTCTAATTTACTTTAAAATAAACCGCTTTAACTTCTATTTTCCTGACTGACGAAATTGCTAAACAAGCACTAAGATTATTAATTCCGCAATTTATCGCCCTGATTATTATTGATTTGATGGTGGCAAAAGTTATTTAATTAACATCACTTTTATCTAAGTTCCCCGTTCCCTTAATCTTACTTTCAGATCGCCAATCAGCAACGAATCGGGAGAGTTTGCTGATAGCCAAGGGCCAAGAGATGACAGAGTTGGTGATATAGTAACTAAAGATCACACTTAAATCTAACCTTGCCATAGATGCACAAATCTCGAATCTGGCAACCTCAAAAATCTCCCGTCTCTAACATCAGTTTTAGCGATGAAATGAGGTAAGAATTTTGACCAAAATACTTAGCGATCGCATGGCCGTTTATCTGCTCATCGGTGGACTCCTGTTTAGAATAATCATCGCCTTGGGGCTTTATCCCGGTTACGATGAAGCCTATTATTACGTTTACAGCCATAATCTAGATTGGAGTTATTTCGATCATCCGCCAATAGTAGCGATTTCCACGGGTTTTGGGACTTGGATCACGGGATTAGTCAATCAATTTACCATTCGCTTCGGTACTCTCCTCCTCTATACTGGCAGCCTCTGTTTGCTATATCTGACGGCTTTAAAATTGTTCAGTCTGCCGGTCGCCAGAATGACTTTAGCGATCGCCACTCTGATCCCCATCTATGGGATCGTCTTCGGGATTCTTTCGCAGCCAGATAGTCCTTTAATCTTTTTTTGGTCATTAACAGTCTATTTAGCTGCCCAAGAATTCTGGCCAATTCGGGAAACAAATTATCATCCTAGCTATCGTCTCGCTTATATTGGACTTGCCGTAGGATTGGCGGTTTTAAGTAAATATCACGGCTTTATTTTGGGCTTTGGTTTAGTTTTATTTTGCCTGACCACTCCCCGCTATTGGCCTGTATTTAGATCCCCTTGGTTGGGATTAGGATTTATTCTCTTTTTGATAACCTTATTGCCAATTATCTACTGGAATATTAACCATGATTGGATTTCCTTTCGCTTTCATTTAGAAGACCGTTTTTCTGGAGAACCGAAAACCTTTAATATTCTTGGTATTCTCTCGGTTATTGGCATTAGTATCGCCACGATGTTTCCTCCTTTCGGTCTGCCGATGTGGTGGGTGACATTTAAAAGCTTTGCCGAACAAATTCCTAACTTTATCTCGAAAAAAAGATTTTTTCATCGAGAAGAAGAATCCCTAAAAAAATGGTTAATTCTCTCGGTTTCTCTGCCTTTAATCCTGGGAATGCTTTATGTGGGAGCTTCCCATTATCTCGCCCCTAGTTGGATTTTACCCGGGTTCTGGTCTTGCACAATTTTATTAGGAGAAAAGGCCAATACTTGGCAGCAATCTTCTCGAATCTGGGTAAAAAGATGGTTATGGGGGTCAGGAATTTTTATCGTTACTGTTTTATCTATAGCAATGCTTCACGTTACTTTTGGCACTTTCCAAAAACCTAGTCAATACGCAATTTTTGGGGGAATTATTGCCCCAGAACAAGACCCTTCTCGGGAAATTGTCGATATCGATCAACTGCGCCAAGGCTTTGCTAATTCTCCCGAATTATTAGCACTCTTAAAAGATTCTAGCTTCGTTTTTACCCATAGTTTTTATGTGACCGCATGGCTAGATATGGCTCTCTATCCCCTAGTTCCTATTCCCGTCACCTGTTTTAACAACGATCAAAGGGGTTATCAAATTTGGTTTAATCCTCAAGAATGGATCGGTAAAAATGGTTTATTAATTACTACAAATAGTTCTCTAGAAAGACCAGAAATAATCGATCGCTACCGTCCCTATTTCCAAGATATAACTAAAGTAGCTGTCATTCCGATCAAGCGCGGTGGTGTCGCCATCGAACAATTTCATGTTTACCAAGCTAAAGGACTAATTAAAACTTATCCTTAAAGCAGTTATAGCGGATAGGGGATAGATTAATTAGTTCATAAATACTCATAATTTCTATCTCCTGAATTTTGTAACCTTTTTTACTTTTTACTTGATAAATATGTCCATTCATCGAGTGCGTATTGCTAGAGATAAAGGGGAATTTGTCCAGTCCTTAGTTAATTTTAATCAGGGAATTGGACCCTTTCAAACCTATGCTGATGTCATCGCTTTTGCGGCGGCTTTAGGGGTAAAATATCAAGAGAGAGTGGCGATAGAAAATGTAGCGAAGGAACCCTCACCTATTAACCTCGAAATTTTTATTTCTCGTGGCTACGATACCCTAATCAAATTATTGGCAGTCAATGAATTCCAAGACACGAAAATTCTTTCTCTCCATGGGGTGGATTCGGAAGCTTTGCGACTGACAATTTTCGAGGAATATGCCAACGCTGGTTTAGCAAGATTAGAACGAGAATTGCGCGGTGCGGTGGATTATACTGAAAGATTATTGTTAATTATCAGTCAAGAACGTTTTCGAGAAATTACTGCCACAACCGAATTCGATTTAGGCAGATTTTTGTAGTAGAAATTCTAGTTAGGGTTTGCGGCAAAAAGTTTTCCGTGGGGGTAGGGTGTGGGGTGTGGGGTGTGGGGTGTGGGGTGTGGGGTGTGGGGTGTGGGGTTTTATCGATTTTCAGGTGGTCAACTACCTAATTTTCAGGGAAAAAGTCCAGGAATTTTCCCCCCGATCCGCGCAATGGCTGGCACTTTTTGAGGGGAAAAAAGTCTAAAAGTCTTATCCAACAAGGTTTTTAGATTTATTCAGCAGACCCTACTTATTACTGTAGTTTGGTATGGGCTTTTTTCTCATAGGTGCGTTCAAATTTTCTGCGGGTGTAATTGGCAGCGATCGCTATTGCTAAAGCCAAAATTGCGAAAATAAGGGCATTAATTTGATAGATAGACTGATTTGGGGATAAAATTGCCAGTAAAGCTAATAATATCCCCATTAAAATCGCAATTTGTCTAGTTTTTACCATGTTTTCATGGGCATCGCTACAGGTGCGACAGTGGACAGTGTGACGAGAATAGCGATCGAGGGGTAAAGGATCGGATAAATCGATCGCCGTTGTCCGCTGGCTGGTGTAGCCTTGATAGTAGGGGAAAGAGTCCCCATAGCGATCGAACCATTGACGTAACTCAATCACCAAGGCATCGGAACTTTTTAAGGGTAAGTATAATTTTTGTAAACTATCTCTTGACTTTTCCACCATTTGCTGCTGACTTTGAATTAAAGGTAGATCATCTTCGAGGATGCGACTTTGACGCAGATGTTCCAACCAGCGCCAACGGTATTGACGGGAGTTAACGGCAAAATTTTGGTAACGTCGCATCAGTAAGCGAGAACGACCTTGACCCAGAGAAATCCCGTATAAAGCCAATCCAGCACACCAATGGGGATTAGGCAGAGAAAAACGATAATGAACGAGATTAGGGGCTATAAAATCCAGATATTTCCAGCTTTCCTGCGGATTGCGGCTATTGCGCCACTGACTGCGAATTCCCCGCGCCGAGACTTCGAGAATTTGGAAGGCTAACGGTTGAGCATTTTCCCGTTTTGCCCCGAATTCGCTGCGATCATGGCTAATATTAACATGGGCGGGATCGAGGAGATTTTCGAGTAAATAGCCCTGTTCGTAGGGAAAATCGATGACATAATCGGTATGGACACAATTGGGGTCTTCTAGGTCTTTGATGATAGGAATATCGCTTTCTTTCGCTGTTTCCTCTTCTCCTAACCAGACCCAGAGGACTCCCTGACGTTCCATCACCCCATAGGATTTAACCTTGGCATTGCGGGGAATCGGGGTATTGACTGGCAGTTGGGGAATATGGGAACATTTTCCATCCGTCTCGAACTGCCAACCATGGTACAAACATTCTAAACGACCAGCGATCATCTGTCCTGTGGAGAGTTTCGCCAAGCGGTGGGGACAGCGATCAAGCAAACAGCCCCATTTTCCCTGCTGATCGCGAAATATTAGCAATGGTTGCCCATAAAGAGAGAAAGAGTAGGGATTTTTTTGCCAATCCTGCACGAATAACACAGGATACCAACAATTTTGGTAGTGAAAACAGTCATCCCTAGGCAGGGGTTGAGATTGATCAGTGCTTGTCATGGGGATGAGAGAGAAAAAATATTGATCTTGATCATAATATCGGTGCGGCCAATTGATCTCTGTTTTTCTACTAAGTAGCTGGTTATAATTAAATTAAAAATGGATTTTAGGTTCGATCCCCCCTGCCCCCCTTGATAAGCTATCCATTAGTCACATCTTTCTTAACATAAAATTTGACAAAAAGAGAAAAGTGTGCCAGATGGCTCAAGGGGGTTCTATAGGGGGACTAATTTGATGAGATAGTTTCCAAGTCTGGCTGATATCATGTAACCTTCGCAGTCCCAACCAAATAGTTTTAACACCAGGTTCACCGTCACCTTTTCTACCTAAAAACCCCCCAAGAGAAGCAATCATTCTGACCGCTTCTCGAAAGGAGGGCGGCTTTTCAGGTGGCGGACTCTTTTTATGAATAGTGGCACACAAAGATTGCCATTCATGTTCTTCCAAAAAACTTTCACAACTCTCCTCTCCGTGTAAGCGTGCTTGATAGGTTAACCAAAGTAATCTCCAAGCTACAATTGAATAGGTAGCTAAGGCCATCTCAATTCTCCTACCCGTTTCTAATTGCAGTTTTTCTAATCCACAACCACTTTTTAAAACAAAATGATAGCGTTCTATTAACCAGCGATAACTATACCAGCGCACACAGGTTATCGCTGATTCAAAGCTACTAATGTCTAGGCTAGTTAAGAGCAGCCAACTGATAGGATTAACTCCGCTATGCGGATTTTCTTCTTCAGCTAAAATTACCTGTAATTTGACCGGTTGACGAGGGGTCGCCTTGGAGTGATGGCTAGGTACTTGTATTTCAAAACTGGCAAATCTAACTGTTAGTTTAGCTAGTCTAGCCTCGTGATTAGGATTGCGTTTTACTTGCACATCTAAGGTCCCACAGGCTTTTATTTCTCTGATGGATTGATGTAAATATTTAGGCTCTGAATGCCCTGACCTTTGCTTGTCTTCGAGATAGTTAACTTTTCGGTTATGAGTTCCTCGAATTAATAAATGAGAGTTAGGACTTCTTGATTGGGCAAATAAATCAAATATGTCTGCCTCACAATCTCCGATTGTTACTACTTGAATATCTTCGGGTATCTGTTGTTGTGTTTCTGACAAAGAATCTAACCATCTTTGACTTTCTTTTTCTTGGGTTTCTCTTTTTTTGCGTTGCTTGGCAATCCCTAAATTCTTTTCTTCTCTTGCCCAGACATATTGATTAATCAGTCCTAAAGGTATTCCGACTGGGGACACTCCTAAGGTGGTATGAACTTTGAGACCAAAGGATTTTTTATAATCTAGATAACCCATGCCTTTTTTGGCTTTTTGCGTCGTAAAGTCTAAACTTGTTGTGTCTTGCACTGCCAAAACTATTGGATGTTCTTTGATTCTTTCTACTGTACTTTTGGCCTGGGCGGCAATTATATCTGAGGGGTGAAAATAGGGGGAATTCCAAAAGTCGTAGGTGGCACTCGCTGCGGCTAGATTTCCTGAAGCTTGTGGCACACTTGTACTAGGTTGACTGGCCAAGTTTTCCACGATACTGATTAACCTTTTCTTTCTTCTGGTGTCCCCTAGGTCTGCATACTGTAATTCTTGGGCTGCCCATTTCTCCATTTTTTTGCTTACCTCCACCTTAATTCCTTCTTTCAAAACTATACCTATCAATCGTTTCCCCTTTTTTTAAGTTTCTTCTCTTTTTGTTAAGAAAGATCCGACTAATGGATAGCTTGATAAGGGGGGTGCCGATAGGCGGGGGGATCTGATAGTTTTTAACGCCTACCTACTTATCTTTTAATCAATCCGAAAGGGACTAGGAGAGGGTCGAAATTCCCGATAGGCGTTAATTGTAGCCAGAAAGTCGATTGTAAAGTCTTTTATTGATTTCGTATAGTACCCAAATAATTAAAAAACAGACAGAGATGAATATCAAAGGTTTTTGAGTCAGTAAATTCTGCAAACTCCAGAATAGTTGCTGCGGTTGAGTGACTAGATACCAACTATTCAGCCGGAGAAAACGCCCTAGATAAATACCGATCGCACTTAAAAAATGGAGAGTTATTTCTAGGGGTAAAACTGCTGAATTTAGCTGACTTTGCTGACAATAACTTTTTAAATTAAGTAAGGAGAGAACGTATAGCTGAAAGCCAATAAAAATAAAGATACTATACTGGGGAATTAAAACTAAAAAAAATAAACTTTTGGCGTAATCCTGCTGAAGATAGGCGATTAAATGAATGCTATCGGTGAGAATATAGGGAGCATTGGGTAAAAAAAGCAGGAAAACTAAGAGAATTAACCACCAGAGTAGGGAACGATCGAGGGTGATCCGAAATAGCCAAAAGCTGAGGATAAAGGGGATAAAGGCCAGAAAAGAATTCCAGATAATCCTCCCGGTGCTAAGGTTAAATAATTGCCAAGCATTATGCCACCAATCCCTAGTTAAAATTATCGTTAAATCTGCCCAAATCATCCCTTAAATACCAGTCTCCTCTAGGGTTGATAAATATCCTAACCAATGTTTTAAAGATTCCGGTAAAGGGATTCTTTTTCTAGCGGTGGGAGCGATGCACACATGGCGAGTTTTCGCTTTTGCGACCATGATTTCAGCCAAATAAATTTTATACTGCAATTGAAACTCGTTTTCGCTCAGGGATCGGACAGTGAAATCAATTTGTATGCGATCACCACAAAAAAGGGGACGAAAAAACTGGATTTCCGCTTGAGTAATCGGTAGGGCAACCGGAGAATCTTTGAAAAAATCCTTGATATTGATGCCAAATTGTGCTAAAGAAAACTCGTAGGCTTCATGACAGATCGAGAGAAGATGGGCAAAGTAAACCACACCGGCCGCATCGGTATCGGCCAGATAAATTAGGCGCTCGTAGGGCATAAAAAGCTTATTGTCTTTCCAGAAAGGTTAAACTATCTTGTAGTTGTCTTAACTCGTCCCGATGGGCTTTGACAGTTAATTCCGTTTGCTGAGATTTGCTTTCTACTTTAAAAGCCACTTCTTCTAAACGGCCGACTTTTTGCCAATAGAAAACACCCGCGAGGGGAGATAAACCCACAAGAGCAAAAATATAGGGATTAGTATCGGGAAATAACAACGATAACACCAGTGAGAAGCAAAATAAACCCAAGGCCGCCAAAATTGTCAAAAATATCGCTAGGAAGGGGCTAGGCGGCACAAAACCCTGTAATCTGACAATATTCTGTTCGGGTTCGATCGCCTTGACTTGATAGGAACGTCGGTCAAAATAATCTCGCAGTTGTTCTAATAGTTGGTCGTCACTGGTACTGGTAAGATAGACACGCTGTTCGATACGCTCTTTGACGGAACCGCGAATAAAAAAGAATAATCCCACCATGAGCAGGAGAGTCAGAAAAAAAGTTGAGGAAAGAACGGGGGTATCCATGGCGGCAGTTAGGAGCGAAAAAACTTACAATTAATCCTAATTATCCTAACCTATCTTCTCCCCCGATTTAGAAGATAGACCCTAGGAGCAAAACCTCGATCGAGAATCAGAAAAATTTAACCCCAAGGCAGATTCATGGGCAACAATCTATTAACAGGATTAATCGAACCCTTACAGTATAGTTTCATGCAGAGATCCCTAATTGAAGCTATCATCGTCGGGATCATTTGTGCGGTGGTGGGAACCTACCTGATGGTACAACGTTTGGCCCTCTTGGGCGATGCCATCAGTCACTCGGTCTTACCCGGATTAGCGATCGCTTTTATTGGTAATTTTAATCTGCTACTGGGTGCTTTACTAGCCTCAATGGTCAGTACTCTACTGATTAACTTGATCCGTAATCGTTCCCCAATCAAAGAAGATGCGGCCATGGGTATCGTTTTCTCGGCTTTTTTTGCCCTTGGCATCACCCTGATCACTCTCATCCAAAAAAACAACAAAATTGACCTGAATCACTTTCTCTTCGGCAATATTCTGGGTGTCACTGCTGCCGACATCCGCGATACCCTAATTATTGCCGTTATCGTTTTGTTAACCGTTTTGCTCCTGTATAAAGAACTATTATTCTACACTTTCGACAAAATCGGGGCGCAAGCGGCGGGTTTACCGGTAAATTTATTAGATTTAGGCTTAATGCTCCTGATCGGTCTGACAATAGTTGCTAGTCTCCAAGCGGTGGGAGTAATCCTCGTTTTGTCCCTTTTGATTACCCCCGCGGCCACTGCTTATCTTTTAGTTACCCGTCTCCATCAAGTCATGGGTGTGGGTGTGGGTGTGGGTATTATTTCTAGTATCAGTGGGATGTATTTAAGTTATTACTGGAATTTACCCTCTGGACCTGCGATCGTGCTTGTCGCTTTTAGCCTATTTATGTTGGCCTTTTTATTCAGTCCCCGTCAGGGAATTTTCACCCATCCCTCTAGTCTAGGTGGTCAACTTTCTATCTGGGGAGAGATGAAAAATTTGTTGAGACGACGTTAGTTTGCAGCAGAAGGTGGGTTTTTTGGCAAGTGATCAAAAAAAGCCGACGGCTAAAAAACTGATAACGGCTATCAGTAGTCGTGCAGAATTAATTTCCTAGTCGAGACTCCGAGACAGTAGAGGATGCCCTATCAGGTTATACTTCATCTTTAGGAGAAACGCCTTAAGTATGGCACGATTTTTGAAAAATGGTATAAAAAGTATAAATGTCAATCGATCGACTTAAATCTTAAACTAAATAATCAACCCCGAATCGCCCGGTATTGGAGGAACAAAACAACTCGTGACTATAACTGATTTAATCCAAAAAGGCGGAGTGGCCATGTGGCCGCTGCTTTTTCTGTCTATTTTAGCTCTTAGCACTATTATCGAACGAATTTGGTTTTGGAGTCGTACTCTCCTCAGTGAGGGCCAGATTTTAAATCGCATTATGGAATCCGCCATCCGTAACTGGGATTTGGCGGCAAAAGTCGCTGGAGATTCCCGCAATCACCCCATTGGTAGCTATCTCTACGCACCCCTGCGCTTAGAAAATCCAGATCCAGAGGTTTTTCACTTTGCCCTCGAATCGGCTGCCGATGAACAATTATCCCTAATGAAACGGGGCGATAAAATCCTTGAGGCAGTCATTGCCCTTTCTCCCCTGTTAGGATTATTAGGGACGGTACTCGGTTTAATTACCTCTTTGGCCAATATTCAATTAAGTGACCTGGGAACTTCCTCGACGGCGGGAGTAACTTTAGGTATTAGTGAAGCTTTAATTTCCACCGCTACCGGCTTAATTGTCGCTATTTTTAGCCTCGCTTTCTATCGTGTTTTTCAGGGACTCTGGTTCAATCAAGCCCGAATTTTTCGCAAGGCCGGCAGTGATTTAGAAATTATCTACCGCCAACGCTGGTTACACCAAGAAGACCAACAATACGCCCTCAGTGCTAACCTAGAAAAACCTCTCGATCGCTAAATCTCTCCCTTATCAAGCATGGCCGAAACTAAATCTCTTAACCACAAAAAGCCAAAAAGTAGCCATATTACGGCTCGTCCGCTCAAATTATGGCATGATCAACACCGCATTCAAGAGGATGTGCAGGTTAATATCATTCCCTTGATCGATGTAATTTTCTGTATTCTCACTTTCTTTATTCTCGGTGCAGTGGGATTATCTCGCCAACAGGCTATCAGTCTCGATTTACCGAAAGCTAGTACCGCCACCACCCCGATGCGGGAAATGTTGGTGGTTAGTCTCGATGATTTCGGACAACTCTACGTCGAAAAACAAATGGTGACTCGCGCCCAGTTGTTCGAGGCGATCAAGAATTATCATCAATATAGTCCCAATGGACTGATGGTACTGAATGCCTCCAGAAATGCCAGTTATAACGAAGTGGTTGGGGTTTTAGACCTACTGCGACAGGTAGGCGGTGATCGTGTGGCTTTAGCGACTCTATCGGGGGAGGCTAATAATCCCACCCTGGAAAATAGCAATCCTTTGCCCAATTTGCCGACTAATCCCACCTTGCCCAGTTTACCCAATCCTCTGGGCAGCAATTAACTAGGAATGGATGCGATAGCTGAGTAATTGTTCTTCGAGGGCGGCAATGCGATTGTAGGCCGCCGTCAATTGTGCCGTTAATCGGCGAATTTGGATTTCATCGGCAAAAGAATTATCGCCATTGACAGCTGGGGCTTGTTTGCCACCGTGATCCCGGAGAATATCTTTATGATCGTAGAGGCTATTATCGGATAACTCGGAAAAACCGACCATTTCCAGGGATTCTCGCCTGGAATGACTCGATTTATCCCCAGCTAGGATAGCAATTTGCTGGCTGAGGCTTTCGACAATATCCTGTAGACGCTCGACTTTCTGCTCAAGACTGATAATCTGTTGTTGTAGTCCATTCATGCAATTACCTAGGGATAAAGGAGGTTTCCCCTCTATGCTAGGCTCTGGAGGAAATGGGCTATAACAATTTCTGATTGATTTAACGATCCCTTTACTGCCCTTAACGAAAATATGGCACGGGAAGTCCCCACACGAGACCGAAGCAGGATGGGGATGTGCCGAGTGCCTCCTTTCCCCTTGATCAAAACCTATGCCACAACAAGGACTTAAGCATATTTTGAGACTTTTTAGAATGAAATAGCCCTGGCATCGGTAATCGCACTCGACATAAAAATTAGCTCACCAATCTAGATAAAATTTCTCGATGAATTAAAGCTCGATCGATTAAAAAATGTTTGCGATCGCTGGTTAATCCCTCTCCATTGGCATAAAAATCAATCCAAGTGGTACTAATATCATTAACTGCCTCTGGTAACTGATCTAATTCCCAACCCGGCATCGGTACTTCGGCAATTAATCGCGACACTTTCGGATCATAACTCAGGGCAAAACAACGACAATCTTCTGCTGCGGCCATAATTAAACTATGAAAGCGCATTCCGATCACCATTTCTACCCCGCGAAATAAGCCTTTTAACTGTCTTGGATCCTCTAAACTAATGATTTTATGATTTTCCCTTAATTGACAGGCTACAGCTTCACAAAGGGGCAAATCCCGCGACTTTTGAAAAGGGACTAAGAGAATAAACGCCCCCGTACTGATTTGTAAATCAATTAAAGCTTGGGTTAATTTATCTAATTTTGCCGGGGTTAATAGGGGATGGGGACGTAAATTGACGGCGATTCTTGGGGCGGGTAAATCCGATAATCCCTTGACTGATTGAGCGTCTAAAGCCCATACTGGATCGGGGGCAACAATGGGATGAATACCCCAATTGGCGACTAAATGAGCCGAAGTATCATCGCGCACACTAACTAAACTACATTTTTGTAAAACTTTTTTGGTTAACCAACGGGTAAAAGGTCTATTTAATGGTCCAATTCCCTGCCCCCAAGCAATAGTTTTTAAGCCCAATAATTGAGCAAGAGCCATTAAACCACCGTAATAAATTGGACTGGCAAAACTGGTGACATCCTGCATTAAACTGCCGCCACCCCAGATAAATATATCCGCTTTTTTCATAGTTTGAAAAACTTGCCACCAATCCCTACTAGGACAGGCTTCCACTCCATAACGTTGACTGGTTTCTCTGGGATTATTTGACAAAACAATAGGTTTAATTGCTGAGGGCAACATCTGCAATAGAGACACTAATAATGCCTCATCTCCTCCGTTTCCTCTCCCATAATATCCACAAATTACTGCACGCATATATCAGTTATCAGTTATCAGTTATCAGTTATCAGTTCTCAGTTGTCAGTCAGAAAAAGGCAAGAGTCAAAAGGCAAAAGGCAAAAGTATGGTAAATTTGTCTCCTGTCTCCTGTCTCCTGTCTCCTTTGTCCTCTTTGTTACTTTTTTCTTGAAAAATGTCCCTTAGTTTCTTAAGTTATGCTGTCAGCTACAAGTTAGCAGTGACCAGTTTTATTGGATTGCAGTTATCAGTTTATCTATTTTATTATTCCCACTCATAACTAATAGCTTAAACCTGATCAGTGATCACTGATCACTGATTTAGTCGTCCATTTGCCAGGGTTCGGTGATGTTTTTTTCATCGAGGATATTTTTGGCTCTTAAAATCAAGACCAATTGACCTAGGATGGTGACATCGGGGGGACTATCAAACCATTGTAAAGAGACGGAATTATCTCTCTCTACTAGATAATAATTGTTCACGTCCCATTCAGCCAAAACTCGATCGATTACTAATAACACTTCCTCAGACCTAGTGGCAATCGATCGAGGTAATTGATCGCTAGGCCATAAAATCGCTACAGGATCGATCGCTTTGAGAATTGCTTGCCAACCGGGGAGAGGCACGATTGTTTGTTTATCCCCCACCGTTACCAGTCGAAAAGGTTCCTCGACGCTCAAACTTTCTGTGTGTTTTATATCAGTTACTGTCACCGGAAATCTTCCCACTAAAGGAATAATTCGGGCTAATTCGTCCTCATCCTGTAAACGATGGACGGGTAGCAACGGTGCGCTACGGGAGGGAGTAACGGTAAAATCTTGTAGTAAAGACTCGATCGCCTGTCTGGCCGAGTCAGAATGGGCAAATTTCAACCCTTTAGCGATTAATTTCGCTCTTTCGGCTAAATCTCGCTTTTGTTTGCCCCGTTTCCAACACTGGTAAGCGATCGCATCTCCAGGATGACGGGTAAATTCACTGGGAATCTGGGATAAACGGGAAAAATCTTGGATAGCTTTGGCGATATCGTGTGCTTCAGCCACCTCAATCCTTTTTTCTGCCGCTAATTTCGCTGCCCCTAGTCTTTGTTCTTGGTTGAGAATCCGCAATTCGTATAGCACATCACTGCGCGGCCCGATGTAGTAACTTAACAAATCTTCAGCTGCTCCCGCTTTGATTAAACTCTCAAAAACTTGGGCAGCGACAATAATTAAATTTTGTTGGGCATTTTGAAACCCAGTTTGTTCAAAAATTAACTGGGAATCGTAGCCAGCTTTTTGCAGTTTTTGACATTTTTGCCCCCAATTCACCCAATTTCCTTCCTTATGAAGCAGCGAGCGCATTAATTCGGTCGCTTCCGTTTCGCTGATTCGATCATCTGTACTGCGAGGCTGTTCTGTCATAGACAACTTGATCAAGCTACAATAACTAAAATTTATCTAATCCCTCAAAAATCTTCAATAGCAATTAAGGTTAACAGGATAGACTAGATAGTAACAGGATAGCTGACAATCACCCCCTTCGTACCTGTTAGGGCAAGTTTATCTTCAATGTCTAGATTAAGAGTTAATGGAAGCATTCCCCCCTCGTCCACAACTAACCCCGGTCAAAGGACGATGAAAACCAAACGTCACCCCAAAGATAGCGCCTTGGGTTTAGTCTCTACCCTCAGCTTTCCGGCGATCGTCGGGACGGCGGATATGATGCTAAAATCGGCAGAAGTTACCCTCGTGGGTTACGAAAAAATTGGCGGTGGTCACTGTACGGCGATCGTGCGTGGTAATATTGCCGATGTGCGGTTAGCAGTGGAAGAAGGGGCAAAAACCGCCGCACAGTTCGGACAATTGGTATCTAAATCGGTTATTCCCCGACCGATGCCCAATTTAGAGGTAATTTTCCCCATTGGTAGCCGTTTAGCCGAAATTGCCCAAAGTCAACGGGGTTTCAGCAAACTGAGCAATATGTCGATCGGTCTCTTGGAAACCAGGGGTTTTCCCGCTATGGTGGGGGCAGCCGATGCCATGTTAAAATCGGCCGATGTGCAGTTAGCTTCCTACGAAACAATTGGGGATGGTTTGTGTACGGCCATTATCCGGGGTTCCGTCGCTAATGTGGCCGTAGCCATTGATGCGGGAATGCGGGAAGCAGAGAAAATCGGTGAACTGCACGCGGTGATGATTATTCCCCGTTTATTGGAAGATTTAGAACATACCCTACCGGTAGCCAGCTACTGGTTAGAAACTCCCGAACCTTTACCGATGTTGTTACCCAATACTGTCCGGGAAAAACAACGGGAATTGGTCGCTTTACCTGAATTGGAAAAAACCAAAATACCGATTCGTCGCCAAGAAATGCAGGAGAAAGTGTTAGAAGAAGTGATTCCCGTGGAAGTTATCACCGATGAGGACAGTTATTAATTTTTATTTTCAACTTTGCTCCTGTGCTGCTAAAAGTACAGGAGCAAAGGTTTGAATTAGGGTTTGCGGCAAAAAGTTTGTTGGTGGGTGTGGATTTCCAGGTAAAAAATCTTTACAGAGTCCCCCGACAGTTAAACCAATCGAATAATTATAAATTTTTATCAAGAGGTGCGGCCAGATCGAATAATCGTCGCTAGAATGAGCCTAGTTGTCAGAAATTTAGTTAAATAAGGTTTTTGGCAATATGCTAATTTGGGCAGGTTTTGCTCTAGGCTACAATGGGTCAGGCTATCGTGCTAATAGGTACGATACCAAACTTGCTAATGCTTACCATAGATCGCTTTCTGCCTAATACCATTTTTCTTTATTCGCGTCACAACGAATACAGGCTTGGCAAGCATTCGAGCGTGGATGTCTGTCATGGATTTAGAAATTTGGTATAACAAATACGTCCTTTCGTATTGTCCATCTTTGACTCACCAATAGAAATCAAATCCTTGTCTCATCTAAATACTACTCTATGAATACCCCCACCCCCCCAGCCACCACAACCGATCAGCAACCATCCCCGTCTTTTGTTACTACCAACCCCTCAATCAATCGAAAAGTCGCTTTTGCATCAGTCGGTGCTGCACTAGGCTCTATAATCAGCCTCTTTTTAGCAACCTTTTTGCTGAACCTTCCATTTCTAGCGAATATTTCACCAGAAGATAAGGGTACACTCAAAACCAGTTTGACTTCAGGTATTACTGCACTGGTAACGCTGTTAATTGGTTACCAAACGAAACCTGGAACCGGAGATGGTATAAGAGAAGAATAGCTTGGGGAGCATCTCACTTATGCAATGAGTATTAATACTTATAGCCGTCAACAACTAGAAAATCTTCAACTTGATCACAAAGAGAAATGAGATTATAATAGTTATAACTTACAATTCAGAATAGCTCTCGATGGGAGGAATAATTCAATGTTATCAGAAAATGAAAAAAGAATTAAAGAGTTATGTCAAGAGTTAGGGCAATGTCTCTATGAGCAATCCCCAATTAATAAATTTAATAACTTGGGAGAGATAGAGGAGACAGTCAGAGATTTAATGATTCAGTATGTCAACCCAGAAATCGGTATTTTTTTGTCAAAACAAGCACAGGAGAAACAGCTGGTCGGACAAGAAAAGTGAAAAGTATTTTGGGGGAATTACCAATTACAGAAAAACAAGCGAAAAAATTAGAAATAAAGTCTCGGACTCAGATGAGTCCAATGTTAGAGAAGAACTGTTTGCTATTAAGTGGCGATGAATCCTACGAGAAATCGGCGCAGAAAATCAAATCATTGACAGGGATTGCTGTTTCTCACAGTACCCAACAACGCCTCGTACATCGCTATGCTTTTGAAGAATTACCGTCTAACCCAGAAGTGGAAGTGGAAGAAATGAGCCTAGATGGCGGTAAGGTACGACTAAGAACTGCCAAGGGAAAAGCCTTAATTTGGCGTGATTATAAAGCAGTGAGTTTTCATCAACTGGGGGTAGCGGCTTTTTTTCAAGATAACTCAGCTTTATTAGATTTGGTTAATTCTCAAGTTTTGGCCAAGCCTTTAATTTGTTTAGGAGATGGACATGATGGTATCTGGAATTTATTTCGTGAGATAGGAGAGAAACAGGAAAGAATTGAAATATTGGATTGGTATCATTTAATCGAAAACCTCTATAAAGTTGGCGGGTCATTCCAGCGAATTGAGGAGGTAAAATGTTTTCTCTGGAAGGGGGAAGTGGATGCTGCTATCTCCTGTTTTGAGGGATGGTCAGAGCCGCAAGTGGAGAATTTTATTATTTATTTGAACAAGCATAAACATCGAATTGTCAATTATGGTTATTTGCAGGCAGAGGGCATTTCGATTGGCTCTGGCTCTGTTGAATCAAAAATTAAACAAATTGCTCATCGTCTTAAAATTACTGGTGCAAGTTGGGAATCTGGTAATGTACCGCAAGTCCTTCGTCATCGCTGTGCTTATCTAAATGGTTGCCTTTTTTAACTTTTTTATTGAGATCATTAAGCATTTCTACTTATTGCAAAGGTGAGATGCTCCCTAAACTGAATAGCTTGTAGCAATCTTGTAGGGTGCGTTCCCTAATCTGGCTCCTACTTCTCCACTAATAGATTTTTGGGGAACGCACCATGCACATTGATTGAAACTGTGGGTTAAAGTGCGATGTGGGCTAATCTGGCTAACAGGCTTTTGGGCGTGATATAGGGAAAAGTTCTGGCGATTGCGCCTAAATAGAGTGATATGCCGAAAGTTAACCCATATCGTTAGTCTGGAGAGTGTTATACATAAAGTTGGTGTATAATTTTTAGTTATACATACATTATCTGTAGCAGAAAGTGGAAGATTTAAGTAAAGAAAAGGCACAATATGACTAAAAAGAATCAATCAAAAAGATTAACGAATCAACATAAAGAGTCTAAAGGTGTAGTTGGTATATTTGGAGATGAAGCAAAATCACACGACATAACTGTTGGAAAAATTTCACTTTTTGTAATTGAACAGCTTGAAAAGGAGTTTCCTCAATTATCTTTTCAATACAAAACGAGCATAAAAAAAGAAGAAATAAACGAAGCATTAAAGAAAATTGACCCAGAATTAGGACAAACACTTTTTGTATCAAATTCAAGTATTATACCCGATGGTGGAATAATAGAAGTAAAAGATGATAACGGTAATTGGAGAATCGTTTTAGTTTCGGAAGCTAAACATCAGGGGAAAGACATTGAAAACATCAAAGCAGGAAAACTTGTAGGAGCAAAAAATGATCAAGATTTGATGGCTGCTGGTAATGCGATAGAAAGATCCCATAAAAACATATCTGAAATCGCTAATTTGATGTTATCTGAATCTCATTTTCCCTATGTATTATTTCTAGAAGGCTCAAATTTTTTAACAGAAACTATTTCAATTAAAAGACCCGATGGAAGGGTTGTAACGCTTGAATACAATTCAGGAACGCTAAATAGATTAGATAGGTTAACTTCTGCAAATTATGGAATGCCCATTAATACCAATTTGTGTAAAAATAAGTTTGTCAAGCATAAAGATAAAACAATTATGCTTCAAGCAACTTCTATATACACACAAGGAAATGGCGAAAAATGGGATGTCAAAAAAATGTTTGATATTATGCTTGAAATTTCTAAAACCTCTCTTAAAGTATTAGGCAGTGAGATATTTAATCAGATAACCAAAAGTAAATAACTAAAACAAAGATTTATTAAATCAAAATAGGTTGAAAATGGCAAGAAATGCAACAAACGAATTATTACAAAAAGCTAAAAAATCAAAAAGTGACGAGTTTTATACACAGCTTTCAGATATAGAAAGCGAATTACAGCATTATAAAAGTCATTTTGAAAATCAAGTAGTTTATTGCAATTGCGATGACCCCCGAATTAGTAACTTTTTTAATTATTTTACCTCAAATTTCAATGAATTAGGTCTTAAAAAAATAATAACATCTTGTTATAGAGAGCAAGTAAAAAATTTATTTAATACAGAAGAAGATGAAAAAGGGTTTTTCTTTGAATATACAGGTACAGAAGGGGAAAAAAACAAACCAAGTTCAACTGACCTAGTTTACTTTAATGGAGATGGTGATTTTCGTAGTTCGGAAAGCATTGAACTATTAAAGCAGTCCGATATTGTTGTTACCAATCCCCCATTTTCATTATTCAGAGAGTATGTAGCTCAATTGGTTAAATACGATAAAAAGTTTTTGATAATTGGAAATATTAATGCAATAACCTATAAAGAAATTTTCAAACTTATTAAAGAAAACAAGGCGTGGTTAGGAATAAATCTTGGTAGAGGTATTTCAGGTTTTATTGTACCTGAACACTATGAACTATATGGAACAGAAACTCGAATAGATAACTCTGGTAATAGAATAATCTCACCGAACAATTGTTTATGGCTTACTAATTTAGATAATTTTAAGCGGCACGAAGATATAAAACTTACAAAAAGATATTTTGGCAACGAAGTTCAATATCCAAAATATGACAATTATGATGGGATTAATATTAATAAAACACAAGACATACCAATAGATTATAAGGGATATATGGGGGTGCCAATAACATTTTTACATAAATTTAATCCCGACCAATTTGAAATAATTAAATTCAGGAAAGGGAATGATGATAAAGATTTATCAGTAAATGGGAAATGTCCGTATTTTAGAATACTAATAAAGAATAAACGAATACAAACTGAATATATTGATTTAACTGACAAAGAAAGATAATGTATAACAAATCGTTGTACCTGACATTTTAGCTCTTCGGTTTGTGTTATGCAATGGACGAGGGTTATAAGGGATGGAACCATTATAGAGAAAGGCATTTAGCGATTTTTGTCAATTGTTTTTGATCTAGAGCGAACTAATCAATTAAATCTCTTGCCAGATAAGGATTTAGTCGATTTATGCCCCCTATCGAACCATACCAAGTAACGAAGAACCGACATTGTTCCGCTACGATCCAAAATGTCGGTGAAATCGATCGTTATGCTCCAAAGCTAGTGCGATACCGAAGGCACTGGGTAGCCCCCCCTAGATGGGGTTGGAGGGCTTGCTTTAGGGCGCGATACTGGGTTATAGGGGTTTTCAAGATTAGTGCTATTTCTCATCAAATCCTATGCTAGACTGATGGTAAGATCAGTTATCAACTACTACAAAAAGTTGAATTGGTAAAATACATGAGTACATCAGCAAAATCACTAGAAGAACTGGTGAGACAATTATCGCCCCAGTTAAAGGTTGAAGTACAAACGTTTGTAGAGTCACTTTTAAGTAAATCTAACCAACCTATAAAACGTAAACTCCGTCAAGACTGGGCAGGGACGCTTAAAACTGATTACACATCAATTGAGTTACAGCATCTTGCAGTTGAATGGAGAAATGGCTAGTGTTTCTTCTGGATACGAATATTTGGCTAGAACGCTTATTAGGACAAGCACAGGCGGAGGTTGTTGCGGAGCTACTTGATACGCTCTCACCGTCTGATATGTGTATGACTGATTTTACTTTACATTCTATCGCGGTGATCTGCAATCGGCTGAATCAACGAGAGGTTTTTATCAAATTTGTGGATGACGTTTTGATTGATGCTGGTGTTGTACTGGTCAGTATTCCTGCTAATGGGACTTAAACAAATTTCAAGCCCAAACAAAGCCTAAACTGGGGGAGCATCTCACTTACGCGATAAGTAATTATACTTAGCCTAAAAGCCACTCTTAATCGTGTCTTGGAACGAAATAGAGGCTTTTAAAGACTGCGTACATGGAGAATTAAAACAAGAATTACCCTCGAAAAGCCTATTTTTCCACTAAGTATTTATGCTCATTGCAAAGGTGAGATGCTCCCTAAACTGGCTTTGTAAGCGGCAAACACATCCCGATTCTCGGTCAGCCACTCAAAGAAACGGAAAGACATCGCTGTCCGAAAAGCTTCCAAGGCTTCCACAAAAGTGTTTAAAGGTCGATTCGCCCACTGCCTTTGCAATCCCCCAGTTAACTTATGCCACAGGATAAATGTATAGGCACAAAACACCAGGATAAAATGACGAAGTAAGCTTCGTTTATCCCTGACTTGATATTCCCTTAACCCTAACCATCCTTTGGCTTCTCGGTAGAATACTTCCACCCAATTTCTTTCGGTGTAAGTCCTCACTATCCACGAAGCTGTTACTGTATCTGCCTCAACTACATTGGTGATGAAATAGTCCACCTCTGTGGCTTTTTCCATTGAACTTGCATTCATGACGATCGCCAAGTTCCTTTCTCCTTCTAGTTGAGATATTTTCGCTCTGAATACCGCTACCCAAACCGTTTTCTCTTTATCTAGATTTAGGGTGATTTTCTCCCAATCCTTTTCTGATAGGCTTTTTGCTAGTTGCTCAAGCTGGATTGTTTCTTCCACACCCCCTTCTTTTTCAATAATTACTTTTCGATTTTTTGCCAATCCTCCTAAGTATTTTAGCTTTCTTTCTTCCAGGGCTTTGAGAAAATTTGTGTTGTTGCCATAACCAGCATCTATTAAGACGATTTTCGGTCGATAGCCTCTGGTTAAGCTCCGGTCAATTAAATCTATCGCTATCTCTGGTTTCTTCTTAAATTCTTTGTCTTCTTTCCCCTCGGCTAAGGAACTAGCCGGTTGATAAATTTCAATGTCTAGGGGGACACTTTTTTTGCCGTCGTAGAGATGAGTAGTGACGGCGACTATTCCGTTGTCTGTCTTGCCAATTTCTCCTAGGTACTGCCTGCCAACTCCGGCGGTCAGATTGCCACTTTTTCGATGTCCTGAGTCATCGACAATCAGGGAAAATCCTCGGGGGATTTGCGTCTGGCGGCATTGGTTCATCACTTGCAACCGACATTCATTCACCTGACGGTCTGACCAAGGAGATTCGGTCAAAAAGTGATGTAATCGGTTATAAACTACTCCGACGGCATTATTGGCCATTTGAGTGAGGTTTTTCCTCTCACTTTCCCCTAATAATCCTCCTAAATAGGGCTGGCTGAATAAATCTAAAAACCTTGTTGGATAAGACTTTTGGACTTTTTTCCCCTCAAAAAGTACCAGATATGGGAGTGATCAGGGGTAAATTCAGGGACTTTTTCCCTGAAAATTAGGTAATTGACCCCCTCAAAATCGGTAAAACCCCACACCCGTTACAGTAGAGCAGGAAGTCGCCTTCCCACCCCCTGCTTCAAAACCGGACTTACGACTTTCGCCGTATCCGGCTCCTGAGTAACTAGGCTACTGTCATTAGTAGAATAATAATGGGAATTATTATTTCCTTGTCTATTCAACCCTCTTGGCTGTATCCCCACCAGACAAGATTGTTGGTTTTAGGGCGTATATGACCGTTGATTGTTGCTTAGACTTCCTAGTTACCCGTCCTTTGTCAGCATATCTTTGATATTACTCAAAGCCTTGGCTTTTAAGGACATCCTCTCCCTCTATTGACTTGCGGATGGTTTCCTACTGCCCCGAACGGGCAGAGTCAATCAGGGTTACTTCGTTCCCTATAACCATTGGTTGAACCCTTAGGATGATACTGTCCACAACAGAGTAACGGGAATGCCTTACTGATAGTGGTATGAGCTATCAGCCCCAACTCTGTTAACTTTTGTTTCGAGCCTGTCAGCCTTTTGGCTCGTGGGTGTTGACGATGGTTAATTCGTATCTTCGCCCCAGGGCTATCCATAGGTTCTGGCTCAACGGGTTTCTGATTTAGGCTATCAGATACCGCTTTTTTTTTCCTCGCTCACTACCTCAGATGTACCAAGTCTAAAGCAGCAGGAAATGCCGTCACTCTAGGCATCTAGAGGACAGGACTAAGGTTATTACTAACCCGCACCTGTAGGGTTATAAAGTTATCAAGGTACTACATTTACCAAGCGGCTAATCCTCTAAACGTCTTACTGTCTAGTTTCTAGCCAACGAATCGCACCACACCCCACACCCTACACCCTGCCCCTAGGAAAAACTTTTTCAGCAGACCCTAAATATTGTCTGAAGCCGTTTTTTTGCGCTTCGTTTTTGAAGCAATTGTCAAACCGCCGACACCATCGGTCAAAGCATGGGGGCATTGCGGCTGGGGTTGTCTCTTTCATCGCTGATCTTTCAACGTAAAGTGCTTACTCTTTAACGATTATACTCGATTTGATCTTTATTTGGCGTTTAAGTCCCACTAATAGATTTTTGGGGAACGCACCATGCACATTGATTGAAACTGTGGGTTAAAGTGCGGTCGCCGATCTTAATAAGCTATATTAACAACAATACTTAAAGAGAAGGCTTAAAATGGTTAAATCAACTTTGTACAGGACAGCAAAAGTCCTACCGGGAAATAGAATTGAAATTGAATCTCCAGATCTGACTGTAGGACAAACTGTTGAGGTAGTTATTTTGGTTGAAGAAGTTAGTTCTGATTCTTCTACCAGCGAATATATCTCTCCATCCTTAAAACAGCGTCTTGCTTTTCTGAAGTTACCAATGACTGAACGGAGGAATATTCTCAAAAGTCAAGCCGATATAATGCTCTCTCACTATCAACAAGATTCTGAATGGCAGGAGTTAATGGCAGGTGACATCATTGAGTATTAACCCTGAGCTGCCAAAACGTGGAGAAATTTGGTTAGTCAACTTCGATCCTACTGTTGGTGCAGAAATCAAAAAATTGCGTCCTGCCGTCGTCATCAGTTCCGATTCAGTAGGAAAGCTTCCTATCAAGCTTATTGCTCCTATTACAGACTGGAAAACATATTTTTCAGCAAATTTATGGCACGTTAAAATTGAACCTAACAGTATCAATGGATTGAATAAAGCTTCTGCAATTGATACTCTTCAACTAAGAGGGGTGGATTTACAAAGGTTTATTCGTAAATTAGGAAGCGTTTCTGAAATTACAATACTGGAAATTGTAGCCTCCATTGCTACTGTAATCGAATTTGAGGTCTAACAAATCATTGCACCCGACCAACAAAAAGCGACTGATGCTGGAAAATAGACCAAAATGGCGGGTGAATTCAGCTGGTAGGGTGCGTTCCCTAATGCAAGTCCTACTGCTCCAGCGCTCGATTTTGGGTAACGCACCATGCACATTGATTGAAACTGTGGGTTAAAGTGCGATGCCGAAGGCACTGCGTAGCAGTACGCCGCTCTGGTGGGTTAGGTTGACGGCAGACCCCCAACTGTGATCTTTGACTTCATGCCAATTTGTGCGGACTGTATTCAGGTGTTACCTGCTGTGATAGTTAGTAAGTGAGCCTGTTCGTTGAGTTGAGGAGTAAAATAGGAGAAGTCCTAATCTAAGATTTAGTAATGGATAGAAGCATTATAGAACGGCAACCGCTACTTGAAGCAGTCAAGGCTCTCCCTGATGAGGCTTTAGTGGAACTGTCTAATTTTCTGGACTATCTTCGCTATAAAGCAGCCCATCAAAGAGAACTGACCACTCATTCTTCTAGTTTTCTGCTTGCAGTTGCAGGTTTAGGCAACTCTGGTCAACAGGATATTTCAGAACGTGATGAAGAGATTCTAGGCAATGAGATTGATCCGGTGTCCGGCTGGAATCTTAACCCAAGCAATTCAGTATGACGGCGATACTTGACACCAGTTTTTTGTTTGCCTTGACCGATCAGGGCGATCGCAATCATCAACGGGTGTTGGCTATTGCTCAAAGCGTGAATGAGCCATTGGTTCTACCTGTCGTTGTCCTGCCTGAGGTCTGCTATCTGATTGCATCAAGATTGAGCCACCAAGCAATGCGCCGTTTTGTATCCAGTATGACACCTGATGCGGTTCAAGTTGAACCTGTAATCCCAGAAGACTTGGTACGAGTGCATGAGATATTGGAACAATATGCTGACAATCAGCTTGACTTTACAGATGCAGCGATCATTGCCATAGCTGAAAGGCTTACTATTACTCGCGTTTACACACTTGATCGCCGAGATTTTTCGATTATTCGTCCAAGTCACTGCGATTACTTTGAGTTATTTCCTTGAACCACCAGCTAACACTGCGTGGCAGCGGACGGTCGCAATTCGTCGCTGCCGAGCTTGCTTTCTAATGCCGTCGCTGATTTGAGCCGTTAGCGATCGAGCGCGCTACGCACCGATCGGGTTCTGGACTTCCCCATTGACAAAAAGCCATAACCTGTGCTGCAGGAAGGATTAACAGAATTTCCGATACCCCCTTACTGGGTACAAATTAAGAAAACCTCTAATAAATCTAACGCCGTACAAACTCCTCGTCAATAGCAAATCAGGTTATACTTCACACCCCACACCCCACACCCCACACCCTACCCCCACGAAAAACTTTTTCAGCAGACCCTACCTATCGATCCCATTTTTACCTATTCTAAGCGCAGGATTTCTCCACCTCTGGCTAGAGATAATTCTGCTGCCTGGAGGATTTTGACTAATTCCGTCCCTACCGATCCCGAAGATACAGGAGAATTGACACCCGTAGCCACCGACTCTAAAAAATGTTCGCACAATGCTTTTAGGGGTTCACCATCGGCAATAGGGATAGATTCCGTCTCCTGTCCCCGGGGAATAAAATAGGCTTCCTGACGTTCAAAATGGCCCTTTTGTCGGGTTAAAGGCGATCGAGAGTCTAATTCATTGAAAATTAAAGTCCCTTCGCTGCCAACTATCCCTAAACGTCGCTGTTTATCGGGATTCAACCAACAAAGGTGAATAGTCGCTTGAAAACCATCGCCATAGATCAGGGTTAACCAGACTAAATCGGCTAGATTAGGTTGTAGCCAGAAGGTTCCCCTTGCCTGTACTAATACAGGAGTACTATTTAGCCAATGATTAAAAATCGAGATATCGTGAATAGCCAGATCCCACAAAGCGGACACATCCTGACGAACTGGCCCCAGGTGGGTGCGAGTGGCATAACCATAAAGAGGTTTACCGATACCCCCGGATTGCAGGACTTTTTGTCCAGTGATAACGGCCGGATGAAAAAGATAGGTATGATCAACTAATAAAATACGCTGTTTTTTAGCCGCTAATGCCGTTAATTCGGCACATTCTTGGGGATTGAGGGTTAAGGGTTTTTCGGCGAGGACGTGATAACCTAAATTAAGAGCATCTTTAATCAGGGGATAATGACTGATGGCGGGAGTAACGACGACCACAGCCGAGATTTCGGGGTGATTGCGAATAGATTCCCAGTCATTGGCTAAAATAACCTTATTAGTATCGAGATTAAATTGATCGCGACAGAGATGAAGTTTTTCAGGGGAGGAGTCAACGATCGCCACTACTTGTGCTGAGGGATGTTGAGAAAAATGACGGACGTAATGCACTCCCCAACGTCCTACCCCTAAAATAGCGATTCCTGTGGACATTTTGCTTACTCAGATAGATCAATCTAGTTTATTTTAAAAGGATTAGGCGCAATTGTTAATTGATTCTGAGAACTGGAAGGGATTATGTTAAAATTTTTTATCGATCGAGGGGGAACTTTTACCGATATAGTGGCGATAATCGATCGACCAGAAATTATTGAACGACTAGCTAGAGATGCCGCTAGATTTCTGATTGTTCCCCTTGCCGATCAACAGTGGATTGTTCTCTATAAACTGCTCTCGGAAAATCCCGAAAAATACTCGGATGCAGTCATTCAAGGGATCAAAGATATTAGTGGTTCCCTAGATAACATCGAAGTGATTAAAATGGGAACAACGGTAGCCACCAATGCGCTGTTAGAAAGAAAAGGAGAGCGCACGGTTTTGTTAATCACCAAAGGTTTTAAAGATGCCTTGAGAATTGGCTATCAAAATCGCCCCGATATTTTTGCACGTCAAATTATTCTTCCTTCTTTATTATACGAACAAGTTATCGAAGTGGCCGAACGGTACGATCGTCAAGGACAAGAATTAATCGCCGTTAATCCCGCCCAAGTTAAAGCCGATTTAATACCAGTTTATCAAGCGGGTATCCGAAGTTGTGCGATTGTTTTTATGCACGGTTATCGTTATCCTGACCACGAAAAACAAGTGGCAGCCATTGCCGAAGAAATCGGCTTTACTCATCTAGCCATTTCCCATCAAGTCAGTCCTTTAATGAAACTGGTATCCCGGGGAGATACCACGGTAGTCTCTGCCTATTTATCGCCAATTTTACGCCGCTATGTTGATAGTATTAGCCAGCAATTACCGAAAACTAGCTTGTTATTTATGAAATCCGATGGCGGTTTAGTCACCGCCGATAAATTTCAGGGTAAAGATAGCATTTTATCTGGTCCTGCGGGGGGAATAGTCGGGGCAGTACAAACCAGTTTAAGGGCGGGATTTAGTAAAATTATCAGTTTTGATATGGGAGGAACTAGCACCGATGTTTCTCATTTTCAAGGGGAATACGAGCGCCAAACAGATAACGAAATTGCTGGCGTAAGAATGCGAGCGCCGATGTTAAGTATTCACACCGTGGCCGCTGGTGGGGGTTCGATTTTAGTCTATGATGGTTATCGTTTTCGGGTCGGACCAGAAAGTGCCGGAGCTAATCCGGGACCTGCCTGTTATCGACGGGGTGGACCATTAACAATTACCGATGCTAATGTTTTGTTAGGAAAAATTCAAGCTGCCTATTTTCCCGCTATTTTTGGACAAGAGGGAAATTTACCCCTAGATAGAGAGATTGTGCTGACAAAGTTTCACGAATTAGCGGCAACAATGGGGGGTAATAATAGTCCTGAACTCCTGGCTGCCGGGTTTATTCAAATTGCCGTGGAAAATATGGCTAATGCGATTAAAAAAATCTCTCTACAAAAGGGTTATGATCTCAGTGATTATACTCTTTGTACCTTTGGCGGTGCCGGGGGTCAAGTGGCCTGTTTAATTGCCGATACTCTGGGAATGAAAAGTATTTTTCTCCATCCCTATGCCGGGGTTTTAAGCGCCTACGGCATGGGTTTGGCCGATTTGAGGGTAATTAAAGAAAAAGCGATCGAACAGCCGTTAAATGCCGATTTAATCGGGCAGTTGCTCACGGAAATGAACGAATTAGAAGTTTTAGCGGGTCGGGAATTAGAGGATTATAATCAGGTGCGGCAGCAAGTTAGTTTAAAATATCAAGGCAGTGATGCCACTTTAGCGGTTAATTTTAGCGATCAAATGCGTCAGGATTTTGAACGGGAACATCAAAGACGTTATGGGTTTAAGCAAGAACAAAAAGCTTTAATTGTTGAGTCGATTGCCGTGGAATTGATCCAGACTATGGACAGTCCCAAAGAAGCAATTTTAACTCGCTCCCGTCCGATGGGAGAATTACCTCCTATCCTCGATCGAGTAGCGGTTTTTATGGCTAATCAATGGCGAGAAACGCCAATTTATCAGCGTTCAGATCTGCAACCTTTTGATTGTCTCGCCGGACCCGCAATTATTATCGAAAAAATTAGCACGATTGTGATTGAACCGGGTTGGATGGCAAAATTAACGGAGAAAAATCATTTAATTCTCTCCAAAGATTAACTAGGGTTTGCGGCAAAAAGTTTTTCGTGGGGGTAGGGTGTGGGGTGTGGGGTGTGGGGTGTGGGGTTTTACCAGTTTTGAGGTGGCCAATTACCTAATTTTCAGGGAAAAAGTGCCTAAATTTCCCCCACTTTTTGATTTCAAAAAAGCCTAAAGATATTATCCAACAAGGTTTTTAGCTTTATTCAGTAAACCCTACATAGGGTTTGCTGAAAAAGTTTTTCCTGGAGTCAGGAGTCAGGAGTCAGGAGTCAGTAGCCGGTCGTCGGTCGTTTCAGGCTTTGTTGCCCTCTTTTTTTGTACCAGTTTATGTACTATGAGGAGAATAATGCAAGGTTTTTGAATGTCCCAATCCTATTTTCTTGCACTAACATCAGATTTTAACAGGTCAAAAGCCTTATTTTCAAAGGGTTTTACCATTATTCAGCAAGTCCTACATAGAAATATCTACAGCAGTTATCCTAATTGATCAATTCTCATTTCGCCGAGGTATTTACGGAGATAGGGAGAAAAAACCTCGTAAATCAGGGTAAGGGGTTGGCGAGCGTGCCAAAATAGGTAATGACGACCCCAAAATGCTCCTTTTTCCCCAAAAGCTATTTCTAATTCCGGGGAATGACCGTAATAAAGTCCCTGCACATCGCGATACAATTCCGTGTGCAGCCGCGAGAGACTTTCCCAAATCGGTAGGGAACGATTTTCCAGATATTCGTCCACTTGATTGACAGACCACCAAGAAGCGGCATAGGCTAACCTTTGACCACTAGCTGTGCGTAACCAGACTTGACGACGCAATCTCGGCCCCGGAATCAGGCTAATTTTCATCGGTGCGCCATCCTCATCGTCGCCGATGGGGGACATATCGATCACATCCACTTCCGTTTTTTCACCCGTTAAAAGTTGTAAATGACGGGTGGGAGAACCATCGCCGAGAATTAAAATCTGCCACGGGGGTGCGAGTTGGCTATGGGGTAAACCTTGTTTAACATCGGTTTCGTCTCCTTGCCAGAGAGGGGACAGGGAGTACCAAGGACGATTAAGCAGGGGCTTTTCTTGGGGGCGGAGGATAGCAGTCAAGGTTTGTTACAAAACTTTATGATTTTTTCATTAATGATAACACGGGATTTTTGTCTGCTGGCGATAAAAGCGATCGCCTTGCTCTAATCCTCTCTAATTTTTCGGTTAGCAGATGCACTCTTGCCACAGGAGATCGGCTATTTTGATTTTAACGATAGAAAGGTATCAATATCTGGAGGAATTTTTGTAATCTTCTCAGGGCAATTAATTGTCGAATCTTGGGATTAATTTGGGGGGGATAAATGCTGGTGGCTAATTGTTCTTCTAGTAAGGCATATTCTGCCGCAGTTAGGGGTTGATTATCAAGGGGCGATCGAGCCGAAGTGATAATTTCTGCTCGTAAAACTTCTTCGGGAATATCTTCAGGAGCGGGCAAAGCAAGGGCTTTCAGGGGCGATAAGAAAACGATCGAGATGAGGATGATAATTTTGGTCGTTCGCTGCATTTAATTTAAACCGGGGGGCAATTTTTCCCGACACTGTTGATGAATTTCCCCGATTCTAGCAAACAACCAGGGATATTTTTGACGATAACTGGGAATTAGAGCCAGAGGACTGAGTAGGGCAGTGGCGGCAATATCGGCTACACTTAATTTATCCGCCACCAAATAGGGCTGATTTTGCCAATATTCTAGAATCTTGAGGGCATTTTCTAGTCGCTCCTCCGCTAGTTTTACCCTTGCCGGGGTGATTTTATATTGTTGTCCCACGATATTAATAATTATTTGACTACTCAGGGAAGGATCGATCGCTTTTCCCTCTCCGGCGCGATAATTATAATAGACAAATCTAGTCGCTACTCCAATACTTTCATCTAACCAATCCTCTAGTAACCAAGCTTGATTTTTCTCCTTTTCCCCAGCGGGAATAAAAGAGGGGAAAGGAACTACTTTTTCTAAATATTTTAAAATGGCAGTAGAATCGGCAATAATCTCATCTGCTGCCATTAAAACGGGGACAGTGGTTAACCCTTTGGTTAGGGACCTGAGTTTGAGAATATGTAGTCCGGGGGTGAGATTTTCTACTTGGTAATCAATCCCCTTATAACCTAGGGCTAAACGAGCTTTGCGACAGTAATGAGATGTGCTAAATTGAAGTAAAAGCATTAAGTGTTGTTGGTTGCTATAGTAGTTATCAGTCATCAGTTATCAGTTATCAGATTTGAGTTTTAAGTTAACTGATCACTGTTTACTGATCACTGTTTACTGAATTGGCAATAGGTCTATACTATGAGCAAACCCTCCCTTTTTTCGGCTGTTTCTCGTCCTTATGCGACTAATTCACAAGCAAAAGATCCTTGGTTAGCGGTCAATCTCTCGATGTTTTTCCCCGGTTTGGGACAATGGTATGCTAACAAAAACCAAAAAGCAACCATTTTGGCAATCGCTCAAGTAATATTAATAATTGTGACAATTTGGTCAATTTTTAGCCACAATGGCCATGTAAGCTGGGGATTAGGGGGAATAGTTGCTCTGGTTATCGTTTACATTAGCAATATTTTTGACGCTCACTGGACTGTTTATTATTCCAGACAGAATAACAGCTTAGAGAAAATTCCCCGGAAACAGAAAAACCCATGGTTTGCCGTCTTCGCTAACCGGATTATACCCGGGTTAGGGCAATTGTACGCCGATAAGGTGATCTTAGGGATAATTTTTCTGACTATATCCCTGATTACCCTGAAAATAGATGATTTTTTGGACAATATCCTCTTTCTTACCCCTTTAATTACAGCAATCGCTGTTTATCATGTTTACCACACTTTCCCCGATCAATTTCATCCCCATCGTCACACCTATCGTTCCATTTTGGCGCTGATGGTGGCAGCAATTTTTACTTGGGGAATTATCTGTAATTATTTTCCCGATTGGTTACATCAAAGAATAGAATTTTTCGAGATTCCGAGCGAATCCATGCTGCCTACCCTCGCAGTAGGTGATCGCATTTTCGTCAGTCAATCTGGTAATTATCAAGCGAAAAGAGGCGATATAATTGTTTTTATAACTCCCGAAAAAATTAAGCAACTAGAGCCTAATTCTGGAGATTTTTTTATCAAACGAGTCATCGCTATTGCTGGGGATACCATTGAAATCCGCAGGGGTAAAGTTTATCTCAACTGGCAAGTTATCGAGGAACCCTACACCGCCGAGTTGGCCAATTATGAAATAGAATTTATGACTGTACCCCCAAAAACCCTGTTTGTTTTGGGAGATAATCGTAACCATAGTTTTGATTCCCATGCTTGGGGTTTTTTGCCGGAAAGTTATATCGTTGGTCAAGCCTATAAAGTTTACTGGCCTCTAGATCGTGTCCAGTCTTTGCTATGATGGGGATGACTAAGCTGTTGACTATCTGAATTACTCGTTAAGACTTCATGGGAGCAGGGAGAGGGGGGTTGAGCATTTGTCCTAAAGTTTACAATACGCAGTTTAAATGCAGTACAGCATCCCTTGAATTGTTCCTGAAAAATTACCACTGGTGCTAGATAATTAACTTCAATCTTTTCTTGATTAATATGCTGTTAAAATTCCCTCAAAAGCTGAAAATTAAGCAAATAATATTATTAGTATTCTGGCTAGGAATAGGGATATTTTTCTGGTGGTTATCGTGGCAATCCCCCGGGATGAGCCAAATTCAACGACCCGAAACAGTTGCTCAACAAATTTATCAAGCAATGCCAGATTTACCGAAAGAAAACAACTATACCCGTCGAGATACAGGGGCGATCGATCCGAATAATACTTTAATAAGTCGCTTTCTTCGTTATCATCAAGATACAAAAAAAAGGTTTACTCTCATCCGTTTTGATTGGCAATTAACCCTAGGGGATTATCTAGGAGTGAACGAGAAAATCAGCGAAGAAAACTATCCCGGACAAGCAACCCTTACGGTTAACCCGATGGCTGCCGATATCAAAGCGATTAACAGTCTTAATCGTCGTCAAAGGCAGCAGTTAGTCACCCTTCTAGTCGAAATTTATAACCCCGCCATTCTCCCCCAAGAAACCCCCAATCCTAGCCCTTCTCCCAGTCCTTCTCCCCGTCGTCCATCTTTATCAAAACCGGGAGATGCCGACCTATTAAAATTCTAGAAAATTATGGAAAAAATTCTCAAATATGGTTCAGGTTGGCGACTCGGTTGGGATCCTAAGGCAGCCATTTATAAAGGATTAATTGGTGGCGATGATTGGGCGATCGAATTGACCGAGGCCGAGTGGCAAGATTTGCGTCGGTTACTATCACAATTGACCGCAACTATGGCGGCCATGGCCACAGAATTAATGGATGAAGAAAGTATTGCTTGTGAAGCGGAAAGCGAGCTTTTATGGTTAGAAGCGGCAGGATTTCCCGATAATTATTCCCTGCGATTTATTCTCTATCAAGGTCGCGGTTGTGAGGGCAATTGGTCGGCCACTGCCCTGCCAGAGTTGCTCGCCGCTTGGGACAATTTGCTTTACAATTTTTAAGAAAGCGGTGGGCATAAGTTAATTTTTGTCTCCCCCTCTTGACTTTTTGATTCCCCTGTGCTGCTATGCTTGCCCATCCGAGGACGAAGACCGATAATCTCACCTACACTCCGCCCCCATTGCTGAAAAACGGTTTTGCCATGACTCTCTATGTGTCCCTAAAAGCGCGAGAAACCTGGCAAAATACGATCGCTATTCCCGAACCAGTCTATCAAGAAACCATTTTCACCGGGGCCAATGCCGTCCCTATCTACGGGATTGTTTCCATTCCCCCGCAAGCGAAAGGAACAATTATCGGCACCTACGGCATCACGGGAGACTTAGATAATCAATGGTTTTTAAGAATTTTAGGCAGAAAAGCCGTAGCAAGAAACTACGCAGTCGTCCTCTTCGATTGGCGGGCCCACGGTAAGACAGCCGAATTATCCCCGACTCTCACCTCCGATGGCATCTATGAAGGGCTAGATTTCCTTCATATTGCCGCCCAAGCCCAAAAAATGGGCTGTCCTGCTCCTTTTTGGTTCACGGGTTACTCTCTGGGGGGACAATTGGCCCTCTGGGGAATTAAATCGGCAGAGAATCAGGAAGATATGGGGATCGATCCCGTCGATATCGGTGGTGGTGCGGTAATTTGTCCTAATTTAGACTCTAATCGTTCTTTATCCTATCTCGTCCGGGATCCCTGGGGGAAACATTTGGAAAAAGCGATCGCCAGGGAATTACGCAAGTTAGCCAAACGCATCCATCAAGCTCATCCCGATCATATCGATCCCGAAGCAATTACTCGCGCCACCACGATTGCCGGATTCGATCGAGAATTAGTGATTAAAAAGCTAGGATTTGAGACAGTTTTTGACTATTATGCCGCTAGTAGTCCCTTGCCCTTTCAACCCTATTTAACTAAACCCACTTTTATCCTCTACGCAGCCGATGATCCCCTCTTTTCCCCCGCAGTTATTCCCGATCTGCAAGCAGCGATCGCCGATAATCCCCACGTGGATCTACTCTTAACCAACTATGGCGGTCATGTGGGTTATATCAGCAGTTTATCCTGTCAGCGTCAGTGGGGCGATAGCGATCGCTGGTGGGCATGGAATCGGGTTTTAGACTGGTTTGACCAAAAAACTGGCAAATAATCCTAAATCCGTTGAGTATAGGTTACATATCACGATAGGCACTCATGCAAGAGGGGGAATAAATAATCAGTTTTTAATAACCAGATTTAGTATAGGGTTGGCTGAATAAATCTAAAAACCTTGTTGTATAAGACTTTTAGACTTTTTTCCCATCAAAAAGTGCCAGACATTGGGGTGATCGGGGGGGAAATTTAGGCACTTTTTCCCTGAAAATTAGGTAATTGACCCCCTGAAAATGGGTAAAACCCCACACCCCACACCCCACACCCCACACCCTGCCCCCACGAAAAACTTTTTGCCGCAAACCCTAGTATAGTTTCTAGGAGTCAAAGGCCACTAGAAACTCCTCCACCTGTTCCCGAGTCGGTTGGGAGGCGATCGCTCCTGCCCCCCTTGTCACCATTGTCCCCACCGCACAGGCATAAATCACCGCCTTACGGGCTAAATCGGCATTTTCCCCAATTTGATCGCCTCCAAGACCGGCAAGAGCCAAAAAACCCGCCACAAAGCCATCTCCTGCCCCAGTTGTATCCACCACCTCCCCGGGAAAAGCCTCGACAGTGCCGCTATTTTTGCCTAAATGATATTTACAACCTTTTGCGCCGCCAGTAACCAGAATTGCCCCTAAATTGGGGTATTGTGATGATATTTCTCCGGGGGTATCAGTGCCAAATAACCATGCGGCTTCTTCCTCGCTACATTTGAGCAAATCGGCCCGGAAGATAAAATCTCGAATCCGATCGGGAGCGGCCTCAAGATTAGGCCAAAAAACCGGCCGCCAGTTGATATCGATCAATACTTTCACCCCGTAAATTTTAGCTAATTCGAGGGCGCGCATCATCGCCGCTCTCGCCGGGGGATAGGCTAACCCTAGGGTTCCCATCACTAGATAATCGGCATTTTTAAACAGATTTTCGGGCAATAGGTCAGCGTTAAGGGCAGTATCGGCAAAATCCGTCGTTTTAATGCCGCCAAAACCCGCAAAATGTCTGTCCCCCCCAGCATCGCGGGTGACATAAACTTGTCGGGTGGGTAGGGTGGCATGATACTGTACACCCGTGGTATCGACTCCAAGAGCGTCTAGCAAGGCGATTAACTGTTCTCCGGGTTGATCTTTGCCCACGCAACCGATAAAAGCCGAATTTATGCCCAATTTTCGCAATCCACAGGCCACGTTTGCCGGCGCCCCCCCGGTATAGGTTGTCCAAGAAGTCACTTGCTCTATAGCGCGATCGCTTTGATCGGCAATTAGATCAGAGAGGATTTCCCCTAAACAAATGACAGACACTGGCGAAGATCTTTGATTGTTAAGCATTGGTGTGGGAAGTGGGGTGTGGGGTGTGGGGTGTGGGAAGTGGGAAGTGGGAAGTGGGGTGTGGGGTGTGGGGTGTGGGGTGTGGGGTGTGGGGTGTGGGGTGTGGGAAGAATAAATAAAAATAATCTCCTGACGACCGACGACCGACGACCGACTCCCGATCACTGATTAATAACTTGTCAAGAAATCACGATAAATCAACTAGAGATTATCTGAGGCATTGAGTATAATCAAACACATAGATTAGGGGAAATTGCTCATAAATCAGTCCGATCGAGCGTGAATCCTCTTTTATTTTTTAGTCGTAGACTAAGGAAATATCATGGTTGATTGTAGTCAGATTCAGTTTGACGAGGATAAAAGCAAGATAGATCTATCGCAACTACGAGAATTATTTAATTTAACCGCATTTTGGGCAATCGATCGCCGTTTAGAAGATTTAGAAACCGCAATTGACTATAGTGATCCGGTGGTGACGGTGTGGAATGAGCGGCAATTAATTGGTTTTGCTCGCGCCATTTCTGACGGCATTTATCGGGCAACTATTTGGGATGTGATCGTTCATCCCGATTATCAGGGAGCGGGTTTAGGGCGTAAATTAGTAGAAACAGTCTTGGCCCATCCCCGAATAAATCGGGTGGAAAGAGTCTATTTGATGACTACTAATCAAGAAAATTTTTACCGGCGCATTGGTTTCCAAAGCAACGCCACCACGACGATGGTATTATTTAATCGTTATCCCGAGGAGTTTTCCTATCCGGCGATCGAGGTAAAGAAAAAACGATCCGTGTGAGCTTGTCCTGACTATTGTTATCGATTTGATCTAAGCTCATTTCCCCCCCCGAGACTTCGATAATGCCTTTCGCTAACTGAAATTTAAGACCGGGAGAAAGACCGATAGCTTGAGTAAATTGTTTGACTTCTTCTGGCTTTGATTCTAAACTCAAAGGAGAAATTTCTGGCATTTGCCAGAGAGCGATTTCCCCCGGAAATTCTAGGGTAATAGTGACTTTTTTCTCGCCAAGGGCGCTTACCGATATACAAATAGAGCCACTCGTTAAGTTGGCGATCGCCGCATCGACGAGAAGGACAAGAGCGGAGGATAAACGTTGATAATCGGCAATAATAGCAATATCATCGGTCAAAGGGCTAAATTTAAGCTTAATATTGCGATTAGCTGCCTGTAAATAGGTTAGACTTGCCCAATCTTGCCAAAGTTTAGTTAAAGAAAAAATTTCTTGATCGAGAGGTATAGTACCCGACTCTAGTTTGGAGAGATTAATCATCTCATCGACCATTGCCATCAGTTTACAGCCCGCCAGTTGCCCCTGGGCGATAAATTCCCTTTCCTCGGCCGGACTTTCACAAAGATCGGCGAGAATCAGTTGATGGAGACTGATCATACTGCTCAATGGCGATCGCAATTCGTGGGCAACCCGTGCCAAAAAACTGCTTTTGAGGTGATTAATTGCCACGGCCAGGTGATAAGCGAGGCGAGTTTGCTGTAATTCCCGTTTTAAAGCGTCAATATCGTCCATATTTACAGAAAAACTGCCCCTTGTCGTAAGATATCCCATCCTTGACATTGCCAACGCGCAACGGTGGAGGGTTGTCCACTATTGATTATTCCCCATGCTTGCCTTTCTGTGGGCGCTAACACCGTCACCGAGGGAAAAGTAGTCATAATCGCTTCTGGAGTCAATAAAGGCTCTTGTCCTGACAGATTAGCACTTGTGGTCGCTAAAACACCAGTTCGACCAAGAATTTCTCGTGCGATCGCATGAGCGGGAACTCGGATACCAATCGTGCTAGGATTTTTAGGGTTAAGAACTTTTGGTACTTTTTCAGCAGCAGGTAAAACCAAAGTTAGGGAGCCGGGCCAGTGTTTTTCGGTCATTTGCCGCCAAATTTCCCTTTCTTCCTGATTTCCCTCGACATAATCCCATAAATCTGCTGCTGAGGCCGCCATGAGAATTAAAGGTTTATCAAAAGTCCGTTTTTTAGCGGCAAAAATTAAGGCAGCATAGGGGGGAGAAACTGCTAAAGCGGGAACTGTATCCGTGGGAAAAGAAACCACTTGACCACTTAAGGCCGCGTGAACAATTTCGTTAAGAGAAGCAGTAGGCATTGAGAATTGATCATTTTTGGGGACTAATTTAGCCTAAAACTTTTCGGTGAAATATAAAACCAGAACAACCCCCCCCCGATGAAAGTGACAAAACTTATAGCTGAGTGCTGTCAGGGACTGGCGTAAAAATAAGATGCCAGCGTTGAGAGTGGGAGCAACAAGTTGCCTCTCCAGTCTAGACGGTAATTTATTCATACGCAAGTTCCTAAGCATAGTTAACGAATCCTGTACCAAATTTCCCCACCAGTCAGTAACTGATTTGCTCCTTTCATCTGAAAACTCCCCGATGAGGACTGACCTAAAGTACCAGCAAGAGATTGAACTGTCGTACAAGCGTCAAGCATTTGGTTAGGAGCCGGCGGACAATAGTACCAGATTCCCCCGACCATGGTTCTACCTCGCAGCGGGGTAAAGACAAAGGAATTAGCACCAGTCAACCGGTAATTGCCTGTCCATTCAGTCAACGCCGGCGGACTGGGAATGTTCGAGCCAGAGCCGATCGCATAACTACCACGATAGGTGCCATCTGGGAAAAAACTCATTTGTTGAGTTGCAGGCGGATCACCAGAAGTCGAATGTCGCCAAGTACCGATCAGAGGAGAATTTTGTTGGGCTAACCCTAATTGAGTAGCTAGGGATGAAATAAGTAGCAGACACATAGGCAGCCCGATAAGAGTAATTGGAAGCAATTTGTTGAAAGTCCGAATCCTATCTGTAATATTCATTTTTAAGACCTCCCAGTTTCGCTCTAAAGTTGATCAGGCCATCTCGAAGTGCTTACTATCCAAAGACGCTAACCAACTTAATCAAACTTAATATTGTCTTTTGTGTCCTCCCTTGTACAGCCATATTGTAACATTCTTGACCAAAAACTAACGAGTGCAAATAAAAACTTTTGCTCCTTTAGATGGGCTTGTTTTTGACTCAATTGTTCACTCTAGAATTAGCAATAGACCCTAGAGGTATGTGTTTAGTCTTTTAGACTACTCGCTTGCTGGCAAAATATGACCAATGTATTTGATTAACTGGACTGGGAGCAACAAAAATTAATTTTTCCCACTGTCTGAGTAGATTGAGCCTTGGCCCTACTTTTGCCTGTAAATCAGGGAATAATAAGCCTAAGATTCGCTGGCTGTCCTTGTTATTTATGAGTGACTATCCCGATTTTTCCGCTTATGGCTATCAGGTAAGCAAAATCCGGGAGCATCTCACTTACGCGATAAGTAATTATACTTAGCCTAAAAGCCACTCTTAATCGTGTCTTGGAACGAAATAGAGGCTTTTAAAGACTGCGTACATGGAGAATTAAAACAAGAATTACCCTCGAAAAGCCTATTTTTCCACTAAGTATTTATGCTCATTGCAAAGGTGAGATGCTCCCGATCGTGTTCCCGATTGCCTTGGCTGGTTTAGCATTAGATACAACTCGTAACGTGGGCTTTGGTTTTTTAGGAATATTAGACCTCTTGCATAATTTTTTTATGGTATAATATAAGGTTTTGCTTTTTTCTCAATTCTTAGATTGAAGTGGAAAAAAGAATAAAATGTGATCTTAGGTCAGGAAATCATCTATAATTTTGCTATGTTTATTAGCAAAATTATGGATTATCAAAACTTATCAGATGAACAATTCAAACGCCGTTTCGGTGTGTATAAACAAACATATAGAAAGATGGTAGAATCAGTAAAAAGTGTTGAAGCCGACTCTAATTCACCATCTAAAAGGGGACCGAAACCTAAACTATCTATAGAAGAACAAGTTTTAGTAACGTTAGAATATTGGCGAGAATATAGAACATATTTTCACATTGGTACAAGCTGGGAACTATCAGAATCAACTATATGTCGGATTGTAAATAAGACGGAAAAAATGCTTTTACAATCGGGAAACTTCCGTTTAAAAGGAAAAAAAGCTTTACTCAATCAAGCAGAGATACCGGTCATAACGGTAATGGATGTAACGGAAACTCCCATTGAACGCCCCCAAAAGAAACAGAAAGATTTTTTGGGGGGTAAAAGAGGTTATCATACTTTAAAATCCCAATTAGTAGCTGATCAAAATACAAAGGAAATTATCTGTGTCTTTTGTGGGAAAGGTAGAGGTCATGATTTTAGTTTATTTAAAAAAAGTCGAGTTCGTTTTCATCCTTTAACTACCAGCATAGAAGACAGTGGTTATCAGGGAATAGCTGCATACCATAGTAATAGTTATACACCGAAAAAGAAATCGAAAAATAGAAAATTAACAGAGTTAGAAAAAGAGTATAACAAGGCTTTAGCCAAAGAAAGGATTATCATTGAACCTATAAATAGGAAACTCAAAATCTTTAAAATCTTATCCTGTAAATATCGGAATCGTCGTCGAAGATATAGTTTAAGAGTTAACTTGTTGGCGGCTATTTATAACTGTGAGTTAGGGATAGGTATAGCAGCTTCTTAAAAGTTGCCTAAAGATTAATCAAGTCAAGGAGAATTTATTCTCAATTTTTATAATTGAGATAGTTTGTGCCGCTTAAATAAAGAGGTTTTGATAACCAAATTAAAGCAGCTCTAAAGAGTTTTGAGTTAAAAGTTAAACTTCAAGTTTTCATTCAGGACAAATGTACTGATTAACTAATTTTTTGGGGAAAATTAGTTAACCCATCATTATAACATATAATTAATTTGCAAGAGTTCTATTGATTAGTTTAGATATTTGGTTACAAGAAAACCAGGATTTTCCTAAATGGCTTTATTTAACTATCTCAACACTTCTTTACATTAACCTCATCATTCCTATCCACTCTATTATAGTTGATTATCCACCTTCTCTACAGGACTATCCCTACCGAGGTCTTTATCAAATAATTCATTCTATTTTTCTTTAGTGTTATGATTTCCCTATATTTTGAACTGGTAGATAAAATATGAACAGGATAATTAAGGTTGCTTTAGTTGCCTTACTATGGATAATTGTGACTACTTCCGCAGTTGACCTCGGAGGAGATACATCACGTCGTTTGGACATGGCTCATGCTTGGTGGACAGGTCAACCGGAAATGGGAGCATCCCAGTTTTGCAATGAGTAAAAATACTCAGGCAATATCGCCGTTGAGATAAGCACAACGTAGCTTCAAATACTGAGGAACATTCTCTGCTTTCCATTGTGCTCCCACAATTTTCATTCTTGCACCTATTTGCTTAATCTTTGACTCTACACTTCCAGAACCGATGCAAATCCCTTGTGATTGATAGAGTTCGTAATTGGGTATTCTTTCTCGATGTTTATCGACATATTTGGTGAAATTTATAGCCTGTTTCTTTTTGCATCCCTCTAATTCCTCTAAAACTCTTTTCACCTCTCCTTTCCATAAATTCTCTTTGATTCTATTCAGACGCTTGTTTGACCCGCCTATTTTCTTCATATTCTCTACTAAATGATACCAATCCAATATTTCTCTCCTTTTAACACCGATTTTCTCCATCAGATTCCACACCCCATCATGACCATCTCCTAAACAGGTGACTACCTCTGTTAAGGGCTGACGGTTCACCCATTCCAGTAATTCTTCATTTTGCTGAAAAAATCCCGCACATTCTTGACCATGCAGACTTACTGCTTTGTAATCTCGACCTTGACTCGGTTGTCCTTTGGGCGTTCTGATTCTGACTTTTCCGACCTCTACACTCAATGCTTCTACCGGACTCTTTGCTTCTGCTTCCTCAAATTTATATCTTTGTACAAGCCTCTGTTGACTACTGCCTGAAACTGCCATTCCTGTCGCCATTTTGATAGCTTTTTCCGCATCTTCAAAAGAGACTTTAGCCACTGCTCCTAAGCAACATTTCTCCAGCATGGGACTTAATCGATTATTCTTGCTTAATCCTAGTTTATCGGCTTGTTTCTCGCTTATCTTGACTTTCCCTATGATACTGCTTACGCTTTTGGTTCGCCCTGCTTGGGTTCCTGTTGCTGATTCAAAAAAAAATTGCCTATGGCAGGACCCAATGTAGTCAGCCAATGGTCTCGCAGGGCGGTTTCAATGCCCTCAAAGCTACGTAGTTGTTCTTCTGGGGTATTATCGACTAGAATTTGAGCAATGGCTTTTAAATGTTGATCTAGTTGTTCTTTTTGGTCTGTATTCATGATTCTACCGTTTAATTGTTTCTCTTTATTTTGCCTTAGCTAACGTTTTTAGTCTCTAAGCATTTATACTTATGGCAAAATTGGGATGCTCCCACCGGAAATATCCTTAACATCGGATTATAAACCTGAAGTTCGCGGAGAACAGTGGATGGTTTTTGGAGTTGATAATAAACCTTACATTTTTTATGAAGTAGGACAATCGGTATTAATGCTTCCTGCTGATTGGATAGGAACTCAATTACATCAATATTTTCCTGATATAGGTGAAAAAGATTTCCGTCGTTTGTCCGTAACTTTTTTGACTTTTATTCCTCTTAACGTTGCTACAGTTATTGCTTGTTTTTGGTTACTAAGAATTTTTAAAGTTAACGAAAATCTAGCGGCTTTTAGTAGTATTATATGGTTAATTGGTAGCACTTTTCTACACTATGCCCAAATTCCATTTCAGAACAATCAGGTGCTATTATTGGTTATACTCGGGTATGGTTGTGCTTTAGTCGCTTCCCTCGATCAAAAACCTCTTTTTGCCCTACTTGGTGGATTATGCTTAGGATTGGCCATTTTAATTCGGGTTAGTTCTATTCTTCATGTTCTAACTGTGTCTCTGTTCTTTATTACTTACCTTTTTTACAAGTATCGACATAGAAAAATTATCTTTCAGTACGGATTAATCTGGTTGGGAGGCTTTCTCCCTCTATTTTTATTGGGGAGATTGCTCGATTATATCCGCTATGGAAGCCCCTGGATGACTGGACAAAGATTATGGGTTAAACAAATTTATAATCATCCTTTTTGGTCTAATTTGCCAGAGTTTCCAGAAAATTGGCCTATACTGTCTGATCCTATCGGTATTTGGGGAGCGTTATTTTCACCAGCCAAAAGTATTTTTATTTATGATCCTTTATTATTGCCCTGCTTAATTTTAGGAATTGTTTTTTGGAAACGTTTTCTACCGGAGATTAAATTATATCTTCTCAGTGTTTTGTTAAATTTAGGATTACATATAGCCGTAACCAGTTATCTAGATTTCTGGCACGGTGATAGTGCATGGGCTGCTCGTTATCACGTCACGTCTGTCCATTTAATTCTCCTCCCTTTAATTCCTGTACTTATAGAATTTATGTTTAGAAGTCGAGGATTTAAAAATTGGATAATAAAGACAATAATTTTCCTGTCGATTATTATACAATCTCTCTCAATTATCTTGAGTTTTGCGTTGGAAGATGCCCAGGGATATTTATTACCTCCAGAACGTCGCTACTTAGAGTTTAGACTAGGACAACGCATAGTAAATGTAGTCTGTAAGGTTAATTCGTCCATATCTGATTCCTGCATTACCGAGAAAATTGCTAAATTAAGTGAAATTCAAGATACTACTTTAGGGCGAACTTTAAAACAAATTGATTATAATAACCGTATAGTTTTATTGCCGTTTAATTATGCTAGGTATCGATGGAATCGTCGCTGGACTTTTATAATTTGGTCGGTAATGCTGTTGTTAGCAATATCAATGACAATACACCTATGGAAATCGGTAAGTTTAGAATAGATAAGATAACCGCGGTTGCTGAAAGGGGGACAAGAAGGCTGAAATCCATATATCATAAGCTTTTCATGGTTTTAGCTCTAAAAAGTTCGCCGCACCATCTCTCACTTATTAATAATAATTCCTAGTAAGCTCGCTCCTGTCCCTAATTCTTTCGTTAGCTTTTTGCCTAGAATCGCTAGATCTATTTCTAGCGAGAGAAGCCAGAAGCCTGTGTTGGCAAGTTTTCTAGCTCGCTTGTCCCCCTGTCAGCCGCGGTTGGCAACGAGCATAATCTCTCATCTGCCCCTGAACTGACGTTAATATCGGTTGCAGGAATCAGGAGTTAGGGAAATTGTGTCTATCACTTAATTTCGATCTTCTGCGCCTAACCCCTCAATTGTGATACAATCGCCCCAAAACGTCCCCGCGTCAGTCAAATATGTCCCCGATTACACCGTCCATCAGTGTCAACGAACCAAACCCGCAGGCTGCCATCCAGACTTTATCGGTAGTGGTTCCCATATATAACGAAGTGGACAGTATTCCCCATCTCGTCGAGAGTATCGCCACGATTTTGCGTTCTTATCAAATTAACTACGAGATAATCTGTGTTGACGACGGTTCTAAGGATGGTTCCACCGAGGTTTTAACTAATTTAGCCAAAAATCGCGATGATCTCAAGGCGGTAATATTGCGACGCAACTACGGACAAACCCCCGCCATGGCTGCCGGATTTAATTATGCCACGGGACAGATAATCGTTACCCTCGACGGCGATTTACAGAACGATCCCAATGATATACCCCTATTATTGGCCAAATTAGAGGAAGGTTATGACCTCGTGAGTGGCTGGCGCAAAAATCGCCAAGATGACCGGGTAAAACGGCTTTTACCCTCAAAAATAGCTAATTGGCTGATAGCAAAGGTAACAGGGGTCAAATTACACGACTACGGTTGTTCTTTGAAAGCCTATCGAGCCGAATTAGTCGCCGATATGAATCTTTACGGGGAATTACATCGCTTTTTACCCGCATTGGCTTTTATTGAAGGGGCAAAAATAACCGAAATTCCCGTTAATCACCACGCTAGACGGTTCGGACAGAGTAAATATGGTTTAGGTCGCACAATTCGCGTGATTATGGACTTATTTACTGTCTTTTTTATGAAAAAGTTCCTCACCCGTCCGATGCACATTTTTGGACTCTACGGACTGTTATCGATGGTAGTGGGGATTATTCTAGGCACTTATCTGACTATTCTCAAACTCGGTTTCGGACAAGAAATCGGCGATCGACCTTTGTTAATCCTGGCCGTGTTATTCTTTTTAACTGGGGTACAATTACTCTGTTTTGGTCTTTTGGCAGAAATTTTGATGCGAACTTACCATGAATCCCAAAAACGTCCCATCTACCGCGTTCGTACTGTTGTCGGGAATAGGGGATTTTTCAGTGAGCAGTGAGCAGTAATCAGTGAGCAGTAAACAGTAATCAGTAAACAGTAATCAGTGAAAAGACATCTCGGAACTTGCCACTTAATATTGTTCACTGAAAACTCAAATCTGATGACTGATAACTAAATCACTGATAACTGAATCACTGATAACTGATAACTGATAACTGATAACTGAAAAAAATATGACTATTTGGGAACTTGATTTTTATTCGCGGCCGGTGGTGGATGAAAATAATAAAAAAAGATGGGAATTATTAATCTGTGAAACTCCGGCAACAATCGATCGCTCCTCCGATACAATATTTAAATATGCCAGTTATTGTCCTAATACGATGGTTAATTCCCAATGGTTAGGAGAGGCAGTTACTGCAGCTATCAAGGAAGCGGGGGTAACTCCCAAAAAAATTCGCTTTTTCCGTCGTCAGATGAATAACATGATTAGCAAAGCTTGCGAGGATATCGGTATTCCCGCTTCCCCTAGTCGTCGCACTCATGCTTTAACTAGATGGATAGAAGAAAGAATGGTTAATTTCTACCCCCAAGAAGTTGGTTATGATCAAAATTTAACTAAAACTGCTTCCGTTAATTATCCCCCTTTAAATGCTGTTCCCCTTCCCGATGCTGTCCGGGGAGATAAGGCAGATAAATGGGCTTTTGTTACGCTAGAATTGTCTTCTTTTAATGATTTAAAAGATTGGGATATTAGCTTCGGAGAAAATTTGCCTATACTGGGAATGGGGTTAGATGAGAATCTAAAAATCCCCGGTTTAGTTATTTTTTCCCCCCGCGCTTTACCATTATCTGGTTGGATGTCAGGGTTAGAAATGGCCTATTTAAAGTTAGAAACTGGTTCTCGTCCTCTGCTACGTTTAGAAACGGGTGCTAGTGATAGCTGGATTCTCGTCAACGTCACTAATGCCGAGACTTTAAACGAAGCCAAAAACTTTGAAGAAGCTAAACAAAAAGCCAATAATCTGCATTTTTTAGCCATTCAATCTAACCCTGAATCGGAATCCTTCGCCGGTTTTTGGCTATTACAAGAAGGCTCTCAAGAGTAAAGTTTAGTCAGGGTGGGTTTTCAATCCACCCCTAGGGAATTAACTTAAAAACATTGTCCAGTCCAACTACCGTGTAACCCGTAGGGAATATGATGTTTAAGATGGATAACTGCTAGGGAATTAGTGATATCTTTAGCATCTAAGATTACCCCATTCGATCGATGATTGGCTGCATCGTAGGTGACTACCAATAACCAACCATCATCTTCAGCGATTCCATCGGGTTTAGGCACAAAAATTGGCTCACCTGCGAATCCCCGGGGAGCAAAAGAATGTAATTGTTTTTCTCCCGTTAATAGGTCCAGTTTTAAGATTGCTTGCAAAGGAGCATTACCAGTGGCATGATGAGCGGCAGCGATGTATAAATAACGGTAATCTCGACCAACTTTTGCAGGATTAATACTGGGAAATTCACAACAATGCTCTAGAATACATTCTCTTGTAACCGTATTTTCTGATAAATTTAGTGTAAATCGCCACAGATGTCCGGGAGCTAAACTATCAAAATCTACCGATTGAAAATTGCTATTTGAATCCAGTTGTGGTAAGGATTGATAACAAATAGAATCGATATAAATTTTCTCCCCTTGTGCAAAAGCATTGCTATGATGGAAGACAAAACCCGATGGAGTTTCTAAAACTTTCACTTCTCTTTTGTTAGGATCCCGGGGGATAATAATAATCCTAGTTAACTTGTCCGGTTGATTGATGACGCATTCCCCCGCACCTTTTAACCCAAAAAGAAAGGGAAAAGGATTATAACCAACCGGGTTTTGGAAAAAGATAGCGTAGTGGGGAGTAATAACAAAATCGTGGATAAAACAAAAGCCCGGTACACTGTGGGTATGACGACGTAATAACTTACCCGTGGGACTAATTTCGTAGAGAGTAATGGCACTCGACAAACCCGTTTTAATGGCAAAATTTACCAGACAAGGTTGATGATTATCGAAGATACAAGCGGGATCGATGCGAGGATGAGCGGCAAAAGAATCGCCTTTTTCCAAGATACCATCGAGATAGTCTAAACCAATAGTATCAAGGGTTTTAGCATCGAGGCGATGGGGTTCGGCCGCTTCCCAAAGTGCCAGTAATTTATTACCCCAGTAGATAACATTAGTATTAGCAATATTTTTCAGACGCAAATCAAAAGCATTGCCGAAAATTCCCCCCGGTTTTTTCGTGCCGAAAACACCGCGATAAAGGGGTTTTCCCGCTTTCTGTTCCTGGAGATAACCCTCGGTTTTAACAAAACGATTACGATAATGTACGCGCCCATGGTTGAAGCTAATCGCGCTGATCATACCATCCCCATCGAAGGGATGAGCGATCGCAGTGCCAGCGATATCGAGTAAACCGGGGCCGTTTTTAAAGACTGTACCCTGTAAATCGGGGGGAATTTGCCCCTCGATGTCTTCTACCTCGTAATCGTACTCGTTAGGTTGGGATTGATAGCCTTTTTGCCAATCCTGACGATTATAGGATTTTTCGCCAATTGTCGGAGTTAATACCATGGTAGTTTTAGGTTTGGATTTACTTTTCTTAACATAACTTAAAACTACCAGAGCTAAAAAGAAGGGGGGGCCAATCATTTTTTCAGCCTATTTACCCCCTCCTTGCCGTCATGTTATTTAACAAACAACATTTCTTGATAGGTAGGCAGCGGCCAGAAATTGTCGGCCACTTCCCCTTCCAGTGTGTCAGCATATTCGCGCACCTTATCCATCAAGGGACGGATCGTTTGAGCGGAATACTGCATATGTTCCTCGATCGAGTCAAAATCGTCTTTAGCCGTGGCCTCACTCAGTTTGCTAACGCCATCCATCAGTAATTTAATTAAATTCGAGACGGTTTGGGCGCTTTCCTTATCCATCTCGATGCCGATCGCCGCCGCATTAGCGATCGCCAAAGACAATTCCGACAAGTAGCGAACGGCAGCGGGATAAATAATCGTTTTAGCCATACTTACCACCAGTTTCGCCTCCACCTCGATGGCCAGTAAATACTGTTCTGCATAGACATCGAAACGACTTTCCAGTTCAACGGGGGTAAGCACACCCATGCGGGCAAACAGTTCTTCGATATAATCGGCTTTCAGCACGGGTAAAGCATCGGCAGTGGTGCGGAGATTAGCCAAACCGCGCTCTTCTACCGCCATTTTGTGCCATTCCGGGGAATATCCGTTACCTCCGAAGATCACATTTCTGTGTTTGTCCATGATCTCCTTGAGAACACCCTGGGCGGCAGTATTGAGGTCTTCCCCGGCTTTCATCCGGCTTTCTAAGTTATCCGCCACCCAAGTCAGGGAATCCGCTAGAATCGTGTTCATCGCCACCAGCGGCCCGGAAACTGACTGATTAGAACCCACGGCGCGGAATTCAAAGCGATTGCCCGTAAAAGCAAAAGGAGAGGTACGATTGCGATCGCCAGGATCCTTGGGGAATACCGGCAGGGTATCGACACCGAGATCCATCAACCCCGGGGCATCAGAACCCTCAATTCGGCCTTGGCTAATTTGGTCGAATACCTTTTCTAACTGGCTGCCCAAATATACCGAAATAATGGCGGGAGGAGCTTCATTTGCCCCCAAACGGTGATCATTGCTGGCGGTAGCCACCACTGCGCGTAAAAGCGCCCCGTACTTGTGAACGCCACGAATCACCGCCCCACAGAATAACAAAAACTGCATATTAGCGTGGGGAGTATCGCCCGGATCTAACAAATTGCCCTGGGTGGCGTTGCCGACAGACCAGTTAACGTGTTTTCCCGAACCATTAATTCCCGCAAAGGGTTTTTCGTGCAGTAGGCAAACAAAACCGTGTTTTTTAGCCGTACTTTTCAGCAAAGTCATAATTAACTGCTGATGGTCACTGGCCACGTTAGCAGCCTCGAAAAAGGGGGCAATCTCGAACTGTCCGGGGGCGACTTCATTATGGCGGGTTTTGGCCGGAATGCCGAGGCGATACATTCTTTCCTCTACTTCCTGCATAAACACCTGAACCCGTTCGGGAATCGCGCCAAAATAATGATCGTCGAACTGTTGACCCTTGGCGGCGGGTTTACCAAATAGGGTGCGACCGGTGAGCAGTAAATCGGGGCGACTATGGGCAAAATGAGCATCTACGAGGAAATATTCCTGTTCAGCGCCGCAGCTGGAGTTAACGGGGGCGACTTCCGTATGTCCTAATAGTTTAAGCACCCTGGTGGCGGCTTTACTCATCGATGAAATCGAGCGTAAAAGCGGCGTTTTTTTGTCGAGGGCCTCTCCTGTCCAAGAGATGAAAACCGTGGGGATACACAGGGTGACACCATTATCCGTTTCCATGACGTAGGCGGGACTGGTGACATCCCAAGCGGTGTAACCCCGCGCTTCAAAGGTGGAGCGAAGTCCGCCGTTAGGAAAGGAAGACCCGTCCGGTTCTCCCTGTACTAAGACTTTGCCCGTAAATTCCGTGATCACCGAACCGTCGCTCTGCACAGAGATAAAACCATCGTGTTTTTCGGCGGTGGCGTTAGTCATCGGATAGAAGACGTGAGCATAGTACAGCGCCCCTTTGGACGTGGCCCAATCTTTCATCGCTGCCGCTACCGCACTGGCGATGGAAACGTCTAATTTTCCCCCGGTTAAAATCGTGTTTTTGACCGATTTGAATACGTCTTTCGGAAGACTGGCCTGCATTTTGCTCAGGGTAAACACATCGGTTGCCCAGAGGGCCTCTAAACGCTGAGGAATTTTGCTAGGTAGGGGTTTACGATCCGTTACTTGAGAGATAGCTTGAACACGCGTTCCATAACTCATAAGTATTTTTCCTATTTTGTTGTGTCGTGGATGAAGGGTTACTTTACTTAGGCGATGACAAGTTTCCTACTGATTTTGATGTTGAATTCCGGTCAGAGGCTATTCTCCGCTTAATAATTTTGATCCCACGGCACAAGCTTCTCTGCGGTTTTTATCTGCTTGCGCCTGCCTCTTTCCCGATCAATTAGCAACACCAGCCTTCATCTTAAGAACAGATGATCGAGAGATTTGTATCAAACATTACAAATATCCCAAACCCGATCTTCCACCAGCGATCGCACTGAGAAAACGGGTTTCTTTGAGAAACCCGTTTTCTGGAGATAAAACTCTATACATCTATGCAATCGATAAAAAAGCGATATTTGACAAAATCGGGGGGGGAGTAAGATGCTGGTGGAATTTGCCCAAAATTGCCCATGAATTTTACAACTAACTTCAAATCTCTCTCTCTGGCTGGTGTTGTCTTCGCTGGCACAGTTAGCGCGATCGCTGGACTGACTATCCTCCCCGTCCAAGCGCGGCCGATCATCTACAATCCGACTCCAACCTTAACGCTTAATGCAGGCACTGCTACTCTCACCGTTGGAGCCTTAGTCAACACTGCCAACGGCAATGGGTTGACTGGACCTGGAAACGCTTTGCAGCAACAGCACGTCGGAGGTAGCAATGGAGCTAATTTCTGGGGAGTACGTTTAGAAAGCGGGACGACTCCTGCTGATGTCAATCTTGATTTTGATTTTGGCAGTTCTGTGTTCTTAGATACCTTGGCTTTGTGGAATTACAACGCTTTTAATACCACAGCTACTGATCGCGGAATCAAGGATTTCACACTAATTCTCTCCAATAACTCCGACTTTAGCAGTCCAGTTTATCGAAAATTTGGGTTAAAACCCCGTCCTTTTAGGACGGCTTTAAGCTACAATGGAAAAAGCGATAACCAAGCTAAAAACTGAACCTTGACAACAGATAGTAGGGGGTTTTGTTCAGAAAAGAATTCAAATTCGGCCTTGAACGAGTAAAACTTTCTAGGAAATAAGGTTGAACATGAGATTTTTTCGACTTGTTCAAAGTGGACGGAGGGCATTCGGACACTCAAAACGGACGGGTCGAAAGAGTCAGACTTAAGCAATTAAGCGTTTTTCGCTATCTGCGTCAACCCCGTTGACGCGACCACCCTAAAAAAGTGGCGTGGTGAGGAATCGCCGTCCGTTTTACGGCGGCGAGGATGTCAAGTATCAGGAACCCTAACACTACCTGAAGGTACGGCAACTAACATACCAGCGACAATCTTTTCCTTTCCTTTAATTCAAGCCCAATATGCTAGAATTGATGTAGCAAACAATTGGTTCGTTGGTTGGACAGCACCAGGGCCTATTGGTCTCTCTGAAGTTCGCTTTGCCCAGACTGTTCCTGTTCCTGAATCAAGTTCTGGCTTAGGTTTGCTGGCTTTAGGCTTACTAGGAACGGCAGCGGCATTTAGGCGCCATTGGAACTGAGAAAACGGGTTTCTTTGAGAAGAAAACGGGTTTCTTTGAGAAACCCGTTTTCTGGAATACATAAGCTGTTTAAGTATAGTGATATCGTGCTGCTAAAAACTCAATGCGGTCATCTTTGACTCGATAGACTAGACGGTGTTCTGTGGTAATTCGGCGTGACCAAGTATTAGCTTCAAGATACTTTATGGGTTCTGGTTTGCCTATTCCAGTAAAGGGATCGGCGGTGACAGATTCTACGAGATCGAGTAGGCGAAAGGCGATTTTTTTATCTGTTTTGTACCACCATCTTAAATCTTCTCGAAATTGGTGATCAAAGACAATTGCCCTACTCTTGGCGTTCAATTCCTAACTCCTGACAAAGTTCTGTAACTGTCTGTCCCGGTATTGTTTGAACGTCCCTCTCCATTGAACGTTCCAGTGCTGCCAATAACTTTCTAGCATTCGCAGGCGATCGCAAAAGATAAACGGTTTCTAATAAGCCAGTTAATTCCTCTGCGCTTAATAGTGCCATATCTTTATGACCAGGGCGCGTAATAATCGCCATACTATTCTCGCTTTCCAGTCGATCCAGAAGGCTCGCTAAATTTTCTTGAGCTTGAGTGTAGGTAGTTTGGATAGAAAACATAAGGCGAGGGCAACGAGTTGATTCGATTTTAGCTTATTTCATCAACTGAGAAAACGGGTTTTTTAAAGAAACCCGTTTTCTGGAATAAGAGGCGATCGCTAGACTGGAATCAGTAGATTGGCCAGTATGGTAAGCTGAGAAAAATGGCAAAATTATCGCCAGAGTCAAAACAACTGATCATCAATCTGAAAAATAGGCTATTAGACATTGTTGACGAATCTAAAGCTGTAGAATTTGCCATCTTAAACCGTTTTGGTGAAACAGCAGAAACCCTAGACAGTTTAGAGCAACTCACAGAAATTGCCCTCCAAGCAGAATCTCGGTTTTCTCAGCTATCAAACTTAGAAATTCGTGCCGCTCAATCTCAACCGATGATTTCTCCTGATTTGCTAAGATTTATAGAAGAAGTCATTAAGACAACCCAAGTGCGGATTCCTGCCTTGATGCGTAGTGTCGAAGAAGTTAAACTTGAATGGAGTTAAATATGGATTTTGTTCCTCAGCTTCCCCGGGATTCTGATCAACTTAAGCAAACTTTGGCAAAAGCACACCGCAATTGTCAAGAGATGGAATTAGTTGGATTACAATTAGAAGAAGCGATTAGTCGCTTAGAAGCGGAAAATCGTCAAAGACGAAGACAACAGCTAGAAAAAACCTGACAAAAAATGCAAAACCCCTTAGAAAACGGGTTTTCTGGAACAATCAATTCAAAGCAAGGACAAACCCATGAAATATCGCGTCTTAATTGAGCAAGATGAAGATGGCATTTATGTGGCTGAAGTTCCCTCCCTACCCGGCTGTATTTCTCAAGGCAATACCCGGTTCGAGTTACTCGCCAACATTCAGGAAGCAATTGCTTTATATCTAGAAAGCCTAGAAGCGCACAATGAACCGATTCCACCACCAATTTCTGAGGAACTGGTAGAGGTTAAATTATGAGTGAACTCCCTCCTATCGCTGGTCGCCAAGTCGTTAAAGCACTGGGCAAGATTGGCTACGAATTAGATCGGCAGCGAGGAAGTCATATCATACTCAGACAAAAAGCCTATCCCTATCGACGCATCACCATCCCTGACCATCGAGAAGTGGCTAAGGGAACACTGAGATCTATCATTCGTCAAGCGGGATTGACAATGGCAGAGTTTAAAACTCTCCTTTAGCTTGATTTGCCAGAGTCGAAACAACCGCTCATAAATCGCCAATTCAAAAATAGACTATTAAACAATGTAAACGCTATATGAGTCAAGCTGCTGCTGCAATCAATACTAAACTAATTGATTCCCTTGCTCAAATTATCCTCTCCTTAACTGACGAAGAACAACAGCTTCTCCTACAAAAAATTCAGCATCCAGCCTTATCTGATGTCGATTGTCATCAAGGTTTTCCCTTTGATGTTCAAATTCCTAATACAGAAACGCTCGCCGCCATTGAAGAAGTAGAAAAACATCCTGAGCGTCTTAAGCGTTATACTAGCGTTGGGCAGATGTTCGAGGATTGGAACAGTGATTAAGACAACCCAAGTGCCGATTCCTGCCTTGATGCGTAGTGTCGAAGAAATTAAACTTGAATGGAGTTAAATATGGATTTTGTTCCTCAGCTTCCCCGGGATTCTGATCAACTTAAGCAAACTTTGGCAAAAGCACACCGCAATTGTCAAGAGATGGAATTAGTTCGATTACAATTAGAAGAAGCGATTAGTCGCTTAGAAGCGGAAAATCGTCAAAGACGAAGACAGCAGTTAGAAAACCTAGAAAACGGGTTTCTTTGAGAAACCCGTTTTCTGGAGAAACAGGGCAAAATTATCGCCAAGTTCAAAACAACTGATAATCACATCGACAATCTTCGAGACAATAACTGAGCTTTATTCCTGTCAATGATGCTAACAAAATATCTAAAACAAGCAATGGAACTGGCAACCTATGAAGTTCTAGAAGACGGTACTTTTTATGGAGAAATTCCGGGATTTGAGGGAGTATATGCTAATGAAACAACCCTCGAAGCTACTAAGGAACAGTTACAGGAAGTTTTGGAAGGCTGGGTTATTTTAGGACTACGCTTACAGCATCAGTTACCGATTGTTGACGGTATCAATCTAACCCCTCAACAAAAAATCGCCTGATGCCACCTTTTGCCCCCATCAAAAGGAAAGAGTTAATTCGCCAGTTGAGAAAGCTGGGATTTTCTGGTCCTCTGGTAGGAGGAAATCATCAATATATGGTGCAGGGAAAATTAAAAATCTGGATTCCTAATCCACACCAAGGAGATATCAGTAAAAGCTTGCTGGCTAAAATTTTACAACAAGCAAATATTAGTAGAGAAGAATGGGAAAAATTACGTTAAACAATTCTGTCTTGGAAAAGTTAAAAACTGTTCTCAATTAAGCAAGATGAATGCCATAGAAAAGGGGTTTCTTTGAGAAACCCCTTTTCTGAACTGTCAATCTCTTGTGTCGATTAATTCGGGGACAAGTTCGGGAATAAAACCGGGTTCAGCTAAAGAACCAGTAACATGATGTTCAAAGACTTCTGCGGGGGGAAAAGTTTTCTTGACTTCCTGAGATTGGGGATCCGTAGAAGGTAGCCATTTAATTAGGGGTAAAGGTAGGAGAGTAGAGAGATTAGTAATCACCACCAATAACCAAAGGTTATCAAAATTAGTTTCGGTGACTCCCAACCAATGGGTTAATAAAGCGCCGATTTCTTGGGAAACTAATCCTGACATATTCCAGATGGACATTAATAAAGCGAATAGAGATGCTTCAATGCCCACGGGACAAAGACGGGCCGATAAAATTAAGACGGGTAAAAAGGCAATTTGTCCCATGACGGTGAGGATGAGACTATCCCCCAAACTAAACCAATGATCGTCAATACCGAGCGCTCGATTAGTATGGGTAACTAAGAGTAGGGTAGTCATCCCTAAAAGCGCAGAAATCACCGTACTCCAACCCAAAATTAAACGAAAGGAAATCGCTTTTAAAAACCGTTGATATACCCAGATGCCCAGGATCGAGGCTAAACTGGTGACTAAGCGCACTCGTCCTAAAAATTCCGGTTCAAATCCTAACTCGTTGGTGGTGAAGTAGAAAAAGGCAGAATCGGCGCTAGGAGTAGCCTGCCAGAGAAAAATAAAGGCAGTGGGTAATAAAATTGATTTTTGTCTAATTGCTGACCATAATTGCCCGATTTGCTCCTTGACTTTCGGCGTTGATTGTGCATCATTGTTATTCTTGATTTTTTCCTCTGTAATTAAAAACGCCATGGCTGAGGCAATCAGGGGAAAAATAGCGGTGAGAGCGAAGACAGGACGAGTACCGAGGTGTGCCAGTAACCAACCTCCCAGATAAGCCGTAATTAAGCCGCCTAACGCCGATATTCCCCAAGTTAAGGACTGTAGAGAACCGGATTGAGTTAAGGACTCTTTGCGCGCCCTTTCTACTACCAAAGAATCGACGATGACATCACTAATGGTGACAGAAAGGGAACCAAGCAGGATCGCCGCCGCCGCTTGCCAAGCATTCTCCACCACAGTGGCTAGGGCCAACCAAGCTAAAACCCCGAGAATTCCCGATAAAATTAGGTAGGGCCGACGACGATAGCCGAAAATAGGCAAACCATCCGAAAGAAAGCCAAAAGCTGGTTTAATCACCCAAGGAATCGCCGCCACTCCGATTAATGCCCCCATCTGGGAGGGACTCAAGGCCAAATCGTCTTTTAAAAAAAAGCTAACCGCTAATCGGGAGAGTCCGAGAATGCCCTGTACGAAATAAACCCCTAAAATGCCAATTAATTCGGGATTAGGGTCATTTCCGAACAAGATAGTCTCTTTAAGGAATTTTTTCCCGCGATCGATGCCAAGGCGATTAATAAGCATGAAGTTTCATAAATATTTGTTACTGTCTCTATAATAATGATTGATCGCTCGATCGGTGCGTTAGCTGTTAGGGTTTAACTGTTGAGCTTTAGGTTTTGGCAGTTGGGTATTGGGTTTTAGGGTTTTAGTTGAATTTCCCCATAAAAGGCTTATTGTCGTGTTATGGGGAAACTTTTTTGCGATCGCTCTATTTGAGAGTAATATACAGAAAGATTTTTAAAAAAATCTGTATTTGGTCTGATATGGGGAAAGTTTTGGTCTAATGTCTAGTTAGACCATCTAGATCAAATTGCGATTTAAGGTGTCCAAAATGACAAAACCTAGAATTCTCACTTTAATACTCAGTATCTTCTCAGTTATTCAGATATTAGATATCCCAAACTCTCAGCAAGTACAAGCACAATTGATTTCTCAGAGAGGCGTTACAACTTTCTCCTCAGAACGTAGTGATTCGGGAACGGGTATTAATCAAAGGTGTAGATATTTTTTCTATGATGGAGGCGATTTTAAACAGACCTGTTCTTCATTTATAAACAGTGGATACACGACACCTAGAACGAGAACATCGAGTGCTTCTGGTTACTGGGAAAGCGATGGCTCAAGAGTTCGTGTGATTATAGTTAGTCCTGAGAATTTATCAGGCCAGATTATCTATCAAGAAGGTCGAGGTGGAGAGTTGATAAGTCCTAGTGGGATTCGACTTCGCCCTGACTAATTATTGTGGCTCTTCGTTACTTGTTGTGGTTCGATAGGGTGGCATAAATCGACTAAATCCTTATCTGGCAAGAGACTTAATTGATTAGTTCGCTCTAGATAAAAAACAATTGACAAAAATCGCTAAATGCCTTTCTATATAAGGGTTCCATCCCTTATAACCCCCGTCCATTGCATAACAATTACCGAAGAGCCTTTATAATGTCTATTTAGCTGGCTCTGGGTGGAGGTCTTGCACTCGTAACTGAGAGTAATTCTTTAACAATTTTCCTGGTCGAGCTAGAATAGAGACAACTGGACAGTAACCCAACTGTTTTATTATGTTGCGAGATGCTCGTATAGCGGCTTTGTATGCGGAGACGAATGAACGTAAAATACTGCGTCCTTTTTCACGCGATCCTGATTATGTCGTACTTCTTTATAGCTTAGAGATACGACACCGTGCTGTTCAATTAATCAAAGAATTTCTTGCGAGTGAAGGCTATTCAGGACGTATGGATCGCTGGAGTGTCACTTGTGCGGGAGCTTTTCTTACCCAATTAGCTCTTTCAGTTGATTGTCTTCTTGATCAACAAATTAATCAAGATATTATAAATATAATAACCTTTTTAAATATAACCAATAAGCTTCAAATAATAGTAAATAGAATTTGTCAATATGACAGAGAAACGGGATAAAGTCCGGTTGATTTGAAGTTACAGCCATCAAATTATCTATGCCTAAATCTATCGCAGCTATCTTTTCATTAGGAGCTAAGAACTGTTCGGTTTTCTCATAAATTACCTCGATTACATAACAATCACATTTAGGAACTATTCTAACTTCTGCTATGCGCTCCGCCACTCTTGTCGGCAAGGCAATTGAAGTACCTGATAGTTTGACAAATCCTTGCCTAAGACCTACTTTGCTTAGGGCTTGAATCGTGTAAACTAAGAGATTTCGTCCTTTTTTTGGCTCCTTATAGCCAGGGATTTTTGGTTTTCCCAGAAATTTATCGGGGTGACTTTTAAACTCCGATGAAGCGGCAAAAAATGATGGCCAGTTTTTGTCTAATCCTCTTAAAACTTGTTGGGAAACTTTAGCAGGTAAAGCTTGATACTGTTCTGTCTTTTTCATGAGAGAAGCCATCTGATTATAGGTCAAATAGCCATGACCATAAATGAAGTTTTGTCGGATTAAATAATTGGCTGAGTTGTAGAGATTTTTAGACTGCCAAGATAAATTATCTATCTCAGCACAAAATCGATGTCCTTTCTTGATAATGTGTCTTTCGGCTACTAACATTATTGTCCGTTGTCTTTTAACTCAGCGTCGGGTTTTGAAGGGTTGTCATCCGTTGTCATAATTGTACCAGAAGGCAATTGATAGCCTGTTAAATTCCCTTGTTTCCACCACCTCCAAGCCGTTCGATAACTTATTCCTGTTTTTTTTGCCTAGTCCGATAGTTTTGTCTGTACATATTGCCATGAATGACTATATATGACCATATTTGTATTGAAACTTTACAATACACTCTAGACCGATGAAAACCTTATGATACTAAATCCGTTTATTAAAAACTGATTATTTATTCCCCCTATTGCAAGAGTGCCTATTGCCTGTCCTTATAAGTGGCCTATGCTCAACGGATTCAGTATTATACCCGACATTCCGCACATCTTCATATACCTTTATATATTTTTACATTCCCCAAGATGTTTTGACGAAAAAGCTTCATTGTAGAAACTACTATTGAGAACATTTTCAATAATTGATTTTTTCTGAGAAAACAAATTACAATTCTTCACCTTGATGAAAATCGATCCTTGTAGCTACAATCTTTACTGGCAAAGGGTTGTAAGCAATGTATTAGTAAAAATTATCAATTGAATGTTAAGAAGTGCGGAAAGTGGGTACTTTATTTTTTTGCAAGTTCCTTACTGCGACCGACGATCGCCCGGAGATAGCTAATTGCTAAGGCCAAAAATGCAAGGGTAATACTTTCTTTGACGATAAAAATCCCTAAACCGATCAGCACACAGGGAACAAAGGTACTTCCCTGACTGGTTAGGATGGTGGCGATGGTCGGCACACTGGTCAACCCGTAGGCGAACGCACACCAAACCCCCACCAGAATCAAAAACACGCTGACGATAACGATCAGACTTGTTACGCTACTACTGGCGAAAAGGGGAACGTAAATGCCGATATTATCGCTGCCGTTGGCGACGGTCAACGCAGCCACGCTATAGGTGCGCGGGTCAAACCAACCACCGAAGGGGGAATGTTTCGCACCCTCCAGGTCCACTTCGACATTCTCCGGCTCTTGCTGCTTATCATCTTCTTTGAGAAGGGAAAAGATGCCGAGAATCACAGGAACGAGGCCTAGATAGCGAATCCATGGGGTAGGGATGAGAAAGCAACCGAAAAATCCCGCTAAACTGGCAATAACAAGCAGACTAAAGCCGATATACTGACCGATGACGATATCGCGACGACGGAAGAGTCTCCCCGTTTGGCTGAAGAGAATCGTCAGGATCAATATATCGTCGAGGTTGGTGGCGACGAATGCTGCTACACCCGTAGATATGGCAATCACAATCTCGATCATCGTTTTTTTCCTTAAGATAGCTGTCGGGTTCGTCCGTTCGTTACCTTCACCATGGCAGGGGAAACCGATCAATTAATCGGCAACGGGGGAATTTTACTACCTATCCCGATGGAGAAACTGTATCTCGTGCGACCGATCGCTCTATCCCGGTGCGGGATGGAAAAAGAAAGCAAGGGTGATCACTGCGTAGGTGGCGACGAGTAATATACCCTCTAGCCAGTTCGAGCGACCGTCGTTACTGATCGAGTTAGTCAGCCACACCGCGACGGCGACGGCGACCAATTCAAACGGATCAAAATCGAGAGCCATCGGCTGACCGAGGAAATAACCCGCGATTACGAGAACCGGCGCGACAAAAAGTGCGATTTGCAGACTCGAACCCACCGTCACGGAAACCGCCAGATCCATTTTGTCTTTTAAGGCGACCCTAACCGCGGTGGCGTGTTCGGCCGCGTTGCCGATAATTGGCAGCAGGATCACCCCCGTGAAAAGGGTCGTTAATCCTAATTTATGCGTGGCTTCCTCTAGGGTATTAACTAACAATTCCGATTCGACCGCCACCCCGATGGTCACCAGCAGTAATATCCCCACCCAGAGCCAGAGATTCGGCTTTTTTACGCTTACCGCTTCCCCCGACTCTTGATCGAGATCGGCGACCCCCACCTCGTAAAGATAGGTGTGGGTCTTCATCGAAAACAGCAGACTCAGGCAATACACAAAAATTAATACCGCCGCCACCGCTACCGAGAGACGCTGTAGGACGCTCTCCTCGATTGCGGCGGAGGTGTATTGAACGGTCGTGGGTAGGAGGATCGCCGCGACGGCGAGATTCATCGACGAGGAATTTAAACGGGCGGTCACGGGCTGGAATTTCTGTTCTTTATAGCGTAATCCGCCGAAAAACATCGATACGCCCGTTACCAGCAGCAGATTCCCGATAATCGAACCGGTAATCGTCGCTTTCACCACCTCGATCAAACCCTCTTCCAGGGCGGCGTAGGCGAGAATTAATTCGGTAGCGTTGCCGAAGGTGGCATTCAGTAAACCGCCGAGATTGGGTCCGACCACGACGGCGATTTCCTCGGTTGCCTTTCCCATGTAAGCGGCGAGGGGAACGATTGCCAGACAGGCACTCAGAAAAATGATCGTCACGTCCCAATGGAGGAAATTCCCAGCGATCGAGATCGGGACAAAAACCAACAAAATGGCGAAAATCCAGTTTTTTATATTCATACCAAGGGATGTTTCGGGATCAAACCGCGCACGGTTTTGAAAAACAGACTATCAGCCTTCTTTACTGTTTCAATTACCCAAATCGCCCGGTAATATACTCCCGGGCCTCGTCGGTTTGCGGATTGCCGAACATAACTTCCGTGGGGCTAAATTCGACTAATTTTCCCCGGCGTTTCCCGGAGGGATCGGTTTCGGTGTTAAAAAACGCCGTCCAGTCGGCGATCCGCGATGCCTGCTGCATATTGTGGGTGACGGTAATGATCGTGTAACTTTCCTTCAGTTGTAGGCACAATTCCTCCACCTGACGGGTAGAGATGGGATCGAGGGCCGAACAGGGTTCATCCATCAATAAAACATCCGGCTTCATCGCGATCGCACGGGCGATACAGAGACGCTGTTGTTGTCCCCCCGATAGTGCCGTTCCTTTTTCTTTCAGTTTGTCCTTTACTTCCTCCCAGATCGCCGCCTGCCGCAGGGAATACTCGACCAATTCATCAAGATTTCCCTGATAACCGTTGGTTCGGGGCGCGTAGGCGATATTCTCGTAAATGCTCTTGGGAAAAGGGTTCGGACGTTGGAAAACCATGCCCACCTGTCGCCGTAACTTGACTGCGTTGACCTGCGAATCGTAAATATTCTGATTTCGGTAGAGTAATTTTCCCTCCACCTTGGCGCCGGGGATCAGATCGTTCATTCGGTTAAAGCAGCGCAAGAGGGTACTTTTCCCGCAACCGGACGGCCCGATAAAGGCGACGATTTTTCGTGCAGGAATTTTAATATGAACGTCCACAAGAGCGAGAAACCCGTTATAAAAAACTTTCACTCCTTCCGCCTCGAAAACACTGTGATCTGGGTTAAGGTGGGTAGTCATGGCAAAAATTCTCCTGATCGTTTATTAAAAATCGATGGTTTTTTTAGAGGGGCGGGTTTGCAAACCCTCCCGTACTGGAGAAGTGGGGAGTGCAGGAGTAGGGAAGGTTATGTATCTACCCCCTTGCCCGCTGCCTTCCCTAATTCAGTGTCGAATAACGTTGACGTAGATAGATGGCGATGGCGTTGAGGGCGAGAATTAACAGGATCAGAACGATAATCGCGGCCGCCGCCGCATTAGCAAAACCGGGTTCGGGACGGGTGATATAGCTGAAAATTTGAATCGGTAGTGCCATAAAGCGTTGGAATAAACCAGGATCGAAAGTGAGGAAACTAACCGCGCCGACGACCATTAAGGAAGCCGCGTCCCCGATCGCCCGCGACACGGAGATAATCACCCCCGTGAGAATCCCCGGCACCGCGTAGGGTAAAACATGGTGTTGGATCGTCTGCCATTTGGTACTGCCTAGACCGTAGGAGGCTTGGCGTAGGGAATCGGGAACCGCCCGGATCGCCTCCCGCGCCGTGACGATAATCACTGGCAGCGAGAGAAGCGCAAGGGTTAACGCGCCGGAAATCAGCGTCGGGCCAAAATTGAGCAGATAGTTAAAAACCGCTAATCCTAATAAGCCGTAGACGATCGAGGGAACCCCGGCCAGATTGCCGATATTCACCTCGATCAGTGCCGTCCACCAAGTTTTCGGGGCGTATTCCTCTAGATACAAAGCCGACCCGACCCCGATCGGGACCGCCACGAGAAGCACGATAATTCCCAGATAGAAACTACCGATGATCGCCGGACGGATACCGCCCCTTTCCGGGAAACGGGAAGGCGTTTCCGTGAGGAATCCGGGGGTTAAGAGTCGTCCGAGTCCATCGTGGGCGATATTCAACACCAACAGCGCCAGAACGAACAAACCGATCAGTAAACCGAAGAGGAAAAGATACTCGCAGAATTTGCCGATCGCCTCGCGGCGTTCGAGATGGTCGATAAATTCAACGGTATCGGATTTGACAGAGGATTTAACCATGGGAAATCAATCGTATTTTTCTTTAAAACGGTGGGAGATCCAGTAACTGGCTAGATTCAGCACCAGCGTGATCAGAAAAAGCACCGCGCCGACTGCGTAGAGGGTTTTAAAACTGAGACTGCCCCGGGGCGCATCTCCCCCGGAAATCTCGGCCATAAAAGCGGTCATCGTGGCGATCGACTCGAAGGGATTGAGGGTAAGCCGGGGTTGCGAGCCGGCGGCGATCAACACCGTCATCGTTTCCCCCACCGCCCGGGACATTCCCAGAATAATCGAGGCCATGATCCCGGAGAGGGAGGCGGGGAGAACCACTTTAAAAATCGTTTCCAGCTTGGTAATTCCTAGGGCGTAGGAACCCTCGCGCAGGGAACGGGGAACCGCTCGGATCGCGTCTAAACTAATCGATCCCACCGTGGGAGTGATCATGATCCCCATCATTAACCCGGCGCTGAGGGCGTTAAAAATCTCGACGGGGAAAAGATTCCGCAAAGTGGGCGTGACCACCAGTAGGGCGAAGTACCCGTACACCACCGTGGGAATCCCGGCGAGAAGTTCCACCGCAGGGCGTAAAATCGCCGCTAGGTTCGGTTTTGCGTATTCGGCGAGGTAGATCGCGGAAGATAGGCCTAAAGGAACCGCGACGGACATAGCGATGGCCGTGGTTAAAAATGTCCCGTTAATCAGCGGCCAGATGCCGAAATGAGGGGTGGCGAACAGTGGAGTCCAACGGGTATCGAGAAAGAATTGGGCGAAAGATACCTCTTGAAAAAATCCCCAGGTTTCACTAAAAATAATCGCCACGATGCCGATTGTCGTCGCCACGGAAACGAAAGCGCAAGCGAAGAGAATCAGCGCGATTATCTTCTCTTGAATATCGTCGCCAGGGCGCTTGAGGAGTGAATTATCTGCCGCGAAAAAAGAATTATCGAAAGAACTCGGGGTTAAGGTCATGGTTTGACAAAATTCCTTTTTTAGATAAAGTTCGTGATCGGTTCTCCCGGTTTAGCTTTGCCGAATTTCGATCCCGTTTCCCCGCGCTCGAATTTCCGCAGGGTTTTGACGTAGGCCTCATCAGGTAAAGCGACGTAACCCACGCCATCGACCCATTTCCAGGAATTTTCTAAATAGAAGCGCACGAATTTTTCCAGGGATGGATTCGTTTTTAAATTATTCTTGTTGACGTAGATAAACAGGGGACGGGAAAGGGGATTATAGACATTGCGGAGAACGTTATCGATGGGGACCGGTTTGACGCATTTTCCTTCATTATTTTCGATCGCCACCAAGTTCAATCGATCTTGGTTCTGCATATAGAAAGAGATGCCTAAATAGGCAAGCGCGGATGGATTGCCGATTACCCCCTGTACGAGGGCGTTTTGATTGCGGTTCGGGGTAAAATCGGTGCGGCTATTTCTCCGTTTTCCCGTGATCGCTTGGGTGAAATAATCGAAGGTTCCCGTATCGGAAGGCGGGGCGAAAAGTAATAATCTTTCGTCGGGAAATTTGGGATTAATCTGTTTCCAACTGGTAATCCTACCCTCCGCTTTCGTGTTCCACATTCGATCGAGTTCTTTAATCGTTAAACACTTGGCGAATTGATTTTTTTTATTGACGATCACCGCCAATCCGTCGATCGCCATCGGTAATTCCAGAAATTCCACGCCGTTTTCCCGACATTTCTCGATCTCTTCTTTCCGGATCACCCGCGATGCCCCGGCAATGTCGAGATTTCCGGCGCAGAACTTACTAAAACCGCCCCCGGTTCCACTGGTGGCGACGCTAACCCTTGCGTCGGGATGGATTCTCTGATATTCTTCGGCAACGGCGAGGGAGAGGGCGAAACCCACCGCACCACCGTCGATCGAGACTGGTGGTTGTTTCTCGGCCGAGTCGGCCGGGCGACCGCAACCGGCGATCAAATTACTGGCCATCAGAAGGGAGATCAGGAAAAAATAATAGACCTCTTGCATAATTTTTTTATGGTATAATATAAGGTTTTGCTTTTTTCTCAATTCTTAGATTGAAGTGGAAAAAAGAATAAAATGTGATCTTAGGTCAGGAAATCATCTATAATTTTGCTATGTTTATTAGCAAAATTATGGATTATCAAAACTTATCAGATGAACAATTCAAACGCCGTTTCGGTGTGTATAAACAAACCTATAGAAAGATGGTAGAATCAGTAAAAAGTGTTGAAGCCGACTCTAATTCACCATCTAAAAGGGGACCGAAACCTAAACTATCTATAGAAGAACAAGTTTTAGTAACGTTAGAATATTGGCGAGAATATAGAACATATTTTCACATTGGTACAAGCTGGGAACTATCAGAATCAACTATATGTCGGATTGTAAATAAGACGGAAAAAATGCTTTTACAATCGGGAAACTTCCGTTTAAAAGGAAAAAAAGCTTTACTCAATCAAGCAGAGATACCGGTCATAACGGTAATGGATGTAACGGAAACTCCCATTGAACGCCCCCAAAAGAAACAGAAAGATTTTTTGGGGGGTAAAAGAGGTTATCATACTTTAAAATCCCAATTAGTAGCTGATCAAAATACAAAGGAAATTATCTGTGTCTTTTGTGGGAAAGGTAGAGGTCATGATTTTAGTTTATTTAAAAAAAGTCGAGTTCGTTTTCATCCTTTAACTACCAGCATAGAAGACAGTGGTTATCAGGGAATAGCTGCATACCATAGTAATAGTTATACACCGAAAAAGAAATCGAAAAATAGAAAATTAACAGAGTTAGAAAAAGAGTATAACAAGGCTTTAGCCAAAGAAAGGATTATCATTGAACCTATAAATAGGAAACTCAAAATCTTTAAAATCTTATCCTGTAAATATCGGAATCGTCGTCGAAGATATAGTTTAAGAGTTAACTTGTTGGCGGCTATTTATAACTGTGAGTTAGGGATAGGTATAGCAGCTTCTTAAAAGTTGCCTAAAGATTAATCAAGTCAAGGAGAATTTATTCTCAATTTTTATAATTGAGATAGTTTGTGCCGCTTAAATAAAGAGGTTTTGATAACCAAATTAAAGCAGCTCTAAAGAGTTTTGAGTTAAAAGTTAAACTTCAAGTTTTCATTCAGGACAAATGTACTGATTAACTAATTTTTTGGGGAAAATTAGTTAACCCATCATTATAACATATAATTAATTTGCAAGAGTTCTAATGAGAGAATTTCATAGATTAAAGCGGGAAAAATGTTAAGAAGCGGACTGGTTTTTAATCTGCTCAAAGATGCCGTTATTGGCCAGAAATTCCTTTTCGATCAACGTCCAACCGCCGAGATCTTGGGCGTTGAAAAGAGTTTCGATCGGCGGGAATTGTAATCCTTCATCCTTGGCCACGAAGGGATTGACCGAGCGATAGCCTAATTTGGCCAATTCCTGTTGTGCCGGCTCGGAATAGAGGAAATTCACAAAGGCCTCGGCCACCTCTCGCGTGCCGTGTTTATCGACATTTCTATCCACCACCGCCACGGGATTATCGATCGAGATATTGACCGGGGGGACTAAGTAATTGGTATCTGGTTGATTTCTTGCCGCTAGAATTACCTCGTTTTCGTAGGTGACTAAAACATCCCCCTTTCCTTCTTGGAAAAAGGCATTGCTGGCTTCCCGCGCGTCCCTGGCTAGGGTGGGAATCTTTTGATAGATCCGGCGGACAAAATCCCATGCCTGTTGCGGTTCGCCCCCCGTTTGCGTCACCGAACCCCAGAGGGCTAATAACTGCCAAATAGCGATCCCGGAAGTTTTCGGATCGGCGGATAGAACCGTAACGTCCTCTCTAGCCAGATCCGCCCAAGATTGAATCTTTTTCGGATTTCCCGCCCGCGTGACAATCGCCGCAACCGAGTGACTCACCACTCCCCTTCTCGGAACCCGCTCTTCCCAACCGCGATTAATCAGGCCGGCTTGAGATATCCGCATCACGTCGAGGGGAAGGGCGAGATGTACCACGTCCGCCTCTTGTTTCCCAGCAATCACGTCATCGGCCTGGGCCAGGGAACCGCCGTAACTGCGCTGGAAAATGACTTTTTGGTTATGCTCTTTCCGCCATTTCTCGACGAATTTCGGGATAATCTGGTCGTGGGCGGCTTTCGTGACCGAGAAGGAAACGAGATTCAGTTTCACCTCCGGTTTTGAGCCGATTCCCCCGCAGGAGGCGAGGGCGAGACTTGCCAACAGTCCCACTAACAGGAAGGAAAGGAAGCTCCTCCCCGATAAGGAACGAAAGGGACGAAACAGCGATCGAATTGGCAACAGTGATACATTCATCGGGATTTTCTCGATAAGGTTGCTCTAAACCAACTAATTTTTTCTTCTCTCTTCCTGAATTTTGACTCCCGTGGGAGCCGGAGATTGGCGTTTACGGGGGGTCTAATTTACCCGGTGGGAATCAACAGGCGATAGGAGCCGTTATCGAGAATAATCCGTAGCCCCAACCACATCAGCACAAAAGGGAAAAGCTTACTGGCATAACGGCTGAGGACAACCGCGATCCCCGGTTGGCGGGTTAGATTATAGGAGAGAAATAACCAAGTACAGACGATTAGATAGCAGATCGGGATGATTACGGCTAACTGCGCCACGGTACTATTGGCGAATAGGGGAATGTAGATACCGAGATTATTGCCGCCATTGGATATCGTGACCGCGGAAACTTTATAGGTTTGGCGATCGCTGAAGACTTGACCGAGGGATAGTCTGCGGGAGGCGAATCCGTGAAATCGGGCGTTTCTTCGCAAATTCACCTTGCGATCTGCGGTTTCCCTCTCGTTATCGCGATTTAACGTCAGTAAATTTCTCACACCGATGAGGATCGGCAAGATTCCGAGAAGACCGATATAAATCGGCGGGATGATTAAGCCGAGTAGAAAACCCAGCAAGCTCACCGATACTAAGGCCGTAAACCCGACTAGCTCGCCGACGACAACGTGAACCGGGCGAAAGGTACGATTTACCTCGCTAAAGAAGCCGGTTAGATAAATATTGTCGTCGAAGGTGGTGGCTATGCCGGTGGCCACCGCGATTTTGACGATTTCGATCAACCAATCCATCCATACCACCTCGATCTCTCAAATGCGGGCGCAATTTCACTTTAAAACTATATCATTTTCAATACATTTATAAATGTACTTTGTTACACAATCGAGGAGTCGTGGATTTCTATAGTATGTAGATAAGTAGCTGGTTATAATTAAATTAAAAATGGATTTTAGGTTCGATCCCCCCTGCCCCCCTTGATAAGGGGGGTGCCGATAGGCGGGGGGATCCCCCTTAATAAGGGGGGCATCTGATAATTTTTAACGCCTACCTACTTAAAACTAATGGAACCTCTCCCGATCAAGTTGGGAAACTCTTCCCTCTTGTCTCCTTTCCTGATAATAAATCTTGTTTTCTGCGAGAAATCCCATGCTCCACCGTTCGATCAAGTGTCTCTGGAAACCGTGGCGAAATTGGCGGGCAGCTCTTCCCGCGCTGCTTTTTTTGACCAGTCTGGTCGGGAGCTTTCTCCTGGCTGGATTTTCCGACACGATCGCCGTCGGTCAAAATTCTCGATCCGATAACCTGATTCTCAACCTCGTCGATAGCTTTAAATTCCCCCGAAATACCACTCCCCGGCTATTGGAAACCGTGGGATTATTTATCGCTGGAATTCTCTTCTGTATCGCGATCGATCGCTGGTTCAAGCGCTCGACCCCCTCCGATATCACTCCCCTCGCCAAACAAGCGCGGCGGTTAGGAACCCTCAAGATCGGCTACCCCGAGGGCATGACCAATCTGGAAGTTCTCCGCGCCCAGGCCTTTCTGGAAAGACGCTTAAAACCCTTTGGGGTGACGGTAACGTGGACGAGTTTTCTGGCCGCTTCCTCTCTGATCGAGGCCTTGAGCAACGGAACGATCGACTTCTGCGGTGGTGGCGGTACGGCGAGTATTTTCTCCCAAGCGGCGGAACACGTCTTCGTCCGGGTAGCCAAGGAAAAATATACCGCCCCGAAAGGTCAGGCGATTCTCGTGCCTGAGGATTCGCCAATAGAGACGTTGGCGGATTTAAAAGGAAAAAGAATCGCCTTCGATCGGGGTTCGAGCGCCCATTATGTCCTCATCCGCGCACTGATGAGAGTGAATCTAGAATTAAGCGATATCGAACCGGTGTATGCGACTCAACCGGAAGCACTTGTGCTTTTTCGTCGCGGTGAGATCGACGCTTGGGTGGTCTGGGTTCCCTATTCCCCCACGGAGACGCGCACCTATCCGGGAAGATCGTTGGCCGATCTAGAGAGCATCTTCGGGGAAAACGCCTCTCTAGAAGTGCCGACCTATTATTATGCGGTTCCCGAATTGGTACGCGATTATCCCGATGTACTGAAGGTGATTTTAGAAGAGGTGAACGAGGCGGGTGCCTGGGCGAAACAACAGGAGTTAGAGGCGACGAGACGCTTGGCAGCCCACCACGAGATCGATCCAGCGATCGTGACTAATCTCGAACAACGGGCCTCTGAACGTGCCATTATCCCGATCGACGATCGCTCTCTGACGGCCCTACAACACCAAGCTCATATCTTCCGAGACCTGAAGCTGATCCCCCATCGGGTCAATGTGCGCGACGGAACCTACACCCTACAGACGAAACAAAATTGGACATATTAATAGTTAGTAAAAGTATAGTCAAATATAGACAGACTGAATTCCATTTCAGAAATTCCCTTCACTTTTACTTCGAGAGATTGATTCTCCTTGGGTGAACTACGCACCTCTCTATCCCATAGCAGTTAAACGCATTTGGGAATGCTTTTCGTAAAATATTGTAGGAACCCATGACATCAGATTGAACCAGAATCCCCTTATCTGTACGATATAACCCTCGTAAAATTCAGTTTCCTGAAAACACTGGCTTTTCAGTTATCTGTCCATAAACGGGGAGAGGATCGTCATTCAAAAAATTAGAAGCTGAGGTATAGGATTCTTCTTGAAGAATCACAGAGATTCCTTCTAATTGACATTTATAACTAATCATCTCAATTAATCGAGCATGAGGGATGGTCACAAATTTTTGATTGTTGACTTTTCCTAAGTTTACTTCTTGTTTCCAACCGTCATTTTTCCCAATTACTAAAGTTGTTATCTCTTGGTCAACTAAGAGATTGACTAAATAACGACTAGCCTGATGAAGATAATCATCTACTTTCTGATTACGACAGCGAGTTAAACGGCGAATCCTCTGGGAACTTTGACGATTGCCTTTTAACAGAGATTGTAACTTAGCCCGACGTTGGTTATAAAATTGATTCAGGCTTTTTAACGGTCTGCCATTAATCAACAAAGGGATAAAGTCCGGTTGATTTGAAGTTACAGCCATCAAATTATCTATGCCTAAATCTAGCGCAGCTATCTTTTCATTAGGAGCTAAGAACTGTTCAGTTTTCTCATAAATTACCTCGATTACATAACAATCACATTTAGGAACTATTCTGACTTCTGCTATGCGCTCTGCTACTCTCGTCGGCAAGGCAATTGAAGTACCTGATAGTTTGACTAACCCTTGCCTAAGACCTACTTTGCTTATAGCTTGAATCGTGTAAACTAAGAGATTTCGTCCTTTTTTTGGCTCCTTATAGCTAGGGATTTTGGGTTTGACCAGAAATTTATCGGGGTGACTTTTAAACTCCGATGAAGCGGCAAAAAATGATTTCCAGTTTTTGTCTAATCCTCTCAAAACTTGTTGGGAAACTTTAGCGGGTAAAGCTTGATACTGTTCTGTCTTTGACCTCAGAGAGGCCATCTGATTATAGGTCAAATAGCCATGACCATAAATGAAGTTTTGTCGGATTAAATAATTGGCTGAGTTGTAGAGATTTTTAGACTGCCAAGATAAATTATCTATCTCAGCCCAAAATCTATGTCCTTTCTTGATAATGTGTCTTTCTGCTACTAACATTATTATCCGTTGTCTTTTAACTCAGCTATAATCTTTTCTGTCTTTCTTTTCGACCTTCTTAATCCGTAAATTCGAGAACAAAAAGAGGTTATAATGGCTATTAAATCTGACATCAACTCATCCTGATTATCCTCACTTTGATTGACAATCTCCACTTTTTTATCTAGTTCTTTTAACAAGATTTCTAGATAATTAGTCCCAAATCTGGCTAGACGGTCTTTGTGTTCAACAATTAAAACATTATAATTGGGGTCAACTAGAATTTTGGCTAATTGTTGGCGATTATCGTTTAATCCACTGCCTACTTCTTTGACAACTTTGTAGATTTTGTAGCCTCTGGCAACAGCATAATCTTTTAATCGGTCAGCTTGTCTATCTAGATTGTCTTTATTTTCGGCACTGGAAACTCTTGCATAAATGCAGGCTATCAAGTCGGGTTTTGAATGGTTGTCATCCGTTATGATAATTGTACCAGAAGGCAATTGATAACCTGTTAAATTCCCTTGTTTCCACCACCTCCAAGCCGTTCGATAACTTATTCCTGTTTTTTTTGCATAGTCTGATAGTTTCATATCTATATATGACCATGCTTGACTATATCTGACTATATTTGTATTGAAACTTTACAATACTAAATCCGTTGAGTATAGGCTACATATCAGGATAGGCAAGAGGCAATAGGCAAAAGGAGGAATAAATAATCAGTTTTTAATAACAGGATTTAGGATAAATCCTGTTTAAAAGGTATAGGGGAGTGGGGAGCGCCAGAGCAGGGAGAAACAATCCATGACTGGGGAGTTAATCACAGTATTAAAAACGGATTTGGTATCATCAAATCCTTATTCTCGGTGAGTTAAAATCTCCTAAAAAAATAGGGAGTATTTTCAGATAACTGATTATACTAAATCCGTTGAGTATAGGCTACATATCAGGATAGGCAAGAGGCAAGAGACAAGAGGCAAAAGGAGGAATAAATAATCAGTTTTTAATAACAGGATTTAGGATTACTGTTTACTGTTTACTGTTTACTGAAAATACTCCCCACACCCTGCCCCCAGGAAAAACTTTTTCCACATACCCTAACTAACTCAACGCTTCAAAATAATCGCGAATTTGATTATGTAGCTGGGATTGACGCAGTTTTTGCAAAGCTTTCAACTCAATTTGTCGTACCCTTTCCCGGGATAATTCCAAAGTGCGACCGATATCAGCCAAAGAATGGGATTTACCATCGAGAAAACCATAGCGCAATTCAATCACTTCTCGTTCACGAGCGGTTAAATCTGCCAATAGTTCTCTGATATCTCTTTGCAAAGATTCATAGACAAAATGATTTTCTGAAGACACTGCTTCGATTTCCAAAAGGTCTAATAATTCCGTATCTTTTTCCTTACCCACTTTTATTTCTAAGGAAACCGAACGCGGCACTGTCATCAACAATTCCCGCACAGCTTCAGGAGTCAGAGCTAACTCTTGGGCAATTTCCTCTACGGTCGCAGTGCGACCGCGCATTTGCGAGATTTTCCGTTGTGCCTTCTTAATTCTGTTGAGTTTTTCGGTAATATGAACCGGTAAGCGAATAATCTGGCTTTTAGTTGCGATCGCTCTTGTCATTCCTTGACGGATCCACCAGTAGGCATAGGTACTAAAACGATAGCCTTTGGTGGGATCAAATTTCTTGACGGCGCGTTCTAAACCCAGGGTTCCCTCTTGAATCAAATCCAATAATTCTAAACCGCGATTCTGATATTTTTTGGCCACCGACACCACCAGACGTAAATTGGCCTTGATCATCTGTTCTTTGGCACGGGTACCAAGGGCAATAATTTCTTCTAATTCCCCCACTTCTAAGCCCGCTAGGTGCGCCCAACGCTGTTTCCCTGCTTTTAAAGCATTTTTTAACTCAGACACCCTGATTTGGGCGGTTTTTGCCCAGCGTTCTAGGGAGGGACGATGGGCTAATTGAGCGGTTAGCTGATCGCGCACCTCAATTAACTTGACAAATTGCTGTACTTGTGCATCACCTTGTTTAACGGCGGCGGCGCATAATTTCAGTAAAGACAGATGACGCTGTACCTGTTGCGCTTGTTCAACTTCCTCGTCCCGTTTGAGTAGAGGCACTCTGCCAATGTCTTGTAGGTATAAACGTACTAAATCGGTAGTTGTGCCGTTGCTGTAGCTTTTTTCGGGACTAGATACTAAATCATCTTCCAAATCACTGCCGAGAAAATCTTCATCCAGGTCGAGCGAGTTTTCCTTCAGTTTTAAGATAGAAAAAGAGGGACAGATAAATTCAGTTTCGAGCGTCGAGGGGTTAATTGCAGACATGATGGCTTCTCTAGGGGCGACTGTGATAGGAATTACAAACTTCTAAATCGTTTACCGTAGTCATAGCTTTCCCACTTAAGCGAGGAAATGATGCAGTCGGGAAAATTTTTTTCTCAAAAGTATTTATCTTTAAACTTAGAAGTTACAGCAATTCCATTGATTTAGAAGTAATTTCCCCTACAGTCCTATTCCTATCTATTCCTGATTTTGGAGATAATTACAGATTTGTTGCAGTTTAGCCAGGGCTTTTCCCGACTGTAAACATTGTTGTGCTTGCTGGAAAGCGGTGGGGATATCCGGGGCAATTCCACAGCGCCAAAGATAAAAACCACCGTTAAAAATTGCCGCATCGGTTAATTCATTATTTTCTCCAGCTAATAAACCCTTTAATTTAGCGGTGAGCATCTCTAAAGATTCGAGGGGATAATCCGAGGGACAGAAGCCATAATCGCGAGGATTTAGGAAAAATCGCTGAAAGGAAGGGGGATCGGTGGGATTTCCCAGACCGATAATCGCCGTCCGATTACAGGCTAAATCACAACTCCCCTCTAATCCTTTCACGGTGGTGAAGTGAGAGATATTTCTCAGAGCGAAAGTTTCGCGAAAACGATCTTCGGTGGGGGGATGAACAAAACCCGATATCTGATGAATATTACCCACAAAAGGCGACCACATTAACTCTACCGTGGCCATGGGCGGACGTTTACCGATTTGCTCCCGATAGGTAACAAAATTCTCTACTAGGGGAAAATGGCGCGGAATATAGAAAAAAGTGAATCCTGTGGTGATTAAACAGTCTTTCACTGCTGCTAAGGATAATTGACTAAAATCTGCTCCTAATTGCTGCCAGATTTCCCTCAGGGAAATACCGTATTTAGTCGGCATTCGATCGCCCCCGTGCAGGACTACGGGAACCCCCGCCAACCCTAAGATTAAAGTAGTGATCGGAGTAACCGGGGCAGTGCGAGAGCGTCCATCGTAGGGATTGCCAAAAATAGCGATCGGATGCTGAAAAGAGGCTGATTCTAGGGTTATTTGCGGGCCAAGCTCGGCGTAGGCATCAAGCATTCCCGCTAACTCATCGCTGGTGGGGCGTTTAATGCGATGGGCAATCATAAAAGCACCGATTTGGGCCGGGGTTGCTTCTTGGGTTAACATCATCTTGGTGGCCATCGCCGCTTCGGGACGGGTTAAATTTCTGCCCGTATGGGTGCCACTACCGATCACTTTTAATAATTCTCGAAAAGTATCACTCATCTCAAGGAAAAAAATAAAGAGTAAATAGGGTTTGCTGAATAAATCTAAAAACCTTGTTGGATAAGACTTTTAGACTTGTTTTCCCTCAAAAAGTGCCGTCCTTTGGAGTGATTGGGGGGAAAATCCCTGGACTTTTTCCCTGAAAATTAGGTAATTGACCACCTGAAAATCGGTAAAACCCCACACCCCACACCCCACACCCCACACCCTGCCCCTAGGAAAAGCTTTTTGCCGCAAACCCTAAATAGGATTGATTGGGATTGCTAAGGCTGGACGGGGTGGTTTTCTAAGCTTTTAACCACACTTTGATTCATTTGCCGCACTAATTGACAAAAATGAGCGATCGGTGGTATCTGTAGGCGATCGCTAGTGGTGACAAGGACTACCTGACGGGTGAGACGATGACTAAATTTACCATTGTTAAGATGGGGATTTTCGCTACTAGGGGAAGCAAGAGGACGAATGGCGAGGGTGGCATCGCTACGGGCCTCCATCAGGGCGGATTGGGGCAGAAGAGCGATAATATTACCCTGACGCACCACACCGCGAAAAGCATCGAGGGTGTTTAATTCCATGACGGTTTTCAGGTGGGCATCCTGACGGGAAAACCATTCTTGTACTAATCTTTGCATTCCGTAGCCGTCTTTGAAAACCACTTGCGGATAGGGGATTAATTCTGACCATGGCACTTCTTTGTATTGGGCGAGGGGATGATTAGCGGCCATGAGAATTTCGATCGCTTCTTGGTATAATACCTCGACCACCATCTCCGGGCTAGAGGTGAGAAAACGATTATTCATTACCAACGCCACATCTACTAAACCATCCCGCAGCACTTTTAAAGCGCGATCGCTGCCTAGGGCTGTAACTCTTAACTGAACTTCTGGGTATTCAGCACAAAATTTCGGCAAAATCGGCGGTAAATAGTGGGCGCACACGGAATGAATCGCCGCCACGCACAATTCTGGCTGTTTTCCTGCCTGTAGGTCGGTGATTTCCTCGTGAATATTCGTCCATTCTTGACAAATCCGTTTCGCCCGGGGCAGTAATTTCTCGCCAGCAATGGTTAATTTCGCTTGGGCGGTACGATGAAAAAGAGGTAAGCCCAAATCGGTTTCTAGGGATTGAATCTGGCGGCTGATAGTCGATTGGGTGACTCCACACTGGCGCGCGGCTTGACCAAAATTGCCCGTATCGGCTACGGCTAAAAAGGCTTGCAATTGCTCGATCCGCATTCTTTCTCGTTTTAATTACATTCCGTCATGACCTTATGACGATAACGAATTTTATTCTGACTTTTGGTAGAAATTGCTACCGTTTTCTCAGTTATCAGTTATTTCAGCGGTCAGCCTTGAACTACTTCTCGCTCATAATTGGGCTGTTGAACTGTCTTTTTTCTGGCAGATTCAACAATCCTGATTTCATCAGAATATTTTCTACCTTGCTAGGGATTCCTAGTAATGTAATCTGGGATAAAGTTAAGTAGGTAGGTGTTAAAAGTTGTCAGAGTAACCTTTAGGGTGGTTGGGTTTCGCTTAAACAAGCGACTTGAGCTATTTTCGACCCAGTATTGTTGCGCTCAACCCAACCTACGAGCGATGCGATCGCTGCGCTTTTTTCTGGCTTGAGATTTTGAGTTTTACGGCAACTGCTTGAGTTTTTTTGAATTACCTCTTGACAATCAAGACAGTCGCTACGAGGCGATGCGATCGCACTTATCAACTTCAATCAATGAGTAAGGTGCGTTCCCCAAAATCGATCGGTGCAGTAGTAGGACTGACCTTAGGGAACGCACCCTACGGCTACGGCAATAGCGACCGCATTGCTGTTGCGATCGCTATGAACCTGAGCTAAAACAAGCTACATCACGCGTAGTTTTGCAATCACTGGACGATGATCAGATACACCTGAAGGCAGTGTGATGACCTGATCAACCCTGACATTTTGGCTGACGAAAATGTGGTCAATGGGAATTTTTAGAGCTTGTTTCCAATGATCGAGATGGGATAGCGATCGCGCTTCGTCAGTATAAAACCAGGTTGGATTTAGTCCATGCCCTAGATTGACACTGCGTAATCCTGAGTTAATGATAAAGTTGCGAAAATAAATCGACCAGGAGGTGAGGTTAAAGTCACCCATTATTACGGTAGTGATTGACTGCTGTGCTGCATAGGCTGCCAGGGCCACCATCGCCTGGTTACGATTGATAAAGTTAGGCATGGATATAGGGGCAAGGGGATGGGCAACAACAACCCGAATGGGGTGTCCTGTCACATTAACGCTTGCGAATAGGCTATGGTGGCGGGTTCCCAAGTTGTCAGTCGTCGCCTCTGTAATGGGATAGCGGCTAAATAAACTCAGTCCGCCTCCCGTTGCGCGGTAATAGTAAGGATAAAGATCCTGCACATTGTCTAGTAGCTCTGCTGCCTGCTCCTTGAACGGTTCAACTAACCCGAATACATCTACGGGATTTGCCCGAACCAGGTCAGTCACGGCACTGGTCTCCCATAGTTGGTAGTTGACGTTGTAGGTCATTACAGTCAATGGGAAACCACCAGTTCTAGCATCTCGCAACCTCGGAACATACCAAGTACCAATTGTGCTGGCATAAAACCCCAGTCCGACAGCTAACGTGATCATCAATTTCCAGCGCGAAGGGCGGAACTTGGGTAAAAACAGAGCCAACAGCAAGATCAAAGTCAAGCCCGCAAACCAAAGATAGCCTGTCCCCACAATCTCAAAAAACCATAGCTTATACCATACTCCAGGGGTGAAGCTGATTAGCAACAGGCTAAGTGCCATCGACCACAGCAAAATACTGGTCAGCATAACATCTATTGAAAATCCAATAGCCTTGTCACTGGGGAATAACTAGATATTATAAATAAACTTTCCCCATATCACACCAAATACACATTTTTTAAAAAATCTTTCTCTATATTACTCTCAAATAGAGCGATCGCAAGAAAATTTCCCGACAACATGACAATGAGCCTGTTATGCCGATTAGCACATTTTTTTATGAACCCTCCACCACTACCAGAGCAGCGATCATACTAATGTAAGAAGTAGATGATCTATCCCCAATTAAGTGCTAATCTGGCAGAGGATATTAGATTACCTAGACTTATCAACTTCAATGAATGAGCAAGGTGCGTTCCCCAAAATCGATCGGTGGAGTAGTAGGACTTGCATTAGGAAACGCACCCTACGGCTACGGCAATAGCGATCGCACTTATAATTTGCCTAAAATTCTTTTGGCAATTTGAGATGGAACTCGAATGGGCATAATACTGTTTAGTTCATTATCTGCTCCATCATGAGTTCGATAGAAGAAGGGTACATGAGCACTTAGCGTCGAATATTCAGAGCTTTTGGGAAAAGATTCAAGTTCTTCAGTTCTCACAATTTCATAGAAACTACTGCCGTCAATTGAAGGAAACTGACCAATCAACAGATATTTTTCATCATTATCTTCTACCTTGCAGGATGGAAATGAGTAGTAATTCCTGTATCCGGACTTCCTCTCTAAATCAATCGAGTCACCATTAAGACATTTGATGGTAATCCTTTCTAACCTCTTGTGCTCCTCCCTGTAAAAATCAAGACCATCCTCAAAAATTTCACCAGGATATCTCCTCTCAAGTTCATCACCTTGACTTAATAGATAATTCACAGTCTCAGGATATAAGGGATAGTCTTGAGTACCAGTCAACTTTGATAGGATGTACGCCGCTCTCTCCTGTGGAAGGGCACTGATTAAAAAGTCAACTAAATTCTGCTCTTCTTCTGTAGTTTCCGCATTATCAAGTGTTAATTCTAATTGTCGAAGAACTTCACCAATTAATCCATCAAGAGATACGCTCATACTACGACGATCTCTTAACTCACTGACTTCAAATGATTTAGTCTTTGATTTAGCCATGTCAAACCCTCTTTACATAATATAGTAGCTATGGTACTGGGAAAACAAAATCTCGAAAAGTGTTGAAGTGAGGATATTCGTTAAGAAGCCGTTGCGTTTGTGATGACATTGAAAAATTTAGAGATGTAGAATCAGATAGATCGGATACTTGGATAAAAAATTCATTTTTTGTTAGTGAAATTATCATACCTCTAAACTCTTCTTCCATTAGAATTGCGAGATTAATGGCAATATCCTGCACTGATATAAATTGAAAAATTGAGTTTTTTAAAATTCTTAATCCATCTATCACGAATGATAAATATTCTGGATTCCAAGGGTCTAATCTACCATTAAGCTGTCCCTTTCTATCAAAGGTCAATGTCATACCATAGTTTCGTTGAAGCTCTTCTGCTTCTAGAATTGTATTACTTAAGACATGAGCAATTAATTCAGCCTCATCGCTTGCCTTATCCAAATTATTAAGATAGCTTAATACATCATTTTGGTTGGCAGAATTTGAAGGCAGTTTTGATTGAATTGATTTTTCTAGTATCTTTTCTATAATTGATAAATCAAGTTGACAGCGTGCCGAGGTAGGCAGAACAGAAAATTGTCTGCGTGCATAATTAATTGCTGCAACCAATTCTGCTTCTCTATTAAAAAAGTACCTTTTATAGGGATTGCCTAAGCTTGTCAGAAATGCGCTATATTGCTCAAAAAAACCTTGTTCTTCTAAAACCTTAAAAGTTATTATATGGTCGAGAATGTCATGGTTAATAAAGCTAACTTTCGAGTTAGCCATTTTGTTTATTTCTAACATCCTTACTTCACGAATTTCATAAGTTATCGGTATGTCTTGATTTGTTCTGCGACCTATAAAAATACATAAGTCATTAAAGTTAGAAATCAAGCCAGTACGACTATCGAAAATAAAATTATCAAGACGCTTTATTTCTATTGACTGGTTTATGAATTGATCTATGGTAATTATGATAGTTAGAGGATCATGTAAGATCAAGCCAAGTTGCTCTTTTGAACATTGATCTGATTGTTTTTTAATCCTCTTTATATAAGTTTCTCTGCTTTATGGTGCGTAGTTCATCCAAGGAGAATTAATCTCTCGAAGTAAAACTGAAGGGAATTTCTGAAATGGAATTCAGTCTGTCTATATTTGACTATACTTTTACTAACTATCAGGATTATCTGAAATGACTCTAGTTTCATCCATAGATAGGGTCTGCTGAATAAATCTAAAAACCTTGTTGGATAAGACTTTTGGACTTTTTTCCCCTCAAAAAGTGCCAGCCATTGCGGGGATCGGGGGGAAAATTCCTGGACTTTTTCCCTGAAAATTAGGTACTTGACCACCTGAAAATCGATAAAACCCCACACCCCACACCCCACACCCCACACCCCACACCCTGCCCCCAGGAAAAGCTTTTTCAGCAAGCCCTAGATAAAGATCTATACATAGGGCTGGCTGAATAAATCTAAAAACCTTGTTGGGTAAGACTTTTAGACCTTTTGTCAATCAAAAAGTACTGGATCTGGGAGTGATCGGGGGGAAATTTAGCTGGACTTCCCCCATACAGAAATACTAAAAAATTAACAAAACCCTTACTGCATGGAGCTTCTCAGAAAAAATTGAAAAGAGGCTACTGGGTACATTTTTCCCTTGAAAATGGCTGTACCGTTGACTGTATCTGGAGTAGAGCGATTCCGTAGAGTTGGCTGTATAGTGATCGCTAACCCTATTGTAACAGATGGTGTCATTAATCTCTAGAGTCAGCGATTCCCTCTGTAGCCATGTTTTTGATGGTTTTCTGCCCCGAAACAAGCTATAATGGTCGAAAGGTCAAATTTGAAAATTTTTGCCTCAAACCCTATCTGCGTAAGGACTTCAGGATTTTGTGTCCAGTAGTCCATTAGTATTATATTGCTTTAACTCAGGCTCTGTAAGACTTTTAGCCATAGCTAGTATGTTTATACGGGGGAAGTCCAGATTTAGGCACTTTTTCCCTGAAAATTAGGTAATTGGCCACCTCAAAACCGGTAAAACCCCACACCCCACACCCCACACCCCACACCCTGCCCCCAGGAAAAGCTTTTTCAGCAAGCCCTAGATTAAAGATCTATACATAAAGACATAAAAATCTATACATAAAGACATAAAAATTGCTTGACTTTATGGATTTTATGGGCTATTGTAATATTGTGACCTAGATCACTTAGTGGTATCGCAAAACTCAGGTTTGAATTCCCCCTATAGTTCCTGTTTTGTCACCATTTTCCAAGAGATCAAGGAAATGCAGAGGTAATTGTCGCCCATCAAGAACAGGCGATCGCCAGAGGGACTGATACTGTGAACCTGTAAATTGCTACTGACGGTGACATCGGTTTGGTGCGCGAGCGCAACGACAAGTTAAGCTTCAATGCTTTCTGTCTTGAACAGCTTGGCCAATTCAAGTCTGAATTGCATCACTGCCTAATCTATCTTCATAACTATTTTCTAACTTATTAGCCATGCAGTCAACCACTCTTACAACTACCTCCGGGTCATCAGCACCAAACACCCTCAACCGTCAGCCGAAAGTAACTGAGAACGAGAAAATAGCAAATAATGCTAAAGCAGACAGTAAAATTGATAAGTTGCTAGAGAAGTGTATCGGTAACAAAAAATTAAATGAACTCTCCCAACAAGCTTTAGATGTGCTTTTGAGTGGAGTTGATTTTTTAGAGGCAATTGGACTTGACGGCATATTAGATAATGGCAAGAGCGGCAATAACAACAATTCAAGTCCTACCCCAAGTCCTACCCCAAGTCCTACCCCAGGTCTTACCCCAAGTCCTACCCCAAGTCTTACCCCAAGTCTTACCTCAAGTCTTACCCCAAGTCCTACCTCAAGTCCTACCTCAAGTCCTACCTCAAGTCCTACCTCAAGTCTTACCCCAAGTCTTACCTCAAGTGTCTCACCACCAGATTTAGTGGGCAGTTTTGGCACGATTAATTTGCCAAGTACGGTTAACTTCGGCGCTCAGGGGAATGCACAGGTAATTGTCACCAATCAAGGACAGGAGATCGCCAGTGGTCCCAGTACTGTTAGACTCTACATTTCCACTGACGGTGAGATTGACAGTAACGATGCCTTACTCGCCAGTGCCAGCACAAACTTGAACCTAAGCGCCGGGCAGTCAGTCACCCTAAACTTACAGTATCAAAACAATACTTCAGTCATCGCTCCGGGGGCTTACTTTCTCATTGCTCAAGTTGATGCAAATAACCAAATTGCCGAACAACTGGAAACCAATAATGTCACCAGTAAATTAGTATCGGGACTCAATACTAATGCCATCATCGACTGGAATGCGATCGCCTTAAATGCGATTCAAGCCGAGGGAAAAGCAGGGCGGGGAGTTGCGCCGACAGTAGGTTCTCGCTTAATGGCGCTGGTTTCTACTGCTGTCTATGATACAGTCCAGGCCTTCAACACTTTATATCCCTCCTACGCTGTAAATGTGAACGCACCAGCAAATACCTCGTTGCAGGCGGCGGTAGTTGGTGCTGCTTATCGAGTTCTCTCTACTCAATTACCTGGACAAAATAGCTTGTTATTACAGCAAGTAACCAATTCTCTGGCGGAGATTCAGGACAGTGCCACCGCTGAAAGCAGGGGTTTTAATTTTGGCATTTTAGTAGGCAATCAGAGCATCAATTTACGCACTAATGATGGTTCCAGCAACAATACGCCTTTCACTGCGCCGTCGGGAGCCTATGTCTGGAGACCAGAAACCGTAGGACCCACTGCTGGGGTAGCAGTCGGTGCGAACTGGGGTGGGGTAACTCCTTGGACAATTGGCAACATTGACCAGTTTGTCTCGCAAAAACAACTTGATGTGATTCTTAATGGCCGTCCCGACAATCCTAATGATCAGGGTGCATTGTATGCCCAAGAAATTGAAGAAGTCCGGCTCTATGGTGGATTGCAAAACACTGCTCTCACTACCACTTTACGCAATGCAGACCAGGCAGAAATGGCTGTTTTCTGGGCCTATGACCGGGCTGATACCTTCCGTCCCTACGGTCAATTAAACCAAATTGCTCAAGAAATCGCCGTCCGTCAGGGCAATACCTTGCAAAAAGATGCCAGCTTATTTGCCGCGTTAAATACTGCGCTGGCAGATGCGGTAATCGTTGCTTGGAAAGAGAAATACACTGAACTCCAACCTCGCCCTGATGACATAATTGCCGGAGGATTTGCGGCCAATGACGGGATGGCTTCTACGGTGGGCGATACCAATTGGAAACCTTTGCTGTCAACATTAATGGGGGTTAATTCGCCACCTTTCCCGGATTATATGTCAGGGCATTCCGCCATGGGGGGAGCATTTGCTGGAGTTATGGCTAAATATTTTGGGCAGAACTATCAGTTTAGTGCTGTCTCCCAAGAACTTCCCGGTGTCGTTCGTAATTTCACTAGCTTCTATCAAGCGGGAATGGAAGATGCCCTCAGCCGTATTTATGGCGGAGTTCACGTGCGGGAAGCTTGTATTGATTCTTTTAACATGGGGTTAGCTGTTGGCGATTTTGTTTCGACAAGTGTCTTTCAGCCGATTGTCTAGTATCGTGTCGAGTTGAACGAACCTGCATCAGTCCCCACCCTCAGCAACGCACCAGTGGGGAAGGTGCAGGGGGCGGCAATTTGAGGACTCGATGTCCGAAAAATTGCCAACTAAATTTTAATGGTAAATCCCATGCTTTAGGTGATATCGGTCGCACTTTGGAATTATCCCTGGAAAGGGTGCGACAAATTGAGTCGAAAGCGTTGCAAAAACTGCGTAGTTAAGTAGGTAGGCACAATTATTTGTAGGATGGGTTAGCGGTAGCGTAACCCTTGCGGGCGTTGGGTTTCATGCTTCAACCCAACCTACGTTCATTTTATATTTAATTCCACCCACCTACTTAGATCACCAACAGAATATCCCTACTAGAGAGTTAAATACTCCCTATTTTTTTAGGAGATTTTAACTGACTGAGAACAACGATTTGATGAGTTGCATTCCAGACGTTTTTGACGTTCTGCTAAGATTGTTTGTAAATTCGGTCTTCCGGTTAAGGTTAATCGCCAAGAAGCCCAAATTTCATAGATAATATCCACTAGAAACCCAATAACCGGCCATTTGGTAGCGGCATAAATCCAACCAATGCCCAAAATATCATAGACTTGGCGAAACACTTCCACATTTTGGAGGATAGTACCATCGGCTAGTACAGCGTGGATTCGTCCCATGGCCGCCGCGAAGGAAATACCGCCATTTTCCTCTGGATTATAGTTTTCGGCGGCAATATCGACAAAAGCAACTAATCCTCTCCCAGCATCCTGTTTTTGCAGAAAATTAACCTCCCGCAAGCAGAGGGGACATTCTCCATCGTAGAGGAGTTTAATTTTCCAAGAGGGCGATCGAGTAGAATTTTCTAAGGTATCAGCAGATGGAGTCGGTAAAGATGACATGATCTTCTAGGGATTCTCTTTTCAGTGGTCGGTAATTAGTGAGGGGTTGAGAAGTAGGGAGTGGGGAAGTGGGGAAGTGGGGAGAATAAATAAAAATAATCTCCTGACTCCTGATGATTATTTTATGGCAATTCATCAGATTGGATGGTATCACTCTCTATTGGTTCTCGATCGTTGCGTTTTGAGAAACCCCAAGCAAAGAGGATAGCAATTAAACTAATCATAATCCATTCCGGCGGCACAAAATCGGGACTAATCACCCGCAACAGCAATCTTAAACCCACCAAACCGACGGTGACAAAACCAGCATCTTCTAGGTGGGTGTATTCTTCCAACCAGCGAATAAATAAACCCGCCATAAAGCGCAGGGTAACTACTCCGATCGTACCACCAAGCAGGATCAACCAAGTATCATCGGCCACGGCGATGGAAGTGGTGACACTATCGAGGGAAAAAGCTAAATCAGTAACGGCAATTAGGGGGATAGCTTGCCAGAGAGAGTGAAACTGGAGACTATGATGGCTGTGATCCTTGTCTTCAGGGGAGGCAAAGTAATTAAAGACTAACCAGAGCAAATATACTGCTCCCAAAAGTTCAAACTGCCAGTATTTAACCACCCAGGTGGCGGTAAGAATCAAGATCATACGGAGAATATAGGCGAAAACTAAGCCAATATTCAAGGCCTGACGTTGACGCTGATGATCTCCTAATCCCTGTGCTATGGAAGCGAGAGCAATGGCGTTATCTGCTGATAATACCGCTTCTAGGGCAATGAGAACCAACAGAATTAACGGGGTTTTTAGACTAAGGGTTAGAGATGAATCAAGGAGCGAGTCTAACATTGAGGCCGCAGGTAAAAATAAATGTAATCATGGCAATACCTCAGCTTAACGCTTTTACAACTTTCTTTTCTAGGGGAGATAACCGTCATCGGGGTGGGGAGATATGAAGTCTTGTAACGAAATGATGCAGAGGACCCCGATGATGTCGGAAAGTATTGGATGAATATCTTTATGAGGAGATAATCAGCAATGCTTTCTGATACTCAAGTTTTAGTCGCTCTGGTAATTGCTTTAATCCCCGGGATTTTGGCTTTTCGTCTAGCGACGGAACTTTATAAGTAAAGTCGCTTTCAATAAACCCTGATCCCGTCTGACCTAGCTATAGGATAGACCGATTGGGGTTTTTTCAGTGATCAGTCATCAGTTACCAGTTATCAGTGATTGGGTGTAACTTGAAAGTAATTAGCCACTTTTCTGACCGATTTTACTTATACTCATAAATCTATGACCGCAGGAACACGAAACCAAACCGACAAAAAAACACGAAAAAAGCCAAAAAGCGGCAATAAATCCCAAAACTGGCAAGTTATCGAGATTTGGCTCCGAATTATTGCCTATAGTGCCATTTCCATCACGGCAGTTTTTGCGATCGCTCGTTTGCTACCTTACCAACAGATCCAACAGGCAAAACTGGAAGAAGTGCGTTTGGCAGCCCAGGAAAAGGAGGAACGCGTCAATCAATTGCGCGGTCAATTTACTCGCAGCTTCGATCCTAGTCAAGCGCGGCAAGTCATGGGGGAACAAAGTCCCCGACGGGATCCTAATCAAAGACGCATTTTTTGGGTTTCTCAGTAGATTAGCTGCCCGTGCATCTCAATTATAGTTATTTCAAATAAGAACGAGACACTAGGCGACACAATAAGTACGAATAATTTCATCAAGGGGTGTCCCCACAGGAGCATACATTCTTGCCCTCTTTAATGCACTAAAATCATGTTCGATATCATTTAAATCAGGAGAGTATTTTGGCAAAAACACGACCTGATGACCTGCTTCCTCTACCAGTTGTTTAATGACTGTCTTCCGATGAATTGGTGCATTATCCATAATTAATACTGATGTTATGGTTAGAGAGGGCAACAAATATAAAGATAACCACCCTTCAAAACCTTCGGCATTCAGGCTTCTCGTAAATACCATCGGTGCAATAAAGTCTTTTTTTCCCTTTCTTCTACCAGCGACAAGGTTCTCTCTTTTTCCTCGTTTTCCTTGTCTATCTCCAAAGACTTTCTTCCCTTTTTTTGACCAAGCATAAAAACAGGCTTGAAATTCTTCAAACCCTGACTCATCAATAAATACAAGGCTTTCACTTCCATATATTTTAATCAATTCTCTCAGCACTCTGTAGTATTTCATTCTTTCTTCTCGGTTTCTTTCTCTATAACGAAGTTCCTTCTTTTTTCTGGTAACTTTCATGTTTTTTAAGGCATAGCAAATGGCACTTGGTCTCACTCCAAATTTCTCGGCTCTGTCTCTTAATCTTGCCTCGGGATTTTCTTGGACATCTTTTGACAGTGCTTTCCAGTCCAGCTTTCTCTGACGGTGTTTTACCTTTGTTGCTTCCAGTTTTTCCCTACCTAGCCATCTATATATCGTCGCTCTTCCTATATTAAATAGAGCGGCGGCTTTGGTTATGCTTCCCCCATTCTCTACATAATCGATTACTTTTTTTCTCAAGTCTAGGCTATAAGACATTTTTCTGTATGGGTTGCTCGTTTCTCTTGATTTTACCTTATTTTTCCCTCGTCTCACACTTATTTGAAATGACTATACTTGTTAAGACTTCAGGGGAGAGGAGAGAGCCACAGAGTCGGTCTGAGCATTTGTCAGGATAAAACTAATGACCACAGCGACACAATTCTTAAGCATTGCTGCCTTGACAAAAGAGGATTATTATGGGTGCATCTGAATTTTGAAGAAATATCTATAGGACATTTTGGGCGCACGCGGTGCGCCCCTACCATTGGCGCGATAATAAATATTATTGTAGGGGCGAATTGCATTCGCCCTCTTTGAATAAGTAGGGAGGCACAATTATTTGTAGGATGGGTTAGCGGTAGCGTAACATAATCGGGCGTTGGGTTTCATGCTTCAACCCAACCTACGTTCATCTTATATTTAATTCCACCCACCTACTTAACTGCTGCTCACCTATAGGTGAGAGAAAGTCACGAATATGAGATGCACCCATTTTAACTGACTTGAGCGAATCAGATCGGGAATTTACAAGGGGATAAAAATTAAAATCTTTCTGATTTCAAGCTACCAACGACCGGCGCTAGTCACTGAAAACCGAAAACTGATAACTGATAACTGAAATGACTCGATCCTATTTTGCTACTACCGCTAGGGGACTAGAAGAAATTGCCGCTAGGGAATTAGAATTCCTAGGGGCCAAAGAAGTGAAACCCGTATTCACGGGAGTCCATTTTCAGGGGGATATCTCCCTACTCTATCGAGTCAATCTTTGGTCAAGAATTATGTTTCGAGTTTTGGTTCCCATTGCCGAAATTCCCTGTGGGGATGGGAAGGAACTGTATGATGGCATTCAAGCCATTGATTGGCGCGATTATCTCACCAGTGAGGAAACTTTAGCGGTACAATGTACGGGAACGAATGATCGCCTCAATCACACCCATTACACCGCCTTAAGCATCAAAAACGCTATTATCGACCAACAGCGTCAACAGGGGAATCCCCGTTCCTTTGTGGATACAGAAAACCCCGACCTGCAAATTAACGCTCATATCGAGAAAAATCACTGTGTGCTTAGTTTAGATAGTTCTGGCCACAGTTTGCATCGTCGCGGGTATCATCGGGCCATGGGAGTCGCACCTCTGAAAGAAAGTCTCGCCGCTGCTTTGGTAGAATTATCGGCATGGCAGGACGATATGGCGCTTTTGGACCCTTTCTGTGGTTCGGGAACCATTGTCATCGAAGCGACGTTAAAAGCTTTAAATATTGCCCCCGGTTTATCTCGTTCCCAGTTCGGATTTCAGAAGTGGCCAGACTATCAACCGGATTTATGGCAATCTTTGGTCAAGGAAGCTAAAGAAAAACAAAAATCTCGGCTAAATGCGCCAATTTATGCTAGTGATGCCGATTACGAGGTTTTGCATCAGGCCGAGGATAATGCCTATTTTTGTCAAGTGCAGGACCACATTAATTTTAGCTTGCAAAGCATCACCGACTTAGAACCGGCGAGCGATCGAGGGATTATTCTCTGTAATCCCCCTTACGGCAAAAGATTGGGCAATACCGAAGAATTAGGGGCCTTATATAAATCCTTCGGTGATGTCTTAAAACAGAGGTTTAAGGGTTGGACAGCCTATATTTTATCGGGTAACAAAGAACTGACCAAACAAATCGGTCTGCGTTCTTCCCGTCGCACTCCCTTGTATAACGGTTCTTTGCCCTGTACCCTCTTAAAATATGAGTTGTATTAACTACATCAAAACCTTGAGACTGTCAAGGGCTAAATGAACATTTTGACGAACTGAGGCAGCAGAAGTGTGTAGATCCAGACGTTCAGCATCGGTCAAACGCACTTCCAGAATACTTTCCACACCCCGACAGCCTAGGCGACAGGGAACCCCCAGATAGACATCCTGTAAACCGTATTCACCTTTAAGATAGGCTGCCGCCGGCAGTAAACGGGATTGATTTCTCAATATCGTCTCGACCATGATACAGGCAGAGGAAGCAGGGGCGTAATAAGCACCGCCAGTTTGCAGTAATTTGACGATTTCAGCCCCACCGTTGCGAGTTCTCTCCACTAGACGATTAATCGTCATCTCGTCCATCAATTCGGTAATCGGCACACCACTGACGGTACAGTAACGGGGTAGGGGCAACATTAAATCACCGTGACCACCCAAAACCATAGCATGAACGTCGGCGGTACTAACCCCCAATTCCATGGCGATAAAGGTTTGTAAACGGGAAGAATCGAGGACTCCGGCCATTCCCATCACTCTTTGGGGGGGTAAACCGGTTGCTTGCCAGACTAGATAGGTCATCACATCAAGGGGATTGGTGATGACGATAAAAATGGCTTCCGGAGAATACTTGAGGCATTTAGTGGCGGCCTCGACAACAATTTTGGCATTGACATTCATGAGATCATCGCGACTCATGCCCGGTTTTCTGGCTAATCCGGCCGTAATCACGACAATATCCGAGCCTGCCGTGTCTTCGTAGTTATTAGTGCCGATAATCTCGCTGTCGTGCAGTTCTATGCCCTGAGCTTCCATCAAATCTAGGGCAATACCCTGGGGCAAACCATTGACGATATCGAGGAGAACCACATCGGCGAGGTTTTTTTCGGCGATGCGTTGGGCCAGGGTGCGTCCGACGTTACCGGCACCAATAACCGAGACTCGGGGCGATTGGCAGGGGATGAGTGTATCGTAGAAGTCAACCATGATTTATGGATGAGGCAATATCCTCATCAGACGGGTTCCAGTTGTTCGAGCTTTAGCCACACACTGGGGGTAGGAACATAGAATTTAATCAAAGCGTAATCATCTTTTACATCCAAGACTTCTGCTGTCGAGTTGAACATATAACTGGGTAAACGGCGATCGCTGGCTAGGGCTTCGAGGCTATTTTCTAGGTTTCCCGTCACCACGCGGACTAAAGCTCCTTTCTTAATTGTAGCTGCCATGTTTTTCTCGTTAAATTTGCTTGGGGGTTTCTTCTATAAATTGTTACATATTCCGGCGGGCCTCTGACAAGAGGGTGTGGGGTGTGGGGTGTGGGGTGTGGGGTGTGGGGTGTGGGGTGTGGGGTGTGGGAATGATGAATTATGAAGTGGGGAGGTGGGGAAGTGGGGAAATTGAACTAAAACCCTAAAACCCTAAAACCCCAAAACCTGCCTCCTACCTTTTGCCTTAATTAAAACTCAACCATTTGACCATAACTTAAGAGACTTTGTAGGGTGGCGAGGCGATTTTCCCAGACCTGTATTTGATAGGCAGATAAATCTTTTTGTCTGGACATCACAGATTTAAATTTATAGCTAAATCGCTTTAAAGCATTTTGAGTTAAAGTCAAATTGCGAGGGCTGGGATTATTAGCCAACTGTTCTAATAGATTAGCCATTTCGTCCACTTCTTGCCCCCAAGCTTTTAAGGTTCCCTCCTCCATTGCCCATAAATTATTTATTATTAAAAAACTCCACTCTTGACGCAGGGAATTAAACCTCGCCGCCGCCGTTTTGAAGGGTTGACGGTGGGGTAAAGGTTCGGTTTTTTTCGTAATTATCGATCCCTGAATGCGATTAAGAATTGTTTGCAAGTTGGGATTGAGATTTTCTGTGGCAAAAAGAGCGAATCCCGAAGTGGGAAGATTACGAATAAATTGTAGTTGATCGATCGTGACTTGATCGGGTACTTTTAACAGACGGATACCGGGTATAATCAGAGCATTTCCTGCAATTTGGCGATCAAATAAAGACTTGGTTTTATCTTCTAAAGTCCCTGTATCGAGAGCATAAGTCATTAAAAATATCAGGTCTATCCATTGATTTTGTCCCCATTCTTCCCAGTTTTGTTGAATACGATATAATCGTTCTTTTTGTTCTAGGGGAAACACCGCCGCCGACATTTTTAAGTGGGGGCGAATCTGTTTTAAGCGAGTAGAAACCTGCGAGACAAAAGTATCAACCTGACGGATTTTAAAGCTAGTCCATTGTTCCCATAAAGCACCCCGGGGATTTAAAGTAATTGGATCAACTCCCGTCATTTGTTTAAATAACCAGCGGCCGGATTTACCATAACCATAGGTTTGATTAGAATCTTGACTCTGGAAGGGATAGCGAATATAATCTAACTGCAAGCCATCCACATCATAATTCTTGACAATTTCCTCGTAAAGAGATAAAAGATAGTTCTGTACCTCGGGATTAGCAGGATCAAAAAAGGCCTTTTTCATGCCTTGACTGTAATCAAAAGAACCACCACTTTTATTAGTTGCCCCCCAATCGGGATTACGGGATAAAACCGGACCTAGATAATCTAATGGTTGCTCTAATACTTTATTATGAGCTTGATTAGCCGCCGCAAAAACCCACACCCAGGCGTGGATTTCCATATTGCGTTCATGGGCTAATTTAACGGCAACTTTTAGGGGATCCCAACCTCTGGTTAAAGGGTTTTGTTCGGGGGCAACTTGACTGGGATAAATAGTATAACTAGCATTAACTGTCTCGAAAAAGACCACATTAATACCAGCTGCCGCCATGCGATCGAATACTTTAGCTAAATCCTCCTCATTTTTAGCTTCTACGATCGTTCCTCTATCTAACCACATTGCCCGTATTTCTGGCTGGGCAAATTGTCGATTAGTGGGATAATTATCCCAAAGACTTCGCCGCGCTTGTAACCAAAATTCTCGCGCTTGGGTATAGGCCCCCTGAGCAATTAAATTCTGAAAATTATTTAAGGCTCCTTGGGCATTTTCTAGGGCTAAACGGAATTGTCTGGCTGTATCTGAGGTGGGGGAATTTTTCCCGCGATTATGAAATGCTTGTGCTAAGGATTTATCAGTATTGGATATATTACTGTTGCTGGCTTCTAAAGCTAAGAGAGTCACCCCATAACGCCCGATTAATCCCTGCAATTCCGCCGTCATCTGGCTAATTTGTTGAGGAGTTAGGCTGGCTCTGGGGGGAATTGCCTCGGTACTCGGACTTAATCTCGCCGTTTCACTGGGGGGATTTTCTGAAATCTGCGGTAGAGGGCGACGGGGTGCGATCGCAACGCGCTCGCTACGCGAGATCGCTGTTGGGGTATTATTAATATTATTAACTATTGTTGATTGACCTTGACAATAGGGCGCAATTGTGTTATTAGAAGAACTGCGATTAATGCCGTAGCGTTGCAGGGCGGTTTCTAGCCAAGCACTATCGAGGGCGAGATTAGCGACGGCATCGCTGCCCCAGCGCCAACCGAGAAAGATCGAGTTATTATTGAGGACAACGGCGGGGGGATTGTTGCGCGCCCCCCAGACGGCAACGGTTTGGCTATTAACTCCCGTGGGGATAACCACACCACCGAGGAGACTGCTGGCTAAAGGTTTTTGGTTTTTCAGTTCACCCAAATTAGTCGGCCGCAGGGTGTAAGCTTGGGAGTGGGGATAGGCCCAGTAAGCCCCAAATAGCGATCGCAATTGATGACGCACAGCAGGTTCCGAAAGATTCCCCGCCGGACCGGTGACAATAATTTTACCACCGCGATTAAGCCAACGACTCAAGACATCAGCTTGTAAACCGGAAATAGTCTCGACGTTGGGGATGATTAGAACCTTAATTTTATTTAAATCCGCGTCGCTTTGCCACTGATTACTCTGGAGAATGCAGTAATTAACCCCGACATTTTGCAAACGTTCGGTTATATCTGTCCATTGATTGGCATTTTCTTGACTTTTTAACACTGCCACCGGTGTCGCTAAAACTGGGATCGGCAGCAAGACACCCACACAGGACAAAAGACAGGCAATTAGGGGCTTGTTAAAAAGATGATCAAGATGGAAGGACGATCCCAGCACGTTTTTTCTCTTAATTTTTTGGTTAACTCCTCCTGATTTTACCCAACTTAGCCGAAAAAGAGGATCTTTGGGAACAAAAATTGCGTCTTAGTCGTCGGCAACAGGGTTTTAGGGTGTTGGGGTTTTAGGGTTTTAGTGGAAATTCCCCACTCCCCCATTCCCCCACTCCCCCATCTCCCTACAACTGTAAGGACAATTGCCGAAAGTGAGTGCCGCGATGTTCAAAACTTGGGTATTGGTCAAAACTGGCGCAAGCGGGCGATAATAACACCACTTTAGCCTCTTTTGCCGGTCCTAGTTCAGCCGCGCGTTGAACTGCCCTGTCCATCGTTTCTACACATTCATAATCTTGATAACCTGCTGACTGTAAACGACGGGCAAAATCGGCGGCAGCGTCACCAATAAGCAGCACGGTGGCGACTTTTGCCTTAATTTCAGCGATCCAAGCCCGATCATCCCCTGCTTTCGCTTCTCCCCCCGCGATTAAAATCGCCGGACTCGGGACGGATTGTAAGCCCACTGCGGCGGCATCGTAGTTAGTTGCTTTACTATCATTAATAAAGTCTAGGCCTTTATAGGTACAAACATACTCTAGACGATGGGCAACCCCGGGGAAAGTGGCGATCGCTTCGGTAATGGCTTTTTTCTCGATTCCTGCCAATCTAGCGGCGGCCACAGCCATAAGCAAATTCTGTTGATTGTGACTACCCACCATTTTCAGGAGATTAACCGGGGCAATTAACTCCCCAAAAGCCACGATCCAGTTATCTTGGAGATAAACACCACGACTAGGATCGCCCAAAAGCGCAGCTTTGCCCTGCACAGAAGTCCAGTAAGCTTGTTGCCATTGACTAACACCGATTTGACGCAGATAGGGATCATCACCGTTGAGGATTTGGCGATCGCTTCTTTGCAGTAAAGAGGCTTTAATCTGATAATAATTTTCGAGGGTTTGATGACGACTGAGGTGATCGGGGGTAAAAGTTGTCCAGATGCCGATTTTCGGCGATAAATCCCGACTGGACTCGATCTGATAACTACTAATCTCCGCAATAATCCAATCGTATTTATCGGCTTTTAAAGCCAATTCACAGGCAGCATAGCCGATATTACCGCAGGAAGGGGCATTTAACCCCGCTTTTTGAAAAATAGCGGCACAGAGGGCGGTGGTGGTGGTTTTGCCGTTAGTTCCCGTAATACCCAACCAAGGGGAAGATTGCAGATAACGCCAAGCTAATTCTAATTCTCCGATCGTATCGATGCCTTTTTCTCTGGCAGTAATTAAAATCGGGGCATCCCAAGGCACCCCGGGGCTAACCACGATAAGATTAGGCAAGTCCGAAGCCTCTAGACTGAGATTTTGACCAAGATTGACAATAATTCCTTCCCTTTCCAGATTGGTTTTGGTTGCTTGTAAACTGGGAGAATCAGAGCGATCGCTTAATGTCACCTGCCAACCATCCCGTTTTAAGCATCTTGCCGCTGCTATTCCCGATCTTCCCAATCCAATAATCGCCGCTTTCGCCATCTTGTTGCCACTCTACTCAAGAGTCAATTTTTAGCAATCTCTATCCTACTGTGGATTAGGTCGAGTAATAACTAGGGTTTGCGGCAAAAAGTTTTTCGGTGGGGGCAGGGTGTAGGGTGTGGGGTGTAGGGTGTGGGGTGTAGGGTTTTAGCGATTTTGAGGGGGTCAATTACCTAATTTTCAGGGAAAAAGTCCAGGGATTTTCCACCCGATCACTACCAGATCTGGTACTTTTTGGAAACCAAAAAGTCTAAAAGTTTTACCCAACAAGGTTTTTAGATTTATTGAGCAAACCCTAGCTATCTTCCAAGAAAACAAAATTCTCTGGCTTACGTCTAGATCGATAAAATAAATGCAAGTACAATCTCTATAACAACGCTCCCTATTTATGAATCTAAAATCATCCTTAAAATTTACCCTATTGTTTTCACTTCTGGGGGGTTGTCTCCTGACTACACCGAGTCAAGCAACTCTCTTTGAACAAAGAGAAGTTAATCAAGAAGATTTTATCGCTATTGCCCGACCCTACGGTAACGGTAAATACGATTTACTGATTTTGCAACAAATCCCAGGAAAACGCCAATGTTGGGCGGTAAATGGCACAGAACCGACCATTGTTCAGCCGCTGCTGCTCGATTTCGATTTTACCGGCAGTTGTGAACGGGCCACCGACAGTAACGGTTATTCCCTTCGCATTCAGGGCAAAGATTACGGTTTAGAATACCTGCTGCGTATCGTACAACGCAACGGGGAATTAGTCCTTGTGGGAACCCCCCGCAATCCCAGGCAATCGGAGGTAATTATTGGACGGACAAAAGGTTTAGGGAGCGGTTTAATGCAAATTTATCTCATCGATGGCTGGCGCTTTACTAAACGCAGTCTAGCTGGTCAAAATCTCAGTCATATCTATCTAACTGCCGATAGTCCCAATTTCAATCCTCCCCCAGAATTACTCGCGGGTAATAGTTATTCCCTCCCCAGAGAATCCGTCAAAGCAGAAACACCTGTTAATCCTGCTGCTAATCCCGAAGTGCGAGAATATACCTTTACCGCTGCAGAAACAGCAGTAGAGAGCAATCCTCAGCCAGTGGTCAATAATCCAGTACCAGAGCCAAATTTAACGCCACCGTCCCCAGTTACCCCTAATTTACCCCCCCTGACTCCTCCCAATTCTCAGAATAATAATGCAATTGTACCACCACCGCCACCGCGCAACCTAGGCAATCCCAGAAGTTTATCAGACGTAATCACTTTTAATCGAGCCGCCGCTAATCCCAGTAGTGGTAATATGAGCAATAGTAGTCGCCAAGGTTTTAAAGTAGTAATCGAAGCTAAAACCGAGAGCGATCGCACTAGGGTTCGTTCTCTCTATCCCGACGCTTTCCCCACTTCCCACCAAGGTCGTCGCGTCTGGCAAATAGGCGCGTTTAGTAGTCGCGATAAGGCTGAAAACGCTTTACAAACTCTTGCCCCCCTGCGCGGATCGATCGTACCATTTTAGGGAACGCTGGAACTGCGGAACGGGGAACAGAGAGTGGATAGGGGAAATGGGGAAATGGGGAAATGGGGAAATGGGGAGATAGGGGAATTTCAACTAATACCCTAAAACCCTAAAACCCTAACTCTCAACTCCTGACTTGAAAGGGGGTGTAGGGTGTGGGGTGTGGGGTGTAGGGAAGGAAACCTCTTTCCTCTGTGGGGGTGAAAATTTTTTCATCGGGACTGACTCCCCAGACTCCTGACGTCTAGAGTAACTGATAACTGATAACTGATAACTGATAACTGAAAACATGGAAATATCGGAACTAAAAAAAGGTATCGAGATAGTAGGATTGCGCCTGGGTAAAACCCAGGACTATCTTTGACTTACCCACTTTAAGGGCCAAAATTAAAGACTTAGAACAGGTGGCGGCCGTCCCTACTTTTTGGGATAATCTCGATACGGCTCAAAAAACCCTGCAAGAACTAAATGAATGTAAATCTTCTTTAGAAACCTATCAGGGTTGGTGTGGACAATTAGAAGATACCAAGGCAATTATCGAGTTATTAGAATTAGAATCCGATCGAACTTTACTAGAAGAAGCGACGGACAATTTAACTCATTTACAGCATGACCTCGATCGCTGGGAATTGCAACAGCTTTTAAATGGTCCCTACGACGCAAAAGGAGCGGTTTTAACGATTAATGCGGGGGCCGGGGGAACCGATGCCCAAGATTGGACAGAAATGCTCCTGAGAATGTATTCTCGCTGGGCCGAGAAACAGGGTTATAAAGTCACTTTAGCGGAAATATCAGAAGGAGATGAAGCGGGAATTAAATCGGTGACAATTGAGATTGCCGGAACTTATGCTTACGGTTATCTGAAAGGAGAAAAAGGCACCCATCGGTTAGTAAGAATTTCCCCTTTTAATGCTAATGGTAAACGTCAAACCAGTTTCGCCGGGGTGGAAGTGATGCCAATTTTGGGCGATGATGCGGTGAGGGTAGAAATTCCCGATAAAGATTTAGAAATTACCACCACTAGATCGGGGGGAAAAGGTGGACAAAATGTTAATAAAGTGGAAACTGCCGTGCGTGTAGTTCATCTTCCCACAGGTATCGCTGTGCGTTGTACCCAAGAGCGATCGCAATTACAAAATAAAGAAAAAGCCCTAGCTTTATTAAAAGCGAAATTGTTAATTATCGCTCGGGAACAACAGGCTCAAGCGATCGCAGAAATTCGCGGCGATATGGTGGAGGCCGCTTGGGGCAATCAAATCCGTAACTATGTTTTTCATCCCTATCAATTGGTTAAGGACCTCCGTAGTAATGTGGAAACCACCGATGTTACCCGGGTAATGAATGGGGATTTAGATAGCTTTATTGAAGCCTATTTACGTTTGGGGGGTGCAGTTTAAAGAAATGTATCGCCGTTGTCGTCCACAAGTCCCACTCCCGTGTGGACGCGATGATAAAATCTCCTCTTGGAAAAATGTCGATTTGCGTTGAAGCACTTTTTTGCTTGCTGTATAAGGGTTTCGCCGATTTGACATCCCTAAAATGGATTTGCGTTGAAGCACTTTTTAGCATTTCCACTTCGCTCAAGGCTAGTCTAGGCCCAAAAGGGGAGATAACGAGCATAACGAGTTGATTTAGATTCAGATTCGTCAAGTTTAATCAGTCCTGCTTCTTTAGTTGCCCCAATCACTTGAGAAACAGTATTGTTTTTTGATTCATTTAAACAAAAGCGATTTCGTAAGGTTTGGTTAGACATCCGTTGATTATCGACATAGAGGAGACAACAGTGCTGATAACAAGCGCGAATACGGTCAGATTGACTCATTTTGCCAAAATCCTGATGAGCGAATAGGATAGAAGTTGTTCGGATCTCACCTACTCTAAAATCTGGTGCGGGAAGTTGAAATTTCTCGGCAGCGGAAATAACTTTATCAATACCACTGCCCTTTTCTTCACAAATGCCAAAACGACGCATTATGTCAGCTAATTGCTCATTACGGGAGCGATATTCGTCTATAAAGCGTTCTACTTTGATAAAAGGAATACCAGGGTTAGAGATTTCTACTCGATCATCATACATTTCAATCATCACCGAAGCGCCTGTAGCGAGAAAGTCCTGATGAATCAAAGCATTGGCGATCAGTTCTCGCAAAGCTTGTGGAGGAAACATTTTCACTTCTTCCCTAAGAACCTCCTCGATGACGCGATTTTGAGGGGCTAAATCGTGGACAAAATTAACTAGGGTTTGCTGAAAAAGCTTTTCCTGGGGGCAGGGTGTGGGGTGTGGGGTGTGGGGTGTGGGGTTTTACCAGTTTTGAGGTGGTCAACTACCTAATTTTCAGGGAAAAAGTACCTGAATTTTCCCCCGATCCCCGCAATGGCTGGCACTTTTTGAGGGGAAAAAAGTCCAAAAGTCTTATCCAACAAGGTTTTTAGATTTATTCAGCAGACCCTAACTAAACCATCAAAACCCACAGCATATCCCTTAGTTCCTGTCTGTTCCAGTCGAGTTTTAATTTTACCTGTTCCCTCATAGATAATCACTCGTGGTGCTTTACGCGCTAAGGTAGGGGAAAAGCTCTCAAGTTGTCTGGCCAGAAGGATGGCAGATAAATTAGGAATTGTCCAACCTTGTGGGGTTTTTTGCAGGAGTTGATCGCCTTGTAATCTTTCTAAAACAGCATCACGATGGCTAGGATAGGGAAGCTTGAGCAATTCAAAGTAGGTTTGGGTGTCTAATAGGTCAATAACCTCATCTGGACTAGCATGAGAACGAGCAGGTTGACAAAACCAATCTTGTTGATCTTCAGCAAAGATGCGCTTAAGCAGATCAGGTGTCATGGGTACTAAGTCTTCCCCTGCTCGCATTAGATAAGCACCTTCAAAGGCGATAGGTTGTCCTGTGGGACGGGTTGGCACTTCAAAAACCAAGACACGACCATCAGGGTGGGCCAATTCGGTGATTTCCACGCGCAAGCGAAGTTTTTGAACGATTAGCGATTTAATGCTGTTAATTTCTTCGGGTGTAGGAAAGGCTTGTGAACCAACAATTTTACGGGGACGTTTATCGGTAACACCTAAGATAAAATGGCCACCTCCTTCATTAGCAAGGGCGACGCAATATTTTAACAGTTTGATTGTATCAAATTGATTTTTAGCCTGTTTAAATTCTAGTCGCTCATTTTCCACTGGAGCATTTAACCAACCTTCTAGGGTCTCTAGGTTTATCATGCAGTAATCTCCTTCTGGGTGGGAATTTCCGTTTGGGGGGTAACAGTGCAGGTTATACTGATTCCTAAGATGAGAGCAGCTCTATTTTCTCGCAAATTCTGTTCTTATGCTATTTGTCCTCTACTAAGAAGAAAAATCAATGGTTATTATCGAGATTACCAATGTGGAAGAAATATTGAGCGCAAAAATTGGCTCTTTCGCCGCTAAAATCGTTCAAGCTCTAGCAGATGATGAAGGGAAAGTGGAAGAGGTTCTCATCAAAGAATTACAGGCTAATTTTCAGGAAAGGGGCATTAAAGCTAATCTGTTTAGCGTCACTGGGTTAGATATGCTCGGCAATGGCAGGCTAGAAGTTAACGTTAATGTTCGTTCTGCTAATATGATGTCCTAAGAGATAAAATCGCCAATGGTTGGGTTAAATATAGTTAAACCCAACCTTATTTTGGTAGTTACCGTCAAAGGCAATGGCAACGAAGCTTGAGGTTATAATAAACCAACAAAATGTAACGGTCCTTGACCGGTAATTAATTCGATAATAATTGCCAGAAAACCGATCATCGCTAATCGGCCATTCCACACCTCGGCTGCCGTTGTCATCCCCCATTCCCAACGTTCCTGGGGATACATTTTCATATTCGCTTTCGGATGGGTAATTTGCTCGAAAGTGGTGGGTTTTTCCTCTAGGGATTTGACCACTAACTGGGAGAGAGATTCGATAAACATCGGGTGAGTGTTAAGAGCCGGTACTCGCTGAAAATGTTCAATTCCCGCTTCTTCCGCCACTTCTCGGTACTCTATATCGATTTCTTGCAGAGTTTCGATGTGTTCCGAGACAAAGCTAATCGGTACGACCAATAAATGCTTAATTCCCTGCTCTCCCAACTCTTTTAAAGCATCTTCAGTATAGGGTTTTAGCCATTCCACTGGACCGACGCGACTTTGATAGGCTAAAGTGTACTGATTGGGTCGATTTAGCGTACGCATGATCGCCCTAGTGCATTCTTCAATTTGCCTTTGATAGGGATCTCCCGCTTCCTCCACATAACTTTGGGGGACACCATGGGCGCTAAAAAAGATATGTACTTGGTCAGGATTAGGACACTGCTCTAATTCTCGCGCGATCAGATCGGCCATAGCACTCAGATAAGTGGGATGATCGTACCAAGAAGGGATGAGAGTATATTCCGTCAAACGCAGATAGGGATCCTGCTGCCACATTTCCTCCAGCACACGAAAACTGGAACCACTGGTACTGATGGAAAATTGGGGATAAAGGGGAAGAATAACTAATTTTTTGATATGATCCCGTTTAATCCGCTCGATCGCTTCTTCGGTGAAGGGATTCCAATAACGCATCCCGATATAAACGCTCACCTCGCGCCCCATTTCCTTGAGACGTTGTTGCAGTGCCGTGGCCTGTGCTTCCGTAATCTTGAGTAAAGGGGAGCCACCACCAATCTGACGGTAATTTTCCTGGGATTTACTCGCTCTTAGCGTCGATATTAACCAAGCTAACGGTTTTTGTAATCCTTTGATCGGTAAACGGATGATCTCTGGGTCAGAAAAAAGGTTAAATAGAAAAGGACGCACATCCTCTAACCGCTCCGGCCCACCCAAATTTAATAATAAAACGCCAACGCGACCCATAGTGTTAACAGATAATTTTTAAATTTTCAGATTCTTTACCAAGTTTAACAATATATCGGTGGAACCGTTAAAACAAATTACAGACAATATCGAACTTAATCAAATTTTGGAGGTTGATCTTGGCGACAATTTTACGTCCCCTCAGTTATCAGTATCAATGGCTTTACGATGGTATCTCCCGTCTGGCTGCCCTAGCGGTGGGTGGGGAGACCCGTTTTCGGCAATTGGCCCTAGAAGGTTTAAAAATCGCTAAAAATGACCCTATCCTCGATCTCTGTTGTGGTGCGGGTCAAACCACCCGTTATTTAGTACCCCTATCCGATCGCTGTACCGGTTTAGATGTCTCTCCCGTGGCCCTGGAGCGAGCTAGTTTAGCGGTGCCGCAAGCGCATTATGTGGAGGGATTAGCCGAAAAAATGCCCTTTAATGCCGGAGAATTCGCCTTTGTTCATACTAGCGCCGCTCTCCACGAAATGGAACCGGAGCAGTTAGAGGAAATCCTCAAAGAAGTGTATCGAGTTCTCAGACCGGGGGGAATTTTTGCCCTCGTGGATTTTCATCGACCCACTAACCCGCTTTTTTGGCCTTCTTTGGCCCTATTTTTGCAATTATTTGAAACCCATACCGCTTGGCAATTTATCGATAGGGACCTGATCCAATCTTTACAGGCGCTCGGTTTTCGTGATTGTCAACAAAAATTATACGCTGGTGGCAGTTTACAGGTGATTCAAGCGGCCAAGTGAAGGGATCGGCCAGGCAAGATTTTCAGAGGCAGTCGGTCATTTATACTAAGTAGGGAAGCTGAGTTCGATCGACTCGGTGCCAGTTATTTTTGAGAAGTAATGACTAGAGCAAAAATTCTACAACCCGATTTAATTTTAGGGGATACGATTCTCGGTCTCAGTCTGGAGATTTTGAGTCAGCATCAAATTAAAGGATTGATTCTCGATGTGGACGATACCCTTGTTCCCCTCCAGGAAACGACGGTTTCTGACGATTTACAGCGTTGGGTCGATTCCTTGCGTCTTTATCTACCGATTTGGTTGGTAAGCAATAATCTTAGCGAAAATCGTATCGGTGCGATCGCTGATAATTTACAACTTCCCTACCTTCTCGGTGCGGTGAAACCCTCTCGACGCAAACTCCGGCAAGCGATGGCAGCCATGAGTCTCCCCCCCCAACAAATTGCTATGGTTGGCGATCGCTTGTTTACCGATGTTTTAGCGGGAAATCGTCTGGGAATGTTTACCATTCTGGTGAAACCAATGGTAAATCCCTTGACGGGGGGGGCAGCTTATCCAATCCACGATTTTGAGGTGTGGATATCACAAATTCTCGGCGTTTCCCTGCATCCGCAGCATTACTTAATAAAACCTGACCAATCCTCACAAAAGTAAATATTAAAAAATAATTAAGTATAGAGGAAAGGAGGGAAAAGTAGAAAATACTATAGATAATTTGAAATGAGGTCAGCCGAGATAAAGACCTTAAATATAACAAGGTCAATAGATGGACGGTGCCAGTTTTTGCGGATATACGCCAAAAGCTGGCACTACTGTTTTAACGAAAACTTCCTGCTATAATTTGGCCAGATTGTGAGATAATAGGGAACGATTTTTTAGTTAATTCTCCCTGGCTTCACTCTATATATGAATCGAGATTCTTCCCTGCTATCATCCTCCTCGGTTGCGGAATTCAAGCGCAATTCCTTTGATTTGGAGTCACACCTACAAAACTTTTTACAATTAGACCAAGAAATTCTACAAGCAAAATTAGCGATAGCAAAAGATTCCTTAGCGGCCTTAGCCCATCAAGAATTTTCTTGGACAAATCCAGATTATTTCTATCAGGAACAAGTCAAAGAAAACTATTTATTTGAATTATCTGCTTGGCATTTATCCAGTCAAGAATATATCGGGGAAACCCTGAGATTAATTGATGATCACGGTAGCGGAAAAGTCTTAGATTTTGGTGGCGGAATCGGTACTCATGCCCTGGCTGCCGCAATGAATTCTGGGGTTGAACAGGTGATCTATTGCGATCTTAATCCCCTACATCATGAATTTGTTCGCTTTCGTGCCGAGCAATTAAATCTCGATACTAATAAGCTCTCATTCTATACGGAAATTCCCGAACGGCTAAAATTTGACACGATTATCTGTTTGGATGTCATCGAGCATTTGCCCTCACCTACAGCCCAACTTAAAAAGTTTTATGACTGGTTAAACCCAGGAGGAAAGCTAATTATTAACTGGTATTTTTTCAAAGGATTTAATCAAGAATATCCCTTTCATATCGACGATCCCAAAATTATTGAGAGCTTTTTTCAAACCCTACAAAAAGATTTCCTAGAGATTTTTCATCCCTATCACATTACCGTGCGCTGTTATCGAAAAAATCAATAATTGCCGGAAGAAGAGCAAACCAGAGGATGATAGAAAAGTTAGAATTACCCTTGCAACTATGACCCTAGATATTATCCCCGAAGGCGAAGAACGCAAAGTGGAAGCTGTCAGTAGTGCCGCCATTGATGGTGCGCCGATCGCCTATATTGTCGTCTTAGCCGCCATTGTCACTACCCTTTCTTTTATTCCCTTCTCCATTGTCCTCGCTTCTGGCGGTAGTATGCCCCTCAGTCAAGCGGTTTTTCCCCTCTTGGGTTGGTTACTCGGCCCGATCGCTGGGGCGATCGCTAGTGGCATTGGGTCCTTAATTGGGGCTTTCCTTGCCCCCTACACGGCAGGAATTCCCGCTATTTCAGTCTTTGGGGCAATTATAGCCAGTTTTGTGGCGGGAACGATGGTTTTAGGCAAAAAACGCCGTTATTGGTGGTTAGGATTAACGTTAATTTTTCTGATTCCCCTGTTTATCTACGCTAACCGGGCGATCGGACTGAACGGCATTTCGCCACGAATCTTTATTGCCGGGGCTTTCGTCGATTGGTCAGCTTTGGTATTATTTATCCTACCAACCCGGACTCTTTTTACCCATTGGATCAAAGGTAGCAATTTGGCCCTAGTAGCGGCGGGAATTTTTGGAGGTACCTGGACTGCCAGCGGCCTCTCCCATTTAGGGGTCGTCGCCATTACCTACTCGATTTTTAACTGGCCCGAAGAAGTCTGGATCGCTTTAATTCCGATCATTCCTGTAGAAAATCTGATTCGTTCCTTCGTCGGTATGGTGATCGGTTGTGGTGTGATTGCCGGTTTACGGGCGATCGGTCTGGTTAAATCACGGGAGGCGATCTACTAGGTAGGAGCTGCTGAAAAAGTTTTTCCTGGGGACAGGGTGTGGGGTGTGGGGTGTGGGGTGTAGGGGCGGACTCAACAGCAAGAATTGCCAGGTTGCGTCCAACCCTCCACCGAAAAAAAGAGAACTAGCGTTTTAGCCAACTCATCATCGCCCGCAGATCTTGGCCGACTTCTTCGATCGAATGTTCTGCTTCTTGACGACGCATAGCGGTGAACCCCGGTTTACCTGCTTGATTTTCGAGGACAAACTCTCTGGCGAATTGTCCCGATTGAATTTCCCCGAGGATTTTCCGCATTTCGGCCTTAGTCGCTTCCGTCACCACCCGCGGACCGCGAGTATAGTCACCGTACTCGGCTGTATTGGAAATACTATCGCGCATTTTGGCTAAACCGCCCTCGACGATCAGATCGACGATCAGTTTCACTTCGTGTAAACACTCAAAATAGGCTAATTCGGGCTGATAACCAGCTTCCACGAGGGTTTCAAAGCCGGCTTTAATTAAAGCACTTAAACCGCCGCATAATACTGCCTGTTCGCCAAAAAGGTCGGTTTCTGTCTCCTCGCGGAAAGTGGTTTCCAAAACCCCGGCCCGAGTGCCACCGATACCCTTAGCGTAGGCCATCGCCCGATCGCGTGCTTGGCCGGTAGCATCTTGATAGACGGCGAATAAACAGGGGACTCCTTGACCTTGTTCGTAGGTGCGACGGACGAGATGGCCCGGTCCCTTGGGTGCGACCATAACCACATCGACGTTAGCCGGGGGAACCACTTGACCGAAATGAATATTAAAGCCGTGGGCAAAAGATAAAACCTTGCCTGCGCTTAAATTCGGGGCAATTTCGTTGAGATAAATCGTTTTCTGCACTTCATCCGGTAAGAGGATCATGATCCAGTCGGCAATTTTAGCGGCTTCGGCCACATCATAAACCGGAATACCGGCTTCTTTGGCTTTGATTGCCGATTTACTGCCGGGATATAGACCAACAATCACATTAACGCCACTATCCTTGAGATTTAATGCGTGGGCATGACCCTGGGAACCATAGCCAATAATAGCGATCGTTTTTCCCGCTAATAAATCTAAATTGGCATCCTCATCATAGTACATTCGTGCCATCGAACTCGCTCCTTAACTTCTTTTGTCACTGTGCAAACTCCTAATTATACGGGAAAATCACGCCCGTCAGAAGCATTTGATCGCCGGTTTCCTGGAGTCACGAAAAAATAGTGTCTAGAAAAATTGAAATTTTCTCTAGATAATTGGGTATTCTAACTAGGCTTGGCTGGCTTGATCTAGTGGAGCAGAAAAAAAAAGGGGGGGGTAATGGCCAATTTTTAGCTTGGACTTGGTTCTTTCACCAAAATTGAGTACAATATCACTATCATTAAGCACTTCCTCTCCTCTCACCTAGTTAAGATTAACCTCGATCTGAACACAGATAATCGGGTTAGTATTTAGTGCCGAAATAGCTTCTCTCCTTCTCGATTTTTACCTTTTCTGGGTAATTTACCCAGTCAGGATCGTTTATAGACTGATTTACTGCCTTGATCGACCCTAGATAAAATCAGGTCAAAAAATTATTGGCTTTGTTAATCACTAATTCTCTTAGAGCTGCCCAAGAAAATCTATGGTAAGTTTTTTTAAAAAGCTATTGACAAAAAAACCTCAAGGTGTTGGGTTAGAGATCACCCCAGAGCGTATTAACATAGCTCAGATCGCCAAACAGGGACAAAATTATAAATTAGTTAAATGTTGTTCGTCGGATATCCCGGAAGGCATCTTTGAGGAGGGAAAAATCGTCGATTCCCCCGCTTTAGCGGAATTAATCCAAGAAGTCCTCAAGGAAAATAAAATTAACAGCAAACGAGTCGCTACTGCTGTGCCGATGCGCGAGTCAATTATCCGGATTATCCCCATTCCCTCGGAATTGGACGATCAGGAATTGCGAAATCTGGTCTTAAATCATGAGGCTAGTTTATACCTTCCCTATCCTCGCGAGGAAGTGGATCTCGACTACCAGAAACTAGGCTACTTTCAGGATGAAGACGGGATCGAAAAAGTACAAGTATTATTAGTTGCGACTCGTCGGGAGATTACCGATGCCTATATGGAAACCTTCCAACAGGCAGGATTACAGGTAGATGTGCTAGAAATTAATAGTTTTGCCCTAATTCGGACGATTCGCGAGCATTTGCGACAGTTTAGTTCCAATGAAGCCGCCGTTATTGTTGATATAGAATTTGATAACACGGAAATTGCCATCGTGGTTGACGGCGTTCCCCAATTTTCCCGCACTGTCCCCATCGGCACTTTCCAGCTACAAAATGCCCTCTCCAGGGCGATGAATTTGCCCACCTCCCGCAGTCCTGAGATTCTTTTGGGGATGACAATTCCGATTACTGCCTTTGATAGTCTTAGCAGCAATACCGGCACTTCCGGGGCCCCTACTAACGCCGGGATGACGGCACTGATGCGCGTTTTAGGGGAATTAACCGATGAGTTACGGCGATCGATTAATTTCTATCTTAACCAAAGTGATGAACTGGAAATCGTCCAGTTACTTTTAGCCGGTCCCGGGGGCGGTTTAGCGCAACTAGACGAATACTTTACTCAACGTCTCAGCGTCCCCACCATGGCAATCGATCCGATCACATCACTGAACTTGGATACAACTCAAGAGATTCCTAATACCGAAAGACCCGGATTAGGAACAGTTCTCGGTTTAGGATTACGGGAGGTATAGACAAAAATTGTGTATAGTCTTGACGTTAATTTTCTTAAGGATCGCCATCTTAACCAAACGGGCAAAGGAACCCCCGCGGCCAAGATTTCCACCGGTATTAACCTGCGTAAACAAACACCCCTGTTGATCGGTGTGGGAGTCGGGGCCGGATTATTGACACTGACGGGATTACTCGGTTTAATCCTCGGTGTGCAAACCAGCGAAACTCAGGCCAAAATTCAGCAACTGGACGCGGAATTAGGTCAACTGCAAGCCCAAAGCAAAAAGCTAGAAGACCTGAGAGCGCAATTAACGGCAGTAGAAGGAGAAAATCAATCTCTGGTAACTGTATTCAATCAGATTAGGCCTTGGTCAGCCATTCTTCAAGAAATTCGCCAACAAACTCCCCCTAGCGTCCAGCTAACCAGTGTGCAGCAGGTGGAGGTTCCCGCCGCCCCAGATCAAGGGCAACCGAATCCAGCTACTCAGTTAAAAATCAGTGGTTTTGCCAGTAGTTACGAAGCAGTAAATGATTATCTCTTAACCCTGCAAGCTTCTCCTTTTTTACAGGGCAAGAAAACCGCGATCGAAAGTGCTGCCCTAGCCGATTTACCCGTACAGGTGGACAATAAGTACAAAAATATTAATGTTACTTTCCCCCAAGCGGTTCAATTTGTGATCACCGCCCAATTAAGTGATACTCCCGCTACTCAACAACTGCTCAATCTGACCCGCAATGGAGCACTCGGAGTTGTCACTAGGATTAATACTCTCAAACGCCAAGGAGCCATTCAACCATGACCTTTACCGAAGAATTTGAAGATCGGGAATTAGAGGAATTTGACGAGTATCCTATCGCTTTCGGGATAACTTTTACTCCCCGCAATAGTGGCATCGCTGCCGCTGTGCTAGGTTTACTTGGCTCTTTCTATCTGCTTTTTAACTGGGTGATGCCCGCTTATAATACCTTGCAACAGTTGCAAAACGATGCAGCTGGCAAACAACAACAGGTAGATCAACAAAAAAGCGGTCTCGGAGCCGCAGAATTCCCCAAAATCGAGAGTCAGTTGCAACAAGAAAAAGCTATTAAACAGCAAATACTCTCGCTTTTTGCGAAAGAAAAGGACTTAAGCACTATTCTCTTAGATATTAGTAATATCTTTAAGTCTCGCAATGTTAAGCTGATTAGTTTCCAACCCCAAGGACTAGAACCAGTGGTGGTTTCCGATGGTTCCCTCGGTAGCGCGGTTAATAATAAGCTCAAACGTCAAACTCTTAACGTCAAGATCGAAGGGAACTATGCTAACACTCAAGAGGTGATTCGGGATTTAGAAAGATTACAGCCGCTCATTTTGCTAAACAGTCTCAATACCCAGATGGAAAAGGAAGGATCGGCGGTTAAAGTAGTTAGTACCGGCAACAATAAAGCCACTATCGTTCCCCAAGGCGATAAACCCGTTACTACCACCTTTATTCTCAATGTGATTATTCCTCTCAGTGCTGAAGAATTGGCGAAATTAGCACCGCCACCCCCCGCCGAAGGTCAACCCCCCGCCGAAGGTCAACCCCCCGCTAGTCCGCCCCAATAATAGTCTTCAATCCAGTGTGAGTATTGCGTTTTTTGTCCGTTGAATCCCGTAATCGTTGAGGAGTGAATAAAGTGAATCCGTCCCGCTATGCCCTGTTTATCCCCCAAATTGCCTCGTTTTTATTGATGGCTCCCCTGAGCGCTTTGGCCGAAACCCCCATTTCCTTCCATGGTTCAGAGTTAAAATCCCATACATTAAAAGTTGAATTTTGGCAAGAGTTTAGTAAAGAAAATTTACAAAAGTCGCAAAATCAGCTTGTCCCTTCAACCGCAGCCGTACAAAAGGAAATCAGCGATCGCATTTTAGCCAGTGAAAAACTGCTCGCCCAAAGTGCGCCCCTTGTCCCCAACCCCGAAATTATCATTCAAGGCGCACCCCAAGCCCCCAGTGTTCCCACCCTACCCCGGGCCGTCGCCCCACCGGTGGGAGATATTGCCATCTCTAACATCGATGCTAGTGCCGAAAAGGTCAAATTCGATCGCAATATGACTGTACCTCGTGTTTTACTCCGGGAAGCTTCCGCTAGAGAAGTGTTAATGACCCTTGCAAATATTGCCGGTTATAACGTCGTTTTCACCAGCGTCCAGGGGGAAACTAACGCCACTTCTCAGACAGTTTCCTTGGAATTTACTAACGAATCGGTGGAAAACATTTTTAACGCCGTCTTGTTAATTTCTGGACTCCAAGCTAACCGTCAGGGTAAAACCATCTTTGTCGGGGCGCAATTACCCCAAGGGGCTCGTAATCTGATTAGCCGCACCCTGCGTCTCAATCAAGTTAAAGCTGTCGCCGCCGCCATTTTCCTCGCCACCCAAGGGGCAGAATACCAGCGTTTAGTTACCCAAACCGAGGATATCGTCGATCCCCTCACCGGACGAGTAATCGGTCGCCGGGATGTTGCTCCTACCCTAGAGCCACTGACCCCCCAAAACACAGAAGGATCAAAAGCTGCCCTACTTTTAACCGGTTTAAGAATTGCCGCCGATGATCGCCTTAATTCTATCAATTTAATCGGCGAACCCCGACAAGTCCAGATCGCCACATCCTTATTAACCCAACTGGATGCCCGTCGCCGTCAGGTGGTGGTTAATGTCAAAGTTATCGATGTCAACCTGCTCAATACAGACCGCTTTAACAGTAGTTTTTCCTTCGGTTTTAACGATGGTTTCTTCGTTCAAGATAACGGGGCAGCAGTGCTGAACTTTGGTAATATGAACCCACCAGGTGCCGGAACGGCAAGCAGACCGGGGGCTTTTGCACAACCAATTGTGCCGATTTTCGATATCATATCGGGTACGGGGACAGCAGAAATTCAACCTTTTCTTGACATTCAGAATGGCGCTCCCTTTGGCCGTGTCAACCAGGGACCGAATGACTTTGTAGGTAGCACAACACCCTATGCTCGTCCTAGTTTTGGTCGCACTGTTAACCCCTTTCAACCCGGTTTGAGTGATATTAATATTGACCCAGAGACGGGAATAATAGAGTATGAATACGAACCCCCGACCCTATTCCAATATCCCCAAAAATTCCTGATGACCCTGCAAGCCTCAATTCAGACAGGAAATGCCAAGATTCTCACCGATCCCTCACTGGTGGTGCAGGAAGGTCAACAGGCCACCGTTAAGCTAACTCAGAAAGTTTTAGAAAGTGTACAGACGGAAGTGGATCCGCTCAGTGGGGTGCGGACTATCACTCCTGTGTTGGCTGATGCGGGCTTAACTTTAGCGGTAAACGTCGATCAGGTGGATGATAACGGCTTTATTTCCCTCTCCGTTAGCCCTACCGTGGCTTCTCCTGGTACGCCAATTGAATTTAATAGTGGTGGTATCAACTCTGGTAACACCCTTACCCCTCTGATTCGTCGGGAATTAACTTCTGGTTTAGTTCGTCTGCGGGATGGACAGAGTTTAATTCTTTCTGGGATTATCCAAGAAACACAACAAAGTTCTGAGACAAAAGTGCCGATTTTAGGGGATATTCCCATTTTAGGGGCTTTATTCCGCAGTCGAACCAATCAGAATAATCGCAGTGAGGTGATTATTCTCCTCACTCCCAAAATCATCGAAGATACGGCCACCTCTACCCTCGGTATCAACTATCAACCAGGCCAAGATGCGGCGGAAATGCTTCAGCGTCAAGGTTTCCCCGTACAACCGCGACAGTAATCAGTAATCAGTTATATAGGGCTGGCTGAATAAATCTAAAAACCTTATCCAACAAGGTTTTTAGACCTTTTGGAAATCAAAAAGTACCGGATGTGGGAGTGATCAGGGGGCAAATTCAGGGACTTTTTCCCTGAAAATTGGGTAATTGACCCCCTCAAAATCAGTAAAACCCTACACCCTACACCCTACACCCTGCCCCCAGGAAAAACTTTTTGCCGCAAACCCTAATTATCCTCTTTTGGTTAGCCCGAATTCAGGGATCGATCGATGCCCGTTGCAAGCTTGAATGTACCCTTAACTTGATCTAGAGTGGAGCGATTCTGTACTTTTCTCCAGCCAGATAGTTATACCACTAAATAGTACAAAAGTCTAGAGATTCTGTTAAGTCCCTTGAATCGGGCGGCGTGGCAGCACCGAAGCTTACTGCTATAATTGCTTACGGACAAAGATAATAAACAAAATTTATGGGCGACTTTTTTGATAACGTGAGCCGTTACCCCCGCTATCTGATTAGCTTTAGTTTAGGGATTTTCTTCGCCTTTTTCGGCTGGTTAGCCCCTTTATTAAAAAATCCCCTCACAGCGATCGCACTTGTGGGTTTTCTGGGGGGAACTTTCGCCTTTCTTTATTTCACCCTCAAAGCCATGCTCGGATTAGCTTGATACAATGGTAAGGGTTTCGCTGTTTTTAGGGGACAAAAATTATGGCTAACGACCGTCGAGTATCTCGCGTCTCCTCGCTAATTAAGCGCGAGGTCAGCCAAATGTTATTAATGGAAATTAAAGATGATCGGGTCGGTGCCGGTATGGTTAGCGTTACCGATGTGGATCTCTCCCACGACCTGCAACACGCTAAAATTTTTGTGTCTATCTACGGCAACGAAGATGCAAAGGCCGAAACTATGGCCGGTTTAAAAGCTTCCGCAGGATTCGTCCGGCGTGAACTCGGTCAACGCATCCGTCTCAGACGTACCCCCGAAGTGGTCTTCCTAGAAGATTCTTCCCTCGAACGCGGCGATCGAATGTTACATCTTCTTGATCATATTAAAACCGATCGACCCCCAGAAGATGACGATTCCGAAGAAGAATAGAACTATTAGCCGTCTTTTTTCTCCCTGTCTCCTGTCTCGGAGTCTCCTGACTTGAAAGAGGGTGTAGGGTGTGGGGTGATGGGGAAGTGGGGGAATTATGAATTATGAATTATGAATTATGAATTGGGGTATGGGGAGAACAAATAAAAATAATCTCCTGTCTCCTGTCTCCTGTCTCCTGATAACTGATAACTGATAACTGATAACTGATAACTGAATAGTGAGCGATCGCATTTTATCCCTAAAAGAACGTATTGGTCAGATGATAGTAGTCCGCGCTTCCGGCTATCTCTTTGACCAACAAATCCGCTATCCCGTCTGGGAACCTGTCAACGCCACCCTCAAACACTGGTTAGAAACCCTCCACCTCGGTGGGGTGATTCTATTAGGAGGCAGCGCCGCCGAAATCGCTTTCCGTAGCCAACAATTACAAAGTTGGTCCGGCGATAATCCTCTCCTCATTGCCGCCGATATCGAGGAGGGAGTCGGCCAAAGGTTTTCTGGCGCCACTTGGTTCCCCCCCCCGATGGCTTTAGGAAAAATAGCCGAAAAAAGCTTGACAAAAGCCACAGAATATGCTAGGGAAATGGGAGCAATTACCGCTAAGGAAGCCCTAGCGATCGGGATTAACTGGATTTTAGCCCCAATTGTCGATGTGAACAATAATCCCGACAATCCTGTTATCAATATTCGTTCCTTCGCTGAAACTCCCGAAATCGTCGCTAATCTAGCTCAAGCTTTTATTTTAGGGGCGGATTCCTATCCAGTTTTGACCACGGCCAAACATTTTCCCGGCCACGGTGACACCAGCAATGACTCCCATCTCGATCTTCCCATCATCAACCACGATCATCATCGCCTAGAAGCGCTCGAATTGCCGCCCTTTCAAGCAGCGATCGAGTCCGGGGTTGATAGTATTATGTCAGGCCATCTGTTAATTCCCGCTTGGGATGCCGAATTTCCCGCCACTCTTTCCTCAAAAATTCTCGGGGAAAAACTGCGCCAAAATCTCGGTTTTCAGGGTTTAATCGTCACTGATGCCCTGATTATGGGAGGAGTAACCAAAATTGCCAGCGCTGCCGCCATAGCAGTGAGGGCGGTACAGGCGGGGGCCGATATACTGTTAATGCCACCCGATCCGATCGAAGCGATCGAAGCGGTGTATAGTGCCGTGCAAGCGGGTACAATTAGCGAAGCGAGAATTAATGATTCTTGGCAACGTATTCAACGAGCAAAAGAGAAATTGGGGCAAAGACAGCCATCCTTAGAATCCTTAAGCAGTTTAGCGGCACCGCAAGCTCTAGAGATTGTCAGGGATATTTTAAAAGATTCCCAAACAGTTAGCGCTAATTTACCGATTAAAGCCACTCAAGGCCGCAATTTAATCATTGTCGATGATTTGCTCAACTGTGACTTTCTCGATCGCTCTTGTCCGGCGGTGACAATGCCCCGACAATGGGGTTATCAAACCCAAATAATCGACCGTAGCACCTTTAATCAGTCCCTCGTCTCCCCAGAAACGACTCTCCTACAAGTATTTATCCGTGGTAATCCTTTTCGGGGTAGTGCCGGATTAGGGGAGGAAACGAAAGCTATCTATCAAGCTTTGCTGAAAACTGGACAAATTCAAGCATTGATTATTTATGGTAGTCCCTACGTTTTCCAGTGGTTTCGTCAACAAAGCGCAGAAATTCCCTATCTTTTCAGCTACGGACAACAACCAAGCGCCCAAAAAATTGCCCTAGAAACTATTTTTGAGTGGCCAACTAGCGGCGAAAATCGGACTGATACTTTTCTTTAAGGGCAAAAATTGCCTAGTAACCATTGGGCAATGCGATCGGAAGCCCCAGCTGCCCCCATTCTCTGACGACCATTAACGGCGATTTCTTGCCACTTTGGGGGATTTTGTAATAAATATTCTAACTTGTCCGCCACTGACTCGGCACTATCGCCCAAGAGAATTGAACAGCCTAATAAACGCTGTTGCAGTGTGGCAAAATGAGCAGTAAACTGTGGTCCGGATCCCGCAATTGTGATCGCCGGTTTACCCAAACCGACGAACTGTTCCGTGGCAGTTCCCGCCATGGCGATGGCCAGATGGCAGCGGCCTAAATATTCGGCGTAATCCGTTTGAGAAATAGTTATAAATACTTCTTGACAAATAAACTTATTTGTGCTATGTTCTCCCCAACCCTGGGAAATTAAAGCAGCCGTAAAAGATTCTAGGGGGAGAGAAGGAGCGATCGCCGCCAAAAATTCCAGCTTATAATCGGGAAAACGTCCGATAATGGCGGCCACAGCCTCGATAATTTGCTGCCAATTGTGGAGAGATTCGGGAAAGCGCGAACCGGGTAGCAGCAGAATATTTAGGCAATCTTGGGGAAAATCGCCCGTTATCGAGGGTAAAAGGTCATCCATCATCGGATTACCCCCATCGACAACGGGAATTGACCACTGTTGTAAAATTTTGCTAGTTAAACTATCCCGGGGAAAAACCCCCCGACAGCGAGGATGAGCCATTAACCAGCGTTCCCAAGGATAATAATAGGAACCCCAGAGGCGATCGATCATCGAGCTACTATCTAACCATCCCTGCTCATCCCGGAGATAGTATTCCGATTTAGCCGTTCCCACAAAAGTATAATCCCTCTCGCTCAACCAAGCAAGGGCAAGGGGTAAGATATCTCCCACCGCGACAATTTTTCCCCCTTCTTGGCCCCAATTTCTGACCAGACGGTATTGACGAGAGGTTAATCCTAATAATCCCTCCCGTAGATCTCGCCATAATTGTTTCGCATCCCTGGTGATAAAACCCCCAGAGGGCATTTTTTGACCTCGATCGAGAAGGGGAATCCCCAGACGAGTATAAGCATAACCGTTACCCACTAGGGGTAAAGCAGTAATACCAGGACAGTGGGGAGATGATTGCAGTCTTTTAATAATCCGGATCGCGATCTCGTCTTCACCGTGGCCATTACTCAAAAATAATAATTTCACTTTTTTTCTTAACTTCTGGCTTAAAGTCCTAAACTTCGGTTGTTTTATTCCCCTCGACCCTAGACAATGCTGATGGTTAGGGAACAATCAATTTTATAAAAGCAGTTAACCAACTCCCATTTAGTCTAATCTACCAGAAGGTTTCGCCGATCGCTTATCTCTGCCCTGATAGCGACCATTTGACCAAAGGTTAAGACTAAGAGATAAGAGATGAGTTTAACTGCTTCTATTTTTCTCGATCATAAAGACCAAATTTGGCCCCCCAGAGCCAAGGATGTCAGAAACCTGCTCTGATCGCTATATTAGAATCAGTGATTAATTGGCATCCTAGCGGAAAAAATGATTATCGACTTACCCGATCGAGAAGCTACTGTCAATTTAGGCGAAAAACTGGGGCAAACCTTGGCCTCTGGCAGTGTAATTTTATTAAAAGGCGATTTGGGAGCGGGAAAAACCACCTTAGTACAGGGAATTGGCCTAGGATTGGGCATTCAAGAGCCTATAGCTAGTCCTACCTTCACCCTCGTTAACGAATATAACGAAGGCCGCCTTCCTTTGTATCATTTGGATTTGTATCGTTTGCAGGGTCAAGATATCGAGGCGCTGTACCTAGAAAATTATTGGCAGGGAATCGAGGTGGATTTAGGGATAGTGGCGATCGAATGGTCAGAACGTTTAACTTTTTTGCCAGAAAATTATCTAGAGATTACTTTACTCGATCGAGGCGAGCAAGGACGACGAGCGCTGCTCAATTTTGTCGGTGGGGACGAAAAAAATAGCGACCCCACAGGAATCGCTATCAGCACTTGACTTTTGAAGCAATCAAACTTTAGCGGTAACTTTCCACTTATTCTCTAACTCGTCTTTCTTCTAAAGTTTCTTCAAAGAAACTATTGTAGAGGAAACCCGCCGCCACGGCCCCAACAATGGGAGCAATCCAGAATAACCATAATTGACCAACGAGAGCCATATTACCGCATAAAAGAGCAACACCAGTACTACGAGCGGGGTTAACGGAGGTATTGGTCACGGGAATACTAATTAAGTGAATTAAGGTCAATCCTAAACCAATAGCGATGGGAGCAAAACCGGCCGGAGCGCGTCGATCGGTAGAGCCTAAAATGATGATTAAGAACATGAAGGTCAAGACCACTTCCGTGACCAAAGCGGCGAATAAACTGTAACCACCGGGAGAATGTTCTCCGTAACCATTGGTGGCCAGAGGGTTACTGCCTCCCAGAGCGAAACTGGGTTGACCACTAGCAATAATGTAGATAATTACTGCCGCTAAAATCGCCCCTAAAACTTGAGCGATGATGTAGGGAAGTAGTTCCGAGCCGGGGAAGCGTTTACCTGCCCAGAGACCGAAGGAAACGGCGGGATTAAAATGTCCCCCCGAAATATGCCCTAAAGCGTAGGCAAGAGTGAGGACGGTTAAACCGAAGGCGAGGGACACACCCACAAAAGAAATCCCCAGATGGATATTAAAATCAGCACCATCTACGACACTCTTGGCTTTACCCACAAATACTGCCGCTAAAACAGCACTAAGCTTAGACGCATTTAAGTTTCCTACTCGTATCCCTATCTACAAGGCGTTCCAGGATATTAAAGTGCAATGTAAGTGCGTCTAAGCTTACCGCAACCGCCGAGAACGAGCCAAAACGTCCCGATGAACTCTGCTAGATACTTTTTCATCTCTATATCAAGGTTGAATGATTTTGCTTTTAGGTTATCTCCCATCAGACCAGATTAAACTGTTATAAGATATTAAAAAATAGTTATTTTTTACCTTCAATTTGCCGTTCTCACGGGGAAAATATCCGCTTTTCAGAGATATAATACTAAAAAAATCGGCAATTTCTGCTAATTTCACACTTTCTTTAGATTTATCTTCTATCTTGATGTCTGATCGGTTTTGGCAGTGGTTGACCCTTTCCCCTACTAGGGAATTGTGGAAAGAAAAAAAGTAGCGATCGAGTGCTAATTAGGGCTGGCTGAATAATGGTAAAACCCTTGTTGGTTAAGACTTTTAGAGTTTTTGTAAATCAAAAAGTACCAGATATGGGAGTGATCGGGGGGAAAATTCAGGGACTTTTTCCCTGAAAATTAGGTAATTGACCCCTTCAAAATCGGTAAAACCCTACACCCCACACCCCACACCCCATACCCTGCTCTAGGAATGCAAAGATTTATTAAAATGTAACATAAGATAGGGCTGGCTGAATAATGGTAAAACCCTTTTAAAATAAGGCTTTTGACCTGTTAAAATCCGATGTTCATGCTGCGAAAATAGGATTAAGACCTTCAAAAACCTTGCATTATCCTTCTTTTAGTACAAAACTGGTACGAAAAAAGAGGACAACAAAGCCTGAAACGACCGGCTACTGACTCCTGACTCCTAACCCCACCAACAAACTTTTTGCCGCAAACCCTAAATAATCAGTCTTTAATAACCAGATTTAGTATAAATCCACCGAAAAAGAAACCACAAAAATAGGATAAATTGCCTCTAAAAATACCATAAATGCCCCTTCAATCAATCTTGAGGGGGTTGATTTTTTCCTTTCGCTTATTAAACAACTATCACCTCGTTGCTAGGGTCTCCCTGGCAACGCATTTCCAGAGGTTCTACCTTGGAACGAGACAAAGCATTGATGATCACACAAGGTCGAGAAGAGCCAAATAGCCAATTTAGTGCCACAATTAGGAGTAGTTTATTTATTCTTCTCTCCCAGTTAAAAATATGCAAGTTAAAGAGCTAACCGTTGAAGAACTCAAACTCCTCATTCAAGAAACTGTTGCCGAAACTATCCAATCTATCTTACTCGATCCTGACCAAGACAAAGAAGTGAAACCTGAAGTTAAGCAACAAGTTCTTGACTCTCTAAGACGGACTGAAATAGGAGAAAAGGGGGTTTCAGCCGAGGAAGTAGCCAAAAAATTAGGATTAAACTGGTAATGGCTTACTTTGTAGAATTTAGCTGCGAAGCAATCGCTGATTTAGAAGCACTCGCTCCTATCATTCAAGAGCGAATTTTGCGGAAAGTTCGCTGGTTGTCGGATAATTTTGAAAATGTTAGTCTTCAAGCTTTAAGTGCTAATTTGAGTGGTCTTTTCAAGCTTCGAGTCGGTGACTATAGAATTATCTATTCTTTTGCACCCGAAGCAGAACGCATTACCATCCACAAGGTTGGACATCGCCGAGATATCTACAGTTGATAAAATACTGTGTTTGAGAGTAGGTGGTTTCTTTGCTTAACATGATTTTTAGGGGAGACTTGTACAACCTTATTGTACAATTTCAAGCTCTTGAACTCCCCAAAAACCCACAAATCTGAAGGGATAGGAATGCAAATATTTATTAAATTGTAGCTTTTGATACATTTGTGGGGGGGGAGTGTGTATTGTTCTACTATCCGCCTTTGGTGTTGGGTTGGGTTGTTGCTTCACCTAGCTGCGAGGGGGCGAACACTTATGTACTGAGTAGCGAATGGTGATGAAAAAAGGATTTTTCAGATGGCTACCAATTTTAGCCTTAACTATAGCTTTATCTTCTAACTTCTATTAGAATCACGATGATATTGCTCAAGCCCGTAATTTGAGACGTGTAAGCAATGGTTTTGCTTTCGAGATTCAGAATTGTAATAAAGACAATAATTCTGTAGTTTGTACTTTTATGGTTGCAAACTTAGGGGAAGTCAGAGATCTTTATTTTTATCCCCAAGACTCTATCATCATTGATTCTACCGGCAAGCAATTGAAGGGATCGGAGGGCCGTATTGGAGGAATAGGTCGTGATATGGTATGGGTAAGAGATATGCCTTCTAGAGTCCCCATTAACGGAAAAATTCTCTTTAAAGGAAATTTGCCTGGAAGAATCGTTTATCTGCGATTAGTAGGTAATTTCTCAGTTGAATGGAGGTAATATATTACCTCGTTCTCAGGTTCTACCTGAAGATTTTTCCTGTGGCAGCAGCATTGAGATTCGTAGGTTGGGTTGACGCAAGGAAACCCAACAACTTCCTGGAATATTTTCACAATGTTTGTTGGGTTTCGCCTTTTGAGCCGATGGGTAATACCAGAGCAATAATGATAAGCTAAAACGCACTTAAACCACCTAAAATAGAAATAGTAACTTGAGAAAAATCCTACTTATGCCAGCCAAAGATTTCCTAGACTTAGAAGAAAAGAAAAACTTACAAAAAGCTCTTAAAGAAGAAGAAAGAGCAGAGGTTAGGGAAAGAATTTTAATGTTTCTCTTGCTAAACGACGGAAAAACTCAACGAGAAATAGCTGAGTTTATTGGCTGTTCACTCAAAACAGTCGCCCCTTGGTGTGTTCATGGCGATCCTAACAATATAGAAAGTCTAGAAGATGGTAGAAAAAATGGAAATCATAAAAAAGCCACAGAGGAATATATTAATTTACTATTGAAAATAGTTGATGAAGACCCGAAGGAATTGGGATATGAATTCGGGAGATGGACAGCGGCAAGATTAGCAGAGCATCTAGAAAAGGAAACAGGAATTAAACTGAGTGGCTCGCAAGTGAGAAGAATATTGAGAAGAAAAAAGTATGTGTATATCTGGGCAAAATATAGTCTAGAAGATAAGCAAGACAAGAAATTAAGAAAAGCATTTAAAGAAAAATTAGATGAATATTTAAAGTTAGCGAAAGAAAAGCCAGAGTCAATCCAGGTATGGTTTTGGGACGGGGCTTTCAAGGTGGCGACGCAGGTTCGCCACACAGCCCCTCATGAGTGTGGATTTAGTTTGAGAGTAATAAGAAGGAGAGCTTGGACAAAAAAAGGAAAGCGAAAAAAAGTGAATGGGCAAAGAAAAAGAGGAAGGGTGAATGTGATGGGAGCCTTAAGATATAATGATAAAAAAAGAGTCTGTTTTATGATCAAAAAAGGAAATTCAGAAACTTTCCATGAACAATTAAAGAAACTTCATGAAGAGATTCGTCAAGAATGGATAAACTTGGGAAATCTGCCCGAAGATTTTCGAGAAAAGGGGCCGAAGATTATCATTATATTAGACAATGCTAGTTATCACAAAAAGAAAGATGTTATTGAGCAGGTGGAAAAAGAGTTGCCCAATATTAGGCTAGAGTTTTTACCAGCTTATAGTCCAGATTACAACCTAATAGAATTAGTGTGGCATTCCGCTAAAGAATACATAGCTAATCGAGAATTTGAAAATAAAGAAGAACTGGAAAAAGTAGTCAATCAGCTTTTAAATGAAGGGGGATTGATTATTAAATGGAGTAGAAAACTTAAAAATAAGGGTAATGCTGTCAATGTAACTTAAATGCGTAAAAGCTTAGCTCAACCCAACCTACGGCTCGATTAATTAATAAACTTATAGCAATTCTCTGACTTATGAGGTACAGTAGCAACAGTGAGTAAACCAATTGCGAATATCTTTTTGAGTAACTTCTAACATAGCCAATTCAATCCCTTCTATTAAGTCTTTGTAAGTTCTCGCCTTCAGTTTTCTTAACGTCGCTTTCACTTTTGACCAAAAGTTTTCAATAGGAGAGAATTCGGGAGAATAAGGAGGTAAATAGATGAGTCTAGCTTTTTCTTGTTCGATTATTTCTCTGACCATTTCTCCGAGATGAATCTTGGCGTTATCCATGATCAGACAGTCTCCTTCTTTAATTTTTGGCAGCACTTCCTTTAGAATAAATCCTTCAAATGTTACCGCATCCACTGCACCGTATATGTTGACTGATGCGACAACTTTTTCTAAGCTTATAGCACTAATTATTGAAATATTTCTCCCTCTTTTTTGTGGTTTTCTTCCCCGAGCTCTTCGGCCAATTAAGGCTCTAGCATAGAGTCTCAAAAGGGCTAAATTTACCCCCGATTCATCGATGAAAATTAGTTTTGATGCCTCAATTTCCCGAACTTCTGACCAGTATTCCACTCTTTTTTGCTCTACCCTGTCACTTTCTTTTTCCGCCGCGTGTAGTGTTTTTTTTTGAAACTGTAATTGAGTTTTTGCGTAAGCCGCCCCAGGGTGGCTCTACTGACTTTCACCTGTGTCTTTTCATACAGTAAGTCCGATAATTCTTCGAGAGTTGCATCATTGTTAGCTTCGATGATTTCTATTAAAATTATCAGTTGTTCACTATTTAACTTGGTTGGCGGACTTCCCCCTTGCGGACGAGGACGGATATCTCCTGTTTCTTTATGTTGCTTCAATAACTTCTGAATAAAGCTTTTAGCCACGTCAAATCTCTGGGCTAGTCCTCGAATGGAAATTTTTTCTTTCTTCCAGACATCGATAATTTTTTGGCGAAAATCTACGGAATAGGGTCTCATAGGAAGCTGGTAAGTTCTATTATTTGTCTATTTACTTTCTATTGTACCTCATAGCTCCAAGAATTGCTATATTCAGGAATGATAGTTATGGCAATCAGAATCAAACTTTGGGCAGATTATGGAAGTTACCCACTTTGGGGAGTAGATGAAATTGATAACATTGCTCCTGAAGAATTACCATTAAGTCAAGCAACCATTCAACGTTTAAACGCATGGCAGGATACTTACGATAAGACTTTAAATCAAGACTATCCACCTTTATCAGATTTTCCTAATCAGCAAGCTGAAATGGATTTTAAACAAGAAGGAATTAGTTTATGGAAACAGTTACGTCTTGAACTAGCCCCGGAGTATGAAGTTTTCTACCAAAATGAAGGTCAATTGTTCAGACATCCTAAGGAAATAACCAAAAAATCTACAGTACAAAAAATAACAGTTTGAGTATCATCACCTTCGGCTCCGGCGCAGCTTCAACCCTCAAGCGCCAACTAAAACCATCCAAATCCACCGAAAAAGAAACCACAAAAGTAGGCTAAATTGCTTCTAAAAATACCATAAATGCCCCTTCAATCAATCTTGAGGGGGTTTTGTTTTTTTATATAGAACTCTTGCAAATTAATTATATGTTATAATGATGGCTTAACTAATTTTCCCCAAAAAATTAGTTAACCAGTACATTCGTCCTGAATGAAAACTTGAAGTTTAACTTTTAACTCAAAACTCTTTAGATATGCTTTAATTTGGTTATCAAAACCTCTTTATTTAAGCGGCACAAACTATCTCAATTTTTATAATTGAGAATAAATTCTCCTTGACTTGATTAATCTTTAGGCAACTTTTAAGAAGCTGCTATACCTATCCCTAACTCACCGTTATAAATAGCCGCCAACAAGTTAACTCTTAAACTATATCTTCGACGACGATTCCGATATTTACAGGATAAGATTTTAAAGATTTTGAGTTTCCTATTTATAGGTTCAATGATAATCCTTTCTTTGGCTAAAGCCTTGTTATACTCTTTTTCTAACTCTGTTAATTTTCTATTTTTCGATTTCTTTTTCGGTGTATAACTATTACTATGGTATGCAGCTATTCCCTGATAACCACTGTCTTCTATGCTGGTAGTTAAAGGATGAAAACGAACTCGACTTTTTTTAAATAAACTAAAATCATGACCTCTACCTTTCCCACAAAAGACACAGATAATTTCCTCGGTAGTTTGATCAGCTACTAATTGGGATTTTAAAGTATGATAACCTCTTTTACCCCCCAAAAAATCTTTCTGTTTCTTTTTGGGGCGTTCAATGGGAGTTTCCGTTACATCCATTACCGTTACGACCGGTATCTCTGCTTGATTTAGTAGAGCTTTTTTTCCTTTTAAACGGAAGTTTCCCGATTGTAAAAGCATTTTTTCCGTCTTATTTACAATCCGACATATAGTTGATTCTGATAGTTCCCAGCTTGTACCAATGTGAAAATATGTTCTATATTCTCGCCAATATTCTAACGTTACTAAAACTTGTTCTTCTATAGATAGTTTAGGTTTCGGTCCCCTTTTAGATGGTGAATTAGAGTCGGCTTCAACACTTTTTACTGATTCTACCATCTTTCTATAGGTTTGTTTATACACACCGAAACGGCGTTTGAATTGTTCATCTGATAAGTTTTGATAATCCATAATTTTGCTAATAAACATAGCAAAATTATAGATGATTTCCTGACCTAAGATCACATTTTATTCTTTTTTCCACTTCAATCTAAGAATTGAGAAAAAAGCAAAACCCTATATTATACCATAAAAAAATTATGCAAGAGGTCTTATCTCTTTTTTGGCAATAGATGCTATAATGAAAGGCCACTCTTGAAGATTGCTTGATCGATCGTGGACTTTGAGATTATCAGCGATATTACGAATATCGAGATTATTGCCACAGGAACAGGAATTCGTAATCGGGAACGGTTGCAAAAACAGTATGGCAAAGGTAAATGGAGAAAATTAAAGGGCATAGCCCAAGTTCAGCTTCCCAATGGTATAGTAAGGTTAGCCGAAGTCCATTGGTATGAAGCTCATGGCATCGGCAAAAAAGAATTTAAGCTCAAGCTACCGTTTCTCGATTGACCATGAACATAGAGTCATCTCCAACAAATAAGTTCGCAGTTTGTCTCAATAATGAAGGCTACGAAGCTTCACTAGAGGTGGGCAAAATATACCGCGTTATCCCTGATGAGACAACAGAAATAAACAGTCTAATTCGGGTTATTGATGAAAGTGGTGAAGATTACGCTTTTTCTGTGAATCGGTTTCATGCTATTGAGTTACCAAAGCCAATAGAAGAAGCTTTATTATCAGTTGCCAACTAAAACCCCCTAAATCCACTGAAAAAGAAACCACAAAAGTAGGCTAAATTGCCTCTAAAAATACCATCGATGTCCCTTCATTCAATCTTGAGAGGGTTTATTTTTGGCATCTATTAATACTTCTAAAAATTGTCAAACTTATTAATGATGTCTTGAATTTGCTGCGCTGTGATGTCTGTTTGGTTAGATTTGGCATAGATGAGGAGCATCAAAACACAACCATTGTCTTTAAGTTGATAGATAACACGATAGCCGCTACTTTTGCCCTTTTGAATATCGCTGTTTTTGAGGCGAACTTTAAAGACAGTGTAGCCTATTCCTGGTATTTGATCGCCGATGAATTTGCCTATCTGAAGGTCATCAATTAGAGGTTGTAGGTCAGTACGAATGCTCCGATAGCGTTTGGCGAGGGTGCGAAGTCGATCCTTGAATTCATCAGAGAAAAGGAGCTTAATAGAGGGAATTTCTTCAGTCATCTATGCCATCCCAGAGTTCAGAGATGGGATGTACTTTGCCTTCTTTAGCTTGCTGAAGAGAAATACAAAGACTGGTGAGGATGAGTTCTTTTGGTTCGTCGTCAGGGTCAGTGGGTGGAGTGAGGATATTACGCGATACTAGCAATTGGTAGAAATCATCGAGTGCCATTCCCGTTAGTTCGGCTGCTTGTTCAAATTGAAGGCGTTGCTGCTGATAGAGCATGATAGCGATTTCCGTGAGCATTTGAGCTTCAGTCATTTGTACTGTTTGCAGAAGTTTAGAGGGAAGGATGAGGTTCATAGAGGTTTCATTAAGTGGCAGTAACTTCATTGTATCGCCATGAAAAGGAAACCACAAAAGTAGGCTAAATTGTTTCTAAAAATACCATAAATACCCCTTCAATCAATCTTGAAGGGGTTTATTTTTTTGCCCGTGTTTCTACATATTCTCGCAGGGCGCGATTAATACTGGTCTGATACCCCTCCTCTTGTGTGGCCTGGGTTTTGAACCAGTCTATCAGGTCAGCATCAAGGCTTAGGGTGATCTGCTGTTTGAGCGGACGATAAAATACACCACGCTGCGCCCTGCTCCAATCTCCCGTAGCCTCCGGGATCAGATCTGTGCGGATAAGCTCTTGTGACGTGGCTAGAGCGTCAATTTCAGCCTGTATCTCTGGCGGTACTGGATTAGAATCTCCCTTCTTCATAAGCCCTCCTTTCATGGGCTGTTGCCCTGCGTGCGCTAATAATTCGTCCCGTTTCCTCTCCTGTCACTGAATCAGACTCCGGCCAAGTATGCACCACAAACACAGTCAATTTACCGATCAGTCCGATAGTCTGCCAGCGTTCTTCCTCTGGGTATGGATCAGGACGGCTGACAGCGAGAGGATCGGCAAAAACATATTGAGCGGCTTCAAAGCTCAAGCCGTGATCGCGCTTGTTTGTCCGATTTTTGTTGTCGTCCCATGTCCACTTCAATTCTACTCTCCAAATGTAGCTATATTATGGTTACTACATTAATTTTTATCAACATTGTATTTGCGCTAACGCAATCGCAATAAAATTTACCCCTGTCGGGAGCATAACATTATCCAGATATAATGCCAGTATCACTACCGATTTAGCAGCAAGAGCAAGCTAAACAAATTAGTCATCATCAAATGATAACAGTTTGAGCGGTATGTGTTAATTATCATCCCTTTCGGCTTCGGCGCAGCTTCAAACCTCAAAAGCAAACTAAAACCCTCCCAATCTACCGAAAAAGAAACCACAAAAATAGGCTAAATTGTTTAGTAAAAATACCATCGATGTCCCTTCATTCAATCTTGAGAGGGTTTATTTTTGGCATCTATTAATACTTCTAAAAATTGTCAAACTTATTAATGATGTCTTGAATTTGCTGCGCTGTGATGTCTGTTTGGTCAGATTTGGCATAGATGAGGAGCATCAAAACACAACCATTGTCTTTAAGTTGATAGATAACACGATAGCCGCTACTTTTGCCCTTTTGAATATCGCTGTTTTTGAGGCGAACTTTAAAGACAGTGTAGCCTATTCCTGGTATTTGATCGCCGATGAATTTGCCTATCTGAAGGTCATCAATTAGAGGTTGTAGGTCAGTACGAATGCTCCGATAGCGTTTGGCGAGGGTGCGAAGTCGATCCTTGAATTCATCAGAGAAAAGGAGCTTAATAGAGGGAATTTCTTCAGTCATCTATGCCATCCCAGAGTTCAGAGATGGGATGTACTTTGCCTTCTTTAGCTTGCTGAAGAGAAATACAAAGACTGGTGAGGATGAGTTCTTTTGGTTCGTCGTCAGGGTCAGTGGGTGGAGTGAGGATATTACGCGATACTAGCAATTGGTAGAAATCATCGAGTGCCATTCCCGTTAGTTCGGCTGCTTGTTCAAATTGAAGGCGTTGCTGCTGATAAAGCATGACAGCGATTTCCGTGAGCATTTGAGCTTCAGTCATTTGTACTGTTTGCAGAAGTTTAGAGGGAAGGATGAGGTTCATAGAGGTTTCATTAAGTGGCAGTAACTTCATTGTATCGCCATGAAAAGGAAACCACAAAAGTAGGCTAAATTGCCTCTAAAAATACCATAAATGCCCCTTAATTCAGTTAGTTTAGAGTGCGAAACGCAGGAACAGCAGCCAGCCGTCGAGAAATGATGTCAAATCCCGTCATACTTTATCTTTATTTCTGACCGGCTGCCTGGACAAATCAGAAAGTAAAAGTCGTTCGGATAGTACCGATAACTAAGGTGGAATTGTTGTTATTTGAGTTGGGAGAAGTAATCACGATTACCCCCGGAGTAAGGGCAATATTATCGGTGAGTTTCCACTCATAAAATCCTTCGATATGAAAGGAAGTATCGGGATCATTAGTGGAACTACCATCATTTAATCTAATACTAGAACTAGACACCCAGGGCTGCATACCAACAATAATACCAGCGGTATTTCCTTCCTTAAATAAATCAGGAAAAGCCAAAGTTACCGCCCAATTCCAGATATCTAAATCCCCGCGTTCTAGTTGTCCATCTAAGGTGCTAAGGGTGATAGCTTTTGTGTAACCCCCCCAACCACCGAGGACAAAACCATCGACAATTCGCCAACTAAATTGTAAACCCAAACTATTATTAATTGTCGGGACAGCCTCCCCGAATAGTTCTTCGGTGAAAAATTGGAAATTCGAGCGCTGACTTCCCGTCCCCGTGTCTAATTGGTTATAACCATGAAAGTAGGATAAAGCAATGCCAAAATTATCGTTTGGAACATAACCCAGCTGCCCTAGGGCAGTATAGGAGCCGTTAAATAAACCCCCTCCCGGGTTAGGATCGTTAGCATCTCCGGCAAGATAACCGGCACTGAACTGGAAAGACCCATAATTACCCTGTAAACCGAGTCCAGTTTGTCCGGGGGCAAAATAAAGGGGATTGCGGGTACCAAAAGCGGAAAGTGCCCCACTAGCACCATCTCCATCCAAAAAGTTGAGGGTATTGGTAAAGTCATCTTTAGCACCTCCCGTCGCTTCTAACCAGAGGTGGATATTTTCCGTTACGGGGAAACTGTAGTTTAAAACTTCTAGCAATAAATCATTGCCGTCGGGTTGGGTAAAGGCTAAGGTACTTTGAAAAGTTCCGGTGGTATCGGCTAAATCGGCAATATTTCCCGTTGCTAGACGGGTATAGAGTAAATCTTTGCCTGTGAAGCTAGTATTTAATTCTAAACGGGCCCGATAACCAAAAGCTGGTACTTGGGGAATCCCTTCATCACCGTTTTTTTCTCCTGTGGCTACCCCATATAATGCCATCACCACTTCCCCAGTTAATTTAGTAGTGGTGGAAAATTGATTATTTTCCAGAAAAGCGACTCGATTTTCTAAGTTATTAACCCTAGCCCCTAAGGCCGCTAATTCTGTCTCGAATTCCCTGACTAATCGCTTGATTCTGTCTAGATCTTCTTTTAATACCGCTACTCCTTCTTGAATCAATCTTTCTAGGGTATTTAAGCAGGAATTCAACCCCGCGGCAAATTCCCAACGAGTTAAAGCGCGTTCACCGCGAAAAGTACGGTCAGGATAACCTACTATACAACCATACCTCTCCACGAGACTTCTTAAGGCCTCAAAAGCCCAGGCGGTGGGAGAAACATCCCGCAATTGATTGACACTTGTTACCTGTGCCATGGGGTTACTAGAGAGGTTTTCGAGACTATTAGCCAGTACAGGACTAGAAAAACCCAGTAATATCACTGCTGTTAGGAAATTTTGCTTGATTTTCATTGCTGTCTCCCACACCTACAAGAATGATTATTGTTCTCAGTATAATCAGGTTAGCAAACTTTTTTCAGTCTGGCACTATTGCAAATATTTTTCAAATATTACTCCAGATAAAATCTGAATTGCCTAGCATTTATTGGTTAACATAAATCTTAAATGATAATAAAAGCAATAAGTAGGGTTTGCGGCAAAAAGTTTTTCCTGGGGGCAGGGTGTGGGGTGTAGGGTGTAGGGTGTAGGGTTTTAGCGATTTTGAGGGGGTCAATTACCTAATTTTCAGGGAAAAAGTCCCGGAATTTTCCACCCGATCACTCCGGGATCTGGCACTTTTTGGTTTCCAAAAAGTCTAAAAGTCTTAGCCAACAAGGTTTTTAGATTTATTCAGCAGACCCTAAGTAGGGTTTGCTGAAAAAGTCATTGAAAAGTACAGGTCTCTTAATCAATGATTTCACTTAGCTACAAGCATAAGCTTTAGTTGTTGATTAATTTTTAAATTATAACTTATCCTAATCATTGACCGAGAAAAAGTGCTGTTTTTCCATTTCAGACATAAAAAAGCCCAAAAAACCTGCCTCAACAGGTTAGAAAGATTCATGACTAAAAAAGTAATAGCAATCGCTGAAAAGGAAGTATGAGGAAGTTTAGCCATCACTTTACCTAAGCTAAATCTTCTTTTCCCCTGTCCAAATTTGCCCTCTATACAATTCCGAATCCTCTCATCATCAGTAGCTTGTTTCTTTTGTTCTTTACTAACATTTTTGGCTGGTCTTCCTAATGGGGGACCACTGATTCTGATTCCCCTTTCTTTACACCAAGCTCGGTTTTCTCTGGTTCGATAAATTTTGTCCACATGAACTGATTCTGGATAGTATCCTGTATAGTCATAATAAGCTTCTATTTGTGCTTTTAAATCTCCTGATTCATTAAAGTTATCCCAACTAATTCGGTCTAAAAATATGTAACCATCTATACAGCTTGCTGAGAATTTAGCCCCAAATTCTACGGGTTTTCCAGCTTTTCCTCTGACTATCGGACGGATGTGGGGTTGAGTTAAGCTGACAATTCTGTCTTCAATACTCTGTTTGTTATTTTGGTACATCCAGAGTTGTTGACGATAAACTTCTGTGACTACTAACAACAGTTTATAGTCTCTTTTTTTCAAGCTTTGTAGAGAGGCTCCTTCTGCTAAAAGTTGTTCAATATGGTCGAGATTTCTTTTCAGATATTGCAGCTGTTTTTTCAGGGCTTTTCGTCTTTGTTTGACGGTAGGTTTTCTTTTTTTCGCTACTTCTAAATAACTTTTTCTGGCTAGAAGACGATAGGTTCTCGGTTTTTGAACAAGTTTTCCTTTTCAAGTTTCCTAGAGAATATCAATAATTTTTTCGGTTTGTTTTCTTCCTTGATTTAACAGGTTTAAATCCGTAGGATAACTAATATCTGCGGGCGCACAACTGGCATCTAAAATTAATTTACCTCGATTTTCTGGTTGACTTTGGGTTTCGCTCTCTAACTTTTTTTCGGTGTTTTCTTCTTCTTTTATTTCTCTCGAATTTTTGACCATAAAGCGATTCACTTTATTAATTAGTTCCCGAGTGATTCTTTCTCGAAAGTGAACCAACATTGACGCTTCAAACCGGGGTTCATTGCTGTAGGATGAAAACCCCAAGAAGTATTGTAAATAAGGATTTTCTTTGATTTGTTCTACCGTTTCTCTATCGCTTGTTCCTAATTTTTCTTTAATAATTAATGCTCCGAGTGCTGTCCTGAATGTTTTGGCGGGTGTGCCCATTTCTTCTGAAAAAAGTGATGCGTATTCCGCTTCAAATTCTGACCAGGGAATGAGGTTGGCCATAATTACCCAACGATTGTCTTGGGATAATTTCCCCTCAAAGGGCAGCTCGAAGTTTTCTGGTGGGGTTGAGGGTAACTCGCTTTTACGGTACATTAGCACTAATTAGAGAAGATGCAAGGGTGATGCAAGGGTGATGCAAGGGTTTTAAGAGATTCTAGCAGATTTAAGTGCATTTGGGAAGCTCTCAATCAAGCTAAAAGCCCTTTCCTGTAAGGTTTTTAGATTTATTCAGCCAACCCTAAATAATTTTATTGTTCCTAAAAACAAGATAGAGACGCTGCTGACAGCATCTCTAAATGATTATTTTTGGTTCAATTGAGGATAAAAAAGAGGTAACTAGCGCAATTCAGCGTTAAACTCGTTAAAAGAGCGTCTTTTTAACTCTACCGATTCTGATCGAGGCAGAAGCTCAAAAACCTTTCTTAAGACATCATCCACATCTTCATATTTAACATTGCCCAAACCATCATAAACCACTTTACCTTGTTGGTCTAAAACCACCGTTTGGGGAACCCCACCGCGATAATAGTAACCCGGTTCATCGGGACGATAGGAAGACTTTAAGGGGATAGAATCGACAGTAACGGGGATAATACTGGCGGCGCGACCGTAAAACTCTTGAAAACGGGAGACAATCGCCGCAAATTGCTTACAATCACTACTATCATCCAGATAATAGACAATAATAGCCGGAATTTTCCGTTGAAAAGTTTCCGCTAAATTTAAACGCGGTGGTACGAGGGAACCATTACCCGCATAGACCACAAAAATATTACCATCAAGGCGATCATCATCGATCCCCGCATAGGCGCCAGGGGTTAGCCAAGGAGACAAACTCGTCAGAGCAACAATAAGAAAGACAAGACAGATCTGAAGACGCAGCCGATAACGAGATTTCATGATCAACAGGGTTAAAATATTAAGACAATTTTTAGTGTAAAAAATCTTGTGACCTTCGAGCGCGATAATTCCCAAACCACCTCGCGAGTCATTGCCGCTAACTCGCGCTTTGCCGATACTTATTATGCCATTCTAGGACTACATCCGAGTGCCTCGGTGATCGAAGTGCGACGCGCCTATCGAGAACTAAGTAAACGATACCACCCCGATACTACCGAACTCAGCCCCGAAGTGGCAACGGTTAAATTCCAGCGTCTTAACGAAGCTTATGCCACCCTGAGTAATCCCGATCGCCGTTCCCTGTATGATTTACAGATAGGTTACTCGCGCTGGAATGTCATCCAAACTATCCCGGATAGCGATGAACCCATAGCTAATCGTAGCGCCTATCTCGATCCGACCGATCGTCCCCTATCTTCGGGAGAGATTTTTGCTTTGTTTATCTTGGCACTCACCCTGCTCGGCTGCTTGTTAGTAGCGGTGATTATTGCTATGCTTCGAGGAGAGAATGCCGTCACTGTAGCCCAATTATTTTTGATTTAGATGCGATGAAGATTCCCACTGCTGATACTCCCCTCTATAATCATCCCTTACCGGCGATCGAAGCATGGCTAGTTAAATTAGGTTGTCGGAAAAATACCGAGAATATCCACTGTTGGATCGTCGAAAAACCAACATGGAAAGCGGAAATCTGCCTCGATATCGAAGAAATCACCGTTCGTTACTTTCGGGCAGCCAATGACGGCAGTGACATCAATCGCGCTTTTAAATACTCCCTTAGTCGCCAAGATATAGAATCGGCGGTTTTTTCTGGTCCCTAATCATTAGTCCAACTTTTGACTAAAAAGTGCCAGCGATTGGAGCGATCGGGGGGAGAATTCAGGGACTTTTTCCCTGAAAATTGGCTAATTGACCCCCTCAAAATCGGTCAAACCCCACACCCGTTACAGTAGAGCAGGAAGTCGCCTTCCCACCCCCTGCTTCAAAACCGGACTTACGACTTTCGCCGTATCCGGCTCCTGAGTAACTAGGCTACTGTCATTAGTAGAATAATAATGGGAATTATTATTTCCTTGTCTATTCAACCCTCTTGGCTGTATCCCCACCAGACAAGATTGTTGGTTTTAGGGCGTATATGACCGTTGATTGTTGCTTAGACTTCCTAGTTACCCGTCCTTTGTCAGCATATCTTTGATATTACTCAAAGCCTTGGCTTTTAAGGACATCCTCTCCCTCTATTGACTTGCGGATGGTTTCCTACTGCCCCGAACGGGCAGAGTCAATCAGGGTTACTTCGTTCCCTATAACCATTGGTTGAACCCTTAGGATGATACTGTCCACAACAGAGTAACGGGAATGCCTTACTGATAGTGGTATGAGCTATCAGCCCCAACTCTGTTAACTTTTGTTTCGAGCCTGTCAGCCTTTTGGCTCGTGGGTGTTGACGATGGTTAATTCGTATCTTCGCCCCAGGGCTATCCATAGGTTCTGGCTCAACGGGTTTCTGATTTAGGCTATCAGATACCGCTTTTTTTTCCTCGCTCACTACCTCAGATGTACCAAGTCTAAAGCAGCAGGAAATGCCGTCACTCTAGGCATCTAGAGGACAGGACTAAGGTTATTACTAACCCGCACCTGTAGGGTTATAAAGTTATCAAGGTACTACATTTACCAAGCGGCTAATCCTCTAAACGTCTTACTGTCTAGTTTCTAGCCAACGAATCGCACCACACCCTACACCCTACCCCGTTAAGACAGCGCCGGAGTTGGCGGCAGGGAGAGCTAGTCCGAGCATTTGTACTAAATTTTCCAAGACACGCTGTCAATCCAGTACACTTGTTCAGCTTGAAATCAAAGCTCCTCCACAACTGGAACCGCTGCCAGCAGTGCAACCGTAGCAATAGGAAGCGGTTTGTACCTCTGCAATTAGCTCTAAAGTACCCGCTTGTAATAAATCCGGCAGGGTTAATTTTTGGCCTTGACTGGTGCAAGCGGCCCGATCCTCCATCTGATTAAAATCGCAGTCATAGATATTACCCAAATAATCAATGGAAAGCTGATTACGACACATCAAATGCTCGATAGTATCGCCATTAAAATAGTCTTCGAGGAATTGAAGATAGGGTTGATAGAGTTGCCGGTGTTCCAGATGGAAGCGTGTCCTTCCGACGGGTAGGTTAGTGATAGTAAATAGATTGTTAAAAGAAATATTAAAATGTTCTTGCAAGAACTTTTTGTAATCCCGTGTTAGGGATAGTTGATCCGGTGTGAGAGAAAAATTATCTGACTTAGGAATCTGGGGATTATAGACTAAATCCACAATCAAATTCGGCTCTTGAGCGTAGCCGAGACGGTTTAACCATTGTAAAGCGGCGATTGATCGGTCATAGACTCCCAGACCGCGCATTTTATCCACATTATCGGCAAGATAACAGGGTAAAGAAGCCACCACCCGCAACTGATGGCCAGCGCAATATTCAGGAATATCAGTAAATCCTTTCTCGAAATAAATAGTTAAATTCGAGCGCACAATTACCTGTTTCCCAGCTTTTCTAGAGATTTCCACAATCGGCTTAAAACCGTAGAGCATTTCCGGGGCACCGCCGGTCAGATCGACGGTTTTAATTTGGGGAAATCTTTCGATCAGTTCGATAATTTGTTCGCACACTTCTGGAGTCATTTCTTCGGAACGACCTGGACTAGCTTCCACATGACAATGGCTACAGGCAAGGTTACATCTTTTCCCCAAATTAATTTGCAGAACCGAGATTTTTTGCTTAGTTAAAGGAGTTTTTAGTTTCTCAACAAAAGGAGTCATGGGAGAGTAAACAGTAATCAGTAAACAGTAATCAGTAAACAGTAATCAGTAAACAGTAATCAGTGAACGGTAAACATTGAACAGTAAACGGTAAACAGTAATTAGTAAACAGTAAACAGTGACCAATAACTAATCAATGATAACTGATAACTGATAACTGATAACTGATAACTGATAACTGATAACTGATAACTGATAACTGGTAACTGATAACTGATAACTGGTAACTGGTAACTGATAACTGATAACTGGTAACTGATAACTGGTAACTGGTAACTGATAACTGAGGGATCGAACTTGTCTCGACGCTGCTTTTTTAACAGCAACCGCCCCCGTTATAGTGCCAAGTGGACTCGGTGATGAGGATATCTTGGGGAGAGGAGCGAGCTAAGTTGCCCGCAGTTTTATCACAGACGGCCACCGGCAATCCTTTGGCTAAAATATGCCCGGCACCATCATCGAAAATTGCCTCCGTACCAGTATAAATAGCAGTTTTGCCCGTAAAAATACAGGCCCCATCTTCGGGAATAGCTAGTTTAAAAGCAACGGAATCCAAACTTTCTAATAGGAGCGGATCGGCTAAATTATAACTCTGACAGTCCAGTAAACGATAGGGACGACGGGCCCGAATTTCTACCTGACCAAAACCAGCATCGAGCAACTGTTTAATATAATCATCGTAGGTCAAGGCCCCCGATAGACACATAGCTCGTAAACGCTGATCTTCTTGCAAATGTTCGGGGATTGGACGAGTGGCGATCGGATCGCTCATCAGTAAACGTCCTCCCGGTTTTAAGACGCGAAAAGCTTCCCGTAAAGCTAACTGTAAGTCGGCTGGTTTAAAGATATTAAAAAGACAATTCTGCGCCACTACATCGACGGAGGCATCCTCCACCGGCAATTCAAAGGCGGAACCATCTCTAATTTCCACAAAATCGAGACTAAACCAGGGATTTTCCAGCAGCGCTTCGCTGAGATTTCTTTGGGCTGCCCAACGCATTTCTGGCACTGGATCCACCGCAATGACTCCCCCTGGACGACGGGAAAAATAGGCGAATTGCAGTGCTTCTAAACCACCACCCACACCCACATACAAAACCCTGGGAGAATTGCCTAATTCATTGGCCTGCACCGTCGTGCCACAACCATAGTTCATCTCTTGCATAATGGCAGGGATTTTTAACCCCGGTAGTTGCAAAGGACTGCTGTGGACACAACATAGCCCCACTTCGGGAGTTTGGGCTACTTCGCTGTAAAATTTGGCAGTAGCTTCCAGATAAGTCATTTTCATCCTTTAAACTCCTTTTCTCTGATCAATTCAAGGACCGACTTCGCATCCTCGCCCAACGCTATCGTAGCATTCGTACTGACCTATAAACGCTTAAAATGCGTCTTAGTTTATCTTGATGCTCCGAGAACTCGAATATATAGCGTTTTTCAGTCTGCTGAGGTACAAAAGTGATGGGTTTTAGGCAAAAGGCAAGAGGCAGAAGGCAAAAGGGAAGAAAAATAGGTGTACCTCACTAGCTTAGGAAATGCTATAAATCTTCTTCGGCCTGTTGATGAGAGGTTTTGGCACAAGCACCTGACAGGGGGACAAGCCAGCTGAAAAGCTTATGTAGCATGGAATACAGACACAGACTTCCAAAAAAGATAAGTCATATATAGTAAATATGACCTAGAGAACAAAAATGATAAGTGAACTATACCAGAAAGTGTTAGAAAATGAACTGGGGCGAGCCAGATATCTACTGTTGTTAATGATAGTTGGAACCTGGCAAATACTAAAGCAAGCCAAGTTAGAGATATTAGCAGAAGCACTACCAATACCAATCCTGTTTGAGAGTCGGCGAAAAAAACTAAAAAGATTTTTAAAGCTGGAAATTCTGAATATTGAAAGAATCTGGTTTCCCTGCCTAAAAGAGATGTTAAAACAGCAGGAGAGATTCACAATAAAAGGATTAGTATATATTGCCATAGACCGAACGATTTTGGGAGCAATTAATATCTTGATGGTGAGTCTGATTTATGACAAGAGAGCCATGCCAATCTATTGGGAGATATTAGATAAAAAAGGAAGTAGTAATCTCGAAGAACAGCAGCGAGTATTAGAAAAAACATTGACCGTGCTATCAGGTCATAAAATAGTGGTGTTAGGAGATAGAGAATTTTGCTCGGTCAGTCTTGGGAAGTGGCTTCAGAAGCAGAGTTTATACTTTTGTTTAAGACAAAAAAAAAGCACAAATGTGAAGACGAAGGAAGGGATTTATCAAGAAATGAGAGAGTTAGGTTTAAGTCCAGGAACTCAATTATTTTTGCATGATGTAAATATTACAAAAGAGAAGGGATTTGGCGAGTTTAACTTAGCGGGTAAGTGGAAAAAAACTTATCGGGGTTTTCAAACAAAAGAGCCTTGGTATATTCTGACTAACTTTGGAGATTTAGAGACGGCAATAATGGCCTATCAAAAAAGATTTGATATTGAGGAGATGTTCCGAGATTTTAAGTCGGGAGGCTATAGCTTAGAAGGTTCTCAATTAGCACCGAAATACCTATCAAAGCTGATATAGCAATTCTCTGACTTATGAGGTACAGTAGCAACAGTGAGTAAACCAATTGCGAATATCTTTTTGAGTAACTTCTAACATAGCCAATTCAATCCCTTCTATTAAGTCTTTGTAAGTTCTCGCCTTCAGTTTTCTTAACGTCGCTTTCACTTTTGACCAAAAGTTTTCAATAGGAGAGAATTCGGGAGAATAAGGAGGTAAATAGATGAGTCTAGCTTTTTCTTGTTCGATTATTTCTCTGACCATTTCTCCGAGATGAATCTTGGCGTTATCCATGATCAGACAGTCTCCTTCTTTAATTTTTGGCAGCACTTCCTTTAGAATAAATCCTTCAAATGTTACCGCATCCACTGCACCGTATATGTTGACTGATGCGACAACTTTTTCTCAGCTTATAGCACTAATTATTGAAATATTTCTCCCTCTTTTTTGTGGTTTTCTTCCCCGAGCTCTTCGGCCAATTAAGGCTCTAGCATAGAGTCTCAAAAGGGCTAAATTTACCCCCGATTCCTCGATGAAAATTAGTTTTGATGCCTCAATTTCCCGAACTTCTGACCAGTATTCCACTCTTTTTTGCTCTACCCTGTCACTTTCTTTTTCCGCCGCGTGTAGTGTTTTTTTTTGAAACTGTAATTGAGTTTTTGCGTAAGCCGCCCCAGGGTGGCTCTACTGACTTTCACCTGTGTCTTTTCATACAGTAAGTCCGATAATTCTTCGAGAGTTGCATCATTGTTAGCTTCGATGATTTCTATTAAAATTATCAGTTGTTCACTATTTAACTTGGTTGGCGGACTTCCCCCTTGCGGACGAGGACGGATATCTCCTGTTTCTTTATGTTGCTTCAATAACTTCTGAATAAAGCTTTTAGCCACGTCAAATCTCTGGGCTAGTCCTCGAATGGAAATTTTTTCTTTCTTCCAGACATCGATAATTTTTTGGCGAAAATCTACGGAATAGGGTCTCATAGGAAGCTGGTAAGTTCTATTATTTGTCTATTTACTTTCTATTGTACCTCATAGCTCCAAGAATTGCTATAATTGTTATAGCTATCGCCTATACAAGTGCCACACTACAAGGTAAAAAAATTAAGAATATGGGAATCCAAAAATATGTCACAAGACCTGAAAAAAGATATAAAGGTCAACGCAGACACAGCAGTTTTTATGTGGGTCAACATCTCTATCATTGGCTCCAGCTACATCAAATGTTCCCAAAAAATATAGAAGAGCTAATGCAAATTAGCCGCTATCGGTTGAAGGATTACATCAAGGGACAAAGAGCTATATCGCTTGCCCTATCTACCTTCTAGCTCGCTTGTCCCCCTCTCAGGTGGCAACGAGGTCTATACTGATAGTTTCTTCGGCAAAATAGCCCTAAAAGTCTTACCCGATAAACATTTCACGATTCCATAAGCAAAAATTATCACACAAAGTCGAGAAGAGCCATGAATACGAATAACGATAGACAACATCTCAAATTATTATCAATCTTCCACTATATTGTGGGAGGGATTCTTGCCTTTTTCTCTCTCTTTCCACTTATCCACTTTACTATCGGTTTACTCATCATTACCGAATCTATTTCAGTACATTCATCGAAAATTTGGGTCTGAAACCCCGTCGTTCTACGACGGCTTTACCGTTAAATATGAGCATCGTTTACGAAATATATGCTAAAATGTGAGGTATGGAAAAAGCCTATTCTTACCGATTTTACCCAACACCAGAACAAGAGTCGCTATTGCGGCGCACTTTGGGCTGTGTAAGATTGGTTTACAATAAAGCTCTCCACGAACGAACACAAGCTTGGTATGAAAGACAAGAAAGAGTAGGCTACGCTCAAACTTCTTCAATGTTGACCGATTGGAAAAAGCAAGAAGAATTAGACTTTTTAAACGAAGTTAGCTGTGTACCTTTACAACAAGGGTTAAGACACCTACAAACAGCTTTTACTAATTTCTTTGCTGGTCGTACTAAGTATCCTAACTTTAAGAAAAAACATCAGGGAGGAAGTGCCGAATTTACCAAGTCTGCTTTTAAATTTAAAGACAAACAAATCTATTTAGCCAAATGCACAGAACCTTTACCTATTCGATGGTCAAGACAAATCCCAGAAAGCTGTGAACCAAGCACAGTAACAGTCAGATTACATCCTTCTGGACGTTGGCATATTTCAATAAGATTTGATGACCCAACGATTAAGCCTCTACCAGTAACAGATAAAGCCATTGGAATTGACTTAGGAATTAGTAGCCTCGTGATTACCAGCGATGGTGACAAAGTATCTAATCCTAAGCATTTTAAGAAACATTATCGGAGACTGCGAAGAGCATCTAAAAGTCTTTCTCGAAAACAGAAAGGGTCAAAAAATCGGGAAAAAGCGAGAATCAAAGTAGCCAAGATTCACGCTCGAATCACCGATAACAGAAAAGACCATTTACACAAGCTAACCACTCAATTAGTTCGTGAAAACCAAACGATTGTGGTTGAGAATTTAGCCGTCAAGAATATGGTCAAAAACCCCAAGTTATCTCAGGCAATATCTGATGTAAGCTGGGGTGAAATCACCCGACAATTAGCCTATAAATGCCGTTGGTATGGGAGAAATTACATCGAAATAGATAGATGGTTTCCTAGCTCTAAAAGGTGTAGTAATTGCGGGTATATTGCCCTTGAAAATGCCGTTAAATGTTCGAGAATGGGACTGTCCAGACTGTGGGACTCACCACGACCGAGATATTAACGCTAGTAAAAATATTTTGGCCGCAGGGCTTGCGGTGTCAGTCTGTAGAGCGACCATAAGACCAGAACAGAGTAAATCTGTTAAGGCAGGTGCGGAACCCCGCAAGGGAAAGAAGCAGAAACCTAAATCGTGAGGTTTGGGAATCACCGTCCGTTTACGGCGGTGAGGATGTCAAATTAGGAGAAGTTTTTGCTATTGCTACCATTGTATCGGGGCGATTCCTCAAACGCCGCCAGAGATACTGGTTTTCCTTCGTTATGGCCTGCATCCTCTGCTTATTCACTCCCTTGGGGACAATCCTCGGAGTCTTCACGATTATTGTTCTCTCCCGCCAGTCCGTCAAGGAGCTATACGGGCTTCCTAATGCAGATACCGTTAATTAACATCTCCAAATGAGAGCGGCCTTCAATAAATAGGCTTAGTAGCAGCCGCCGTCACGCTCAATAAGAAAGCCACGAACTGGATACTGAAAATAATAAATGCTATCAACTGACCCAGCGATAATTGAGCGGCGAGGACTGGGGAAGCCCCATACCAGAAAAGGAAGAGTACGATTAGGGTCAAAGGCAAGCGGAAAGAAAGAGGAAGAGGTTCTGAACCAGACTCGGCTACCAATCTGTTTCTTTTGAGAAGGTAATAGGTTCCACAGGCTAGGGCAGTTAGTCCAGTGGAAGCAAAGGCAAGTTGAGGACTGTAAATAGCCATTAATGATAGCATGGCCAAGACTTTAGGGAGTGTGACAGCGACTTTGAGAAAGAGGTTCCTAGCCAGACCGTTGCCTATGATGGCGGCGGTGAGAGCGGCTAGGCCGATCTCCGAGGCACTGGCAAAGAGAGTCGTCACTATCAAGAAAACACCCCAAAAGTTGAGAGCCTCAGGCGAGTTCTGGATGATGACCTTATCGATAATCACCTGAATGACTAAGGGGATAGACAACCAGAACAGAGTACCGAAGGCACTTAAAAAGAAGACGGTTATCGATAAGAGCAGTTGAATGATAATTGTTACTCCCCGAAGCTAAACTCACCGGATGAACGATCCAGGCTAGACATACCATAAAATATTTAGCCACAAAAAAGCACCCCCTTGCGGGAGTGCCTTTTCGTTCAGACTAGGAATTAACCATTGATAGCAGGAGCAATCAGAGCTACAGGAGCCTGTTCACCACTAGCCAAGTCTAAGGGGAAGTTGTGAGCATTGCGCTCGTGCATTACTTCCATACCGATACCAGCGCGGTTCAGCACATCGGCCCAAGTACCGATTACACGACCTTGAGAATCGAGAATCGACTGGTTGAAGTTGAAACCGTTGAGGTTAAACGCCATGGTGCTAACACCCATCGCCGTAAACCAGATACCGATTACCGGCCAAGCACCTAAGAAGAAGTGCAGAGAGCGGCTGTTGTTGAAAGAAGCGTATTGGAAGATTAAACGTCCGAAGTAACCGTGAGCGGCAACGATATTGTAGGTTTCTTCTTCTTGACCGAATTTGTAACCGTAGTTCTGAGATTCGATTTCAGTGGTTTCACGCACTAAGGAAGAAGTTACTAGAGAACCGTGCATCGCACTGAACAAGGAACCGCCGAACACACCGGCAACACCTAACATATGGAAGGGGTGCATCAGGATGTTATGTTCTGCTTGGAACACGAACATAAAGTTAAAGGTTCCAGAGATTCCTAAAGGCATACCATCAGAGAAGGAACCTTGTCCGATGGGATAGATTAAGAATACAGCAGTAGCGGCGGATACGGGTGCAGAGTAAGCTACACAGATCCAAGGACGCATTCCTAAACGGAAAGACAGTTCCCACTGACGACCGAGGTAGCAGAAGACACCTAGTAAGAAGTGGAAAATGACTAACTGGTAAGGACCACCGTTGTATAACCACTCATCTAAGGAAGCAGCTTCCCAGATGGGGTAGAAGTGGAGTCCAATCGCGTTGGAGGAGGGAACAACCGCACCGGAGATGATGTTGTTTCCGTAAAGTAGAGAACCGGCTACAGGCTCGCGGATACCGTCGATATCTACAGGAGGAGCGGCGATAAAGGCGATGATGAAGCAGGTGGTGGCGGTGAGCAGGGTGGGGATCATGATGACACCGAACCAACCGATGTATAAACGGTTGTTGGTGCTGGTGATCCACTGACAGAACTGCTCCCACAGGGAAGCGCTCTCGCGCTGTTGTAGAGTGGTGGTCATTGGTTTATGATTCCTATTAAGTTATCGAGGTACGATTGATGATGTCTCTATCTTAGAGAGTTTGTAACGGTTTGTAAAGGGGTTTGAAACTATTGTTACTTATACCATTGATAAGCTGAGGTTATGAAAAACCCTAGATCTCGAACTCAGGTTAGACTAAAAAGGGAAATTTAATCATAATGGCGGTTGTCATGACTATGGTAGAAAAAGTTCGTAAAACCGAGGCGGAATGGCAGGCCCAGCTAACTCCCGAACAGTTCCAAGTTACTCGCAAAAAGGGAACAGAACGGGCTTTTACAGGTAAATATCACGATAATAAAGAAAAAGGTATTTACAAATGTGTCTGCTGTGGTACGGAGTTATTTACTTCTGACAGCAAGTATGATTCGGGTACTGGTTGGCCGAGTTTCTGGACTGCTGCTAACGAGGCTAATATTAAGTACGAGCGAGATGTTAGTTTTTTCATGGTGCGGACAGAGATTGTTTGTGCCGCCTGTGATGCTCATCTTGGTCACGTTTTTAATGATGGTCCACCCCCGACGGGAAAACGCTATTGTCTCAACTCTGCCGCTTTGCAGTTTGAAAAAAATCCCTAAAGCAAAAAGAGGTCTGGAAAGACCTCTTTTTTTAAGTTCCAGTGGCAGCCAATTACAGTAAACCTGTATTAGTCCCCGGTTTGCCAGTAGCTAACTGCACTTTGACAATTTTGCCGCCCATTTTCATGATGCGTTGTTGCTCACGAAACCAATTATCGTAGGGAACGAGTTTGGTGAAATAGGTATTTTGTAATTCCCGTTGTGTCCGAATGCGGCTTTGGCTAGGAACACAAGCGGTGATTTTGAACATCCGCATGGATTGATTTCTCCTAATCGCTGAAAAACTTGTCGCTCAAACTAATGAAGGCTTTTTCCTAAATTGACATCCTCACCGCCGTAAACGGACGGTGATTCCTCACCACGCCACCTTTTTAGGGTGGTCGCTGAATGGGGTTGACGCTTCACCGAAAAACGCTTAATTGCTTAAGTCTGACACTTTCTCCACGTCCATTTAAAGTCTCCGAATGCCCTTCGGCGACTGATTTAATTTTGGTTTATACATACCGACACAGGGTATGTTTTGCCTCTAGCATGGAGTTCCCAGCGGCCGTCAGCTTACCCTTACTCATCGTCAACCCGTTGCAGGAATTTCAACCTAGTATATTTATTCGGTCGTATCTATGATAGGGCGGGTTTTTTAGACCAGTAAGATTTTAACACAAAGCCGCCCTAAAAGGGGCGGGGTTTTCAACCCAAATTTTCGATAACAAAGGTCGGGAGTCAAGGATCAATACTAGCTCGTCAAAACCTATCTTGGCCAGATTCAGCCTTTAAAGACCTAGCACTCATCCTCGGCTTCCCGAACCCTATTTTGTCCGAGTTCGTTACTTCTAGCTTAAGCCAGAGCTAATGTAGTCGAAGTAAATCCCCATTTCCTTACCCGCATCAGCACCGACTAAACTAGCGGTGACTTCTTTCATCGCTTGGATAGCTTGAACGGTGGAGGAGATGGGTACACCTAAAGAGTTGTAGGTTTCTTTCAGGCCGTTGAGAACGCGCTCGTCGAGGATAGAAGGATCTCCAGCTAACATAGCGTAGGTAGCATAACGGAGATAGTAGTCGAGGTCACGGATACAAGCGGCGTAACGACGGGTGGTGTACATATTACCACCGGGACGGGTTACGTCAGAGTATAACAGGGACTTAGCCACAGCTTCCTTAACGATACCAGCAGCGTTGGCGCTAATGACACTAGCGGCGCGCACGCGCAGTTCACCGGTGGCGAAGTAGCCTTTCAGTTTGCCGAGAGCAGAAGCGTCAAGGTATTTGCCTTGAACGTCAGCAGAGTTGATAACAGAAGTAATTGCGTCTTGCATGGTGGTTCTTCCTTGGGTTTTGCTTAATCTTAAGAGGTTTACGAGGGGTGTGTCTAGAACAATTCACAAAGGAATTATTCTAGGACATAGAGCCGATCACGTAATCGAAGTAGGAAGAAGCTTCAGAAGCATCGTCAGAAGACATAAGACCAGTAGCAACTTCTTTCATTTCGCGAACGCTTTGAGCTACGGCACCGATGTCGGTTCCTAAAGATTTGTACATTTCACGCACACCGACCAAACCGATTTCTTCAATCGGGGTGACATCACCAGCAACTACTCCGTAGGTGATTAAACGTAGGTAGTAGTCCATGTCACGCAGACAGGTAGCGGTCATTTCTTCGCCGTAAGCGTTGCCACCGGGGGAAACGATGTCAGGACGTTTTTGGAATAAGCGATCGCCAGCTTGTTTGACGATGGTTTCGCGAGCGCCGGTCAGGGTTTCGGCGATGCGTAAACGAGCGGCACCACTGCCAACGAAGGCTTTAATTCTGTCTAGTTCGCCGGGGCTGAGGTAACGAGCTTCAGCATCAGCATTCACGATCGATTTCGTGACGATACTCATTGATGGATTCCTCCCAACTAAGTGAGATTAATAAACTTAATCTGACATTTTATAGCAGTTGTGGTCACTACGCTCAAGTTATCTCGTTTCCGCCTCAGCGTCTCAAGACTTCCCTAGCTAGAGCGACCTAACGCAACTATTTTGCGGCATCTGGTTCACCTTCTCACTATTTTCGTAATACTTTTTAACATTTGCCCTGAGAAAGGATCACCGGAGTGGGGTGTGGGGTGTGGGGTGTGGGGTGTGGGGTGTGGGGTGTGGGGTGTGGGGAGAATAAATAAAAATAATCTCCTGACGACCGACGACCGACGACCGACGACTGATTTAACCTAGCCAATTAATTGCCCCTTTAATCCAGTCTTCCGGCTGAGTATTTTTACTAAATAAAGCATCTTGACTGAGGACTGCCATAGCTCGATCGATCTCCTCCTGGCTGTATCCTAAAGCTAAAAGGGTCATCTGCACATCTTCAAGGATTGCCGCTGCCGGTAGTATTGCCGTGATTGTCGTCGTCGCTTCTCTTAGCTGTCGCCATGCTGCCAATTTAGTTTTTAACTCTAAAGCGATTCTCTCTGCTGTTTTTAAGCCGACTCCGGGGGTTTTGCTCAAAATTTTGGTATTTCCTGTCACTATCGCCACCACAAGTTCCTCAATCCCCAAGGTATCGATTAAAGCTAGGGCTAATTGCGCTCCAACTCCATTGACGGAAAGCAGTTGACGAAACAGCTCTCGCTCTGGGGCGGTGCCGAAACCGTACAATAAAGGCTGCTCCTCGCGAAGGAGTAGGTGAGTAAAAATCTGACAACTATCATTGTTATTGTTGCCGATGTCTAGGGCTAATCGCGAGGGAATTTGGATTTCGTAACCGATCTGGTTTACGTCTAAAATCAAGATCAGTCGGTTATTAGGGGTTTTGATCACCTCGATCGCTTGTCCCCGTAAATAATTAATCATTGATTTAATTCTCCTACGAAAATAACCGAACCACAGGGATGACGGTTTTTACTCCCTGAAGGAATGCCGGGGAGATTTTCATTTTTGTTACAATTGTTAACAGAAGTGAATGGCGTAATTGATAACCTAATCTTCTTGGCGTTAGTCCCCAATAATTGGAGAAGATACAAAATGAATGGCAACATTAGAGTCGGGAATCTCTTTGGAATTCCCTTTTATATTAATCCTTCTTGGTTCTTTGTTCTGGGGTTAATTACCTTGACCTATGGGGGAGATTTAAGTCAGTTTCCCCAGTTAACGGGAATCATGCCCTGGCTATTAGGATTTTTTGCCGCTATTCTCCTATTTGCCTCCGTGGTTGCCCACGAATTAGGTCATAGTTTTGTTGCCATCGCCCAAGGTATTGAAGTCAAATCAATTACCCTCTTTTTATTCGGTGGGTTGGCAACTCTCGGCAGAGAATCGAAAACTCCCCTAGAAGCTTTTCTAGTAGCAATTGCCGGCCCTTTAGTTAGTTTACTGCTCTTCGGTATCTTCCTAATTATTGGTTCCAATATTAGCTTAAATGCGCCCCTGGCGGCGATTCTTTCTCTCCTGGCCTATATCAACCTCGCCCTAGGGTTATTTAACCTGATCCCCGGTTTACCTCTAGATGGTGGTAATATCCTTAAAGCCATCGTCTGGCAAGTAACGGGTAATCCCAATAAAGGGGTTTTATTCGCTAGTCGTTTCGGTCAATTTTTTGGTTGGTTAGCGATTGTCATCGGTGCGCTATCAATTCTCGGAATCAGTCAATTTGGCAGTGCTTGGACGCTATTAATTGGCTTTTTCCTTCTACAAAATGCTGGCTTTTCCGCTCAATCAGCTAAGGTTCAAGATTTCCTAAGTCGCTACACCGCTAAAGATGTTATCTCTCCTAATAGTCCTGTAGTGCCGATTAATTTAACCCTGCGCGAGTTTGCTAATAATTATGTTATCGGTAAACAACAATGGTCTAAATTCCTAGTTACCGATAGCGAAGGTAAACTATTGGGGGTGATTAATGTAGAGGCTCTGAAAACGATTCCCACTTCCCAATGGACAGAGGTAAATATCGGCCAGTTATTACAAACTAGCGAAAGTCTTAAACTGGTTTTGTCTGATACTTCTCTCTTAGATGTGGTGAAAATTTTGGAAGGCGAAAATTTATCTCAAGTGACAGTGGTAGAAGAAAACGGCACAGTTTTGGGATTAATTGAGAAAGCTTCTATCCTTACTTTTCTCGCCCAAGAAACCCAAAGTCAAGCCGCTTAATCAGTTATCAGTTATCAGTTATCAGTTATCAGTTAGGTAAATGTAATTTTCACCTCAATATTCTCGCATAATTTTGTCTAGTATCTCCTGACTATACTAACTGTCGCATTGCTTGCCACAATTGCTCGTATTCTTGCTCGGTTGCTGGGGATAAAGGGTTTAAAAAATCGCTTTTTTTGATCGCTTCTGGATTAACAAGTAAAGGATTATTTCTAATATCTGGGGAAATTTGGTCGGGATTTTGAGTGAGAATTAGGGGTGATAATCCGGAGGTAAATAAAGAAATTTTAGTGGCGGATTCTGGTTGCCAACAAAAATCAATCCATTGCTCGACAAGAGAATTAGGAGTAGTTAAAACCGGTTTTACCCACACATCTGACCAGAGAGAAGTCCCAGATTTGGGGACAACAACTTTAATTTTATTATAGCGATCGCTCACTGGTAAAATATCATTAGACCAACCCACAGATAGCCAGACATCACCGAGTATCAGGGGTTGTAAATAATGTTGAGAACTATAAAATTTTACCTGTTTTTGTAAAGCGAATAGCTGGTCTTTTAGTCCCATTACTTGTTTTAAATCACTAGAATTATAAGAATAACCCATTTTTTTTAGGGTTAAACCGATGACTTCGCGACGATTATCAATTAGGGCAATTTTACCGGTTAATTCCGGTCGCCATAGATCAGACCAATCCTGTGGTCGCCAGTCAAATTGAGCGAATTTTTCCTCATTATAGGCAATTACTGTCATTCCCCAACGGTAGGGCGCACCCCAGACTTTACCCTCTGTTTGCGGTTGTCCTTGGGCATTGCGAGTCATGTTTTCTTGCCAACGGGGGGGCAGTTTTGACCAATTAGAGAGTTGAGAAGTATCTAGGGGTTGAATTAAGCCGTTGGTAATCGCTTTTCCTAGCCAAGCATCCCCTAGGGTGACTAAATTACCCATCGCTGGGTTTTGTTCCCTAAAAGGGATAGAAATCGAAAATTGTGAGGCTGGTTGCCCCTGATTTTTTAACCATTTTTCCAACAATTTTAATAGCTCTTTCAGCTGCCTTTCCGACTGAAAATTGACTGTTTTTTCGGCAATAGTTTTCCGAAAGTCTGTTAGTAATCGCGGCGGAATCGAACCGGAGAGGAGAAAAATGCTCGGCTCGCCGCTTCCGGAAGCGCAGCCACTTAAACCTCCTGCCAAGGCGATTGTACCTAATCCTTGCAAAAAAGAACGTCTGTTTAACATATCGCCCGCCGATTTTCAACTTCAACAGTAATAATTGCCAGTTTCTAGCCTTAAATTATTATAGGACGATTTTTAACAGAATGTAAACTAGGGAGTTTTGCCGCTACCGATTTCAGCTATAGATCGGCTTTGTTGTTAACTTTTATGGTAGAAAACTCTGATTTTGTCCTAGTTAAAGCTAGGATAGAAAGAGTAAGCTAAGAGGCGAGGGTATAAGACTATGTTCGACAATCATAATCGAGATTTTCGTTATTCTTGTCGTTGTGGACAAGCCAATTTTCAGTCGGTAAAACATCGATCGGGTATTTTATTAATCGGGGGAGCGGAAGAAGGTAAGTTAGGAGAAGATCAAGCGACCACATGGTTATTAAATCGAGCTATACTTTAGACGTTCATAATCTGAGATTTATTAAACTTCTGAAATCGTAGAGTCAGCAAGGAATCCAGTTCTTTTTTATGTTTCAAATGGGCATCATTCAAACATTCATAAATGGCTGAAGAAAAGTCAGAAAAGTTTTCATAATATTTACCATATAAACATTTCTTTTTGACAAATTTCCACAGCCTTTCAATTAAATTTAGATTAGGTGAATAAGACGGCAGATAGAGCAGTTCTATTGACAAAGAAAGAGCTAATTCTTCAACAATTTGACATTTTTGATAGCGGGCATTATCTAAGACTAGAGTGATGGGAATCATTAGTCCTAAAGCAGCTATTTTTGACCGGAGTTCACAGACTTGAGTTGCCGTAATATAAGTGTCATTCGTAACCAGAATAACTTCATGAGTTATTGCATTTAATGCTCCTAAAACATTGAAGCGTTTACGCCCGCTCGGTGACTTAACAAAAAGTCTCTCAAAACACCAAACAAAACCGAGAAATGCTCCCATGACGAAGTGAGCGGCATCAACAAAAAAAACAGCCCTTTTTCCTTCTTTAGCCTCATTTAGTCTGGGTTCTAGCTTTTTTTCTTTGTATTCTTCTTGTTCATCTGGGTCAGCTTTAGAAGGAAGAGAACCTATTTTTAAACATTTCATTCCCAAGGATTTTAAGAATTTTCTCACTTGGGTAGGACTTCGTTTTATTCCTGTCAATTCTTCTCTTCTATATACAGCTTCATTTATTGTGGCTGGTGGATTTTTCTCGAAATATTTTTTGAGCGTTTCTCTTTGAGACTCTAATTCACTTTTAGGGCGATAGAAGTTGATTTCTTTTAATTTTTCTATTCCGCCCTCTTGATAATCTCGAAGATAGGTTAATAAGGTATTTGGCGAGATTCCTGCTAACTGACAAATTTTTTGGTGCGGTATCTTTTGGCTTTTTAACCAGAGAACTTCCATCTTCAGTTGAACCCGGGGATGGGGATGATGAAATCTTTCATAATACAGTGAGTTCTTTTCTTCTTCCGTGAATTCTAGGTTAATCATGTTTTTAATGAGTGCTTTGCTTCTAATTATGACTCTTAAACTATATTATTGTCCTTGAGTAAAAAATGCAAGTTGTAGCCGTGCAAAGTATAAAGGCGGTAATTACTTAGTGCTGCGCTTTGGTGATCTTGGCGGTCAAGCCGATTGGATTTGCGACAATTACCGCTCCCTGATCGGCTCGGCGGCGGAACTATCAATTGATAGTCGTGAAGCGGCGAATCATCCTGATGTTATCGAATATATTAGTAATGCCGATATTCTTTTTTTTGCCGGTGGTGATCAAAATCAGTACGAGGATTTGTGGGAAAGCACAAAGGTGGAAACAGCGATCAATTATCTGATCAATGAGAAAAAAGTTCCCGTGGCGGGAACCAGCGCAGGAATGGCTATTCTGGGTGATTTTTACTATGCGCCCACTCACGAAGGGGTACTGAGTTCGGAAATATTAAATAATCCCTTTCACTTCAACACTAAAGACTTCTATCGGAGTGATTTTATTCGGGTTCCTTTTCTCAAAAAAGTGGTGACAGATACCCATTTGGATCGACTCAATCAAGATCATCCCGAAACAAGATATGGTCGCCTTTTTGGTTTTTTAGCCCGCAATGTACACGATAATCACAATCAACTGCCCGCCTACGCTATCGGTTTAGAAGAAGGTGCTTTTCTGGCGATTGATGAGCATGGTATCGCCAAAGTCTACGGCAACGGCACCGATAAAGGACAAGATGCCTATTTTCTGCAAACTAACGGGACTCTACCCGAACAGATGGAGCCGGATCGGCCTTTAATCTGGAATAATAACGGTCAAGCGGTGAAAGTCTACCGCATCGCAGGAACTCCCTCCGGCAGCGGTAAATTTGACCTCAAGGATTGGTCTAGTGCTGCTGGCGGTCGCTGGGAATATTGGTACACTAAAGGGGGAATAGCTGGGTTTAAGCGGGTTCCAGTAGCCTGAAGTTCATTTTTGTCAAAAAAGTGATTTCTATGGGTTTTAGGATAAATTTTGAGGCAATACGGAGAGTTTTTTGAGCTATGACCCCTGAATTAATCACTTTCGGTCGGTATCTCGCGGGTGAATTTGAAAATCAACGGCAAGCGCAAGCAGAACCGGTGTGGTACGTTCACCTGCGTTTATGGTTGCGTCCGCTGCCTTTATTTCGGGAAGACAGCATCGCGCTTTTTGCCGAACAGGCCAGTATCATCAATTTAGACCAACCCTACCGACCGCGACTGTGGCGATTAACGCACTCGGAATCGGGAGGGTTAGAGGTTAGGCACTATATGTTTAATGACCTGAAATCCGTGCAAGGTGCGGGCAAAAATCCCGATATTTTGCGAAAAATTAGCTTAGAAGACCTAACTTTCCTGCCTACCTGCACTTTAGCGGTCAAAGTCAATACTCTCGCTGATAATCAATACCAGTTTATCGCCCAACCGCAACCGGAACAGCGCTGTCAATTCACCTATGAGGGTACAACCTATCAGGTGGCTTTAGGTTTCGAGGTGACGAGTCATAGCCTAAAAACCTACGATAAAGGCCTAGATCCCGGCACTGGTAAGGGAATTTGGGGCGCTCTGCTCGGTCCCTATCAATACGAGAAAAAACGGGATTTTTCGGCAGAATTGGATGTGTGAGGAAGATTGCATCACATTAGGTCAAAATGACGGCAGATGACACCGCAAAGAGCCGCTAAAGCGGTAATTCCTAAAGCTGTACCGATGTCTTGTCCTTGATTGACAGCAAAAGAAGTGACGATTCCCGCACCTAAACCGGCTGTGATTGCCGCTCCGAGAAAATCTTTATCCGAGTTTTTATACATAGAGATAAGGCCAAATTTCGACAAAATCGTGTTTTTTACCTTATCATCCTCTTTTGAGCAACTAATCACCCGGGAGCGGAATTGCAATTAAGCTTTAGATTTAGCCACGTTTCTTAACATTAGATCTGCTGCAAAAATCAAAAATCTTCCGTTAGGTGAGGAGACTCTGAGATAGGAGACGGTCGCCAGGAGGAGAAAAAAGACAATAGACAACTATCCCATTCATAAAACCTAAGATTATGTCAAATTTATCTATTTTTTTGGGTATTTTGACCCGATGGCGGCTCGATAACTTACTTTTGCAGGAGGTCTATTAAGTTGGGTAAGATAGATAGGAGGTAAAATCGATGAAATTAGCTAAAATCTCTTTTTATGGCTTTTTAACTCTGATTATCTCCCTTTTGCTAATACTGAGTTTTGTTAATGCCAGCAAAGCACAATCGGATACGGCGGTAAGATCGGAGTTAATTAGTCTCCGCAATCGAGTCGAGCGCCTTGAAAGTCAGATTCGAGGAATATCCATCCGCGGGGAAAATGCCGCTCCGATTCCCCAACGGCGATCGGGAACGGGTATAGTAAATGGGGAAGTAGTCGGGGAAAGTGACCCACTGTTCCAGCGTTTAGCCACTTTAGTAATTGAACTAAAGGAAGATTTAAAAAAGCTAGAGCAACGGGTGCAAATCTTAGAAAAAGAAACCGTTAGCCAGAAATCGTAGTCAATTGATGCTATAACGATCGAAAGTTAAATTGATCTCAACTATGCAGTTAATTGATTATGTAATTATCCTGCTTTATCTGGCAGGAACCCTAATAATCGGGATTATAGCCGAGAAAAAAGCTTCTCAAGGTCTAGAATCCTACTTTTTAGGTAATCGCAATTTGCCCTGGTGGATGTTAGGGGTGTCGGGAATGGCGGCTAACACCGATTTAGCGGGAACTATGGTCATTTCTGCCCTAATTTACGCCGTCGGCCCCAAAGGATTATTTATCGAAATCCGCGGCGGTGTTGTCCTAATTATGGCCTTTCTCATGGCTTTTATGGGCAAATGGAATCGCCGCGCCCAAGTTATGACCATGGCGGAATGGATGCAATTTCGCTTTGGAACTGGAAAACAGGGGAATTTTGCCCGAATTATTAGCGCCGTCGCCACTCTCTTATTCTCTATCGGTGCGATGAGTTATTTCTCCGTTGCGGGGGGGAAATTTTTAGGGCAGTTTTTGGGCATGGATGATCGTCTTGCTTCGGTGATATTAATTCTTCTAACCTTAATTTATACGGTGGCCAGTGGTTTTTATGGTGGGGTAATTACCGATTTATTTCAAGGATTTCTGATTTTTGTGGCGGTAATTTATGTATCGACAGTGGCTTTTTTTACTGTCAATCTTCCTGATAGTTTCACGGTAGCAATTCCGGGGGCAGCGGAGCCAAAAACTTGGAATTTAAGCGACTGGGCTAGTATTTTTCCTTCGATGACTTTGGATTTACCCGGAGATTATGCCATCTTTAATTTGTTTGGTGGGGTGATTTTCTTTTATTTAGTTAAAACCATCATCGAAGGTTGCAGCGGCAGCGGTGGTTATATGTTACAACGATACCTAGCCGCCAAAAGCGATCGAGATGCCGGTTTATTATCTTTATTCTGGATTGTTCTGCTTTCTTTCCGTTGGCCTCTAGTCACAGCTTTTGCTGTTTTAGGCATTCACTACGGTTTAACCGAAGGCACGATTACAGATCCAGAAAGAATTCTGGCCACGGTCATTACTCAATACATTCCCGTGGGGATGAAAGGGTTATTAATTGCTGCTTTTTTAGCGGCAGCTATGTCCACTTTTAACGCAGTTATTAACGCTAGTGCTGCCTATTGGGTAAAAGATATCTATCAAGCTTTTTTGAAACCGAATGCGGGAGAACAGGAGTTAGTTTTTCAAGGTCGTTTGGCCTCGGTTTTTGTGGTAGTAATTGGCTTAGTTTTGAGTTTTAATATCCAAAATGTCAATGATATTTGGGGTTGGTTAACCACGGGATTAGGGGTGGGATTAGCAGTTCCTCTCCTATTACGTTGGTATTGGTGGCGCTTTAATGGTTATGGTTTTGCTGTGGGAACTTTAGCGGGAATGATTGCGGCTATTGCCTCACAAGTGATAATTTTACCTTTCTTTCGTCACAGTCAATATCAGGAATATATTCTCTTTCTTGTGCCGAGTTTGTTCGCTTTAGCTGGCTGTATTATCGCTACTTTGTTAACTCCTCCCACCGATAGTTTAGTTATGGAAAATTTCTATAATGTTACCCGACCTTTTGGCTTTTGGGGAGAAGTCCGTCACAGTGTTAAACCTAATCTACAGGCAAAAATTAAAGCGGAAAATCAACGGGATATCATTGCCGCTTTTCTCACTGTTCCTTGGCAATTAGTCCTCTTTATGATGGGGATTGTTTTAATCATCAAGCAGTGGCAAAGTTTGAAGATTTTGGCTTTGGTTTTTCTTTTACTTTCCATCGGTCTCTATTTTACTTGGTATCGCCACTTATCTAAGGAAATTACTGTCACTAAAGACCGAGATTTAGGTTAGGCAGTTATCAGTTATCAGTTATCAGTTATCAGTTATCAGTTTTAAGTTTTCAGTTTTCAGTTTTCAGTTATCAGTTTTCAGTTTTCAGTTTTCAGATTTGAGTTTTAAGTGTGCAGTATGGATTAGGTGAGCCTCATCAAATGCCAGTTTTCTACTGTCTTTTCACTGATTACTGTTTACTGATTACTGTTTACTGAAAATAGCAGTTTCCTACTGTCTTTTTACTGATTACTGATTACTGATTACTGATTACTGATTACTGTTTACTGAAAATAGCAGTTTTCTACTGTCTTTTCATTGTTTACTGTTTACTGATCACTGAATTAGGAGAGATCCCTTGACTTTTGCGGCGGCTTGGGTTATGATTTTCTTATAATGGGACTGTTGTGTTTATGGTTAAGTGGTTATATTTCCATTATTATTAAACTCTTTTAAAAATACTGTCCCAAAATCTGCCAAAAAAAGCAAGCAAAATTTTGCCGTCAATTGTTAAGTTTTGTTAAGAAAAATAGCAAGAGCGGCAAGGAATAGAAATCCCTTACCGTTGACTTTGGCCGGACTCACCACTTCTTATAGGGTAAAAACTTACCCGACATAGTAATTTTAACGCGATCGCCTTTAGGGTCTTCCTCCTTATCCACGTCGAGGGTAAAATCGATCGCACTCATAATACCATCGCCGAATTTTTCATGAATCACCGATTTTAGTGGCATTCCATACACCTGCATGATCTCGTAGAAACGATAAATCAGGGGGTCGGTGGGGACAACAGGACCCAATCCCTTGACAGGATACTCGGTTAAGGATGCGACGATTTCGGTTCCCAGTCCCAAAGCTGCCACAATTTTCGTTGCTTCTTCTAGGGAGGCGCTCGCTTGCCGGTAAAAAACAGCGGCAATCCACACCTCATCTCGTCCTAGAATCGCTTCTAGGTCAGCGAAACTGAGGCCTTTTTCCTTCTTCGCTTCCAATAGTTTTGCGGTAATTTCGGGTATCATTGCTTATTTTTGCAGAATTTGTCTGCTTCTAGTTTACCTGAACATCAGTTATATAAGTAAAAGTTATGACATTGATAAAAAAACATTCCTTAAAACCCCTTTACATAACTATAAAAAGCCGATAGTATTAACTCATGTCAAACAACGAACCTTGACAACCTAATACATACAGAAATTATCCAACCATGACCACCACTCTACAACAGCGCGAGAGCGCTTCCCTGTGGGAGCAGTTCTGTCAGTGGATCACCAGCACCAACAACCGCTTATACATCGGTTGGTTCGGTGTCATCATGATCCCCACCCTGCTCACCGCCACCACCTGCTTCATCATCGCCTTTATCGCCGCTCCTCCCGTAGATATCGACGGTATCCGCGAGCCTGTAGCCGGTTCTCTACTCTACGGAAACAACATCATCTCCGGTGCGGTTGTTCCCTCTTCCAACGCGATTGGACTCCACTTCTACCCCATCTGGGAAGCTGCTTCCTTAGATGAGTGGTTATACAACGGTGGTCCCTACCAGTTAGTCATTTTCCACTTCTTACTAGGTGTCTTCTGCTACCTCGGTCGTCAGTGGGAACTGTCTTTCCGTTTAGGAATGCGTCCTTGGATCTGTGTTGCTTACTCCGCACCTGTATCCGCCGCTACTGCTGTATTCTTAATCTATCCCATCGGACAAGGTTCCTTCTCTGATGGTATGCCTTTAGGAATCTCTGGAACCTTTAACTTTATGTTCGTGTTCCAAGCAGAACATAACATCCTGATGCACCCCTTCCATATGTTAGGTGTTGCCGGTGTGTTCGGCGGTTCCTTGTTCAGTGCGATGCACGGTTCCCTAGTAACTTCTTCCTTAGTGCGTGAAACCACGGAAATCGAATCTCAGAACTACGGTTACAAATTCGGTCAAGAGGAAGAAACCTACAATATCGTTGCCGCTCACGGTTACTTCGGACGCTTAATCTTCCAATACGCTTCTTTCAACAATAGCCGCTCTCTGCACTTCTTCTTAGGTGCTTGGCCGGTAATCGGTATCTGGTTTACGGCAATGGGTGTTAGCACCATGGCGTTTAACCTCAACGGGTTCAACTTCAACCAGTCGATTCTCGATTCTCAAGGTCGTGTAATCGGTACTTGGGCCGATGTGCTGAACCGCGCTGGTATCGGTATGGAAGTAATGCACGAGCGCAATGCTCACAACTTCCCCTTAGACTTGGCTAGTGGTGAACAGGCTCCTGTAGCTCTGATTGCTCCTGCTATCAATGGTTAATTCCTAGTCTGAACGAAAAGGCACTCCCGCGAGGGGGTGCTTTTTTGTTGTTAGAATTATGATATAGCTCAATGTTAAATGGAATCAATTTTATGTTATCTTCTCTGATAATTGAACTGGAACAAAAGTTACGAGACTGTTCTCTTGAAGATAAACAATGGTTATTGGAGCAGTTACATCAACAATTAGGATTGAATAATCAAAAAACAACTAAACAACGATTAATAGATAGTTGGAATGAAGCTTATAGTGATGGATTGGACGAATCAGAAACTTTAATGTTAGAGCGAATACGGCATCATCAAAGCCAATTATCTGAGTAAATATGACGATTTTTCAAGGAGAGATTTATTGGATTGATTTAGGAGAACCACAAGGTTCTGAACCTGCTTATCTTCGTCCTTGTGTTGTGGTGCAAAATGATGCTCTGAATCAGTCACAAATTGGGACGGTTATTGTGTGTCCATTAACAACCAATTTGAGACGAGCAAAAGCTATTGGTAATGTTTTATTGAATGAGGGTGAAGGGAATTTACCAGAATCCAGTGTTGTTAATGTTTCGCAGGTTTTCACGGTTGATAAGCGTCTTTTAACAGAGTCTATCGGAAGACTTTCTCGGGAAAAAATCAAATTAATTATTCAGGGAATTAATTTGGTTATTGAACCTCAAGAACTCGAATAATAGGGGGTTATAAAAGGATTTAAAGAATCCATTAACACAAAAAAAGCACGAAAATAGATTACAGCATCGCCGCTCACGGTTACTTCGGACGTTTAATACTAAATCCGTTGAGTATATGCTGCTTATAAGGACAGGCAAAAGGCCACCCCCCCTGCCCCCCGACATCGGGGGGCAGGGGGGAATAAATAATCAGTTTTTAATAACCGGATTTAGTATTATCGGTACTTGGGCCGATGTCTTAAACCGCGCTGGTATCGGTATGGAAGTAATGCACGAGCGTAATGCACATAACTTCCCCTTAGACTTGGCTAGTGGCGAACAGGCTCCTGTAGCTCTGATTGCTCCTGCTATCAATGGTTAATTCCTAGTCTGAATGAAAAGGCACTCCCGCGAGGGGGTGCTTTTTTGTTGTTAGAATTGGGGAACGGGGTACAATAAAAGGGACTTCTCTAGGCGGAAATATGGCTACAGGCATCGATATTGGCGAATTTATTGTTGCTAGTCCGGATATCTGTAATGCTCGTCCCCGGATTGCGGGAACTAGAATCACGATTCAAAGTTTAGTCATGGATCATAAAACGGGAATGAGTGCCGAAGCGATCGCTAGGGAGTATCCTCAGTTAAATCTGGCTCAAATTTATAGCGCTCTAGCGTATTATCACGCGAATAAAGAACGGATAGAAGCCGATATCGATGCTTACCGAGCGGATTGTGAAGACTGGGAATCCCGATATCGAGCCGGTGAATTGTAATGAGTCAAATCCGTCTCTACCTTGATGAAGATGCGGGTCAACGCTCGGTCGTGCAAGCTTTGCGGAATCTGAAGATTGATGTAATTACCACTTGGGAAGCGGACAACATTCAGCTACCCGATCCCGATCAACTGGTTTGGGCAACCCAGCAAGGTCGGGTAATTTATACTTTTAATGTAGGCGATTTTTGTCGATTGCATAAATCATATATGATGCGCTCGATGAGCCATACGGGAATTATCGTGGCCGCGAAACAAAGATATTCCGTGGGAGAACAGGTAAAAGCTATTGCCAATTTAATCGCTACCCGCTCTGCCGAAGATATCAAGAATCAACTCATCTTTTTAGGGGATTATCTAGAATAGACCTTCGGCAAAAGTCGGAGAAACTAGGATAAGTACCTAGGCAAAATTAATTACATACTCGCCTCCAAAATTGTCCAGCACTTTTTTAACGTAAGCGAGGAGGCTCTTTCGGTCTTTATAGGCGCTAAATTCAATCCATTCATATTTTAAAAATCTCCATAATATTTCAATTAAATTTAAATGAGGTGAATAAGTGGGCAACCAAAATATTTTCAAGTTTTTCTTTTCCCATTCCTCAAGTTTCTCCATAAATGCCTCGCTGGTATGAATGGAAGCTTGGTCAATTATTATGACAGTTTTTTTCTGTATATTTTGGCAATATTTATCCAGAAAATTAATAACTATCTCGCTAGTAACCGTTCCGACCTGTGTCTCATAAAATAATTGATTATCTCGTTTCATTATTCCTAAAATATTTAGTCTTTTACCTTCAATTGGTGGTAACTTTATCGTGGTTTTTTCTTCTTGCCAAGCCTCAGGAAGACAAGGCTTTGAATCCCCTCCCATTTCATCCAAATATCCTATCTCAATCTCTCCTCTTTTTTCCTGTTTTTTTAGTTCTTCTAAAATAGGTATTTTGACCTCAAGCTCCCACTCATCAGGGGTTTTGGCGACCCCTCTTCTCACCCTTTTCCACCTCATGTTGATTTTTTTTATGAGTCTTTTTATCTTGTCTTTGCTTACGGTTAATTTCCCTTCTTCTACAATTTTTATCTGGATTTTTTTTAAGCTTTTCGGTTCTTCTTTTACCCAGTCAATAACTTGTTGACCTTGTGCTTCTGTCAATTTAGGTTTTCTCCCTCTTCCTCGACGATTATAAAAACCAATTAGTTTTCTATCTTCCCAGGCCGTCAACCAATTATAGATGGTCTTTCTCGTAACTCCAAATATTCCGCTCAATTCTTCTATCGTGGTTCCCTGAAAACTTAAGAGTATACATTTCGCTCGCTCTCTTACTTGATGATGTTTACTAGCTCGATAAATTCTCTCTAGCATTTTCTGGCTCTCGGGGTTTAGGTCTCTAATCAATCTCATTGTATTTTCCTGCTGCTTCGTTTTTTTATGTATTATACTTCTTAATTTTTTATTTGGGTAATTAATTTTGCATGACTACTTAAAGTACGAAAAATTCGAGAGCGCACCATGACTCACGAACGTAGATAAAATTTACTCCCCGCAGATTTCAAACGCTTAACTGGAGTCTATCCCGATAATTTCGCCCTAATGGTCAAAGTCGTATCGGCCGAGAGGGCATTTCACAAAAAGATGGGAAGACCTAGTAAATTAAGCAGAGATTTTGCACAAATGTAGGGCTGAAGCAAGAGAAAGAGAAATTTTAGCTAATTTTAAGGAATTGAAACAGGCGATCGCTGCTGGAACAGTCAGAAGGGGAACCGTAGAAGATTTGATTGCTGATTTTAATGAGGATTAACAATTTATTTTTAGTTTTTCGGAAGATGGAGAATATAGCAATTCTTGGAGCTATGAGGTACAATAGAAAGTAAATAGACAAATAATAGAACTTACCAGCTTCCTATGAGACCCTATTCCGTAGATTTTCGCCAAAAAATTATCGATGTCTGGAAGAAAGAAAAAATTTCCATTCGAGGACTAGCCCAGAGATTTGACGTGGCTAAAAGCTTTATTCAGAAGTTATTGAAGCAACATAAAGAAACAGGAGATATCCGTCCTCGTCCGCAAGGGGGAAGTCCGCCAACCAAGTTAAATAGTGAACAACTGATAATTTTAATAGAAATCATCGAAGCTAACAATGATGCAACTCTCGAAGAATTATCGGACTTACTGTATGAAAAGACACAGGTGAAAGTCAGTAGAGCCACCCTGGGGCGGCTTACGCAAAAACTCAATTACAGTTTCAAAAAAAAACACTACACGCGGCGGAAAAAGAAAGTGACAGGGTACAGCAAAAAAGAGTGGAATACTGGTCAGAAGTTCGGGAAATTGAGGCATCAAAACTAATTTTCATCGAGGAATCGGGGGTAAATTTAGCCCTTTTGAGACTCTATGCTAGAGCCTTAATTGGCCGAAGAGCTCGGGGAAGAAAACCACAAAAAAGAGGGAGAAATATTTCAATAATTAGTGCTATAAGCTTAGAAAAAGTTGTCGCATCAGTCAACATATACGGTGCAGTGGATGCGGTAACATTTGAAGGATTTATTCTAAAGGAAGTGCTGCCAAAAATTAAAGAAGGAGACTGTCTGATCATGGATAACGCCAAGATTCATCTCGGAGAAATGGTCAGAGAAATAATCGAACAAGAAAAAGCTAGACTCATCTATTTACCTCCTTATTCTCCCGAATTCTCTCCTATTGAAAACTTTTGGTCAAAAGTGAAAGCGACGTTAAGAAAACTGAAGGCGAGAACTTACAAAGACTTAATAGAAGGGATTGAATTGGCTATGTTAGAAGTTACTCAAAAAGATATTCGCAATTGGTTTACTCACTGTTGCTACTGTACCTCATAAGTCAGAGAATTGCTATATTTAGAAGTTATCATCTTGTTAATTGATATTGGTAGTCACGATCAGGTGTATAGAAAATAGGCTAGACTAGACAGCGATCGCTGATATTGATCATAAGGTCATTTTTGAACATAGCTAAAATTGGATGGATTTGGGAAAACTGATTCTAATTTTCTGGATTTTATTACACAATAAAAAAGTTATCGTCGTTTTAAAAAGAGCGATAACTTGCACTACTTTCTTTGTTGTAGCTATATTATGTGAGCTTATAGGGTTTTAACAAAAGGCTACCAACCCTGAGTCACTTGATTAGAATTGAGAAATAATTGACCTCTGTCAACAGTAGTAAAATTGCGATCTTCAATAACCCCAATAAGGTTTCCATCAAGACTAATCAGGGTATCAGCAGCACTACCTCCACTTATATTGACAGTCTGTAACTGAATACGAGAAGAGCGATAATTAATTCCATCAGCAAGTACAACCCAATCATAACGAATATCAAATTGTCTGAGAGTAGCATAGCCTGAACTCATATAAAAGCTAGTATTACCTGTGCCTAGTACATAGTAATCTGTACCACCGCCACCAAGTAAAACATCTCGATCAATATGTGCCGTTGTTCCTGCACCTCCGGAAGCACCTTGTAACCAGTCATTACCATTACCTCCAGTGAGGGTGTCATTACCATTTAAGCCAAAAAGCCGATCATTAGAGTTACTTCCGATTCGATTAATGAGATTGTTTCCTGATGTACCATAAACGTCTGCCATAGTCTAAACTCCTTAATCATCAAAATTTTTTGAATTTTTATACCTAAAATTATCTAAGTCACTTTTAGGATTGACAAGCGGAAAAGTCGGCAATTCTGCCGACTGACAGCCGGGTAAAAAGTCAGATGAGTCAGATTTTTGGTAAAATGTATCTTAAAATACAGAAAAATTAACGATTCAATAATACTGCTTGCGTTTAAACTTCAGCACTAGCTAACTCATTAATAAATTGTTTAATAATCGGCAAGGTGTTAAAAGCACAAGAATGTTCATCTTCTAGTTTCTCTAATAAATTTCTTCTCAGCAAAGACTGAATAGCTTTAAACAAACTAGAGGGATGTTCCGATAAATTTTGCAATAAGTTTTCTAAGGTGATCTCCTGTTCCTCTTGACTGATAACCCTCATTACTTTTTGTTCTAATTTTGATAAAGATTGCCACTGCTTTAATAAAATATCTCCTAACTCATCCGGAATAATTTTATAATTCAAAAAAGAAGATGCTTGGTTATTAAATAGAGTCTTAATTGATTGAGTCGCTATTTTAAAATAAAGAGGATTTCCTCCATATTGATCAATCAATAATGACCATTTTTCATCCTCTTTTAAATTGGCCATTCTGAAAATTTCCTTAGCTGACTCTTGTAACCCCTCCAACTTAAGGAAATAGCTTGATTCGTCTTGAGTCAACGATTTCCTAATTATATCAGAGACAAAGATAACACAACTTTGATGTTCCAAATTAGGGTTCTTCGTTACTTGGTATGGTTCGATAGGGGGGCATAAATCGACTAAATCCTTATCTGGCAAGAGACTTAATTGATTAGTTCGCTCTAGATAAAAAACAATTGACAAAAATCGCTAAATGCCTTTCTATATAAGGGTTCCATCCCTTATAACCCCCGTCCATTGCATAACAATTACCGAAGAGCCCAAATTAGTAGAATAATAAAGAAATTGTTCGCAATCTTCATAACCAGAGCGGTAAATTCCCGAAATTTGACCTTCTTGAAAAAGGGTTTCACCTTGATCTAAAATGAGGAGACATTTATGTTTTTGTAGATAGCTCAGTAATTTATAGTTTAAATTTTCTGGCTCATCTTCAAAGACTTTGTTATCATTAAAAAGCTGAAATAGAGCTAATTTAAGCTCTCTCCAAGAATTATAAAATGATAAATTGCGCCAAATGACACAATCAAAGTTATCTTTAATTTTCTCGACTAATTGAACGGTTAAGGTCGTTTTCCCAATTCCTTTGACTCCAGTAATTTCTATCAAATTATATTGCTGATTTAAAATAGCTTCTGCTAAAAGATTCACATCATTTTCTCGTCCAAAACAAAATTTTAAAGCTGGCATTTGTGACAAATCACAAGGATTTGAAGATGAAGCAGAGGGATTCTGATCTTGATAAATTGCTATATTTACATCATTATAGTTATTAACTAAAATAGAATTTTGTAAAGAATTACTATGATGAGAGTGATCCAAATATAATTGATGTGAACCTTCGTGAAACTCCCAACTTTTTAATCGAGATTTAGCATTAGATTTCGTAATATTTTCGTTCAAGTTATCTGACATAAGTTTCCACAACTTAGAACCTTCATCTTTAATGTAACCATCGCTGTAACCAATCTCTTCAGCAATGGTAAAATAGCTTTTATCCATCATTGTCCCCAAAATAATCTGTTTTTGAATTAAATTTAAGTATTTACCCGTAGCCGTATAAACGATTTTTTCAACAAAGGCAAGAATCGGCAGGAAATCCATGCTCAGTTACTGTTCATTATATTTTTGGTTCTACTATACAATAAGATTACATTTTTGTGGAGTATCAGCAGAGGGATATGTTGTGGTTGGTGGAGGCAATAGGGCTAATGGTACTGAGGCATTTCGTTAGACACAAGCAACCGGGATAGTGAGACTAGGGGATTTATCGGGGGGTAGTTAGGGAATATTCATCGCACTCACTGCCTGTGGTGGTAAACTAAGATGGTCATTAATTCCAGTGTCAGCGACAAAATCTCAGGAAATTTTGGGTCGCGAAATTGAACGAAAAACCACTGGAATGATGACTTTCCCCTCGATTACCTTTCCCTAAATTATTCAGCAACACGCTCCATCGTACCCCAAAACTTACCGCGACATCATAACCAATACGCAGGGTAAACAATCTAACGTTAGGGTTTTTCCGTTTTCGCTGTAAGGCTGTCTCTACACCGGTTGGCTCTATTCCATATTCACCGGTTTCTGCATCAATTACAATCATCTGGCCAATATTGCCACCAGACTCGACACTTTGACGAATACCGCTTTCGTAAAATTGTTTAGCTCGATATGCGACTTCTTCCACACTCCAAAAAATAGATTGCATAACAGTTGTACCCACTTTGAGTTTTTTTCTGGATTAGACCTCTTGCATAAATCCGAAAACAAACGATAGAAACAATAATGGGAGGGACTTTCAGTTAATTATTTATTAGTAGTTGATAATCTTCAAAAATGTTGCTGTACAAGGATCGACTTAAGACTTTTGCAAGAGGTCTATTGTAGAGTAGGTGGCGAACCGACTCCCGTAAAACCTTGCGGGTAAAAACTTTGTCTAAAAGTTACTAGCTTGTGGCCTTTTCTGTCGTCTTCCGGTGAGGGGAAAAGAAAACGGTAATCGGAAGGGGGTCATCGCTGGATGCGGCTTGGTCACTATACATAATTTAAACTTATGACAGCAAACAGAAATACTTTTGTCAAACCCCTTTACAAACCGTTACAAACTCTCTAAGATAGAGACATCATCAATCGTACCTCGATAACTTAATAGGAATCATAAACCAATGACCACCACTCTACAACAGCGCGAGAGCGCTTCCCTGTGGGAGCAGTTCTGTCAGTGGATCACCAGCACCAACAACCGTTTATACATCGGTTGGTTCGGTGTCATCATGATCCCCACCCTGCTCACCGCCACCACCTGCTTCATCATCGCCTTTATCGCCGCTCCTCCTGTAGATATCGACGGTATCCGCGAGCCTGTAGCCGGTTCTCTACTTTACGGAAACAACATCATCTCCGGTGCGGTTGTTCCCTCCTCCAACGCGATTGGACTCCACTTCTACCCCATCTGGGAAGCTGCTTCCTTAGATGAGTGGTTATACAACGGTGGTCCTTACCAGTTAGTCATTTTCCACTTCTTACTAGGTGTCTTCTGCTACCTCGGTCGTCAGTGGGAACTGTCTTTCCGTTTAGGAATGCGTCCTTGGATCTGTGTAGCTTACTCTGCACCCGTATCCGCCGCTACTGCTGTATTCTTAATCTATCCCATCGGACAAGGTTCCTTCTCTGATGGTATGCCTTTAGGAATCTCTGGAACCTTTAACTTTATGTTCGTGTTCCAAGCAGAACATAACATCCTGATGCACCCCTTCCATATGTTAGGTGTTGCCGGTGTGTTCGGCGGTTCCTTGTTCAGTGCGATGCACGGTTCTCTAGTAACTTCTTCCTTAGTGCGTGAAACCACTGAAATCGAATCTCAGAACTACGGTTACAAATTCGGTCAAGAGGAAGAAACCTACAATATCGTTGCCGCTCACGGTTACTTCGGACGTTTAATCTTCCAATACGCTTCTTTCAACAATAGCCGCTCTCTGCACTTCTTCTTAGGTGCTTGGCCGGTAATCGGTATCTGGTTTACGGCAATGGGTGTTAGCACCATGGCGTTTAACCTCAATGGTTTTAACTTCAACCAGTCGATTCTCGATTCTCAAGGTCGTGTAATCGGTACTTGGGCCGATGTGTTAAACCGCGCTGGTATCGGTATGGAAGTAATGCACGAGCGCAATGCTCACAACTTCCCCTTAGACTTGGCTAGTGGTGAACAGGCTCCTGTAGCTCTGATTGCTCCTGCTATCAATGGTTAATTCCTAGTCTGAACGAAAAGGCACTCCCGCAAGGGGGTGCTTTTTTGTTGTTAGAATTGGGGAACGGGGTACAAATGAAAAACGCTGCAAAATGCTTATTCTCAAACAATCATCATTATGACCGCTCTCACTGGAAAATATACTCTTAGTCAATATTTTGAGCAGGAAATACAATCCCAAACTCGTCATGAATATCTGGATGGAAAAATTATTGCTATGACAGGAGGGACACCGACTCATAATCGCATTATTAGTAATTTATTAGTGGCTTTATATACTGGACTAAAGAATCAACCCTATGCCGTTTTTGTCACCGATCAGCGTTTATGGATACCTGAGCGTCAAATAGCTACCTATCCTGATATTATGGTGATGCCTGAACCTCTCACTTATCAAGAAGGACGCAAAGATACTTTAATTAATCCTGTTTTAATCGCTGAGGTTTTGTCTGCTTCAACGGCAAATTACGACAGAGAAGAAAAGTTTGCCGCTTATCGAACCATTGCAACTTTTCAGGAATATTTATTGATTTCTCAGGAAAAATGTTATATTGAGCATTTTCAAAAAGAAGGCGAACGCTGGTTGTTTACAGCTTATGAATCTGATAGGATAATTCATTTAAACTCTTTGGGAATTCAGATAGTAATCGCAGATGTTTACCATAAAATCATCTTTGAAAATAATTAAAGGTTGATAGATGATTTTTTTGTTCTAATAAAAATGGACAGGTTTTTATCGAGAGTTAAGAGGTAAAATGATGACTTTGCCAGAAATGATCAAATCTTTTGAGAATTTATCAGAGGATGAACAGGAGTCATTGTTAGAGATTTTGTGTCAATATAGAGCTAAAGCAAGAGAAAGAGAAATTTTAGCTAATTTTAAGGAATTGAAAGATGCGATCGCTACTGGAACGGCCAGAAGGGGAACCGTAGAAGATTTGATTGCTGATTTGAATGAGGATTAACAATGGAGCTAATATGGAGTGATGGGTTTAAGCGTTCGTTTAAGAAGCTAATCAAGAAAAATCCCCAGTTAAAACCTAAAATTTTCGATGTACTTAGAAAACTGGCAGAAGACCCATTTACACTGTCTTTAAAAACCCATAAGTTAAGTGGTAATTTAGAAGGGTTATGGTCTTGTACTGTAGCTTACGATTGTCGAATTATTTTTAGTTTTTCGGAAGATGGAGAATATTTAGAAGTTATCATCTTGTTAATTGATATTGGTAGTCACGATCAGGTGTATAGAAAATAGGATAGACTGGAAAGCGATCCTGCGGGTTTCTGCGTTGCGGTACACATATATTTATAATAAGATAAATTTTTCCTAATCGTTAGGATTTCTTTGAAGATAGGATTTAAACACAGGATTAATAGGAAAATAGGACGAGGTTTCTGATGGTAATTTATCCAGTAAACAGCGTCTAATTAATGACTGAATAGTTGCCCAAAATTCAGAAGTAGATAAGTCAAGACTAGCAGTTTTTGGAAACTTTTCTACCGCTTCAGTTTGATTAGCTAACCAGTGCATCACCTTTTTTTCTGCTGCGGATAAACGCTGTAAATGACATTCGATCGAGTTTTCTATATCCCCTAAATAAATTTCATTGTTCATTTGTTCTAAAAATAAGGATACTTCTCCATCAAATAGTTCAATAATGGTTGAGGAGATGATATTTAACCAGTTAGGATGACCTTGATAAAGTTCGCTCAGTTCCGTCCATTTCTCCTCATTTTTTAAACCGTATTCTTTGAAGATTTCTTCAAATTCTGTTGTTAAACCTTGCAGGTATAAAGTTTTAATTTTATCGGATTTTAAGGTGACAAAATCTCTGGGAAGTTCCCAACTAATTAAAATCAAACAACTTTGATGAGATGTGGTAGCAATTTGCTGAAAAAATTTATGATAGTCCTGACAGTCGGGTAAATATTTACCTGCTAATTCCCCCTGTTTAAAAATATTCTGCACATCATCAAGAATAATTAAACAACGATAGGAGCTTAGATAATCTATTATATCAGGTAAGGGGGTTGATAGAGATTGGTTGAAAAACTGTTTTAGATCATCTTTGAGAGCGATTAATTGAGGAATATTTTCCAGACTGCGATAAATAATATAATCAAATTGTGAGGCAATTTCTGAAATTAATTTAAGGGTTAAAGCTGTTTTTCCAATTCCAGTTAACCCATAAATGGTAATTAATCGAGTTTTATTATCTAGCCATTCTTTTAAGGTTGATATTTCTAACTTACGTCCACAGTTATACATTAATTCTGGGGCTTTTGTTAAGTCAATCATGGGATATTGATCGTCATTGCGTAAAAATTTTCTTGTTTTTTTTCCATTATTAATTGTTTGTAAAGATTGATCGCAAATATGAATATTTCCTTGATTAACTTGTAAACAATGACCGAAATTAGAAGTTTGAGAAACCCGATATTTTCTTTCTAACTTGGATCGTAAATTATCTTTATTAACATCTTCGTCTAATACCTTACCCAACTTTTTCCATAAGTTAGCAGCCTCTTTTTTAATATGAGATTCACTACAACCATTAAAAGATTGAGCAATTTGCCAATATTTTTGACCTTGCCAAACCCCTGTCAAGATTGCTTCTTGTACTGGTGTCAGATGAGACTCCACTTTCTCAAACATTAAATCATCAACATATTGCAAAACTTGGTCAATATTATTCATTTCTGGTTAAAAAATTAGAGGGGTAATCAAATATATTATACCAAACGGAACTAAGACTGTACCATAACCTACCTATAAATTGTGTACCAAAGCCTACTTTGGTACTAAAATCAAACGCTACAATACTGAGATGTTAGGTAAATCAAGCTAATTAGTCCTATTTGCTTGCTAGATTGTCATCATAGCCCATTTTGCGGTGACATGATCATCTTTTCCCTTTCAAAAATCAATGAAGTAATCTTTAAGTTATGTATCAAGAACTACTGAGTAGCGCCAAGCCTGGATTTATCCTGATTATGATTGATCAGTCAGCTTCAATGTCAGATAAATACGCTAATTCAAATAAAGCAGAGTTTGCCGCATTAGCCGTTAATCGAGTCATCGGAGAAATTATTACAGCTTGTTCATCGGGTAATGAGATTAAAGACAGATGTTTTGTGGCGGTGGTTGGCTATGGAGCAAGTATTAGTATACTATTTCTAGACAAAGCCTCAGAGTTGGCTAAAAATCCCAATACAACAACCCTTAAGAGAAAAGTCTCTGATGGTGCAGGTGGGTTGGTTGAAGTGGATGAAGTAATGCGAGTGTTTGTGAAACCGACTGCAAGTAATGGAACACCAATGGCTGAAGCCTTTAAACAGGCTTATACTGGGGTAGAAAAATTTATTTCTAATCATCCCGATAGTTTTCCACCCGTTGTTATTAATATAACCGATGGAGAACCTAATGATTCTAGTGCTGCTACTACTGAAGCGAAAAAACTAGCACAACTTAAAACAAGTGACGGTAACGTGATTGTTTTGAATGCTCATATTTCTAACGCATCAGCAGGGAAAATAGAGTTACCTAGTGATAATGCTGGTTTTAGCAATAATAAATTTGCTAACTTTTTGTTTGATATTTCCAGTGTGCTTCCTGATCCTCTTGCTGAGAGTGCCAAAAATGCGGGTTTTAATGTTCAACCTAATGCCAGAGGTTTTATCTTTAATGCTGATGCTGAAGCACTGATTAAACTTCTTCAATTTGGTTCTCAAGGAGCATTACGCTAAAGTTATTGTCATTAATTATGGAATCTCATCATAAAGTTTCAGTCATCCGTCGGTTCAGTGATAGAACTCATAAAGAGATGGAAACCATTAGCGGTTGTCAAGATAATTTTAGCTATAATGAAGCTAAGAATTGTTTTGCGATCGCCGATGGTGCAACTCAATCATTTTACTCAAGTATATGGTCAAAACTTCTTGTTGATTATTTTTGTGAAAATCCCCAGATTGATAAAAACAATTGGCAAGAATGGCTTGAACTAATTCAGCAAAAATGGTTAGAAGAAGTTAGAGCAGAATTAGAAAAAGCAAAAAGCGGTAATAATTTTGCCTGGATTGAGATTTACAATGGTTTGGAACATTCTAAATCAGCAACATCTACCTTTATTGGGTTACAATTTATTGAAAATCAAGCAAAAATCTCAATTGTTGGCGATAGCTGTCTGTTTATTTTTCAGGGAAATCAATTAATTCAAACCTATTTATTGAAAAAATCAACGAATTTTAATGATAGACCTGGATATTTTGGAAGTCGCTCTAAAAATAATGATGATTATGAGCCAGAGTTTTTAGACATCGAATTAAAATACAAACAACATTCAGATAAGCTTTATTTTGTACTAGCAACTGACGCTCTAGCTGAATATATTTTTAAATATACAGAACAGCAAAGAGATATTTTAACAACTTTACTTACCATTAATTCAGAACAGGAGTTTGAGAATTTTGTAAAATCTGCTAGACATAATGGCACGATAAAAATGAAAAATGATGATGTCACTTTAATGATTTTAGAAGTCAGTGATGGTGAAATCGTCAGTTTGCCTACACAAACCAGAAAAGAAAATCAAAAAAATCCTCCTATCATTTTACCTTCAAGTAATGAAAATAAACAGCCTTTTAACGAAGATCAAAACAATTCTTCAAAAGTAGAAAAAGAACCTAAAGACAATACTCCTGCTGAAAATTTAGAAGTTACTTCTGGTTTTGCCAAAATAAGATCCAATCTACAAACATTATTAAAATTTCTGCCATCTTTACCCATGACGCACCGCAATTCGAGAGGAGTTTCTTCTTCAAGTCCTCAAGTGAGAGAAGACAAACCACCCGTAATTAAAGGAATAGATGGAATCCGTAATCTTCTCCTTGTTTTTATTCCTTTAAATATATTCTTAACTATACTCTCCACTGCGACCATATTATATTTTATTTCTCAGACAGCTAACAAAATAAATAGTATAAAAACTGAACAATCAAGCAATTCAAATTCATCTAGTCAAGTCACTGAATATAAACCTAAATATATGAAGCTTGAAAAAGGAAATAAAATCTACAAAGATCAAACTTTTCAAGAAATTATTATTCCTGCTTTATCTGACTCATCTCAGGTTTTAATTTTAGAAGAAGGAGACAAATGGATTAAATTTCAGATTGATCTTTATGCTAATCAAGCAATCTTGAATCAATGTTCTACTTGTGCAGGGGATGAAATAGAAATAAAACCCAAGACAAATCTGAGAACTTTGGCTAGTGAATCAGAAAGGGATGTTTTTGGACAATTAAGCGAACCATCAAAGTTTAAAAAACTTGAATTTTATTCCCTTCCCGATTGGTCTAAATTTACATTTGTGGGGTATGTAAAAAAATGAAATATCCGCTTATAACTGACTATGAAACAGTCGTAAAATACCCTGATAGATTTATATACGATGGTATTTTACAACAAGGAAAGCCTGTTAAGCAAGGGAGCATCTCACTTACGCGATAAGTAATTATACTTAGCCTAAAAGCCACTCTTAATCGTGTCTTGGAACGAAATAGAGGCTTTTAAAGACTGCGTACATGGAGAATTAAAACAAGAATTACCCTCGAAAAGCCTATTTTTCCACTAAGTATTTATGCTCATTGCAAAGGTGAGATGCTCCCGTTAAGCAAAAGCAAAATCAGAACTTTTTACTGTCTCATAATGGCGGAAAAGCCGTTGTTTATGAAATTCAAACTAATCCTAAAAAATATGCCCTTAAATGTTGGATAGAAGATTTAGGGGATCTAAAAATTCGTTATAAGGCGATTGATGCCTATCTTAAAACAGTTCAACTTCCTTATTTTGTTGATTTTGCTTACCAAGAACAAGGAATTTTAGTCAATGGACAAAGATTTCCCATTATTAGAATGGAATGGGTTGATGGTATTAGCTTTAAAGACTTTATATCTAATAATATTAATAACCCGACTTCTATCCGTAACTTTGCCGAAAAATTCTTAGAAATGGTTAAAATTTTCCATCAAAATAATATTTCTCATGGAGACTTACAACACGGTAATATTATAGTGCGTAAAAATGGTGGCTCTTCGGGAATTGTTATGCAAATAATTAACTTAAAATAAAATTCGATGAGAGCGCCTACGCTCAAAAGTAGCTGAAATCCATATAGGGAAGGACTTAAGGCATCAACAGGTTAATACCAAAAGATAGACAATCGAGTTAAGATTTGATATAATAGCCAAAAACCAGAGTATTTTACTTATGATACTTGACAAATTTTTGAACCTAGAAGGAACCTGTATTCAAGGCTATCGACACCTAGAAAATATCGGTATAGTTTGACCAGTCGAATCGAAAAATAAAAAAGCAACCTGTCCTCGTTGTGGCTTAGAAAGCGATAAACTCCACCAAAATCATCGACATTTAGTCAAAGATTTACCAATCTCAGGACAACCAGTGTACCTACAGGTTAATCGTCGTCAATTTAAGTGCGATAATTGTCGAAAACCCTTTAGCGAAGAGTTAGATTTTGTCGCCAAGAAACGAACCTATACGAAAAGACTAGCCGAGAATATACTCGAACAATTAAAAGAAGGAGATATTTTAAATGTTAGCCGAAGAAATAACGTAACGGAAGAAGAGATTCAAAGAATGGTAGAGGACATCGCCGAAGAAATTACAGAGCCAGATTTATCGAAATTAAAAAGACTAGGAATTGATGAAATCGCTCTAGTCAAAGGACAAAAAAATTACTGTGCGGTTTTAGTAAATTTAGATACGGGAAAACTAATAGCTATTCTAGAGAAGCGAACACAAGAAGAGTTGAGAGAAACGCTTACAGGCTGGGGAAAAGAGGTGTTAGAGCAAATTGAAGAAGTGAGCATAGACCTTTGGTTGCCCTATAAAAATTTGGTGAAAGAATTGATGCCATCGGCCGAGGTAGTCGCCGATAGATTCCATGTCATGAAACAAATTAATCAAGAGTTAGACGAACAGAGAAGAGCGGAAAAAAGAGCCGTAGAAGCGCAGAAAAATAAAAAACAGAAAGCAGAAAAAGAAGCAAAGCTAGAAGTTTTAAAGCGAAGTAAATATAGCCTGTTAAAAAATGAAGAAGATTTAACGGAACCCCAAAAAATTAAACTAGAAGCTATCAAAGAAAAATTCCCAAATTTGAAAAAGATGCAGGAATTAAAGGAAGAATTCAGAAAGATTTATGAAACCTCAGAGAATCCGACAGAGGGAATGCTATCCATCTCGGAATGGTTGGCAAAATCCTCCAGTGTTTTTACCAAGAGTTGTCAAACAATCCGAAACTGGTTTGGAGAAATCATTAGTTATTTTGAGCGAAGGACAACGAATGGGGTGGTCGAGGGAATCAACAATAAACTTAAACTAATAAAACGGAGAGGCTATGGCTTGAGAAACTTTCGGAATTTTTGGGTTAGAAGTATGTTGTCTTGGCATCTTGTCTGTTGATTTAGCATAAAGGGTAACGAAGAGCCAAAATGGTGATCTATGTTTAATTGACTATGATAGTTTATATGTTCCTCAATTAAGCAACGAAACCGACAATATTAAAGGACTCCCTGGTTATCAACATCCTAACAGAAATAAGTTATCTAAATTAAGTCCAAAAGCTGACTATTTCTCAGAAATGGTAATTTATTTATCATTGCTTGTTCTATCAGAAAATCCCAACTATTGGCAACAAATACAACCAGAGGAAAGACTACTATTTTCCGAAAAAGACCTAATTAAACCTAATTCATCCAAGATTTTTAAAGAACTTAAAAATCTTTCTCCTGAGATTGTGTATTTTACCCAAGAATTAGAGAAATTTTGTCAACAATCAAATATTGAAAACCTACAACCTCTTGAAAATTTAGTCAACAATTACACAGGAGCTAAATGGAGTTTTGTGCCTCCTACTAACCCTATTCCAATCGTTACTTCACCTGTTCCTGTAGTTAATCCCGCATTTCTCACAAACTGAATTAAGAACCTAATTTGGAGGTTAAAAGTTGGTGTTTTTCAAAAATAAGAGAAACCCGCTTAGTTATCAAGGAATAATCTGAATATAGCAATTCTTGGAGCTATGAGGTACAATAGAAAGTAAATAGACAAATAATAGAACTTACCAGCTTCCTATGAGACCCTATTCCGTAGATTTTCGCCAAAAAATTATCGATGTCTGGAAGAAAGAAAAAATTTCCATTCGAGGACTAGCCCAGAGATTTGACGTGGCTAAAAGCTTTATTCAGAAGTTATTGAAGCAACATAAAGAAACAGGAGATATCCGTCCTCGTCCGCAAGGGGGAAGTCCGCCAACCAAGTTAAATAGTGAACAACTGATAATTTTAATAGAAATCATCGAAGCTAACAATGATGCAACTCTCGAAGAATTATCGGACTTACTGTATGAAAAGACACAGGTGAAAGTCAGTAGAGCCACCCTGGGGCGGCTTACGCAAAAACTCAATTACAGTTTCAAAAAAAAACACTACACGCGGCGGAAAAAGAAAGTGACAGGGTACAGCAAAAAAGAGTGGAATACTGGTCAGAAGTTCGGGAAATTGAGGCATCAAAACTAATTTTCATCGATGAATCGGGGGTAAATTTAGCCCTTTTGAGACTCTATGCTAGAGCCTTAATTGGCCGAAGAGCTCGGGGAAGAAAACCACAAAAAAGAGGGAGAAATATTTCAATAATTAGTGCTATAAGCTGAGAAAAAGTTGTCGCATCAGTCAACATATACGGTGCAGTGGATGCGGTAACATTTGAAGGATTTATTCTAAAGGAAGTGCTGCCAAAAATTAAAGAAGGAGACTGTCTGATCATGGATAACGCCAAGATTCATCTCGGAGAAATGGTCAGAGAAATAATCGAACAAGAAAAAGCTAGACTCATCTATTTACCTCCTTATTCTCCCGAATTCTCTCCTATTGAAAACTTTTGGTCAAAAGTGAAAGCGACGTTAAGAAAACTGAAGGCGAGAACTTACAAAGACTTAATAGAAGGGATTGAATTGGCTATGTTAGAAGTTACTCAAAAAGATATTCGCAATTGGTTTACTCACTGTTGCTACTGTACCTCATAAGTCAGAGAATTGCTATAAACTAATCAAAAAATTCCTGAATTACTGGAAAAATTCCGTCAATTAGGGAAAATGTTCACGACAAAGTTAGCTGAATTTATAAGCAGCCATTTTTAAGACTATTTAATGATCTTTGAAAACTCTTCAACTTATCCAGTTCCCGCTATCGCTTGAATTCTAGAGTAAGCTATCGCTAAAATATCTTGATAGGGACAAGAACTGGCAATTGCGATTAAAATTCTTCTGACACTAACAGTAATTCTAGCTCCTAATTTAAGGAAATTAAGGCGAATTGTTCCCACTGTCGCTTTGGCAAAAGAAGTTTTAGCCAAACAATTTTGACGAAAAGCTTGCATTAAAACCCACATTCCGCACCCTAAGTGTCACAACGTCTCAAAAGAGGAAGGGGCGCGAGTCAAAATACTTATCTAGAGGAGTGAGTTGGCGGCAAGCTGCCGGCAACTAAGCCGAAAATTTCAGAGTTCCCCCGGTCATTCTCAATAAACAGTGCTTGTTGAGAATGACTAGGCAATCAGACTTAACATCTAGGGGGAGATGTTCCAGTTGCTCGCTTTGTTTTGTCACCCCTTGAAGTCAATCCATCTGGTCAAGATAAGAGATAATATTCCTGGCAAGGTTTGGGAAAAAATCTCAAAATGTTGCGCCTCTCATCCGTTAAGTTGCTAATCTTTTGATTGTCTTGAATACGGACGAGATGAATCCCTTGAAAGCACTGAAATATCCAGCGTAACGTCGGTCGGTCAGTTAACTTACCCAACGGATTTTTCAGTCCCGTCTCCTGCTGTTTTAAACTTAAACGAAGTTGTCTTTGACCAATAGTATAAACCAGCAGGCACAAGCCCATGAGCATGGCCATGACCTCGATTCTATGGGGAGATTTGAGAAAGACACTGTGGGCAAAAAAGCAGGGGTCTTTGAGAAAAGAAAATCCTCTTTCCGGAGCTTGTTGCCCTTTATATTTTTTGAGTATATCCTCACTGCTTAATCGTTGTTTCTCCAAATCGTTAGTTGCTAAAACGAATCGTCCTGCTCGTTTCTTTAGCCTCTCAATGGCGGTCAAATTCAACTCTAATTCGGCTTGAACTTGATAGCTTTGAGAGGGTAAATCGTCTTTTGATTTGAGTTTTGACCCCTGGGACTCAGGCGGAATGAGATTGACTTTAATCTCCGTTAACTGATGAGATTTTAAGGAGTCAGATAATCCTTTGGCTATCGCCAACGCCACCGCTCTATTCTCAAATTCTCTTCGGGATAGTTGCCGGATTTTTTCTTGGGCAGAATTCTTTTCCTGCTCGATTTTTTTCTCTAATTTTTTCAAGTCTGATTCTTGTCTAGCTTGACTTTCAACTAGCAACCATCTTTGTTCTATCCCCCCATAGTTAGAGATGGTTTCCCGCCAGGAATAACCCGGTATTTCTGAATCGGTTAACTCTTTTTCTGAGATGCTATCAACCAACTCTTGAGCCTCTTTAATGCTTAATGGTACTCGAGACAACCAACGCATTTCTTTCATTAGTTTTAAATTCTCTTTGCTATAGAGGGCGCTATCGCCGACTATTAAACTGTCAAAGTCAACTTGTTTTTTAAATTCTCGGGCGATTTGACCAAAAACCGCTTTGTCCGCTTCATTTCCGTCCCCTACTTTCAGGAATAAAGGTACATCTCCATCCCCACTTACGATTAAGTCAATCATAAATTGTTTTAAGTCAGGTCTTCGGTCGCGGGAGTATCCGTAGGTAATTTTTATTGGCTGTTGTCTGGTTTCAATTTCTTCTCCCACTGCTCCTGATTTCAGGATTTCTACTGTTGGGTATTCCTTGTTATATTCTCCTTCTACTGATAGAGAAGTCGAATCTAAATGGGAGTTCTCGGTTGCTACACCAAATTTTTTCACGGCCGCTAAACTAATCAGTAGGAAAATGACCGAAACATTAAGTTGATAAAGTTTGTCCATTACTCGACCAATTTTATCATCATTCAGGTGTTTTGGTTCGATGCCCTCTCCCAGCAGATGTTCGGTTGCTTTATCTTCAAAAAATTGAGGAAATAAATACAAGGCTCGGGAGACAAATCCCAATCCATTCAGGATAATTGCTTTCACGACTTGCCCAGCTGTGACAATTTCTCCTCGCTCAATTGAGACTTGTTCGTTGATAATTTCAACGATTCCTATTTCATCGATAATTCCGGCTACTAATCCCAGATGGTCTAGATTTTTGACTTCAATTTCTGTTGATTGATTCATGGTCGAACAGTCCACTCGCCTCAGTTTTCCAACAATTCCTATTTTTTCATAATTAGGGGTCTCAAGACCCCCCTAGCGGCCACCGAGAAAACCTTCACCAGCTAGGTATTTTTACTCAAGTCTCTGGAGGGGGACAGCTTATGTGACAGTTGAGGGTGCGGAATGTGGGTTAAAACATAAGCCATTGATGACAACCAAAGTCTTAATTGATTACTCTCAAATGTCTGTGTCGAATTCCGGTCAGCAAATAAGTCTAATTGTTGCTCTTTAATTCGATTTGACCTCTCACCTCTGGGGCAATATTTTTCAGTGTAAAGTTTAGATGGGGGAATCTTTGATGCAGGTAAAGAAGTCACAACGTGGCGAATTTTTACGCCCTCACTACCAGGACAAACTTTTGTCACCACTCTTCTTGAACGGCTCCAGGATTTTTGGGTTTGATAACATAGGGAACGATACCAAGTCGATTCTGGTACCAATTTCGCCAATTCTCCTAACTCTTCATCGGGAGAAAATAACGTCTCCATTAATTCAGTAACTGGCTGAAGTCTTTGCTCGTAATCTGCCTTAGCTTTCTCAATTACATCGGTCGCTCGTAATTTTAATTGACTATTCGTTGCCATTGCTAAAACATAATCAACTCCTGCTTGACTTTCGCAAAATTTCATGATATCTTCACGGGAATAGGCACTATCTCCTCGTACTAATATCTGCGTATCTGACCATTTTTCTCGAATTATACCGATTATTCGCTGCAATTCTTCTAATGCTCCCCCAGCAGTATCTACATGAGAAGACCGGAGTTTAGCTACTAATAAATGATGCTCACAGAAAATATACAAAGGAGCATAACACACTCCTTTATAATAAGTATTGAAAAACGCTCCCTCTTGATTTCCATGCACTTGGTCATCGGTGACATCCATGTCTAAAATAATTGGTTTCGGTGGCTTTTTGTAGGATTCTAGAAAGATGTCCACAAAAGCTTTTTCAATTTCTTTGGGGTTAGGCTCGATTTTATGGTAACGACTGTTCTCTTGATTGATGACTGTTTCCGGACAATATTCTAGTCGATTAATTGTACTTTTTCCCGCTAAATTTGCTTGGGCTGAGTCAATAAAATTTAGTTTTTTCAATGCTATTGCTAAAGCTGGAGCATGACGTAATTTATCATGATCATTGACATCCTCATATCCCAAAAATATCCCATAAACTCTTTGTGCGAGTAGTTCATGAACTGAATAATCTAGATATGATGAATTTCGATAATCTCGAAAACATTCGGCAAACCGAGCCGTTATTTTTAGCTTTTGGTCTAACTCTGCCATCAAAATAATTCCTGCATCTGAGGTGATTTTTCCTCCCTCAAAATTAGCGATTACTTGTCTTCCATTGAGGTTTCCAAAATTTAATTGATTGAGTCGAGACTGGTCTGAACTAGGAGTCATAAACTTGACATACTTTAAATAGTTTTAATGATTAAATTATAGCAAGCTTTTGACTTCATTCTCTACTTAAAATTGAGACTTTATCAACTAATTAACCTAAAAATACGCATTTTAAATTTGTTCTTTTTTCAAGGTCTAATTGATGATGAGCTTAAGTTGAATCCTAACAACACACTGTCGTTTTTGCTACAAGGCGATCACCCAGTCAAAACCCAGATTTTGTAAGGCTTCGGGGGTTGGTGATCGTACTTTTTGTGAGAAATGCGGGGTTACTGGAGCGAAAAAATCCAACAACTGAAAAAAGACCTCAAAAAAATTACCGATGACCAAGAGGAAAACTATCGTCAGCGTCAGATTCAATGGATGGAAGCAACGCTAACGGCCGTGATCGTCAGCGAGGAACAGGGAGAGATCGACAAATTCCAGAAACACGGGTTAGATATTACCAGCCATCGCAGTGTGATCAAAAACGGCTTTCAACTGGCGGACGGTAAAAGGATCAGCCCAGAAAATGCCTTTAAACAAGCCGATCACCCCTTTCGGATCGCCATCGTCTGCGCCATGTGGTTGACCGGTTTCGATGTTCCCTCCCTCTCCACCCTCTACCTCGATAAACCCCTGAAAGCTCATACGCTCATGCAAGTGATCGCTCGTGCTAACCGGGTTAACGAGGGCAAAACCAACGGTTTAATCGTGGATTACTGCGGAATCCTCAAAAATCTCCGTCAAGCTCTCGCCGATCTCGCCCAAATTTCCGATCAGGGACGTGGCGAAGACCATCTTAGTCTCGACCCCACGAAACCGCAAGAAAATTGGTAATGATTCGGTAGTAGTGGCGTAGCTCTCTTGCTTACCTGGTATGAATTGTGTAAAATATTTATTAATAAAAATAATTGGCTCGAATCAGTCTTTAAACCTCTAGCTTGATCATGACTTTTCTGATAAATATCTTTTTCTGGCTCCTGTCTGGCTTACTGAAATATCAGTCTAGCACCGAACAAAGTACCCCCTTCACCTCCGTTCCCCTGTCCTAATTGTGGTTCTCACCATACGATCAAGAATGGTTCTATTCATAATGGAAAACCCAAACGTCAAGGTAAAGAATGTGGTCGTCAGTTGGTGATCAATCCCACTAATAAAACCGTCTCTGACGAAACCAAACAATTAATTGATAAACTCTTGCTCGAACGAATTTCCTGACGAGGAATTGCTAGAGTAACAGGGGTAAGTTGGTCATGGTTACAAAATTATGTCAACAATAAACTGGCGGCTGTCCCCCGTCAAATAAAGGTTTCGGACAAACCAAAAGGTAAATTGGTTAGAGAATGTGATGAAATGTGGTCTTTTGTTTTTTCTAAGACGATAAAGGTCTATATTTGGCGGTTAATTGATAAAAATGCAAGGGAAATTATTGGTTGCTATGCGCGGAGATAGGAGTCGTCAATCAGCCAAAAAACTTTGGGCTAGTTTACCAGGTGTTTACCGACAATGTGCAGTTGCTTACACAGACTTTTGGGAGTCATATAAGACAGTAATTCCCAGTAAACGTCATCGACCAGTCGGGAAAGAAACTGGTCAAACTAATCCTATTGAAAGATTAAATAATACCTTTCGACAAAGGATTTCTCGGTTGGTGAGAGAGAGTCTATCTTTCTCTAAAAAAATGGAGAATCACGTTGGGGCTGTTTGGTATTTTATCCATGACTACAATGCACACCTGGCAAAGGATTAAGCCGCCATCACTACTACAGAATCACCACCAGAAAATTTACTGGATGAATTGGCCCGATCGAGGCAGTTAAAGAATTTTTGGGGGAAAGTAACGCATCCCTAGACGCGCTCCTCGAATATAAAATACCTAGTTTTGCCTTCAATAAAGCTATTAACGACGCGAAGGAAGCGATCAATCGAAGTGATCAGGCCCGACAAAATTTTGGACTCCTCTCTCAAGAGGTCTTCCATCTTTTTAAGGCCTGTCTTAATCAGCCATCGGTTAATCACTACCGTCCGGCTCACGACACGATTAAACTGATCTATAAATGCATTCAAGGTGATCGGGAGAAAATAGACATCGCGGAAATTCTCTTGGAAATGCGATCGGTAATCGACGGGGCGATCGATGTAACCACCGAAGCGAGGGCCGATGATACCCCACTGTACGACATCAGTAAAATCAACTTCGAGCGTCTGAAACAGGAATTCGCCAATAGCGATCGTAAGAATACCACCGTCCAAACTCTCAAAAACGCCATCGAAAACCGTCTCCGAACAATGCTCGAGCAGAATCTGCAACGGACGAACTTTCAAGAGCATTACGAGCAGATCATCGCTGATTATAATTTCGAGAAGGATCGGGTGGCGATCGAACAGACCTTCGAGGCCTTATTGGGACTTAAACGCCAAATAAAGATCAAATCGAGTATAATCGTTAAAGAGTAAGCACTTTACGTTGAAAGATCAGCGATGAAAGAGACAACCCCAGCCGCAATGCCCCCATGCTTTGACCGATGGTGTCGGCGGTTTGACAATTGCTTCAAAAACGAAGCGCAAAAAAACGGCTTCAGACAATATTTAGGGTCTGCTGAAAAAGTTTTTCCTAGGGGCAGGGTGTAGGGTGTGGGGTGTGGGGTGTGGGGTTTTACCGATTTTGAGGGGGTCAATTACCTAATTTTCAGGGAAAAAGTCCCTGAATTTACCCCTGATCACTCCCATATCTGGTACTTTTTGAGGGGAAAAAAGTCCAAAAGTCTTATCCAACAAGGTTTTTAGATTTATTCAGCCAGCCCTATTTAGGAGGATTATTAGGGGAAAGTGAGAGGAAAAACCTCACTCAAATGGCCAATAATGCCGTCGGAGTAGTTTATAACCGATTACATCACTTTTTGACCGAATCTCCTTGGTCAGACCGTCAGGTGAATGAATGTCGGTTGCAAGTGATGAACCAATGCCGCCAGACGCAAATCCCCCGAGGATTTTCCCTGATTGTCGATGACTCAGGACATCGAAAAAGTGGCAATCTGACCGCCGGAGTTGGCAGGCAGTACCTAGGAGAAATTGGCAAGACAGACAACGGAATAGTCGCCGTCACTACCCATCTCTACGACGGCAAAAAAAGTGTACCCCTAGACATTGAAATTTATCAACCGGCTAGTTCCTTAGCCGAGGGGAAAGAAGACAAAGAATTTAAGAAGAAACCGGAGATAGCGATAGATTTAATTGACCGGAGCTTAACCAGAGGCTATCGACCGAAAATCGTCTTAATAGATGCTGGTTATGGCAACAACACAAATTTTCTCAAAGCCCTGGAAGAAAGAAAGCTAAAATACTTAGGAGGATTGGCAAAAAATCGAAAAGTAATTATTGAAAAAGAAGGGGGTGTGGAAGAAACAATCCAGCTTGAGCAACTAGCAAAAAGCCTATCAGAAAAGGATTGGGAGAAAATCACCCTAAATCTAGATAAAGAAAAAACGGTTTGGGTAGCGGTATTCAGAGCGAAAATATCTCAACTAGAAGGAGAAAGGAACTTGGCGATCGTCATGAATGCAAGTTCAATGGAAAAAGCCACAGAGGTGGACTATTTCATCACCAATGTAGTTGAGGCAGATACAGTAACAGCGTCGTGGATAGTCAAGACTTACACCGAAAGAAATTGGGTGGAAGTATTCTACCGAGAAGCCAAAGGATGGTTAGGGTTAAGGGAATACCAAGTCAGGGATAAACGAAGCTTACTTCGTCATTTTATCCTGGTGTTTTGTGCCTATACATTTATCCTGTGGCATAAGTTAACTGGGGGATTGCAAAGGCAGTGGGCGAATCGACCTTTAAACACTTTTGTGGAAGCCTTGGAAGCTTTTCGGACAGCGATGTCTTTCCGTTTCTTTGAGTGGCTGACCGAGAATCGGGATGTGTTTGCCGCTTACAAAGCCAGTTTAGGCTTTGTTTGGGCTTGAAATTTGTTTAAGTCCCACTATACATTTATCCTGTGGCATCAGTTAACTGGGGGATTGCAAAGGCAGTGGGCGAATCGACCTTTAAACACTTTTGTGGAAGCCTTGGAAGCTTTTCGGACAGCGATGTCTTTCCGTTTCTTTGAGTGGCTGACCGAGAATCGGGATGTCTTTGCCGCTTACAAAGCCAGTTTAGGCTTTGTTTGGGCTTGAAATTTGTTTAAGTCCCATTATTAGAATTTATTCAGGAACTCGATCAAGAGTCCCAACGGGCGGTTAGCGAGGGATTAGACGAGGAATCCCTCGCCCTGTTCGACCTTTTAACCAAAGAGAATCTAAGTACCTAGGCAAAATTAATTACATACTCGCCTCCAAAATTGTCCAGCACTTTTTTAACGTAAGCGAGGAGGCTCTTTCGGTCTTTATAGGCGCTAAATTCAATCCATTCATATTTTAAAAATCTCCATAATATTTCAATTAAATTTAAATGAGGTGAATAAGTGGGCAACCAAAATATTTTCAAGTTTTTCTTTTCCCATTCCTCAAGTTTCTCCATAAATGCCTCGCTGGTATGAATGGAAGCTTGGTCAATTATTATGACAGTTTTTTTCTGTATATTTTGGCAATATTTATCCAGAAAATTAATAACTATCTCGCTAGTAAACGTTCCGACCTGTGTCTCATAAAATAATTGATTATCTCGTTTCATTATTCCTAAAATATTTAGTCTTTTACCTTCAATTGGTGGTAACTTTATCGTGGTTTTTTCTTCTTGCCAAGCCTCAGGAATACAAGGCTTTGAATCCCCTCCCATTTCATCCAAATATCCTATCTCAATCTCTCCTCTTTTTTCCTGTTTTTTTAGTTCTTCTAAAATAGGTAGTTTGACCTCAAGCTCCCACTCATCAGGGGTTTTGGCGACCCCTCTTCTCACCCTTTTCCACCTCATGTTGATTTTTTTTATGAGTCTTTTTATCGTGTCTTTGCTTACGGTTAATTTCCCTTCTTCTACAATTTTTATCTGGATTTTTTTTAAGCTTTTCGGTTCTTCTTTTACCCAGTCAATAACTTGTTGACCTTGGGCTTCTGTCAATTTAGGTTTTCTCCCTCTTCCTCGACGATTATAAAAACCAATTAGTTTTCTATCTTCCCAGGCCGTCAACCAATTATAGATGGTCTTTCTCGTAACTCCAAATATTCCGCTCAATTCTTCTATCGTGGTTCCCTGAAAACTTAAGAGTATACATTTCGCTCGCTCTCTTACTTGATGATGTTTACTAGCTCGATAAATTCTCTCTAGCATTTTCTGGCTCTCGGGGTTTAGGTCTCTAATCAATCTCATTGTATTTTCCTGCTGCTTCGTTTTTTTATGTATTATACTTCTTAATTTTTTATTTGGGTAATTAATTTTGCATGACTACTTATCACCGCAAGACATTGAAAAAATTAAACAGATCGCCACGCAGCTTTTGAAAACCCTAAAACAAGAGAAACTAAAGATCGATCGTTGGCTAGATAAAGAATCCAGTCGGGCGGAGGTTAAAACTACTATTCACAACTTTTTATACAGCGATGATACTGGTTTACCCGTCGATCTCTACACGGAAGAAGAAGTGGAAGAAAAAACGGAAGAAGTCTTCCGCCACATCCGGCGAGTTTATCCGAGTCTGCCTTCGCCTTATTACAGGTCGGCTGCCTAGATTCTGGACTGTCCATATTTCGCTTTTCCGAAGTTGCTGATTTTAGCTCTAATAATCATCACCGTTCCTAAATGGTTGCTCCGATTTTTTGTAGTAAAGTTATACTATTAAGGAAGCAAAGACGAAATTCTAAGTAGGTGGGTATTAAAAATTGTCAGACACCCCCATGATCAAGGAGGATCCCCCCGCCTATCGGCACCCCCCTTATCAAGCTATCCATTAGTCGGATCTTTCTTAACAAAAAGAGAAGAAACTTAAAAAAAGGGGAAACGATTGATAGGTATAGTTTTGAAAGAAGGAATTAAGGTGGAGGTAAGCAAAAAAATGGAGAAATGGGCAGCCCAAGAATTACAGTATGCAGACCTAGGGGACACCAGAAGAAAGAAAAGGTTAATCAGTATCGTGGAAAACTTGGCCAGTCAACCTAGTACAAGTGTGCCACAAGCTTCAGGAAATCTAGCCGCAGCGAGTGCCACCTACGACTTTTGGAATTCCCCCTATTTTCACCCCTCAGATATAATTGCCGCCCAGGCCAAAAGTACAGTAGAAAGAATCAAAGAACATCCAATAGTTTTGGCAGTGCAAGACACAACAAGTTTAGACTTTACGACGCAAAAAGCCAAAAAAGGCATGGGTTATCTAGATTATAAAAAATCCTTTGGTCTCAAAGTTCATACCACCTTAGGAGTGTCCCCAGTCGGAATACCTTTAGGACTGATTAATCAATATGTCTGGGCAAGAGAAGAAAAGAATTTAGGGATTGCCAAGCAACGCAAAAAAAGAGAAACCCAAGAAAAAGAAAGTCAAAGATGGTTAGATTCTTTGTCAGAAACACAACAACAGATACCCGAAGATATTCAAGTAGTAACAATCGGAGATTGTGAGGCAGACATATTTGATTTATTTGCCCAATCAAGAAGTCCTAACTCTCATTTATTAATTCGAGGAACTCATAACCGAAAAGTTAACTATCTCGAAGACAAGCAAAGGTCAGGGCATTCAGAGCCTAAATATTTACATCAATCCATCAGAGAAATAAAAGCCTGTGGGACCTTAGATGTGCAAGTAAAACGCAATCCTAATCACGAGGCTAGACTAGCTAAACTAACAGTTAGATTTGCCAGTTTTGAAATACAAGTACCTAGCCATCACTCCAAGGCGACCCCTCGTCAACCGGTCAAATTACAGGTAATTTTAGCTGAAGAAGAAAATCCGCATAGCGGAGTTAATCCTATCAGTTGGCTGCTCTTAACTAGCCTAGACATTAGTAGCTTTGAATCAGCGATAACCTGTGTGCGCTGGTATAGTTATCGCTGGTTAATAGAACGCTATCATTTTGTTTTAAAAAGTGGTTGTGGATTAGAAAAACTGCAATTAGAAACGGGTAGGAGAATTGAGATGGCCTTAGCTACCTATTCAATTGTAGCTTGGAGATTACTTTGGTTAACCTATCAAGCACGCTTACACGGAGAGGAGAGTTGTGAAAGTTTTTTGGAAGAACATGAATGGCAATCTTTGTGTGCCACTATTCATAAAAAGAGTCCGCCACCTGAAAAGCCGCCCTCCTTTCGAGAAGCGGTCAGAATGATTGCTTCTCTTGGGGGGTTTTTAGGTAGAAAAGGTGACGGTGAACCTGGTGTTAAAACTATTTGGTTGGGACTGCGAAGGTTACATGATATCAGCCAGACTTGGAAACTATCTCATCAAATTAGTCCCCCTATAGAACCCCCTTGAGCCATCTGGCACACTTTTCTCTTTTTGTCAAATTTTATGTTAAGAAAGATGTGACTAATGGATAGCTTATCAAGGGGGGCAGGGGGGATCAAAACCCCCCTTATCAAGGGGGGCAGGGGGGATCAAAACCCCCCTTATCAAGGGGGGCAGGGGGGATCAAGGACAAAATCTATCTTCAATTTAATTGAAACCACTTACTTAGGGTTAACCCGCATTTCTCACAAACTGAATTAAGAACCTAATTTGGAGGTTAAAAGTTGGTGTTTTTCAAAAATAAGAGAAACCCGCTTAGTTATCAAGGAATAATCTGACTAAACTAATCAAAAAATTCCTGAATTACTGGAAAAATTCCGTCAATTAGGGAAAATGTTCACGACAAAGTTAGCTGAATTTATAAGCAGCCATTTTTAAGACTATTTAATGATCTTTGAAAACTCTTCAACTTATCCAGTTCCCGCTATCGCTTGAATTCTAGAGTAAGCTATCGCTAAAATATCTTGATAGGGACAAGAACTGGCAATTGCGATTAAAATTCTTCTGACACTAACAGTAATTCTAGCTCCTAATTTAAGGAAATTAAGGCGAATTGTTCCCACTGTCGCTTTGGCAAAAGAAGTTTTAGCCAAACAATTTTGACGAAAAGCTTGCATTAAAACATAAGCCATTGATGACAACCAAAGTCTTAATTGATTACTCTCAAATGTCTGTGTCGAATTCCGGTCAGCAAATAAGTCTAATTGTTGCTCTTTAATTCGATTTGACCTCTCACCTCTGGGGCAATATTTTTCAGTGTAAAGTTTAGATGGGGGAATCTTTGATGCAGGTAAAGAAGTCACAACGTGGCGAATTTTTACGCCCTCACTACCAGGACAAACTTTTGTCACCACTCTTCTTGAACGGCTCCAGGATTTTTGGGTTTGATAACATAGGGAACGATACCAAGTCGATTCTGGTACCAATTTCGCCAATTCTCCTAACTCTTCATCGGGAGAAAATAACGTCTCCATTAATTCAGTAACTGGCTGAAGTCTTTGCTCGTAATCTGCCTTAGCTTTCTCAATTACATCGGTCGCTCGTAATTTTAATTGACTATTCGTTGCCATTGCTAAAACATAATCAACTCCTGCTTGACTTTCGCAAAATTTCATGATATCTTCACGGGAATAGGCACTATCTCCTCGTACTAATATCTGCGTATCTGACCATTTTTCTCGAATTATACTGATTATTCGCTGCAATTCTTCTAATGCTCCCCCAGCAGTATCTACATGAGAAGACCGGAGTTTAGCTACTAATAAATGATGCTCACAGAAAATATACAAAGGAGCATAACACACTCCTTTATAATAAGTATTGAAAAACGCTCCCTCTTGATTTCCATGCACTTGGTCATCGGTGACATCCATGTCTAAAATAATTGGTTTCGGTGGCTTTTTGTAGGATTCTAGAAAGATGTCCACAAAAGCTTTTTCAATTTCTTTGGGGTTAGGCTCGATTTTATGGTAACGACTGTTCTCTTGATTGATGACTGTTTCCAGACAATATTCTAGTCGATTAATTGTACTTTTTCCCGCTAAATTTGCTTGGGCTGAGTCAATAAAATTTAGTTTTTTCAATGCTATTGCTAAAGCTGGAGCATGACGTAATTTATCATGATCATTGACATCCTCATATCCCAAAACTATCCCATAAACTCTTTGTGCGAGTAGTTCATGAACTGAATAATCTAGATAGGATGAATTTCGATAATCTCGAAAACATTCGGCAAACCGAGCCGTTATTTTTAGCTTTTGGTCTAACTCTGCCATCAAAATAATTCCTGCATCTGAGGTGATTTTTCCTCCCTCAAAATTAGCGATTACTTGTCTTCCATTGAGGTTTCCAAAATTTAATTGATTGAGTCGAGACTGGTCTGAACTAGGAGTCATAAACTTGACATACTTTAAATAGTTTTAATGATTAAATTATAGCAAGCTTTTGACTTCATTCTCTACTTAAAATTGAGACTTTATCAACTAATTAACCTAAAAATACGCATTTTAAATTTGTTCTTTTTTCAAGGTCTAATTGATGATGAGCTTAAGTTGAATCCTAACAACACACTGTCGTTTTTGCTACAAGGCGATCACCCAGTCAAAACCCAGATTTTGTAAGGCTTCGGGGGTTGGTGATCGTACTTTTTGTGAGAAATGCGGGTAATTGGGGTTTTACATCTAATAATTCTACTCCATCCCCATACCCTCCTCCCTCAAGTCAAGGATGGACTTTCTCCCCTAACGGAGTTCAAAAGCCATCTCAAACCAGTCCAAAAAATACAACATCTTCAGATCCCTGGAAAAAACTTGAACCCAATTCATCAAGTGCTTGGGATAAATTTGACACGGGTAAAACACCACCTCCAACAGATTGGGATAAACTCACTCAAGAACCTCCAAAAGAAGCACCAGTACCTATCCCAGATGAAAACATTTGGGATAAATTTGATAATATTTGGAAGAAACTTACAACATCCGTATCATCTATTTGGAACAAAATTTTGAACTGGTTTAATTAGCTATCTGATTATTCTGTTCAGTTCTCCTATCCTAAAATCAACCTCATTGCTTGATTAATAATTTTATTTTTATCGATTATAGCCTCAATTTCTTCGGGTTGATATATACCCTCAAAAGCTTCTAATGCCCCTTGTCTTAAAGCGGAAGAATAAGCATCATCTAAGGTTTCTTTTAATTCTTCTATTGTTAGATAATTTCCTCCAGTTTTACGTCGTTTATTAATGCGTTGAATCTGTCTAACAGAATTAGAAATAGAGGTTTCCCATGAGCGTGTACTGCGTTTTTCTGCTTGCTGTTTAATCAGATGTAATAAGACAATAATACTAAAGCTAAAAATCTTATTGAGCTTATCATCTTTGCTCATTTCTGTCATTTCCTCTACCAGGAGCAAGGCATCGGGAACATTTCCTACTAAAAGTAAATCCTTTAATTCTAACAATTCTTCCATATTGCCCCTATTATCAATTCAGTCGTTTTTTGAACCAAGCCAGATATAATTAACTTATTCAGAGAGGAATCGTCTGATTAAATCTTCCCGTGAAGACTCTAATAATAAACGACTAGACTCCATCGGTGATAACTTGAGCAACTCATCAATGACTTTTATTAAAGACTCATCCAATTCTCCAAACCTCACTTGCATTAAATTTTCAATAATTTGTCGTTGTCCTTGTTGAAGTCCTTGTTGAAGTCCTTGTTGAAGTCCTTGTTGAAGTCCTTCTCGTTTGGTCGCCTCTTTCCACTCTAAATAAGATTGAGATAAAGCCATAAATACCTCCCTATCTTCTGATTCTAAAAGATTGTTAATTTCAACACTCACACGCCAACTGATCAATAATTCCATGACATTTTGACGGAAGGAATCGCCAGATGGCAACTCAAGCAACTCTCTCACCGCTTGGCTTTGGGTTTTCCCTCGTCCCAACAATCTTAACAGTAAAGTGTCTGGGGTAATAGGTAACTGATTAATCGCTATAATTGCCGTTCGGTGAGAGGGAGATAAAAAGTAAATCCCTTCTGTCCAGTTTTCTAGTTCTAATTTAGCATCAAAACTCTCTAGGGTCTGGAAACTAATAGAAGTAGCCAAAATCCATAATCTAGGTAAGTCATCCTCGTTTAACTCAGTTTTTTCCCGTTTCCCTTTCCGTTGAAGTTCAGCGAAAATCGAAAACAGTTTTAAGATACAGTTGCGAATTTCCGTTCGATTGGGAGCATTGCGAAAAGGCTCAAGCAAAGTGCTTGTTGTCACCATTTGCCCTAAAAGACCCAAAGATTGAGCATTTCCCCGCATATTAGGGTGAGGAGAGAAGAAAATATCCACCTGACGGGTTTCATCCGCCACCTCTTTGCTGACTTCCACCTTTCCCAGGGGAGACAGCAATTCTTCTAGGTATTGTTTGGCAAATTGGTCGTGAGGTTGTCGAGTCATGTCTTCAATCTTAGATCAGAAAAGACCCGACCGCACCCGACCCATTTCATAACCTCAGCTTATCAATGGTATAAGTAACAATAGTTTCAAACCCCTTTACAAACCGTTACAAACTCTCTAAGATAGAGACATCATCAATCGTACCTCGATAACTTAATAGGAATCATAAACCAATGACCACCACTCTACAACAGCGCGAGAGCGCTTCCCTGTGGGAGCAGTTCTGTCAGTGGATCACCAGCACCAACAACCGCTTATACATCGGTTGGTTCGGTGTCATCATGATCCCCACCCTGCTCACCGCCACCACCTGCTTCATCATCGCCTTTATCGCCGCTCCTCCTGTAGATATCGACGGTATCCGCGAGCCTGTAGCCGGTTCTCTACTTTACGGAAACAACATCATCTCCGGTGCGGTTGTTCCCTCCTCCAACGCGATTGGACTCCACTTCTACCCCATCTGGGAAGCTGCTTCCTTAGATGAGTGGTTATACAACGGTGGTCCTTACCAGTTAGTCATTTTCCACTTCTTACTAGGTGTCTTCTGCTACCTCGGTCGTCAGTGGGAACTGTCTTTCCGTTTAGGAATGCGTCCTTGGATCTGTGTAGCTTACTCTGCACCCGTATCCGCCGCTACTGCTGTATTCTTAATCTATCCCATCGGACAAGGTTCCTTCTCTGATGGTATGCCTTTAGGAATCTCTGGAACCTTTAACTTTATGTTCGTGTTCCAAGCAGAACATAACATCCTGATGCACCCCTTCCATATGTTAGGTGTTGCCGGTGTGTTCGGCGGTTCCTTGTTCAGTGCGATGCACGGTTCTCTAGTAACTTCTTCCTTAGTGCGTGAAACCACTGAAATCGAATCTCAGAACTACGGTTACAAATTCGGTCAAGAAGAAGAAACCTACAATATCGTTGCCGCTCACGGTTACTTCGGACGTTTAATCTTCCAATACGCTTCTTTCAACAACAGCCGCTCTCTGCACTTCTTCTTAGGTGCTTGGCCGGTAATCGGTATCTGGTTTACGGCGATGGGTGTTAGCACCATGGCGTTTAACCTCAACGGTTTCAACTTCAACCAGTCGATTCTCGATTCTCAAGGTCGTGTAATCGGTACTTGGGCCGATGTGCTGAACCGCGCTGGTATCGGTATGGAAGTAATGCACGAGCGCAATGCTCACAACTTCCCCTTAGACTTGGCTAGTGGTGAACAGGCTCCTGTAGCTCTGATTGCTCCTGCTATCAATGGTTAATTCCTAGTCTGAACGAAAAGGCACTCCCGCAAGGGGGTGCTTTTTTGTTGTTAGAATTGGGGAACAATGAAAAACGCTGCAAAATGCGGTTCTTCGTTACTTGGTATGGTTCAATAGGGGGGCATAAATCGACTAAATCCTTATCTGGCAAGAGACTTAATTGATTAGTTCGCTCTAGATCGAAAACAATTGACATAAATCCCCGAATGTCTTTCTATATAAGAGTTTCATTCCTTGTAACCCTGTCCGTTGCATAAGACAAACCGAAGAACCGTATTATTGATATGGCTTTCCTAGACAGCCCCGCTACTTGTCACCCTTTGCAAAAATTTTCTCAAGAATATCCCGAGCAAATTCCGCTATCGCGGTTGAGGTATTGCTACTCGATTTTATAGAGATAGGCTTCTGGGGTTTCCAGAAGGGAAGTCATCCGGCGATCGAGAGGGGGGGTTTTGGCGAGGGTAAAAATTGGAAATAAATCGTTCATTTGGATAGCCATTTTAAATTTCGGCTGTATATAATAACTACCCGATGGGCAGGCATTGGTTATCGTTAGCTCTCTTTTGGTCATAAAGGTATCGATATAATCGTACTGACCGCGCTCTTTTCTTTTGCCTTTCTTAGCTGGATCGCAAAGGGTTGAACCGACCGGAATCTGATTGATAATTGCCACTGTATCGGCCACGGATAGGAGCCTTTCGGAACCGTATTTACTGGCAAGATAACGTTGATTGAAATAGAGATTAGTTGCGATAGAATAGCCGATGATAATTGCTAGAAATAGAGCGAGGATCCTGTGGAAAGTCTTAGTAAAGTTTAGATAGGCCAGACTAGCGATCGCCAACAGGATAGGAGCAAACCAGAGTAAGATTTTACGATGGGAATAAAAATGCTCATCAGGATAATTAGAGGAAGCATAGAGAAAAATTATCCAAGTAATCGCCAAAAAGCCGATCAGTGTTTTATTGCCTCGATATTTTTTGATGACTATGTATAGAGAAATGCCGAAAAAAATCACCGAAACTACAACATTGAAAATCGATATATTGTCATTCAAAAAAAATACTTGATTACCCAGATAAACCGTTTCCCAAATCGCTTTAAATAGACGAGTGAACAGATTGCTCGATGGTTCACCGCTCGCCCCCTTCGCCGTGAGTGCTCTCACGATTCCCCTCGTATTAGCGAAATTCCGAACGATCTCACTGTGCCAATACATAAATAAGGCGAGATTTGCCGAGATAATCGATAGAAAAGGCAAAAGACATTTACGAGTATTCTTGCGATTTTGATAAACAAACCATAGAGAGGCGATAACAGAAGTCACTGGGATAATTAACATCGTGGTGGTGTGTAAACTCACCAATATAGCGACGGTAATCCCGAAGAATATCCAAGCTATAGCCTGATAGAGCAGCGGCTTACTCGTTTCCATCTGGAACCGATAGAGTAAAGCAAAAACGAGCAGGAAAAAGGGTATTGGGCTAGGGGCCCAGGAAAAATTATTAATAAAATAGTCCGCATAAATCGTGCTATACCAAAATCCTGCCAAACTGGACAGGAGAAGACGTTTATCTTGTTCTACATTTTCTAAAAGTTGATAAACAAAGTAGATTAAAAGGGGAATCGATAGGAAAGAAAATAGTCCATTGGTAAGGACTTGAAATTCGGGAGCAGTACCGAAAATTGTCAGAGGAAACCCTAAATAAAAATAGAGGGGGGGAATTGTGAATCCATATTTTCCACCCCCCCCTGGTGGTCCCAATTGAGGAAAGTTTCCCTTCCACATATCCATCCAAATAGAACCAATGGTAATCTGATCGGGATCGGGTCCGATATCGAAGGTAACGTATTCAAAGATACTGACAATCCTCGTGAAAAAGGCAAAGGCGATCGCTAGAATCCCTAAAATCAGTGCCGTTACTCGGACTTTATTGATTGATTTCCCCATAAGTGTCGGTATTTTTATCCTAAAATTGTCTGGTAGCTTCGTGACCGTATCCCCGAATATTTATCTTCGCATGGTAGCACGAATTTCTAGTCCTACTCGGTCAGGATTATAGCGTTAAAGATGAAGTATAACCTGATTTAGCATTACTGGCCGACTCCCCAAAACGAAAACTTCGTACCTCACCATGAAGATAACTGCTATAAGATTTAAGGGCCTGTTTAGCAATAAACTGGGTACACTCGCTTAACAAAAATTTTTTTAGACAGATCTTGGACACAATCAGGAATCCCGTGTTAAACTGCCTCGATAAGATGATGTCACTCTCAAAGCCCTTCACTATAGAATCTAATGGTAATACAATCGGTCAGTTTAACAGTTAAGGACTATAAGTCTAACATTCCCGTCGCCATCTTGTGTGGTGGCAAAGGAACCCGACTGCGGGAAGAAACCGAATTTCGACCTAAGCCGATGATTGCCATCGGAAATCGACCGATTATTTGGCATATCATGAAAACTTATGCCCAATATGGGTTAACTGACTTTATGCTCTGTCTAGGGTACAAAGGGGAAATAATCCGGGACTATTTCTTTAACTATGATTGGAATCAAAGTGATGTCCTCTTAGAGTTAGGCAATAAAAAAGTGACCAAACTCGATAGTGGACATGATGAGGAGGACTGGCGTATTTGGTTAGTTGATACGGGACAGGAAACCATGACGGGAGGCCGTCTTAAACGTCTCACCTCTTATATAGATCAAAGTGGAAGTGATATCTTTTTAGCCACCTACGGGGATGGGGTTTGTGATGTGAATATTGGGGATCTGTTGGATTTCCATTACTCTCATGGTAAATTAGCCACCTTGACGGCGGTCCGTCCTCCTTCTCGCTTTGGCGAGTTAGTGATTGAGGATAATCTAGTCAGTCAATTCCAAGAAAAGCCCCAAACGACTGAGGGATGGATTAATGGGGGGTATTTTGTCTTAAATCGCAAGGTTTTGGATTTAATTGAGGGAGATGCGACGACTTTTGAAGCACAGCCCCTAAGAACCCTGGCTGCTTTGGGAGAACTCGCCGTCTATAAGCATGAAGGGTTTTGGCAGTGCATGGATACTTACCGAGAAATGGAAATGCTCAATCACCTTTATGACACTGGACAAGCTAGATGGAAAATATGGTAGAGGAAGCATTTTAGCCTGGCAAAAAGGTCTTTATCACGGGTCATACTGGCTTTAAGGGGTCTTGGCTGGCGTTTTGGTTACTCCATCTGGGGGCAGAGGTAAAAGGCCTCAGTTTAGCCCCCAATACCACCCCCGCCTTAGCTGAGTTAGTGGCTCGTTTAATCGCCTCATGGCAACCGAATGTAATCTTTCATTTAGCGGCGCAATGATCGTCTTATACTGAACTCAGGTCATGGACAGATAGTCAATCCTTGAATAGCAGGAGGCACAAAGTGGACATAGTAAATTCAATACATCTCCAGATTAGGAAAATGCTCAAAAAGCAATCAAAAATTGATGGCAGATTTTTGGTAGTTGCTGCACTTTTAGGATATTTTGGGTTATTGTATCTAGCTAATTTTTTTGTTCCCTATCACAAGTTTTGGAGGAAACTAGGGGTTCCTGCGGTTAAAAGCCCTTTTATCGATCTTGCAGCCGTATTAGGGGCTTTTGATTGTGATCGATTGACAGGCGAAGTTTCCCTAACAAATAATTCCTGCTTCACTCAAATAGCTTATCCTAGTAGTTGGTCTTCATTAACTTGGCTGGGGTTAGAGCAGCGTGATACTATATTTTGGGGAGTTTTCTTTGCTTTAATCTTTTATGTTATAACTTTAATCATCATTGGCCGATTAAATTATCAAGAAGCTGTAGTTTATGCCCTAATTTTATGCTCACCACCGGTAATGCTTTTAGTGGAACGTGGCAACGTAGATATTGTTATCTATTCTTGGCTGGGTGTCGCACTAATGATAATTAAGAATAGCCGAGCATTAATTTTTAGGTTGTGCGCCTATTTATTAATATTTTTTTGGGGGGTTGTTAAACTATTTCCAATTTTTGGACTGGCGGTAATTCTTAAAGAAAAAAGAAATCTATTTCTGTTCTTGTCGGCTATTTTTACCACTGCTTTTATTACTTATTTTCTCGCTAGTATAGGGGAGATTAAAACTATCTCACAAGCATTTGATGTTGAGCGTGTTTGGTTTCGTTTTGGCCATCAAGCCCTCTTTTTGAAAGTCAAACCTTTTCTATCAAATCTTTCTCTATTTACTGGCGGCGAAACTGATATTAAAAAGACGATCAGATATATAATTTATATAATTATGAGTTTATTAACGCTATTAATCTTGACCAGAGTTTTATTGTCGAAATTTAAGATTTTTCAAGAATGGCTTAGTTCCGATTTTGTCTCAACGGATTCGGTTCAATCTTTAGATAAAAGTCAATATATTGATTATTTCCGTCTTGCAGCAGGCATTTATTTAGGAAATTATCTGGTTATTGGCCTTGTTATGGATTATAAATTAACTTTTCTAATCTTTGCCCTTCCTCAAATCTTGGATTGGATTAAGCAAGAAAATCAGTTAAGCTTGTCTTCCAGTATGGCTTTAGTCGCTATAGTGGTAACCTTTTACGCGAGTCCATTCTTACATCCTTGGGCAATTGATGAAATTATCAATTTGCTCTTATTTGTCAATCTATTATACATTTCACTTTTCTCTATACCTGAATGGCTAAAATTTTTAGTCCATAAGAGATTATCTGGCAAATTTTCTGGATAAAAGTTTAACCACAGCCTAATATCATTTTTCAAAAGTGATGACAGACTTAGTTGATTATTCCAAAGCGCAATTCCGCTCTCGGAAAGGAATTGCGCTTTTAGATGTTAGTCACGACTATTGAAAATTGGTATAATATATAGCAAAACCAAATGAATTGTAAAAGCTCCTCATCCCTAACCCCTCTCTCACTCTGGAGAGCGGAGAAGAATTGTGTTTAAGAATTATTTAGACTGGCTCCGTTAAATACTTCCTGAGACTTTTGGCTGACTAATAAAATGCCTTTCTGTCAAGTGGAATTAATATTTATATTCCCCTGTCAGTTTTCTGACCAGTTTCCACAGAAAACGATTCCAGGGTTTTCTGTACAAGTACCGACTACTCGCAGTAGGTTGTCTAATTTTAAAATCAGTGTTGCTGATATCATAGACCTTTGCTAGGTCTTTCAGAGTGAACTCAATAGGGGTTTTATCAACTAGCCGCTCAAAAACTTCAACATTATTTTTAAGAATATCATCCTTTTTTTTCAATAATGGATATGGCTTCTTGGCGTGTCGATTAAACAAAAACAATGCTTCTGTTGGCTCATAATGCTGCGGCTTTTGAATTTTACTATGGCCACCGCTGCGGGCATTCTTAACTCGAATGTCAGTAAAACACATTTGCTTCAGGGGAAAGGTTTGATAACAAACCCACTGAAGATACCAATCAGTCCGATGTGCCCCATGATAAATCGCCGGTAAGATAACATCAGCATAGCTTTGGGAGAGGATTTGAGATTCTGCATCATATCCACTAATGGGAAAGCATTTTCTGGAGATGAACTCTTCATAAGAAGCTTTAATCGGTAGAAATGCCCACTGTTTAGGATCATAAAAAGTTCCAGCAATGGGATGATATTCATCGAGCAATTCTTTTATCTTTTTGGGAATATCTACTCCTTCATCAGCAACAAAGGTAACATCATCATCGATAAAAATGTAGTATTCATAATCTTTAGGAACTTCCCTATATAGCAAGCTCCTGCCCTCACTCCAAGTCACTCCTTTTGCAGTAATGAAAGCATTGGGTTCATCTTCCGTTGCCCAATTAAGGCGATAAAAGTCACTAAATTCAGTAGTAAATAGTTCTCGTTTTTCTATAGTGCAAGGCTCATTAATTAGTTTGCCCTGTTCCAAAATACAGAAGGTTTTTTTACTCATTTACAAATTAGATAAAGTTCGGTACGAGTTCAAGTTTTAGCTTAATATATAGCCAGTCTAAACGATTTGCCAACACCACGAGCATCATATCTCCGGAGTGGGAGAGGAGATGGGGGTGAACCGGTCCCCACGACCCACCTAGGTAGGCCACAGCACCCTTCATGTCACCCTCAGTATATAGCCCTAAGTTTGAAGCAGCCATGGGGTGGACAGGAGTAAATGAATAAATTGTGCTTCCGGCGAGTTAAAACCGCTACATAACAATTTTGAGTCCAGAATAATATTAGAACTCTTGCAAATTAATTATATGTTATAATGATGGGTTAACTAATTTTCCCCAAAAAATTAGTTAATCAGTACATTCGTCCTGAATGAAAACTTGAAGTTTAACTTTTAACTCAAAACTCTTTAGAGCTGCTTTAATTTGGTTATCAAAACCTCTTTATTTAAGCGGCACAAACTATCTCAATTTTTATAATTGAGAATAAATTCTCCTTGACTTGATTAATCTTTAGGCAACTTTTAAGAAGCTGCTATACCTATCCCTAACTCACAGTTATAAATAGCCGCCAACAAGTTAACTCTTAAACTATATCTTCGACGACGATTCCGATATTTACAGGATAAGATTTTAAAGATTTTGAGTTTCCTATTTATATGTTCAATGATAATCCTTTCTTTAGCTAAAGCCTTGTTATACTCTTTTTCTAACTCTGTTAATTTTCTATTTTTCGATTTCTTTTTCGGTGTATAACTATTACTATGGTATGCAGCTATTCCCTGATAACCACTGTCTTCTATGCTGGTAGTTAAAGGATGAAAACGAACTCGACTTTTTTTAAATAAACTAAAATCATGACCTCTACCTTTCCCACAGAAGACACAGATAATTTCCTCTGTATTTTGATCAGCTACTAATTGGGATTTTAAAGTATGATAACCTCTTTTACCCGAAAAAAAATCTTTCTGTTTCTTTTGGGGGCGTTCAATGGGAGTTTCCGTTACATCCATTACCGTTATGACCGGTATCTCTGCTTGATTGAGTAAAGCTTTTTTTCCTTTTAAACGGAAGTTTCCCGATTGTAAAAGCATTTTTTCCGTCTTATTTACAATCCGACATATAGTTGATTCTGATAGTTCCCAGCTTGTACCAATGTGAAAATATGTTCTATATTCTCGCCAATATTCTAACGTTACTAAAACTTGTTCTTCTATAGATAGTTTAGGTTTCGGTCCCCTTTTAGATGGTGAATTAGAGTCGGCTTCAACACTTTTTACTGATTCTACCATCTTTCTATATGTTTGTTTGTACACACCGAAACGGCGTTTGAATTGTTCATCTGATAAGTTTTGATAATCCATAATTTTGCTAATAAACATAGCAAAATTATAGATGATTTCCTGACCTAAGATCACATTTTATTCTTTTTTCCACTTCAATCTAAGAATTGAGAAAAAAGCAAAACCTTATATTATACCATAAAAAAATTATGCAAGAGGTCTATTAAAATCCCTGCCACTTGGGCATAGCTGTATGTTTACACCAAATTCAAGTCATATACAATAAGTATAAATACTTAATTGATTTTCCCTTGAATCACGAGGCATCGAAAATCAAGAACGACTCTCCCCGCTCAGAAGTTCCCTGCGCTCCTTTTGTCTCAGCTAACCATTCTAGATACCTAACAGCTTAACCAATTGACATCCTCGGTCAAGTTCATGTATAGTGACTCCCAAAGATTTAGGGTGATGGCTTTAAGCCTTCTCAAAAATTCTTTTCAGCGATTACTGGCAGAAAGCCGTTGAAATTAACTGAAAACCCGGTACAGCAAGTCTATTTGACTTGTGAACAATAATAGCTCCCCTCTCCCCCTGGGATGAGCCTGATGGGTTTTGGCAGTGTATGGATACTTACCGAGAAATGGAAATGCTCAATCACCTTTATGACAGTGGACAAGCTAGATGGAAAATATGGTAAAGAAAGCATTTTGGCCGGGCAAAAAGGTCTTTATTACTGGTCATACTGGCTTTAAGGGGTCTTGGCTGGGGTTTTGGTTACTCCATCTAGGAGCAGAGGTAAAAGGCCTCAGTTTAGCTCCCAATACCACCCCCGCCTTATTTGAGCAATTAGACTTAGCTCAAAACCTGAGTCATCATATAGGAGATATTCGAGAGGCTGAGTTAGTGACTCGTTTAATCGCTTCATGGCAACCGGATGTAGTCTTTCATTTAGCGGCACAACCCCTAGTGCGGCTTTCTTATCTGGAGTCGGTGGAAACGTGGAACACAAATGTTATGGGGACTATTCACGTTTTAGAGGCCCTGAAAAGCCTGACTCATCCCTGTGCCGCCGTGTTTATTACTAGCGATAAGTGCTATGAGAATCGGGAATGGGTCTATGGTTATCGGGAAAATGACCCCTTGGGGGGTTACGATCCCTATAGTTCTAGCAAAGCGGGGGCGGAATTGGCGATCGCATCTTGGCGAAATTCCTTCTTTAAAACCCCTCAAACCCCCATCGGTATTGCCAGCGCTAGGGCCGGAAATGTCATTGGTGGGGGAGATTGGTCCCTAGACCGGATTGTACCCGATGCGATGCGGGCCTTGATCAAATCCGAACCGATTCCGGTGCGGAACCCTCTAGCGACTCGTCCTTGGCAGCACGTTTTAGAGCCTTTAGGGGGCTATTTACGTTTAGCTGAGTCGATTTATGAGCAGTTGATGACAGCCAATTGGCAGCAAGACAGCCGGGGGTTATATGGGGCGTTTAATTTCGGTCCGTCTCTGACTTCTAATCGTCCGGTTAAAGAGTTAGTTGAGTCTATCCTACAACTTTGGCCAGGGACTTGGCTCGATCAAAGTGATCCGAAGGCTGTTCATGAGGCTAAATTGCTTAATCTAGTCACAGATAAGGCTTTCCATACCCTAAAATGGCAACCCGTCTGGGATTTTCGGCAAACCCTCAAGGAAACGGTGACATGGTATTATCAAGCTAATCAAATTGCACCTAGCAATAATCAAGGGTTTCAAAACTTAACCCGATCACAAATCGATCTATACCAAGCCGATGTCTTCAGTGAAAAAGTAGGTAGCTTTTGTGTTCCATAATATTTATTGCTACATTCCGGCGTTCCCCAAAACCAGAGACTTCGTACATCACCATTAGGATAAATTCTACAAATATGACCAAAGTTTACTTCTACGCAACAAGTGAAAAGGAGATGCGGTTACTTAATAGACAAGATCCCGACTCTTTCCTCGGTATTCATGATCATTTTTCAGGGGAAATTGCGACGAGTTATATCTATCTTAAAAAGGCGGGTTTAGATTGTGAAGTTATTAACACAATTCCTGAGGAAGGAATTGTGTTCGCAGATAAAAAGAGTTTTGATAAAACCTTGCTAGAGATCAAAAAATATCTTGGCCGACCTACCCGTTTTTACAAATATCCAGGAGGAAATGCTATGTTAATCGCAATGAAATCTGATTTCCAGTTTTATCCACCTGCTCATATAAATATTGTTCATAATGCCGTGGATTTCCAGAAAAACCGTAATTCTATTTGGAATCCTTACTATATTATTTCTCCTTGGCCTCAGCCTGGATTGATCCCTCGATTGAAAGAGCGTGGCTGTCTGGTTGAAAATGTGGCTTATCTTGGTGATCAATCTCAATTAGCAGAAGAACTGAAATCAGATAAATGGCGTGATGCCTTATCTTCTCTAGGATGCAAGTGGTGGCCAATTCTTGAGCCTAAAAAGTGGAACGACTATAGTAATATAGATGTGGTTATTGCTGCTAGAAGTTTCGATGGCAACCCATACATCAACAAACCCGCTAATAAATTAATCAATTGTTGGCGAACTGGTGTTCCAGCAATCATGACTCCAGAGTCCTCAATCTTGGCAGAAAAGAAAAGCGACTTAGACTTTCTTTTGGTTAATTCTCTGGACGAAGCTATCTCAGCAGTTAGTAAGTTAAAGAGTAGTCCCAACCTTTATGCTAACATGGTCAGTAATGCCCAGGAAAGGGCTAAGGATTTTACTGTAGAAAAAGGTTGTGAAAGATTTATGAAATTTTTTGAGGAATTTGCGTTTCCTACCTATAATGAATGGATTAAATTAACGGAAAGTCAGAAAAAAACTCTTTTCTGGAGACGTTGTTCTAAATTGAGATTAGACAATTTTAAGGACAGAACAATTAATAGTTTTATCGAGCGGTTTTTCTAACGAATATTATTGCACAAATCATGACACAACCTATCCATCGTCCGACTGGTACATCTGAGCAAGAACAAGACCTGCGATCGCAAGTCTTTCAAGCCGTACAAGAATACTACAAGCACAAATTTCAACCCCGGGCTTTTGTGGCGGGACAAACCTATATCCCAGCATCGGGTAAGGTATTTGATGAGCAAGAATTAGTCAAATTAGTGGATTCTTCCCTAGATTTCTGGTTAACGACGGGCAGATATGCGGCGGAATTTGAGGAACGTTTTGCCCAGTGGATGGCGGTAAAACATTGTTTATTAGTCAATTCCGGCTCTTCGGCCAATTTAGTGGCTTTAAGTGCCTTAACTTCCCCTAAACTAGGGGAAAAACAACTTAAACCGGGGGATGAAGTCATTACCGTCGCCGCAGGTTTCCCGACTACAGTTAATCCCATCTTTCAAAATCAGCTAATTCCCGTCTTTTTAGACGTTAAATTACCCGGTTATGACCTTGATATTGATCAAATGGAATCGGCCTTGTCAGAGAAGACTAAAGCGATTATGATCGCTCATACCCTGGGAAATCCCTTTAATTTAGAAGCGGTGATGGCTTTTGCCGAAAAACATGACCTCTGGGTAGTTGAGGATAACTGTGACGCGGTGGGAAGTCTCTATAAAGGGCAAAAAACCGGCACCTTTGGGCATTTAGCAACGGTTAGCTTTTATCCTGCCCATCACATGACCATGGGAGAAGGGGGTGCGGTTTTAACCAGTGATACCCGCTTGAAAAAGATTGTCGAGTCATTCCGTGACTGGGGGAGAGATTGTTGGTGTCCTCCGGGGGTAGATAATACCTGTAATAAGCGCTTCGGTTGGCAGTTAGGAGATTTGCCCTTTGGCTATGACCATAAGTACACCTATTCTCATGTGGGTTATAACCTAAAGATGACCGATATGCAAGCCGCCGTCGGGGTAGCGCAACTGGATAAATTGCCCGGATTTATCAAAAAGCGTCGGGAAAATTTCGACTTTTTGCATCAAAAGTTACAGGAGCTTCAAGATGTTTTAATTCTGCCTGAAGCCAGCCCGGATTCTGAACCGAGTTGGTTCGGGTTTCCGATTTTTGTTAAGGAAAATGCTCCTTTTAGCCGCAATGATTTAGTTAAGCATTTGGAGGAAAAGCGCATCGGCACAAGGCTATTATTTGGGGGAAATTTACTGCGCCAGCCTCTTTATAAGGGGTTAAATTATCGAGTTGTTGGGGATTTAAGCAATGCCGATAAAATCATGAGTAGTGTTTTTTGGCTGGGCATTTATCCCGGATTAACCGAGGAGATGTTAACCTATGTAGCGGCGACCATCAGAAAATTTTGTCATGGCCAATAAAATTACCGAACTTTTGGGACAAAATTTCCGAGCATGGGGGATCAACCTTAATCCACTGTCAATCCACTTAAAATCTTGAAAAACTGATGAAAATCACTGAGACAAGGATTCCTAAGTGCTACGAAATTGTCCCCACTATTTTAGAAGACAAGCGTGGTCGTTTTGTTAAAACTCTACATCAGGACATCTATAAAAGTCACCAGTTAATTATTAACTTTGCTGAAGAATATTACTCGGTGTCCAAGAAAAATGTTTTGAGAGGACTACATTTCCAAGTTCCTCCGCAAGATTGCACAAAAATTGTGTATTGTCTCGAAGGGTCGGTAATGGATGTAGTGGTAGATTTGCGTAAAGGCTCGCCAACCTATGGCGAGTTTGAGTTGTTTAATCTGAGTTCTGAAAATGGTAAGATAATCTATATCCCTTCTGGCCTAGCGCATGGTTTTTATGTTACCAGCGAAACGGCAATTATGTGCTATAAAGTATCAACAGTATATTCTCCCAAAGAAGATACAGGAATTCTTTGGAATTCCGTAGTAATACCTTGGCCAAATCTACATCCTATCTTATCTGAACGAGATCAGAGTTTTCTTCCTTTTTCAGAATTTCGGAGTCCGTTGGTTTATTGAGAATCAAAACAATTTAAAGAAAGCATGAAAGTATTAATTACTGGTGCGAGTGGTTTTGTTGGTTCCCATGTAGCAAGGCTTTTAGTAGCCGAAGGGTGTGAGGTACACGTGCTTGTGCGAGAAAGCAGCAACCGATGGCGAATTCAAGATATTCTGCCATCAATGTATTTATGGCAATCTGACTTAGTAGCATTTGAAAACGTGAATACTTATTTGCAGGAAATCAAACCTGAATTGTGCATTCACTTAGCTTGGTATGCAGTGCCGGGTAAATACCTAAATTCTCAAGAAAACCTTGATTCAATTCAGGCGAGCATCAATCTTCTCTCTCAATTAGCCGAACTGGGTTGTAAGCGGTTTGTGGGTATAGGGACTTGTTTTGAGTATGATTTAAGTCTGGGATATTTATCTGAATCCAGTTTGACAAAACCCATAACCTTATATGCAGCCACCAAGGTCGCACTTTCCACTATTTTGCAGCAATTTGCCCAGATAACCGAAATGGAGGTAGCTTGGATTCGCCTATTTTATCAGTATGGACCAATGGAGGATGAGCGACGATTAATCCCTGGGATTATTTCTTCACTGCTGCGGGATGAAGTGGTGAAAACAACTAAAGGTGAGCAAATTCGAGATTTTCTTCATATTGAGGATGTAGCCTCGGCAATTTGGGCAGTTGCTAAGAGCAACGTTTCAGGTGTAGTTAATGTTGGTTCTGGTCAACCTGTAACCGTTGGACAAATAGCACTTGAACTTGGTAATTTATTAGGTAAACCTGATTTAATTCATCTGGGTGCTTTACCTTACCGTCCCAATGATCCCATGTTTATTTGTGCTAATAATGAGTTGCTGAGAAAAAAGACTGATTGGACACAAAAATATAATTTAACGACGGGATTAAAAAATACAATTAAATGGTATAAAGACCATTTAAACATAAATAAAATTGAGGAAATTTAAGATGATTAAAAAATTAATTAGTGTTGTTACTCCTTGCTACAATGAACAAGATAATGTTGAGTTTTTATATACTGAGGTCAAAGATATTTTTGCAAGATTAGGAAAATATGAATACGAGCATATTTTTATCGATAATGACTCTCAAGATAAAACAGTCAGTATATTAGAGAAAATCTCTCAAAGCGACTCTAGAGTCAAAATTATCATTAACGCTAGGAATTTTGGCTTTGTTCGTTCTACCTATTACGGACTCTTACAAGGAACTGGAGATGCGGTTATTTTAGTCTTCGCCGATTGTCAAGATCCTCCCGAACTAATCGTCGATTTTTTAGAAAAATGGGAGGAAGGCTATCAAGTTGTTAAAGGAATTAAAAGCTCGAGTCAAGAGAATTCTTTGGTCTATAGTATAAGAAGATTTTATTATTTTTTAGTTAGGACTCTATCAGAAGAGATTGACTTAACTGCTAATTTTACGGGCTTCGGTTTATATGATCACAAAGTGATAGAAGCATTGCGTTTGATCGATGATCCTTATCCCTACTTAAAGGGTCTTATTTCAGAAGTCGGTTTTAAGAGTGCTAAAATCGAGTATGATCAGAAAGTCCGAAAACGAGGTAAGAGTAGTTTCAATTTTTATCGAATGTACGATCTGGCAATGCTGGGTATCACTACCTATTCTAATTTTCCGCTAAGATTGGCGACAATGATCGGGTTTGCTCTATCTCTAGTGAGTTTTCTGGTCGGTCTGGGGACTTTGATTTTGAAGCTTCTGTTTTGGAACCTTTTCCCTATAGGGATAGCGGCAATCATTATCGGATTGTTTCTTTTTTCTTCTGTACAATTATTTTTTATAGGTATTTTAGGAGAATATATTGGTTTGATAAATAGACGAAGCTTAAAAAGACCTCTAGTGGTAGAGAGAGCGCGAGTCAACTTTGATTAAGAGTTACCTAGCGATGTTCTTTAATCTAAATTGTAAAAGACAATAAATAAAGAGGAAAATAAAATGTATCAAATGAATAAAACTGCGATTGATCAATGGTTCAAAGGAGTAGGGGCGTTCCTACTTATTATTATTGATGTAGATTATCTTCTTACCACAAGATTTGGCAGATTGAAAGGAAATGAAAGGTATGAAGCAATGTGGTATCTATTCGTTTTAATTTCTATTATTGTCTTACCTACTATTTTTGGTAAAGTTTTGAACTATTTTAGTTCTATTTTATCAAAAATAATCAATAATTGGCAAGTGACAAATCAAAGTCGTAATCTTGAGTTTTTAATTTCGTGGGGACTTGGTCTTGTTTTCAACACGATAGCAATTCAAAAGCTCTTTACCCAAGGAACTGCTGAAAGTCTCAGATTATTATATGTGGAACCTGAGATGTCATACAATTACGATAAACTGACAACTTATTTATCAAGCTTGAATTTTTTGGTGCTAATTCCAGCCGCATTAATTTTAACAGTTATTTTATTTTTTCTCTTATACTTATTTTCCCTTCGTAAATTTTTGAGAACATTATTGATTGAGAATATAGTTTTTATTGGCGTTTTAGTAACGGTGACATCAGTTGCTTGGAGTCTGGTTTATACTAATCCATCGAACTTCCATTTTAATGTGGTTCTCTTTCCATTGGCGGCCATTAATAGTGATTCCCCTTTTATTCCCCTTGTTGATGATGGGTTTAAAAGTTTATATGGCGGATATTATCTTTGGCTTGGCCTACTATCACGATTAATGGGAAATAATCTATTGTCTATCAAAATTGTTGTATGTAGTTTGATTGCTCTTCAGATTCTTCTTTACTATTTAATAACTAAGGCTATCTACAAAAATCCGTTGCTCAGAATTTTGGTATTTATTAGCTGCCTGTTTTGGAGTTATCTTTATGGTAGGGTAGTACGCCAAGATTTATACTTTCAATATTTTCCTTTAAGAACTTTATTTCCTTGTCTTTTGCTGGTTACTTTGTTGTATATATCTGAAAGAAAATTTCTCGATAAAGCTACTCTTTCCATTGGATTTTTAACAATTAACTTACAAGATGTGCTTCTAGATTTTATAGTGGCAATGGCTCTATTAAGTAATTTTGATTCTGGTGTAGTTGTCTTGATTATGTATTTCTTTATCTACATTTGGAATGAGTTTAAAATAGATGGGTTTAGCGCAAAAAACATGATTAAAAAATTAACGGTATTTAGTATAAATCTTATCATGATCATTTTCATAATTATTTTTGGCTTTAGAATTATTGCTGGAGAATTTATAAATTTTTCCAATTATACGGGTTCTACTCTTAAATTTGGCTCTGGCTTTTATGGTTTGCCTTTTACAGATAATATATGGATGATATTTATGGTTGTTTACGGTTTTAACATCATACAATCTTTTCAGAGTCCTATCGAGGATAAAAGTGCTAAGTATCGTTTTGTAATTGCCATCTGGGGAATAGTTAGCCTCTTTTATTTTGTCAATAGAAGTCATCCTTGGAATTTGTTAGGTGTATCACTTCCCTTCTTTCTTTCCTATGGTTGTTTGATTGATTATGCCTTTAGTTCTTATCGAAAAAAAATGTCTGAATCTGAACCAGAATTGATGCAGAATAAAATGACATTTAGGGAGTTTTTGCCAATCCTATTGCCCAATTCGTTTGATTTATTAAGACTCTCCCTGGTCAGTGTATTAGTCATGCCCTTTATTATTATGTCCCTAATCGCTTGTGTAAAATTTATTCCCTTAACGATATCCCATTTTCAAAGCCCTAAAAGCTATTCGCAAATGTCTGCTTTAGCGAGCTTGTCTGAGAGAGTGGCTACATTAGAAAAGCAATTAAACCGTCCATCAATTCTAATTTCTGATCGGGTTGAATCCTATTATTATCTTCACAAAAACAGAAAAGTATTGTTTTATCCCGAGATAGCTTCTATTTTCCCTGGGGACAATTCTTTTCAGCCCCGTTTTCTTGATACTCTCAATAAATTCAATCCAATTGTCACCCTATGTCCCATGAGACATCCAGGTCTCATAAAAGCAAATTATCATGGCACTTTTTTACAATTACTCTATGAGAATAATTACAAACTTGTAGAGTCAGGGAAAAACATAGATGACCGTATCCTGAAAAATTGTAAGATTTACATAAAAGATTAGAACTGTAATAGAGTCAGAGAATCTTGACAAAATCCCATAACCTAAAACGAGCCGAGCGCTTGGCAACACAATTGCGATCGCAATTGTGTTGACATTAATGATAGTTTATGATAAGAAAGTGGCATCAGTTGTTCACCCCAACCAACCAATGGCTCAAGAAACCCTCCTAATTGCAGCTAACCCACTGGGGATCAAGCTACCACCGACCCAAGATGAACTACCTTCTGATGATGGTATTCCCATGGAAACCCAGCGACACGGACTGCAAATGCAGTTATTAGTCAGACCTCTCTCCCAGTGGTTAAAAACCCAAGGACGGGAAGCGTTTGTCGGAGGCAATATGTTTGTTTACTTTAGCCCCAATCAAGTGCGTAACGAGGATTATCGCGGGCCTGATGTATTTGTCGTTGTGGACGTGCCTCGAAAAGAACGGAAAAGCTGGGTCGTCTGGGAAGAAGAAAAAGCTCCTGATGTGGTGATTGAGTTGCTCTCTGAGAGTACAGCCAAAAAAGATAAAGAAGAGAAAAAGCTTATCTATCAGAATCGTTTGCGGGTGACAGAATACTTTTGGTATGATCCCTTTGACCCAGAAGATTTAGCGGGACATCGCTTAGAAGGGGGTGTTTATAAATCTTTAAAACCAGATGCTCAAGGCAGGTTCAGCAGCGAAATATTAGGGCTAGTGTTAGTGCGGTGGCAGGGAATTTATGGGGATGAACAAGAGCCGATTACTTGGCTGCGTTGGGCAACAGCAGAGGGGCAATTGCTCCCCACCATAGAGGAGTTGGCCGAGCAGGAAAAGCAACGGGCTGAACAGGAAAAGCAACGGGCTGAACGCTTGGCAGCAAAATTAAGAGCGCTAGGAGTTGAAGTTGATGATAGTGTATGAACTAATTGCAGGCATTGTCCACCTAGATGTCTATTTTATAATTAATTTAATGCACCTACTTAGTTGCGGGCAGTTTATGAGAGCTTATTAAATATAGGAAGGACTGTTTACGACAATGACACCATCTGCTATTAATTTGTTCAAAAAATCACCGCCAATCACCTGGGAAAAACTGCCAGATGATTTTATTCTACCTGACGAACCTGTGGACAACAACTTGCAACCCCTATTAGCAGCAGCTTTACGGGAATCCCTAGAATTAGCAGGACTAATTCTAGAATCGATGCTAATTGCCTCTAATTTTGGCTTGTGTGCTACCGTTAAAACTCAAACTGTTGTCAAAGCACCTGATTGGGTTTATATTCCCTCAGTAAAACCCATTGCTAGTGGAGAAATTCGGCGCAGTTATACTCCCCATCTTGAAGGAGAAATTCCTACCATCGTCCTAGAGTTTATCTCGGAAACCGAAGGGGGTGAATATTCCATCAACCCTCACTATCCCTATGGAAAATGGTATTTTTATGAGCAAATCTTACAAGTACCTGTCTATGGAATTTTTCAGCCAAAAACTGGAGAATTAGATGTTTATTGTTTAGTTGCAGGAAAGTATGAGCAGCAGTTGCCAGATGAGAATAATCGTTACTGGATAAAAGAACTTAACTTGTTTATCGGTATCTGGCAGGGAACCAAAGCTGAATTTACTACTAATTGGTTGCGCTGGTGGGATAAGTCGGGAAATTTGCTATTATGGGGGAGTGAGTTAGTAGAGCAAGAAAGGCAACGAGCCGAACGCTTGGCAGCAAAATTAAGAGCGCTAGGAGTTGAAGTTGATGATAGTGTATGAACTAATTGCAGGCATTGTCCACCTAGATGTCTATTTTATAATTAATTTAATGCACCTACTTAGTTGCGGGCAGTTTATGAGAGCTTATTAAATATTAGGAAGGACTGTTTACGACAATGACACCATCTGCTATTGATTTACCGACAAAATCAACGATAATCACCTGGGAAAAACTGCCCGATGATTTTATTCTACCTGACGAACCTGTGGACAACAACTTGCAACCCCTATTAGCAGCAGCTTTACGAGAATCTCTAGAATTAGCAGGACTAATTCTAGAATCGATGCTAATTGCCTCTAATTTTGGCTTGTGTGCTACCGTTAAAACTCAAACTGTTGTCAAAGCACCTGATTGGGTTTATATTCCCTCAGTAAAACCGATTGCTAGTGGAGAAATTCGGCGCAGTTACACTCCCCACCTCCAAGGAGAAATTCCTACCATCGTCCTAGAGTTTATCTCGGAAACCGAAGGGGGTGAGTATTCCATCAATCCTCACTATCCCTATGGAAAATGGTATTTTTACGAGCAAATCTTACAAGTACCTGTCTATGGAATATTTCAGCCAAAAACCGGAGAATTAGAAATTTATTGTTTAGTGGCAGGAAAGTATGAGCAGCAGTTGCCAGATGAGAATAATCGTTACTGGATAAAAGAACTTAACTTGTTTATCGGTATCTGGCAAGGAACCAAAGCTGAATTTACTACTAATTGGTTGCGCTGGTGGGATAAGTCGGGAAATTTGCTATTATGGGGGAGTGAGTTAGTAGAGCAGGAAAAGCAACGAGCCGAGCAAGAGCGTCAACGAGCCGAACAGGAAAAGCAACGAGCCGAGCAAGAGCGGCAACGAACCGAGCAAGAGCGTCAACGAGCCGAACAAGCTGAGTTAGAACTTGAGCAAGAACGAATTTCTCGCCAACGTTTGGTGCAAAAGTTAAAAGAGTTGGGAGTTAATCCTGAAAATCTATAGCCCATTTTAGATATTTGAATTAGTGAAATTACTTATGACAGCCATGCAACTACTTCAGTCAAACCCCTTACCAACTATTACCTGGGAAAAACTGCCAGATGATTTTATTCTACCTGACGAACCTGTGGACAACAACCTGCAACCCCTATTAGCAGCCGCTTTACGAGAATCGTTAGAATTAGCAGGACTAATTCTGGAATCGATGCTAATTGCCTCTAATTTTGGCTTGTGTGCTACCGTTAAAACTCAAACAGTTGTCAAAGCACCTGATTGGGTTTATATTCCCTCGGTAAAACCGATTCCTAGCGGAAAAATTCGGCGCAGTTATACTCCCCATCTTGAAGGAGAAATTCCTACCATCGTCCTAGAGTTTATCTCGGAAACCGAAGGGGGTGAGTATTCCATCAATCCTCACTATCCCTATGGAAAATGGTATTTTTACGAGCAAATCTTACAAGTACCTGTCTATGGAATATTTCAGCCAAAAACCGGAGAATTAGAAATTTATTGTTTAGTGGCAGGAAAGTATGAGCAGCAGTTGCCAGATGAGAATAATCGTTACTGGATAAAAGAACTTAACTTGTTTATCGGTATCTGGCAAGGAACCAAAGCTGAATTTACTACTAATTGGTTGCGCTGGTGGGATAAGTCGGGAAATTTGCTATTATGGGGGAGTGAGTTAGTAGAGCAGGAAAAGCAACGAGCCGAGCAAGAGCGTCAACGAGCCGAACAGGAAAAGCAACGAGCCGAACGCTTGGCAGCAAAATTAAGAGCGCTAGGAGTTGAAGTTGATGATAGTGTATGAACTAATTGCAGGCATTGTCCACCTACAGGTCTATTTTATAATTAATTTAATGCACCTACTTAGTTGCGGGCAGTTTATGAGAGCTTATTAAATATTAGGAAGGACTGTTGACGACAATGACACCATCTGCTATTGATTTACCAACAAAATCAACGATAATCACCTGGGAAAAACTGCCCGATGATTTTATTCTACCTGACGAACCTGTGGACAATAACCTGCAACCCCTATTAGCAGCCGCTTTACGGGAATCCCTAGAATTAGCAGGACTAATTCTAGAATCGATGCTAATTGCTTCTAATTTTGGCTTATGTGCTACCGTTAAAACTCAAACTGTTGTCAAAGCACCTGATTGGGTTTATATTCCCTCGGTAAAACCGATTCCTGGCGGAAAAATTCGGCGCAGTTATACTCCCCATCTTGAAGGAGAAATTCCTACCATCGTCCTAGAGTTTATCTCGGAAACCGAAGGGGGTGAATATTCCATCAATCCTCACTATCCCTATGGAAAATGGTATTTTTACGAGCAAATCTTACAAGTACCTATCTATGGAATATTTCAGCCAAAAACCGGAGAATTAGAAATTTATCGATTGAATCAAGGAAGATATGAACAACAAAAACCTAATGAAAACAATCGTTATTGGATAGCAGAGATTAACTTATTTTTGGGAGTCTGGCAGGGAAAAAAAGCGGAAGTAACAGCCTATTGGTTACGTTGGTGGGATAAGTCGGGCAATCTGTTATTATGGGGGAGTGAGTTAGTAGAGCAAGAAAGGCAACGAGCCGAGCAGGAGCGTCAACGGGCCGAACAAGCTGAGTTAGAACTTGAGCAAGAACAAATTGCTCGCCAACGTTTGGTGCAAAAGTTAAAAGAGTTGGGAGTTAATCCTGAAAATCTATAGCCCATTTTAGATATTTGAATTAGTGAAATTACTTATGACAGCCATGCAACTACTTCAGTCAAACCCCTTACCAACTATTACCTGGGAAAAACTGCCAGATGATTTTATTCTACCTGACGAACCTGTGGACAACAACTTGCAACCCCTATTAGCAGCCGCTTTACGAGAATCGTTAGAATTAGCAGGACTAATTCTGGAATCGATGCTAATTGCCTCTAATTTTGGCTTGTGTGCTACCGTTAAAACTCAAACAGTTGTCAAAGCACCTGATTGGGTTTATATTCCCTCGGTAAAACCGATTCCTGGCGGAAAAATTCGGCGCAGTTATACTCCCCATCTTGAAGGAGAAATTCCTACCATCGTCCTAGAGTTTATCTCGGAAACCGAAGGGGGTGAATATTCCATCAATCCTCACTATCCCTATGGAAAATGGTATTTTTACGAGCAAATCTTACAAGTACCTATCTATGGAATATTTCAGCCAAAAACCGGAGAATTAGAAATTTATCGATTGAATCAAGGAAGATATGAACAACAAAAACCTGATGAAAACAATCGTTATTGGATAGCAGAGATTAACTTATTTTTGGGAGTCTGGCAGGGAAAAAAAGCGGAAGTAACAGCCTATTGGTTGCGCTGGTGGGATAAGTCGGGCAATCTGTTATTATGGGGGAGTGAACGAGTCGCACAAACTGAATATCAACTCGAACAGGAGCGAATGTTACGGCACAAATTAGCTGAAAAATTAAGAGAAATAGGCGTTGAACCAGAAACCTTGTAGGAGACTTGTCAAATGCTGATAAAATCATGGAAGGAATCTTGGTAATGATTCGGGGCTGAAGATGCAACCTAACCTAACAAATGACTTAAATCACATTCTTGCCCATACTAAAACCCTGTGGGAGGAATTGCGGGGACAACGGATATTTATTACCGGAGGTACAGGCTTTTTTGGCTGTTGGTTATTAGAAAGTTTTATTTGGGCTAATGATCAGCTAGACTTAAAAGCATCGGCAGTGGTTTTAACCAGAAATCCTGATAGTTTCAGGCAAAAAGCTCCTCATTTAGCCAATCATCCCGCTATTCAATTCCCTAGCGGTGATGTTAGGTCATTTCAGTTTCCTAAAGGGGAGTTTTCTTATATTATTCATGCGGCAACGGATGCAAGTTCTCTAGTACATCAAGAGGATCGTCTTTTTGTCCTAGATACTACAGTACAAGGGACTCGGCGAGTGCTAGATTTTGCTAAAAATTGTGGCACAAAAAAATTATTACTAACTAGCTCAGGAGCAATTTATGGTCAACAACCCTCAGATATAAGTCATATTCCGGAAAGTTATCAAGGGGCGCCGGATGTGAGTTCTCCTAACTCCGTTTATGGAGAGGGAAAACGACTCGCAGAACTCTTGAGTGTCTTGTATGCTCAGGAGTATAATATAGAGGTAAAAATCGCCAGGTGTTTTGCCTTTGTCGGTCCCTATTTACCTTTAGATGGATCTTTTGCCATTGGCAACTTTATCAAGGACAGTTTAGAGGGAAAAACGATTCATATTAAAGGAGATGGAACCCCCTATCGTTCCTATTTATATGCTTCGGATTTGATGATTTGGTTATGGACTATATTATTTAAGGGTGAGTCTTGTCGTCCTTATAATGTGGGTTCAAATGTGGAAATCAACATCAAAGATACCGCCTTAGCAGTGGCGGAAATTGCTGGACACCCTAATTCTATCACTGTTGCTCAAGAACCAGTTGTAGGTCAACGGATTGCCAGATATGTACCCGCTACTGACAGAGCATTAAAAGAATTAGGACTCAAGGCAACCGTTGATTTATCTACAGGGATTAAAAAAACCCTTGCATGGTATCAACAAAGACTAACACAAACTGATAATCATTGAGGAGTTTAACTCATGAAATTTGCGGCGAATCAACTCCGTCAAACTGTTCTGAGGATGGCCTTTGCTGGTTCGACCGTGCATATTGGCTGTGCCTTTTCTATTATCGAGATTCTCGCAGTTCTCTATCGTTCTTACCTAAATCTAGGGAATGGTCAACCGGAGTCCCCCGGCAGAGATTATTTAATTCTCAGTAAAGGTCATGGAGTAATGGCTCAATATGCTTGTATGTATGAGTTAGGCTGGCTAACGGATAAGGATATTGATAATTACTTTGGGGATGGTACAATTCTTAAAGGGTTATCTGATGCTCATGTGCCTGGTTTAGAAGTAAGTTCAGGGTCTTTAGGGCATGGTTTATCTGTGGGTGTTGGCATAGCGTTAGCTAGTAAAATTAAAGGAACCGGACAGCGTTGTTTTGCCCTTGTGGGGGATGGAGAAATTAATGAGGGGTCGATTTGGGAAGCCCTACTTTTTGCCTCTCATTTTCAACTATCTAACTTGTTAGTCATTGTAGATGCTAATGGTTATCAAGCGATGGGTACTACTCAAGAAGTGATGAATTTAGGTCAAATTGCTGATAAGTTCCGGGCTTTTGGTTTTGACTGTCGAGAAGTAGATGGTCATGATGAAAAGGCATTATATCAGGTCTTTCAAGAATTATTAGAACTGTCTTCTTCTTGTCCTAAAGCTGTTATCGCTCACACGGTTAAAGGGAAAGGTGTTTCTTTCATGGAAGATAATAATGTTTGGCATTATAGCCGCTTAAATCGAGAAATTTATGCACAAGCTAAAGCCGAATTAGAACCTCAAGTTTACAAGGATAAATTAAGTTTATGAGAAACGCTTTTTCAGATGCTTTAGTCAAATTTGCTTTAGGGGATGAGCGAGTTCTGTTATTAACCGGGGACCATGGTTATGCTTTATTCGATGATTTTCGTCAGGCTTGCCCTAAACAATATATCAATGCGGGGGTAGCAGAACAAAATATGGTAGGTGTGGCGGCAGGACTCGCTAAATCGGGGTTTTTTCCAGTAGTTTATGGTTTAAGTTCTTTTCTGCCGATAAGAGTTCTAGAACAAATTAAGTTAGATATTTGTTATGAACAATTAAAGGTTTTATTGATTGGAGATGGTGCTGGAGTGGTCTATAGTAGTCTGGGTTCTAGTCATCAGTCTACCGAAGATATTGCCGCTTTAAGGGCTTTACCTAATATCTCGATTCTCTCCCCGGCAGATGCCTCCGAAATGACTCAATGCCTGAATTGGGCTTTTAACAGTGATAGACCAGTTTATTTACGCATGGGTAAGGCAGATTTAGGGGTAATTCATGAGACTTTACCTAACCTTGAGCCGGGTAAACTTTACCCCGTTAAACCAGGCACCGGCAACCTTGGATTTTTGGCAACAGGTTCGATGGTTAAAACGGCTCTAGAAGTGGCTCAAGAATGGGATAATAGTGGGGTGTGGAGTGTTCCTTTTATTAAGCCTCTTGATGTCCAACAAGTGAGAGAAATTTGTCAGCAATATCAAGCTATTGTGGTGATAGAAGAACATTCTATCTATGGGGGTTTGGGTGCTGCTATTTCTGAAATTGCCAGCACCTATCATCCCAGTTGGATTTGTCGCATTGGTATTGAAGATAGATTTTCTCAATTTTGCGGAACTTATCAATATTTGATGCAAGAACATCGGCTAGATGTTACCTCAGTCAAGGAAAAAGTTAGAAATTTTATGTCACGATTGTAGAAAAATGTATCTGTTCCAAAAAAGCAAATTTGCCAGATTTTTGTTAGTTGGCGTACTGAATACCTTATTTGGTTATTTTTTATACGGTAGTCTTATACTGATAGGACTAAATTACAAGTACGCTGTCTTGCTGGCTACTATTATCGGAGTCTTATTTAACTTTCAAACCACGGGAAGACTGGTTTTTGGTAGCAAAAACAACAAATTGATTTTTCGTTTTGTCTTAGTTTATGTGGCGACTTTTCTCTTGAACGTTGAGGCTCTGAGATTTGTCGATGGGATGAATATAAATATCGAACAGAAAACCAAAATGCTTATTGCTGGAGCCATCTTGGTTCTTCCCATGGCTGTCATCTCTTTTGTTTTAATGAAACTATTTGTTTTTAGAGAAGGCTCACAATGAAAAAAATTACGATTATGACTCCTTGTTATAATGAAGAAGGGAATGTTGAAGACCTTTACCTGCGAGTTAAAGAAGTCTTTAATCAGTTACCTAACTATGAGTATGAACATCTTTTTATCGATAACGCTTCCCAAGATAAAACTGTAGATGAATTAAAAAAAATTGCTCAAAAAGACCCCGGGATAAAAGTCATCGTTAATGCTAGAAATTTCGGTCCCGTTCGTTCTGGTTACTATGGTATTCTTCAGTGTTACGGAGATGCGGTTATTTTTATGGTAGCAGATCTGCAAGATCCTCCCGAATTAATCCTAGAATTTGTCAAGAAGTGGGAAGAAGGCTATAAAGTTGTTAAGGCGTTTAAAACGCCGATGAAAGAAGGATCTTTTTTCTATTTTGCTAGACAAATTTTTTATTATTTAATGGACAATCTTTCGGATATAAAAGTTACTAGAAACTTTACAGGTTTCGGTTTATACGATCAGAAAGTCATTAATGTTCTACGAGAGATTAACGATCCCTATCCCTATTTTAGGGGACTCATTGAAGAGTTGGGTTTTGAAAGTTTCTCTTTTGAGTATCAACAACAACGGCGAAAACGGGGTATTAGTAGTTACAATTTCTATCGATACTATAGCGAGGCGATGCTGGGTATTACCAGTCACTCCCAAGTTCCCCTCAGACTGGCCACCATGTTAGGCTTTGCTTTGTCCCTCTTGAGTTTGCTAGTGGCGTTAGGTTATTTAATCGCCAAATTGTTGTTCTGGGATTATTTTCCTTTGGGAACCGTACCAATCATGGTCGGACTATTTTTAATCGCTTCGGTGCAACTATTTTTTATCGGCATTATTGGGGAATACATTGGCTTAATGCACATGAGAATTTTAAAAAGGCCTTTAGTTGTCGAACGAGAACGGATTAACTTTGAGTGAAGACTGTATTTGTTATACTAACTTAATCTTGGAGGACAAATGGTAATGGTTAGGCGTTGGGTTTCATGCTTCAACCCAACCTATGTTCATCTTATATTTAATTCCACCTACCTACTTAAATACAATAGAAAACCTATCTGGATTAGCTAATCTATATATAGCGTTTTTCAGTCTAATGAGGTATAGTAAATCCATCGATAGATAATAGATAGGCGTTTCAGCGTTTCAATCGGGACTCACCGCTATAGTAAAATGTAGATTCTGTGTACCCCCCCACTTTTCTATATCGATTTAGCCTGATTGACGATTCGATCGTAAAATAGCAACAGATCAAGAGAGTACAGGTCAAATATGCCGAAATTTGTTATCTGGGGTAGTTATTGTGAAAACGTGCTGGAAAAACGCGCACCCTATCGTCAAGCGCATCTAGAGGGATTAAATCAACAGAAAGAACGGGGAATTCTCATTACTATCGGACCAACGGCAGATTTAAGCCAAGTTTTCGGAATTTATCAGGCAGCCAGCGAGTCAGAAGTGCGAGAATTAATCGAAGCGGACCCCTACTGGCAAAATGGTATCTGGACAGAGTACCAAGTCAAAGAATGGATTCAAGCTATCTAAGGGGGCTATCAGCTATATTTTTCTATAAGGGTGTTGTCATCTCCGGTCAAGTCTGAGGATATTTTCAAGGATAAACCGAAGTTATCCCTTATAGATTAAAGCTGACAGCTGACAGCTTTCCTACTTTTTGCTTATCGCCATGGTTTACATCAAAAAGGTCGAACTCTCACACTTCAAATCCTTCGGGGGAACGACTCCCATCCCCTTTTTACCGGGGTTTACGGTGGTTTCTGGTCCAAATGGTTCGGGAAAGTCGAATATCCTCGACGCATTGCTATTTTGCTTGGGATTAGCTACTTCCAAGGGAATGCGGGCCGAAAGATTACCGGATTTAGTCAATCACAGCTATAACAGTCAACGTCATAGTACCGAAGCGAGTGTCTCGGTGACTTTTGATATTGCCGATATTCCTGACGCAACCGATAGGGATTGGACGGTTTCCCGACGCTTAAAAGTGGCTAAGGGTGGCAGCTATACTTCTACCTACTATATCAATGGGGAAACCTGTACGGTTAGCGAACTTCACGACCAATTAAACCGTTTACGCATCTATCCCGAAGGGTACAACGTGGTGTTACAGGGAGACGTAACCCGAATTATCAGCATGAATGCTAAGGAAAGACGGGAAATTATCGACGAATTGGCAGGAGTAGCCGAATTTGACCGCAAAATTGAGAAAACTAAGGAGAATATCGATTCGGTTAAAGAAAGGGAAGAACGCTGCCAAATTATTGCCACAGAATTGCAAAAATCTCTGGAGAAATTAGCACTCGATCGCATTAAAGCCGAAAAATACCAAAAACTCAAGGCCCAAGTCCAAGAAAAACAACAATGGGAAATTGTCCTGCATTGGCAAAATCTCCAGCAGCGCTGCCAGCAAGTAAAAGAACAAATTCAAGCTGGGGAAAAGGAAAAACAGGTTTTAACTGAGACTATCGCCAATTTATCCGAACAAATCGCCCAAAATAGTCAAGAATTAGAGAAACTCAATCAACAGGTCAAAGCTTTTGGGGAAGATGAACACCTGTCCCTAACTTCCCGATTAGCGAGTCAACAGGCCAAACGACAACAACAGCAACAACGGCAAAAAGAGTTAGAAAACCTCGAAAAAGAATCTCAGGCACAGAAAACAAGACTTTTAGAGGAAATTAATCGCTATAATCTCGAATTAAATCAGATTACTGCCCAAAAAAGCCGTTTAGAAACTGAAATTTTACCCAATCTCCTACTGACAACCCAAACCGCAAGGGAAACCCTAGAAAACCATCGTCTGCAAGCAAGTAGTCTCGCAGAAGCGTCAGAAGCTTGGGTAAAAGAACAAAGTGACCTTTCCCGCAATATTACCCGTCTTCAGGAACAATTAAACCCCTACCGTAGCCAACGGGCCCAATTGACCGAAAGATGCGATCGATTGCAAACTAATATAGTAGAAGCTGGTCAACGTCTGCAAGAATTAGAGCAAGTTATTAGCACAAAAACGGAAGAAAGTCAAGAAATATTACAAAAAATTAATCAATCGGATCCCGATATCCAAAATTTAGCCCAAAAACTCACCATTGCCGAACAAAATCGCGTCATCAGTCAGGACACCCAAAAACGTCTGCTCAAGGAACAACGGGACAAACAGAGGGAATTAGATAAACTGGAAGCGACCAAGCAAGCGCAACAGGAGGCCCAGGGAACCTATGCTACTCAAATATTATTACAGTCAGATTTGCCCGGAATCTGCGGATTAGTGGCACAATTGGGGGAAGTAGAGGAACGTTATCAAATTGCTCTGGAAATCGCCGCCGGAGGTCGTTTAGGTCATGTAGTCGTCCAAGATGATAGCGTTGCGGCCGCCGGAATTGCCTTGCTAAAACAGCGTCGCATCGGTCGCGCCACTTTTTTACCCCTGAATAAAATTCGTCCTCCCCGTCCCCAGGATATTTCCTCCCTGCGTCACGCGCGGGGTTATCTGGATTTAGCGGTGAATTTAGTTAAGTTTCAATCCCAGTATCGGGAGGTTTTTAACTATATTTTTGGCAGTACCGTGGTTTTCGAGGATATAGATTCTGCCCGTTATTATATCAATCAATATCGCATCGTTACTTTGGATGGCGAGTTATTAGAGATGACTGGCGCTATGACCGGAGGCAGCCAACCGACGCGATCGGGGCTGCGTTTTGGTAAAATTTCTCCGAAGGAGTCTAGTGAAGCGGAATCTCTACGGGAAAGATTAGCAGAAATCGATCGCATTCTTACCCGCAACGAAGAAAAAATTACTCAAGTTAATAATCTTATCAGTCAGTTAACCCAACAGTTAACCGAAACCCGTCAAAGTCATCGGGAAAATCAATTATCTCTACAACAATTAAGCAAGGATTTAGAACGTTTAACCACAGAAAAAGAGGATTTAACCCGTCAATTATCGGGCCAGCAAGAGGAAATGACTATTTCTCGTCAACGGTTAGAAATATTAACCGGAGAAATTCCTGAGTTAGAGTTATCCTTACAGCAAGAACAGGAAAAATTAACTGCTTTAGAGGCCAATCATACCCATAGCGAATGGCAACAGGTACAGGGAATAATTCGCAGTCAAGAATTGCAGTTAAAAACCCAAGAAAATCACCTCGCTACAGTCCGCGAACAGTTAAAAGACCTGCAAAGTCAACAAATCAGACTAGAGGAAAAAAGTCAAGAGTCTGCGGATAGAATTATTGAGATTGAGAAAATAATCACCGATGCAGTTAATCAGAGAAATATCGGTAATCTGGAGATAGAAAAACTTGATCAGCATATTTTAGAAATCAATCAAGCTTTACAGCAATTATCCCGACAACTAGGGGAAACCAAGCAAAAAAGAGACCAATTAGAGACAGTTTTGCGACAACAACAAAACCAGCAACAACAGGCTATCTGGCAATCGGAAAAGTTAGTCAACAATCAAGAGGAAAGACAAGCATTACTAACCACTTTACAGACAGAAATTAGTCAACTAGAAAGCGACTTACCTAATCCCTTGCCAGAAATTCCCGAAAGCGATCGAGATTTCGAGAAAATTCAAAGCGATATTCGGCAGTTACAAAAGAAATTAGCAGCTTTAGAACCTGTCAATATGTTAGCTTTAGAAGAACACCAAAAAACTAAAGAGAGATTAGATGAACTATCAGAAAAACTGCAAACTCTAGAAGGTGAAAGAACCGAACTACTTTTACGGATAGAAAACTTTACCACCCTCAGATTTAATGCTTTTCAGGAAGCATTTACTGCTGTTAACGAAAACTTTAAGAATATATTTGCCACCCTGTCCGATGGTGATGGTTACTTACAACTAGAAGACGAAAATGACCCCTTTAATGGTGGCTTAAATCTGGTGGCACATCCCAAAGGAAAACCAGTACAGCGATTAAGTTCCATGTCTGGAGGTGAAAAATCTTTAACCGCTTTAAGCTTTATTTTTTCCCTACAAAGATATCGTCCTTCTCCCTTTTATGCGTTTGATGAAGTGGATATGTTTTTAGATGGGGCCAATGTAGAGAAATTGGCCAAAATGATTCAAAAACAAGCCCAACAAGCGCAGTTTATTGTTGTTAGTTTGCGTCGGCCGATGATTGAAGCTTCCGAAAGAACCATCGGTGTCACCCAAGCGCGGGGAACCCATACACAGGTACTAGGAATTAAAGTTTAACCTTAGACGCAAGTGGGGTGTGGGGAAGTGGGGAAGTGGGAAGTGGGGTGTGGGGTGTGGGGTGTGGGAAGTGGGAAGCTTTTCAGTAAACAGTAAACAGTGAACTGAAAACTCACATCTGATAACTGATAACTGATAACTGATAACTGCCAGACAAGCCGGACAAAGTTAAGTTATATTAAGATTACTCAGAATGCGTCCCCGTCCCATTCAGAAATCTCATGACTCAACCGCAAGCGCAACGCATCCTCTACGTTAGACTCCCCTGTAACCCCATTTTCCCCATCGGTGTCGTTTACCTTTCCGACCACGTTCATAAACTCTTCCCCGACATCGAACAAAGGATTTTTGACCTTGGTACAGTCCCCCCCTTAGACTTTAACCAGGCACTCGATCGCTGTGTTGACGAATTTCGGCCGACCCTGCTAGTATTCTCCTGGCGGGATATTCAAATATATGCTCCCGTCGGTGGTCGCGGTGGCAATCCCCTGCAAAACGCCTTTGAATTTTACTACGCTAAAAACCCCCTAATCAAGCTGCGAGGTGCTTTAGGAGGTTTAAAGGTGACGACAGCCTACTACGGCGAATTATGGCGCAATCAGGGACTAATTCGCCGCGGGTTGCAGCAGGCCAGAAAATACCATCCCGAAGCGCGAGTTATCGTCGGGGGTGGTGCCGTCAGTGTTTTCTACGAACAACTAAAAACCAAACTGCCCACAGGAACAATTGTATCAGTGGGAGAAGGGGAAACCCTGCTAGAAAAATTCCTCTCCGGCCGGAACTTTAGCGATGAACGTTGTTATGTCGTCGGAGAAACCACACCCCGGCCGCGTTTAATCCACGAATCCCCCACCCCTTTAGAAAAATCCGCTTGTAACTACGACTACATCGCCAGTATTTGGCCGGAATTTTCCTACTATTTCCAAGAAAACGACTTTTATATCGGGGTACAAACCAAGCGCGGCTGTCCCCATAACTGCTGCTACTGCATCTATACCGTCGTTGAGGGCAAACAAGTACGCATTAATCCCGCGGATGAAGTAGTTAAGGAAATGCGCCAATTATACGACCGCGGCATTCGCAATTTCTGGTTTACCGATGCCCAATTTATCCCCACCAGAAAATTTATCAACGACGTGGAAGAACTATTAGAAAAAATTCTCGCTTCTGGGATGAAAGATATACGTTGGGCTGCCTATATTCGTGCCGATAATCTCACTCCGAAACTGTGCGATTTAATGGTAAAAACAGGCATGAACTACTTTGAAATTGGTATCACCAGTGGTTCTCAGGAATTAGTCCGTAAAATGCGCATGGGCTATAATTTGCGGACAGTTCTGCAAAATTGTCGGGACTTAAAAGCGGCCGGTTTTAATGATCTGGTTTCGGTAAATTATTCCTTTAATGTTATTGATGAAACCCTGGAAACTATTCGTCAAACCATCGCCTATCATCGGGAATTAGAAAACATTTTTGGAGTCGATAAAGTGGAACCAGCCATCTTTTTTATCGGACTACAACCCCACACCCATCTAGAAGAATACGCCCTCAAAAAAGAAATTATTAAACCCGACTACGATCCCATGAGTTTAATGCCCTGGACAGCCAAAAAACTGCTCTGGAATCCTGAACCTTTGGGGTCATTTTTTGGCGAAGTTTGTCTGCAAGCATGGCAACAAAATCCCGATGATTTTGGACGGGAAGTGCTGAAAATTTTGGAAGCAAGACTAGGGAAGGCCGATTTAGAATCCGCTTTAACCGCACCGATAGAAACTAAGAAAAAAGTCTTAACTCCTGCTTAAAAATTAATTTTAGTCAATCCCAAGGCAGCAATTAGCGTTACCATGAGTCTGAAATCAGGAGATGATCAAAATCCCTTTACCGGTAACTGCAAAATGACCGACCATCGCCCCCATTGGCTAGAATTAGCGGAATATATCGCCCTAGGATTAACCCTGCTTACCCTTATCGCCATGGGTGCGGGGTTTTTGCCTTTGTTCCTCCTGGTAGTGACTTTCGGGTTGAATATTCTCAATCGTCTCCGAGAAAGAACCCTGCAACGTCAACGCTTAACTGAGATGACTGGTCATTTACAGGATCAGTGGGAAGAAGAAAAAGAAGCTTTATCGGCCCAAATACAGTCCCTGAGTCCCGCAGTGGCCAGGGATAACGCCAGTGCCATCGCAGAATTAGAGGAGAATATTCTCGCCCTCGAACAGTCCTACAATCAAATTATTCAATACATCAACCGTAACGCGCTGCTGGAACGCATCGAACATCTGGAAAAATCCTACGGTCGCTTACACAGAGAGATTTTGCCGATTAACGAAGAATCGGCGGATATTCCCGCCACAAAAGCGGAAAATGAGCCACAAATCACCCTACCCGCCCTTAATTTAACTCCCACTTCCCCCCCCGTCGATATACCCCATTGGCACTATTATCGCCGTCTGACCGCCCATCGGGAAATGATCACGGCGATCGCAATTACCGAGGATCAACGGTTTTTAATTAGCGTTAGTTGGGATCGTACCCTAAAAATCTGGGATTTTGCGAGAGGAACCCTGATTAATACGGTGGAAGCTCATGATCAGGGCATTTTAGCCCTAGCAGTCACCGGAAACGGCGATTATCATCTAGCAACGGGAGGATTCGATCAAACCGTTAAATTATGGACTTTAGCCAGCGATGCCAGTAATCTGGAATTAAATCAAATTTTCCTCGGTCATCTCGGTTCGATTCACGGCCTGGATTTTGCCCCCCGTTGGCATTTTTTGGTTAGTGGTAGTTACGATCAAACCCTAAAACAGTGGAATTTAGAGCAGGAAACCGAAGAATTTAGTTCCTATGACAGTCTGGGGGCAATTTATGCCCTAGCAGTGGCTCCTAATCAAGATTTTATCGCCGCAGCTGGAGGTGATGGCACTGTCACCCTCTGGCAATTGGGATCGGGAGAAAAAATCGCCGTCTTATCAGGTAACATTTCTTCGGTGCAGAGTCTTGCGATCGCTGCCGATGGTCAGATTATTGCCGCCGGTTGTGTGGATGGTACGGTGAAAATCTGGCAATACGATCGAGAGAAAAGCGGTCATTTTGCGCCAATTCGGGTGATCAATGCCCATAATGGTCAGGTGACAAGCTTGGTATTCGGAGGGGAGGGTCAATGGTTATTGACGGGGGGAACCGACGGAGAGGTTAAAATCTGGTTAGCCAATTATCAACAGGCGATCGCAACTCTCAGCGCCACCAATGGGCGATCGTCGCCAATTTCCAGTTTAGTTCTCAGCCCCGATTATTGCCACCTAGCGGCGGCGGCGGCCGACGGCAGCATCACCATCTGGGAAAATATCACTTAATGGTCGATCGAACTAGAAAAATTGTATAATGTAATGTCCCGGACTCGGTCGGGCCAGTTTGACCCGAAGAAAAAGTGACTGAGTTAACTGTCGTTTCTGCCCAATAGTTGTCAACCCAGATCATTACCCATAGTAAAAAATTCAGAATGAAGACTCCAACAGATCAAAGATTTGATTACGTCAAAATCGGTTTAGCGTCCCCCGAGAGAATTCGGCAATGGGGAGAAAGAACCCTACCTAACGGTCAAGTCGTCGGAGAAGTAACCAAACCAGAAACGATCAACTATCGGACTCTTAAACCGGAAATGGATGGGTTATTCTGCGAGAAAATTTTTGGCCCCTCCAAAGACTGGGAATGTTGGTGCGGTAAATACAAGCGCGTCCGTCACCGGGGAATTGTCTGTGAACGTTGCGGGGTGGAAGTCACCGAGTCGCGGGTACGTCGTCATCGCATGGGTTTTATCAAATTAGCCGCCCCCGTCACCCACGTTTGGTATCTTAAAGGTATTCCCAGTTATCTCAGTATCCTGCTCGATATGCCCCTGCGGGACGTGGAGCAGATCGTCTATTTTAATGCCTATGTGGTTCTCGATCCGGGTAATGCCGGCAATCTTAGTTATAAACAACTCCTCAGCGAAGATCAATGGTTAGAGATCGAAGAAGAAATCTACGCGGAGGATTCGGAATTAGTCGGTATTGAAGTGGGTATCGGGGCCGAGGCTATCCAAAGACTCTTACAGGAAATTAACCTGGAAGAAGAAGCGGAAAGACTGCGGACGGAAATTGTCGAAAGTAAAGGGCAAAAACGGGCAAAATTAATTAAACGTCTCCGGGTAATCGATAACTTTATCGCCACGGGTTCTCAGGCAGAATGGATGGTTTTAAGCGTAATTCCCGTGATTCCACCCGATTTACGCCCCATGGTGCAGTTGGACGGCGGCCGTTTTGCCACCTCTGACCTGAACGATCTCTACCGTCGGGTGATTAACCGCAATAACCGTTTATCCCGTCTGCAAGAAATTCTCGCCCCGGAAATTATCGTCCGCAACGAAAAACGGATGTTACAGGAGGCCGTCGATGCTTTAATTGATAACGGTCGTCGCGGTCGCACGGTGGTGGGGGCCAATAATCGCGCCCTGAAGTCTTTATCGGATATTATCGAGGGTAAACAGGGGCGTTTCCGTCAAAATCTCCTCGGTAAACGGGTTGACTATTCGGGACGTTCGGTTATCGTTGTCGGTCCGAAATTGAAGATCTATCAATGCGGTTTACCCAGGGAAATGGCGATCGAATTGTTCCAACCCTTCGTTATCCATCGTTTAATTAAATTAGGCATCGTCAATAATATCAAGGCAGCCAAGAAAATGATCCAACGGGGGGATGCCAATGTTTGGCACGTCTTGGATGAAGTGATCACGGGACACCCGGTGATGTTAAACCGCGCCCCTACCCTGCACCGTTTGGGCATTCAAGCGTTTGAACCGATCTTAGTGGAGGGCCGGGCGATTCAGTTACATCCCCTCGTCTGTCCCGCTTTTAATGCTGACTTTGACGGGGACCAAATGGCCGTACATATTCCCCTCTCCCTGGAGGCACAATCGGAAGCGCGCTTATTGATGTTGGCCTGTCATAATATTCTCTCACCGGCGACCGGTCGCCCGATTGTTGCCCCTTCTCAGGATATGGTTTTGGGTTGTTATTATCTCACGGCCGAAAATCCCAAGGCCCAAAAGGGTGGGGGCCGTTATTTCGCCAGCATGGATGACGCTATTCGCGCTTTTGATCAGGGATTGGTGGATCTGCACGCTTCTGTGTGGTTGCGTTTACCGGTCGGAGAAAAGGTGAAAACCAATAAACCCGATGAGGAAGTCCTGGAAACGGAAACTCTCCCCGATGGCAGCATCTGGAAATATTATCGGGAGCGCAAAACCCGCGAGAAAGATGGTGAGATAATTTCTCAGTATGTGCGTACTACTGTAGGGCGAATTATCTACAATAAGACGATTCTAGAAGCTTTAGTAGTCTAGAGAAAGATTAGGTTAGGGTGGGCATTGCCCACCTTAATTTTTAGGCTAAAGCGGCAATACATTCTATTTCCACTAGCACATCTTTGGGAAGACGGGCCACCTCCACACAGGCCCGGGCCGGGGCAGTTTCCGGGGGGAAATAACGGGCATAAACTTGATTCATCGCCCCGAAATTGGCTAAATCCGAGAGAAAGACGGTGGTTTTCACCACATTTGACCAATTAGCCCCAGCAGCGGTTAAAATGCCCTCTAGATTGGCCATAACTTGTTCGGTTTGGGTGCTAATTTCCCTGGAGACGATTTCACCCGTGACGGGATCTAGGGGAATTTGTCCCGCAACAAAGAGAAAAGGACCAGGAGCGGCGATCGCTTGATTATAGGGACCCACAGGGGCTGGAGCTTTATCAGTACGGATGACCTGATTATTCATATGACGTTGCAATTCTGCATCTAACTCTTTTAACAAACCATATATTTTATCAAAATCACGTTTAGTTTTAGAAGGAGCGTCATAAGTTCTCAAAGTACCTTTAGTATGAGTATGAGCCGCTCGATTGCGACTATCTTTTAGATTACCAAGATAACCTTTTAAAGCACTAATTTTACCAGTTTTTTCTAACTTTTTTTCGATTTTTTCTAATGTTGCTAAACCAATAACCATCATCAACATTTTTCTAAAAGGTTCATATTCAAAACTATGAGTACCACTAATAGTCTTATCGATGAATTTTTTGTTAGCTTCGGACTTTAAGCATCGTTTAGCACATCTTAAAACTATATCATCCATAGTTTCCTCGATCCAGCCACATAATTCTATAAGAGCTAGTTTGGAATAAGAAGAAGTTTTTTGATTATCAGCTGTAGGGTCATCATGGAGTTGATCAAGCCAGTTTAACGTCTTGAGTAAATAATCTTTAGTAATCATTACCAGTAGATGAAAAAATTTTGATAGATGTATTAATTCTCTCTAAAGCCTTATCTTTTCGATACATACCACTAGATAAATTTTCAGTTAAAAATGGTTCAGATTTTATTAATCTAGAATACTTGTCTTGTAATTCACCATTGGAGAGATTGACTAAAGTATCTAAATTCTTGGCAACTCCTAAAAGAATTCCCTCAGCAATAACTTTACTGGTTTTGAGAGGTTCCTCTTTGAAGATTTTATCATAAATCAAGTCAACGGTTTGCTTAAATAATTCATCTTTATCTTGAATAAAATCTGCGTGAGCAAATCTATGTTTATACATATAATCATTTAAAAATCTGGTCAATTTCCCCTTGTAGTTCTGGTATTCATCATAAAAAGCAAAGAAACGAAGCACTAATTCTTCATCTCCAAATCGAGATGCTTTTTGCTGCTCTCGATCCATCAGCAAAAGCCAGTTTTCATATTGAGCGCATTCTTTTAAAAAACTATTAAACTTGCCATTATAGATACAATTTCTGATCTCCTGATTGTTAAGTTTTACTCCACCAGTATTTAAGCGATGGAAAATGGTAAAAATATAATTATTATGAGCTTTTTTGCTGGAGTCATAGCGAATCATGGTGATGGGAATAGTCATATTTTCTACGCGTTCATATAATTCTTCATGCTGAGTTTTTATTTCCTCAACTGTTCTTCCAGAAATAGACGAATCTACATCGGGTAATTTTGATAGCCTCCAATCTTCAGTAGTTAAAAATTTGACGATGGTACTAATTCGTTGTAATCCATCGATGATATAGCGTTTATCTGTCTTATAGTCAAGACTAATACACATACTAGGAATCGGTAACTGTTTCATTAAACTATCAATAAAACGAGTTTGTTGTGCCTCACTCCACACCACATCTCTTTGAAAATCTGGATCGATAACCAATTGTTTTTTTTTATACATTCTAACTAGATCAGAGCAGGATCGCTGCTCATTGTAAGCAATAATATCCGCAGGAGGAAAATCCACATCATCTTCTTCCTCTAGATACTTTTCTTCTTCGGCTGCTAGTAATTTCTCTTCTTGACTGAGATAATTAACCATAATTTTTATCCCTCCTAATATTGCCAATTCAAAAATGAAACGCACGACTCCTTAAGAGTTGACAGACAAAGGATCATCAGGTACTGTCTGATCAATACAACAACAAATCAGACCCAAAAACGAAGCCACCAACATCTTAACATAGAACAAAGAAACTTGCTCTATCAACTTGGTCAAGAGGGAAATTTATCTCAATGGCAAATGGCAGCTGGGATGTCATCAAAGCACGACCAAAGCGAGAATTAAGAAGGAATCAAGGTTCCCTCGGATGCTATCTACTGAAAATTGGTATCTTCATCGATTAAGTTAGCAATGCGAGCATAATAATCCAGTAATCCAGTGACAGGATAGCGGTCTGCTAGAGCGATCGAGGGAATATAAGGTATGATTAGATAGTCTTCTGAATCTATATCTAAATCATGATCGGTAGTTTCATCTATATCTATATTTTTGTCAATATCCTTTTGTAAAATTTGCCAAGCATGAGTAACTTTAGTTATTCCTGTATCACTTAAATCGGGAACAGGTGAAAAAACAAAATTAAGCGAAAGTCGGCCGAAAGAAGTCAAAGATTGCAAAAGAAGCTCGATTCCTTTTTGATTTTGTTCGTTAGGAAATAAAAAAATAATTGCTTCGTTGGCTGCCTGTAGTAAAGATAAAGCTCCCCATTCATTGATTCCAGTACACGAATCTACTAAGATAAGATCAGGTTTTAACTGATTTTGAATCTCTCGACTAAAAGTTGACCAGAGTGTTTCCCCATTATCGAGAATTGTTGTTGCTCGCAGATCATCAACTTTAGCAATGTAATCAAGACTCAAATAACCCGCAGGAACAATAAATAGTCTTCCCGTTGCATCGGGAATATTAACTTCTCCAAATATTTTAGTGATATTAATCTTTGCTTCTACACCTTCTGGTAAATAGGATTTTTCATAAAAATAGTCCACAATTCCGTATTCCGGTAAGGGATTTAAGGGAAAAGCTGTGCTTAACCCCGGTGCTTCTAAATCCAAGTCAACAGCTACTACTTTACGACCTCGCATCGCTAAAATCCAAGCAACATGAATTAAAGCAGTTGTCCTACCTACTCCCCCTTTAAAAGAATAAAAAGTTACGGTTCTAGGAAGACAAAGTTCGGGAGAAGACGGTGATTGATTTTGTGGATTAGCTGACCACAAGGCTAAATCTTGCCAAGTGTGAATTGATTTTGCGTCCAGAAGTTGTGGAGCTTTTAGATCGAGAGAGGCTGCCTCCTGAATAGTATATAAAGATATAAAACCTAAAAATTTATGCTGTTGTTCTATGTCATTTGTAACTGCTTCTCTTCGCTGAGTTGTTGATAAATTTTCAAACTTATCACTGACGATAGTTATATTCAAAAGTCCAGCAGTAGATACATTGAGATCAACCCATTCTTGTGCTTCTTTTTGAACATATATATCTGTTAATTTTTGTTTCAGTGATCTTAACCAAGTTTCTGACATAAGTATCTCCTTAAAGTTGAGTAGCTTGTTTCTGAAGCCATTGTTTCAGACCTGTATAAGCTGATAACCACTCTTTGTATTTATCGTCATTCGGTTCACTGCTGGAATAACGCATATCTATAAAATTTTGACTAGGATTTTCTACCGGTTTTTCTACTATATTAATCCATTTTATCACGTCTGGATAATTTTGAACTCTCGAATAGAGACGATTATTACTTTTTAGAGCAGCTGTCAAACTGTGACCCGGATTAGTTATGGTATGTCCGGGGTTATTGGACTTAGTTTTCCATTCTTGACTGGATACCGAAGCTAAGATCATAGATTTCAGCAAACATTCGATCGTAATACCTCCAAAGTGCATAGCAGCTATTTTCCTATTAGATTTACAAAGTATTTCTGTATCTTGATGACGTTGTAAAAAAGCTGATTGGTAATCTTCCATCCCTAATTATCTATTCGCTAGAGTCAATACCTGTGAATAAGTTTTTAGCTGAGGATTAAACAAGGGTACTTTATTAGACAATAAAGCACCCTTTTAATTTAGCTTAGAACTCTCCTTTTAAAGCGGCATTACAGCGCTCGCAAATAGTGGGATCATCGGCAAATTTTCCCACTTGAGTGGAATAATTCCAACAGCGATCGCATTTTTCGCCCTCTGCTTTGACAATTCCCACCGAAACAAAGTCCGATTCTCCTTTATATTCTGCGGTTTGAATCGCGCTAATATCACTAACTAATTCCACTTGGGAAGAGAGAAATAGATAACGCAATTCATCAACTTTATTCCCCGTTAAACTATCACAATTGTTGAATAATTCTAACTCCTGTTGTAAGCTTTCATCGGGAACATAAAGTAAAACTTTTGCCTCTAAAGAAGCACCGATCGCTTTATCATTTCTGGCAGTTTCCATCACCTTATTAACTTCGGTGCGTAGCTGCCGGAATTTCGCCCATTTATCGGCCAATTCGCGATTATTCCAAGCAGGATCGATGTTTAGCCATCCTGACTCAAATACTGATAAATAAGGAGTTTTGTAGGGGAGAAATTGCCAGATATCTTCCGCTAGATGAGACAGGACAGGAGCGATCGCTTTAGCGAGATTTTCTAAGGCAATAGCATAGACTGTTTGACAACTGCGACGACGGAAAGAATTAGGATCAGAAATATATAAACGATCCTTAGCGATGTCGATATAAAAGTTAGATAAATCGACAACACAAAAATTCTGTACCGTCTGGAAAAAGCGGAAAAATTGGAAACTTTCAAAAGCTGCCGTTACTTCCGTAAACACCTCCGAGATACGATGTAACATATAGCGATCGATCTCCGGTAGATCTTCATAAGCTACCGCATCTTTAACGGGATCAAAATCATTTAAACTCCCCAGTAAAAACCTGGCAGTATTACGGATTTTATTACGGATATCTACCAACTGTTTGAGAATATTTTGACCAATATTCACATCATTGGTATAGTCCACCGAGGACACCCATAACCGAATCACATCTACCCCATAAGCGGGTTCTTTTTTCTGGTCTTTACCACCATTAATGATCACATTGGGATCGATGACATTCCCCAGAGATTTACTCATTTTTCGTCCCTGTTCATCCAAAACAAAACCGTGAGTTAACACCGTTTTATAGGGAGCAATACCATTAGCAGCGACACTGGTTAATAAACTCGATTGAAACCATCCCCGATGCTGATCCGATCCTTCTAGATACATATCCGCAGGATAACTTAATTCTGGTCGAGCATTAGCCACCGCATTCCAACTAGAACCAGAATCAAACCACACATCCATAGTATCCATTCCCTTGCGATAACTGCGACCATTATTGCGATAACTGGGAGGTAACAATTCCTCTACGGATAACTCCCACCAAGCATTAGAACCCTTGACCCCAAAGATAGCTTGAACGTGATTAATCGTCTCCTCCGTTAACAGAGGTTCATTCGTTTCTTCGTCATAAAAAACAGGAATAGGAACCCCCCAACTGCGCTGACGAGAGATACACCAATCGCTTCTTTCACTAACCATAGAAGTGATACGATTCTTACCCGTTGCAGGAATCCAACGCACCGAATCAATTGCTTCTAAAGCTAATTCCCGGAATCCTTCCACGGAAGCAAACCATTGTTCCGTTGCGCGGAAAATTGTCGGTTTTTTGGTTCTCCAATCGTAGGGATATTTATGCTGATATGCTTCTTCTTTAAGTAACGCACCCTTTTCTGTCAGTGCTAAAATGATTGCTTCATTAGCATCTTTCAAGACATTTAAACCCGCAAATTGTCCCGCTTCTGCGGTGAAATTTCCCTTATCATCCACGGGAGAAAGTATCGGTAAACCGTAACGTTGACCGACGATATAATCCTCCTGACCATGGCCAGGGGCCGTATGAACTAATCCGGTACCAGAATCAGTGGTGACATAATCCCCACCGATGAGAATAGCACTTTCTCTGTCAAACAAAGGATGACGATATTTAGTATGTTCTAATTCCAGACCTTTAACCGTTGCTTTAATCGTCAAAGTCCTGTTAAAAGTGTCGGCCAATTTTTCGACTAAATCCGTCGCTACAATTAGATAATTAGACTCGCTAGTTTCCACCACTGAATAGTTTAATTCTGGGTTCAATGCGACGGCCAAATTCCCGGGTAAAGTCCAGGGAGTAGTCGTCCAGATAGCGACGGATAAATTAGGCAAAAATGGCCTTAAAACCGGGGTTGAAACTGACGTAATCGGAAAAGCAACATAGACACTGCGGGAAGTGTGACCTTCGGGATATTCTAATTCTGCCTCAGCTAAAGCGGTTTGAGAACTAGGACTCCAGTGAACCGGTTTTAGTCCCCGATAAATATAACCTTTCAGGGCCATTTTTCCGAATACGGCAATTTGAGCGGCCTCGTATTCCGGTTGTAGGGTTAAATAGGGATTTTCCCAGTCTCCCCAGACTCCATACCTTTTGAAACCTTCACACTGTTCTTTTTGCGTTTGAAGGGCAAAATCGTGGGCTTTCTGACGTAATTTCACAGGGGTTAGACCCTCTTTTTCCGAGCTTTTGAGACTTTGTAAAACCTTCAGTTCGATCGGCAACCCGTGACAATCCCAACCTGGCACATAGCGCACTTTGTAGCCTTGCAGCAGTTTATATTTATTGATAATGTCTTTGAGAATTTTATTTAAAGCATGACCGATATGCAGAGACCCGTTAGCGTAGGGTGGTCCATCGTGGAGAATAAATAATTCTTTGGGGTTATTTTGCGCTAATTTCTCATATATTTGCTCATCTTGCCAGAATTTCTGGATTTCTGGCTCACGTTTACTGGCATTTGCTCGCATATCAAAGTCAGTTTGGGGCAAATTAACGGTATCTTTGTAACTTTTAGCGTTGGACATTCTGGCAAACCTATGGATATCAATCGTTTTCGGGATTCATTCCTAAATAACGTCCCTTTGAGAGTCGTTATCTCTATTCTGTCACATAATTGTAGTATAAGTATTACAAGTGACAATCATTGATCTATCAGTCTAGCGAGATTGAGTCCAAGAGCAATGATTCCGAAAGGCTATAATTCAGTTATTCGAGAATAGGGAGCATGAGGACCATGGTGACGAATCCTAATTTTTTTTATGTCTCTCCAGAAGTGTATCTAGAAGGGGAAAGAGTCAGTCCGATCAAGCACGAGTACCGAAAAGGACAGATTTATGCGATGGTAGGGGCAAAAAAGCCGCATATCGTTTTATCGGCCAATTTAGCCAAGGTTTTAGGCAATCATCTCGATGATAGTCCCTGTCTTGTTCTCACTTCCGATATCAAAGTCCGGTTAGAGGAGGCAAATTGTTATTATTATCCCGATATTGCGGTGGTTTGTGACGAGAGAGAGATTAACAATACCGATGATTTTATTCTCTATCCCGTTCTGATTATTGAAGTATTATCGAAATCTACGGAATCCTTTGATAGGGGTGATAAATTTAGCGATTATCAAACCTGTCCCACCTTAAAAGAATACATTCTTATCCATCAAAACCAGATGAAAATTGAATGTCACCGTCGCGAGGATTCGGGAATCTGGAAAGAACAGATCTATGAAGCCGGGGATGCGGTAGAATTCACCACTGTAGGATTCCGGGGATCGATCGCTTCTATCTATCGCAAAGTCCCCGGTTTGGTATGATTGCCATTCTTTCTTGACATCGCACTTTTATGTCTCTAGGGATAAGGGTAGATCTGTCTCCCTTTGCCTAAAAACCGAGATTATCAAGCATTTAATTCTATTTGTCAAACCTGTAGGAAGTTTTCCTTTTGGGTAGCTGTCCGTCAATACCAAATTAGGTTAGGGTCTGCTGAAAAAGTTTTTCCTAGGGGCAGGGTGTAGGGTGTGGGGTGTGGGGTGTGGGGTTTTACCGATTTTGAGGGGGTCAATTACCTAATTTTCAGGGAAAAAGTCCCTGAATTTACCCCTGATCACTCCCATATCTGGTACTTTTTGAGGGGAAAAAAGTCCAAAAGTCTTATCCAACAAGGTTTTTAGATTTATTCAGCAACCCCTAATTACTGTCATAATATTTCTCAAAAAAAGAGGAGAAAAAAGCAAGTTCTGCCCTTCTCTCCTCCAGTCTAGCGATTAATTACATTGAAACAGCAGTGAGTAATTTTTAATTACTATTCACCGCTTTAGTAAGCACCGTTATTTTTGGGAAAAACCACAACACCGATAGTTCTGAAGATTACCCAGATATCGGTTAACCAGTTACGCGAATTAACGTAATACACATCCATCTGCACCCGCAGGGGATAGGGTATGTCATTACGTCCCGAAACTTGCCATAAACCAGTCAAACCGGGGCGAATAGTTAAAACTTTGTCGATGCGATTGCCATATTTCTGCAATTCTTCGGGAACTAAAGGCCGCGGACCGACGACGCTCATATCTCCTCGCAGGACGTTCCAGAATTGGGGAAACTCGTCTAAACTGGTTAAGCGGAGAAACTTGCCAATCCAAGTTATACGGGGATCGTCCTTAAGCTTGAAATTATCCTCGAATTCCGCCCGCAGTTGGGGAGAGTCTTCCATCAGTCTCTCTAATACCTTATCCGCATCCATTACCATAGTACGGAATTTAATACAGTTGAAATGCTGGAAGTTTTGACCGACGCGCTTCTGCACATAGAAGACCGGACCGGGGGAACTAATCGCGATCAATAAGGCTAAGATTAAATAAAGCGGCGAAAAGAAAATTAGAACCGATAGGGAGAAAACGATATCGAATAATCGTTTTGAGGTATCGCCGTCTAAAGCTATTAACCAAGATTTTTGATGCCGTCTACCAGAGACCGAAGGTTTGAACCCTCGCTTCATCAAAGCTTGTAGAGCCTTGACGGAGATAAGTTGGCTATTAGCAGTCATCTTACTCCTTCACATCACACACACCACACAGTACCCATGATAAAGCCACAAGACCGAAAAAACAAGTCTTCAGTCCAATGGCCATTTTAGAGCCTTTGTACTGAACAATCTCTAATTAGGGTTTGCGGCAAAAAGTTTGTTGGTGGGGTTAGGAGTCAGCAGTCAGCATTCAGGAGTCAGTAGTCAGAATTCAGGAGATTATTTTTATTTATTCTCCCCGCTCCCATCTCCCCCGCTCCCCGCTCCCCGCTCCCTTCTCCCCTGCTCTCCTATACCTTTTAAACAGGATTTAGTATTAAGCTAAGACGTATTTAAACCGCTTATTCTTAGATTAGCCGAATCTCCCCCCCTTGCCCTACCCCGACGTGGTAGGGTTGATTCATTTAAATTAAGTACAGCGGATTTTGAGTCAATAAATTTGAATGAAAATTCTCAAGTTTATCTTTTTCTAATCAAAAGAGTTAGTGACAATAACTAATCTTTAATCCTCTGCCAATATTGATTATGAATAAATTGATAAAGCTTGTTCCCAAGCCACTAAAAGCCTATCTCTCTTCAAATTGTCTGAGAGTACATCCTGTTAATTTAGCTAATTTTTCTGCTTCTTACGTCGATAAAACTATCAGTTTTTCCCAACGTTCAGCTAACCACCTCTGTCCCTCTGTTATTGAGAGAAAACCCAAACCTCTGAAAAGATTCAATCCTATAGTTGTGAGAATTGACCAATTGCTGGCCGCTTGAAAATCACTTATCTCGCTTTTATCTTCCTCAAAAATTACATCTTTTACCCAATGTAACTGATTTTCTATTTTCCAATGTCCTCGAATAATTTTAGCAAATACTTGGGCGGATTCGGTTAGGCTACTGATATAGTAAGCTGTTTCTTCATAAGTTTTATCCCCGCGACTACCCCTTCTTTCTACTTTAATAATTCGGCGCAGATTTTCAAACCCTTGTCTTTCATTTTTCCTCACTTTAAAAACTTCTATTTTTCTGGATATTTTTCGTCCATGACTATTGTCTTGTTCAAGAAAACAACTTTCTGGCTTTGAGGAATTACTCAGGTCTTGTATTCGCTTATAAAGATTTTTCTGATTTCCTTTAACGGTGATAACATAGTCATTTTTACTCTTGGCTATTAAGCTGATTGTTTTTTTCTGACAGTGTAAAGCATCCCCAGTAAAAACTTTATTTTGAAGAGTGCAATCCTCAATTATAGCTTGACCTTCGTCGATTTCAGACCCTTTTTTGTTTTCAATTCTTTTTAAGTGTAATACCAAGCCACTTTCTTGACTAAACAATGAGACAAACATAATAAAATTTTCTTGTTCATTGTTAGGATTCTTTAGAGTGTTTTTGAGACTTTTTCCATCTATGTCTAGCCAATTTATATCACTTCTTTGTCCATATTCTTGTAATGCCCATTCCTTAAACATTTTTAACAAAATCTGCCATTCAACTCCCATCATTACCCTTCTAATTGTTGAATAGGATGGGACTCTTTCTGGAATTATGTTAAATTCTTGACTGAGCCTGTGCCGATTATTTTTAGCAAACTCTCCTAGCTCTCTATAACCTGAGTATCCTAGCATTGTTCCCCGTATTATTACTACTAATACTATCCATAAAGGGTGTCTTTTTCCTTTATCTTTCCGAAAGTCCTTGACTTGTTTCAGTTTTTCTATTAAGCTCAACATATATTTGAAAAGTTGCCGGTCACTCCTCATTTTACAAAGACAGTGATCGCTTTTACTTTTGATATTCTGATGGGAGAATGAAACAGCCCTACCCGACGTGGGGGTTGGGGGGTGTTGCCCTTTGCAAGAGTGCCTCTTGCCTCGTCTCAACAAGCAATTTAAATTACGAACAGCTTATAGGACGTTTTTGAACCACCAAAAATTAATTATGCAAGAGGTTTAATAAATAAAAGGGCATCAGCAAATGATGCCCTGTGGCTGAATATTTAAGTAGTTACAGATTTAATCCTAAGGATGAAGTATGCTCTTGTGTGCGCTCGTCTCCTGACTCGGAGAATTCTGACTCCCGAAAACGAAAACTTTATACTTCATCATTAAGATAAATCCCCTGCTTAGGCAGTGCGTTTTTTCATACTACCTAGTTCTCGAATGCCTAACCAACCGATCAAACTATAGCAAATCGATAGCAACATACTTTGAATACCAATTCTTAACCACTGTTTCAAAGCCTCTAAGTTAGCTTGGCTTTCTGCCTGTTTTCGTCGATCTTGCAGCTGAGTTTGTAGCTGATTTTTGATCTCATCTAATCGCTGTTTAAACTCCTTCGGTTTTTTGGATAAATCCCGTAAATTAGTTAATTGTTCTCTTTGTTGGCGGAGGGTCTGTAACTGTTCCGTGTTGATCGGTTGTCCTTGGAAACGACCAGTTTCAATCACTTGAGTTCTCTGAGATATCTGCTGTTCTAATAGTTGGGGATTTTGCGATAGAGTATTTAACTGGGCTAAGAAAGCCTGAATTTGTCCCTCTCCTTGGTCAACACCCTGTTCAATTTGAGTCAAAGCGTTGTTTTTAATCTGGTTGATATTATTGATATGAACAGGAATCATCAACAGAAAAACTAAGCCTAACAGTGTGGAAAGAATAAAAATCGGCCAACGCAATTCAAAGCGGGATTTTCTAGGAATGACATCTCTATTGTTAGCGTCAATCCAGTAAGCGATTAAAACGAGAACGATACCCAGGAGAGGAACAATTCCTCGATCGACAAAGGTGGTGACGAACCCTACCTGCCATTGGGATTGACTGAATCGATAGGGCAGCGGCAGGATAAACCCATCCAAAAGGAAGGAAATAATGAAAACCAATCCCGTTAATTTCAGGGACAAAGAAGTAAAGCTGTTCATCGAAAAAATGGGTCTGAAACCCCGCCCTTTAGCGATAGCGGAGGGCGGCTTTATATAAGTTAGTGAGAAACAATTAAACCGTTAGAACGACGGATTAACTGAATCTTGCTAACAGCTATCTGTCCCAATCGTTGACCATTGGTATCGCTTACAGATAGCTGTTTTTCGGTATCTCCACTGACATAACCAATTCCTTTGGGAGAAGAAACTAAATCTCCTTTACGGAACCCATGTCCTGTGGTAGAGCCACCATATTTACGTCGTTTACCACCTTTAGAAAAAACCATCAGGTGAAGTTGACGACGACTAATAGGAGGACGTTTGATGACAGCAAAGGGAGCGTTTGTTACTTTAACAGAACCCTTCCAATCATATCCATGTCCATTATAATTGTGGAATGGCCAATAATCTAAAAATTGAAAACAGGCAAGAGCAATGCCATCGTTAGCATGGCTTTCTGGTGATTGTTCTGCTTTATTTTTGGACTTTTCTAGTCCCAAATATTTTCTGAGATTAGAGGTTTGCCAACCAAAGCGAGTATGGACTGTTGCCAATTGAGACAGTTGCTCAATTGCCCATTTCTGTCCGACCATAACCGACGAGAAACCTTTTCCAGACTTAGCTCCTTTTCTACCGGAAGTTAAATCAACATCGGCTTTGACATACTCAAAGTAAATGTCAGTAATTGGATAGATTTTGGTTAGTTCGGAAACGACGCGAAGTTCAAGTTGACGATTAGCTCTGATTGAGGGAGCTAATTTTCCTTGTTTTCTATTTGAGAATCGTTTTTGTCGATGCGCTCTTAGATTAAAAGAAAGTTGGCGGTTAATCCGTCTTTTTCTACGTCCTCTTCGCATTAACCGTCTATTGTCCAGGCGCTCTTTTACTCGTTTAAAAGGAAGTTCTAAGTGAGCCTTCCAAAGAGTAAAAAGAGAGGATTGAACGCCAATTCCAGAGAATAATTTACCCGGGTCAATACCAATAGCAATCGGTTGGGTTTTACTATCGGAAGGTTCATCGATTAGCTGGACATAGAAAATACCTAAGTCGTTGAATTTACCGATAGCTTTTCCTTCTTTAATCCACCGTCTGGCCCGACTGGGTTTAGTGGGCATCAACGACTTTCCGTCTTTTGAGATAACAGGAACTCTTGCCATGGAGATAATCCTTAAGAGTAAAGTTAAAGTCCCTTTCCGCAACACAATCAAGATGTCTTGTCTAACAACGCTTTACCAATAAAGCTGAGAGGGAATCCGAACTAGGGAAGCATTCGGAAGTCTGTGCCAGATTGTGTCTCGATGCGGTAGTCTCTACTTGCGTCGCCTAAATTGGTCTAGGCAAGCTCCGTCCCTTTTAGGGCGGGGTTAGTGACTAGTCTGTTTAAAAGTTCTCGCTGGGGATTCCCAGAAGGATTTTGCCGAGAGGCACTCTGACAAACTGCAATTTCTAATTAACTCTCGCTCAACCCCCCGCTAAACCCTATGTCAAATCGTTCTGCTTGTCAACCCCTTTCGAGAATCGACTCTAGAAATATTACCTCAATATGGCATCGGTAAACTTATCCCTGTTAAAGAATAGATCTCCTGCAAAAATCAAAAATCTGCCGTTAGGCGAGGAGACGGTCGATAGGAGACGGTCGTCAGGAGGAGAAAAAAGACAATAGACAACTATAATATCGATAAAACCTAATATTATGTCAAATTTATCCATTTTTTTAGATATTTTAACCCGATAGTGCCTCGATAACTTACTTTTGCAGCAGGTCTAATAAAATTTTCCCAAGCTCTCAGACGAGGTTTTCCCCCCGTATCTCTTACCTAAGACAGAGGCTGTCAAAGAATAAAATTTTCCCAAGCTCTCAGATGAGTCCTGAATGGTTAGCCTATAGTAAAGACAGCCCCCTGAGTTGATAACAAAACCCATGCAGAAATTGGTGGAAGTTTTAGCTGATAAACAAGCTCTGATCGCAAAATCTCTGGCGCTGGTTCTGGAAAAAATCACAACCAGCCTCGACCAACAGGACTATTTTACCATCGCTCTGTCCGGCGGTAGTACCCCGAAACCTCTCTACGAAGCTTTATCCTCTCAACCCCTCGACTGGTCAAAAATTCACGTTTTCTGGGGAGATGAGCGCTACGTTAGTCCCGATCATCCTGACAGTAATCAACGCATGGCCCGGTTAGCATGGCTCGATCGCATACCGATCCCAGCCGCTAATATTCATCCTGTGCCCACGGATGACCCCGATCCCCAGCTGGCCGCCCAAAAATACGATGATCATCTCCGCCAATGGTTTGGGGTCAATTCTCCCGATTTTCCCGTTTTTGACCTGATTTTATTGGGAATGGGCGATGATGGTCACACCGCCTCTCTCTTTCCCCACACGGCAGCTTTAACGGTGAGCGATCGCTGTATCACCGTCGGCGAGAAAGACGGCAATCCCCGCTTAACTTTTACCGTTCCCCTGATCAATCAGGCCCGTTGTGTGATCTTTATCGCTGCCGGCGAAAGTAAACGCCCCGCTCTACATGAGATTTTCTCTGCCTATGGTGACTCTTTCTCCTATCCTTCCCGTCTCATCCACCCCTCGGCCGGGGAATTATATTGGTTGCTCGATGCGGCCGCTGGTTCCTCTTTTGTCTAGAGAATAGGGGAACAGGGGAATAGGGAAATGGGGGAATTCAACTAAAACCCCAACACCCCAACACCCTAAAACCCCAACACCCCAAAACCCCAAAACCCTAACACCCCAACACCCCAAAACCCCAAAACCCTAACACCCCGACACCCCGAAAACCCTAACACCCCAACACCCCAAAACCCCAAAACCCTAACACCCCAACCCCTAATCTGCTTTTTTACTTTTTACTTTTTACTTTTTCCTTAAAAATGATCGTTTGTCCTAATTGCGAACATACTAACCCCGATGAGGCCAGTCAATGCGAGGCCTGTTACACTCCCTTGCCGCGGATGTCTTCCTGTCCTAGTTGTGGGGCAACCATCCAAACTGATGCCACCTTTTGCGGTCAGTGTGGCTACAATTTACAGCCTAATTCCGTTCCCATGGTGGCAGCCCAACCCGAATCGGAACCTGAACCCGTCCCACCAGTCCCTACACCCACCGTCGCCTCGATCGCACCTCCTCCTGTTGCCCCTCCACCGGTTCGGGCTGCCACCCGCTTACAGACGGAAATAGCTAGTTTGCAGCACCTGCAAACCGATAGCAAAATTGAATTACCCCTACATCTATCGGTAATTCATATCGGCAAACCTAACGATCGCATTCCCCCCGATATCGATGTTTCCGGTTTTCCCGATTCTGATATCGTCTCCCGGGTTCATGGCGATATCCGCGTCGAAGCGGGCCTCTATTACCTCGAAGACAGCGGCAGCGCTAACGGAACCTACGTTAATCACACTCCCCTACCCCCCGGCAATCGTCATCGTCTCCGGGCTGGCGATCGCATTTCCCTCGGTAAAGGCGACAAAATGACTTTTATTTTCCAAATGTCCTAAAAGGGGACAGGTGTTAGGGGTTAGGGGTTAGGGTTTTCGGGTTTTCGGGTTTTCGGGTGTTGGGGTTTTCGGGTTTTCGGGTTTTCGGGTTTTAGCTGAATTCCCCCATTTCCCTATTCCCCCATTCCCCTATTCCCCCATTTCCCCATTTCCCACTTCCCCACTTCCCCACTTCCCCACTTCCCCACTTCCCCACTTCCCCACTTCCCCACTTCCCCATTCCCCCACTTCCCCACTTCCCCCACTGAAAATTATGCCTACAAATTGGCGAATCGGCTCTTTATTGGGCATTCCTCTCTATATTGATTCCTCGTGGTTTTTGATTCTGGCTTTTGTCACCTTGATCAATGCCACTGATGCAGAAATTCAGTCTCTGGCCGCCCAGAGTTCTGTTTTAGCGTGGTTACTTGGTTTTATCATGGCTTTATTGCTGTTTATCTCGGTTTTACTCCACGAATTAGGTCATAGTTTAATGGCTCGTTGCCAAGGCATCGAGGTCAATTCCATTACCCTGTTTCTCTTTGGGGGTATGGCTTCGATCGATCGAGAATCGCGGACTCCTCCAGAGGCCCTGCAAGTAGCGATCGCTGGACCCGCCGTTAGTTTTCTCCTGTTTTGTCTCTTATCCCTAGCCAGTCACTTACCCTATTTAAACGCCAATTTAACTTATATATGCGGACATTTAGCGATAATTAACCTGTTTTTGGCTCTATTTAATCTTATCCCCGGTTTACCCCTCGATGGGGGTCAAATTTTAAAAGCAATGGTCTGGCAAGCGACTGGCGATCGCTGGAAGGGTTTACATTGGGCTGCGATCAGTGGTCAATTCATCGGTTGGTTGGGGATTATTTTAGGGATTTTCTTGGTTCTCTTGACGGCAGATGTGGGGGGTGCCTGGTTAGGATTAATGGGCTGGTTTATCCTCAGAAATGCCAGCGCCTACGATAATTTGACTAATTTACAGGAAAGTCTCCTCAATTTTACAGCGGGAGAGGTGATGAGCAGAGATTTGCGGGTTTTAAACGCCCATCAAACCCTACAGGAATTCGCCCAAGAATACGTTTTAGACCGAGCGGCTGCCAATACTGCTTATTTTGCCGCTTCCGAGGGACGTTATCGGGGATTAATTCGGGTGGAAGATTTACAGGCGATCGAGCGGAGTTTATGGTCAGAAAAACAACTGCTTGATATTGCCCATCCCCTCACGGAAATTCCCAGTGTTGAGGAAAAAACCCCCTTAGTGACAGTGGTGCAGAAATTGGAAACCATCCAGGACCCGATGATCACGGTGTTAACACCAGCCTCCGCCGTAGCGGGAGTGATCGATCGCGGCGATATCCTCAAGGCAATTGCGATTAAATACCAAATTCCCCTAGAGGAAACGGATATTGAACGCGCTCGCGAGGGAGTTTACCCCAGTTATTTGCCCTTAAATGTTATTGCTGCCGCTCTCGACAAGAGTGAACCGCCAAAAATCGGCGAACCGTCCTTAATGTCCTGACGTAGAGAGGATGGAAGATAATAATCTTGAATATGGCTAATCCGAAAATTTCCTCGCTGGTTAACCTGCCACAATTTCCCCGTTTCCACATCTAAACAACTTAACCAGCCTTGGCCGTAGGCCCAAGTATCAATACAAATGGCATGGCCGAGATTAATCGGTTTCCCGCTTTTTTGGCTGGTATGGCCGCAAATCATGGTTTTTCCCGAACTATGGGCGGCGGGATATTGAAATTTCTCCCAAAAGAGTTTGTATTCTGGTTGTCTGGCTAGGGGTAGATGGGGATCGAGACTAGCGTGAACAAATAAATGATTTGCAGTTTCGTAGCTATTTATACAGACTTTTCCTAAAAAATCCCAGTGAGATTCGGGAATTTTAATCAGGTGGCCTTCGCTATAGGATTTGAGGGTGGCTTTACCGCCTTTTTCTAACCAGAGACGCTGTTTGAGGGGGTTATTACGGGCTTGCAGCATGATAATCTCGTGATTACCCTTGAGGGGAATCAAATTTCCCTGTTTATGTAGGGAAATCAGGCGATCGATCACCCCTTTCGAGTCTCTGCCCTTATTAACGTAATCACCGAGGGTGATTAAAGTATCTTGCGGTTTGGGGTTGACGATCTCTAGTAAGTGATCTAGAGCTTTCGAGCAACCATGAATATCGCCGATCGCTAAGGTTCGCATGAGGATTTGGTAGGGGATTAGGGCATAGGTAGGGTTTGCGGCAAAAAGTTTTTCGTAGGGGTAGGGTGTGGGGTGTGGGGTGTAGGGTGTAGGGTTTTACCGATTTTGAGGTAGTCAGTTACCTAATTTTCAGGGAAAAAGTCCAGGGATTTTACCCCCGATCACTCCAATGGTAGGCACTTTTTGAGGGGAAAAAAGTCTAAAAACCTTATCCAACAAAGTTTTTAGATTTATTTAGCAAGCCCTAGGTACAGGTAAAAGTATTAAAGAAATCTGTTCACGACAAACAGCGATTATCGGTGATCTTGCTTAGGGTAACAAAAAGGCTTACAGTAAAATGTACCATAAATTATCAAATCTACTAAATTAATTAAGCTGTGCCGAAAGTTGTTATTGCAGGTAACTGGAAAATGCACAAAACCCAGAGAGAAGCTTTGGAGTTTTTGCAAGATTTTAAATCCCATCTAGAGGAAACCCCCGACGACCGAGAAGTAGTTCTTTGCGCGCCTTTCACAGCTTTAGCTGTCCTCTCTAAAACCCTCCACGGTGGTCGTATTCGCTTGGGGGCGCAAAATGTCCACTGGGAAAAATCGGGGGCTTATACGGGGGAAATTTCGGCGGATATGTTAACCGAAATCGGGGTTCACTATGTGGTTATCGGTCACAGTGAACGCCGTCAATATTTCGGCGAAACCGATGAAACCGTCAATTTAAGGGTCATATCTGCCCAAAAACAAGGTTTAATCCCGATTATCTGCGTGGGAGAAAGTAAAGCCCAAAGAGATGCCGGAGAAACGGAAAAGGTAATTATCAAGCAAATTCAAGCAGGTTTAGTCAATGTTGACCAAAAAAACCTCGTTATCGCCTACGAACCCATTTGGGCGATTGGCACGGGGGAAACCTGCGAAAGCGAGGAAGCTAATCGAGTTATCGGTTTGATTCGGCAACAATTAGACAATCCCGAAGTAACCATTCAGTACGGTGGTTCGGTAAAACCCGATAATATCGATGAAATTATGGCCCAATCGCAGATAAACGGGGCTTTAGTCGGTGGGGCGAGTCTAGACCCCGCCGTATTCGCCAGAATTGTTAATTATCGTTAATCGATTTCTGCTGCCATGACGCTATTTTCTAAAACCCCGATGCCTTCTATTTCCACCCGAACCTTATCCCCCACCTGCAGCGGTCCGATTCCTTCGGGAGTTCCCGTTAAAATCACATCCCCCGGCAGCAGGGTCATCACTTGAGAGATATAAGCCACCAAGACATCGGGGGGAAAGACCATATCACTCAGATAACTGCTTTGTTTCGGTTCGCTGCCATCATTGAGAAAAGTGGTTAATTGCGCCCCGATACTCAATTCCCGGACAATCCAGGGGCCGAGGGGACAAAAACTGTCAAATCCTTTCGCCCGCGTCCATTGGCTATCTTTTTTCTGTAAATCCCTAGCGGTGACATCGTTAGCAATGGTATAACCCCAGATTTTGCTTCTGGCTTGGGCTGTGGTGCAGTTTTTGGCGGTTTCTCCGATAATTAATGCTAATTCTCCCTCATAATCCACTCTTTCCGATTGGGGCGGATAAAAAATCGTTTCACCGTCGGCGATAATTGTCGTCGGTGGCTTGAGAAATAAAAGCGGTTCTTCTGGTACAGGTGTTCCCATCTCGGCGGCGTGGGCGCGGTAATTTTTGCCCACGGCAATAATTTTCGACGGGAAACAGGGGGCTAATAGTTGGTAGCTATCAGGTTCTAATTCTAGCTTGGTTAGTTGCCCTCCTTGCCAGGGAGGGGCATCAAAGACGGCAACGCTACGGTTTAGCTGTAACAGTCCGTAGAAGATTTGTCCTTGACGATGTTTCACTCGTACATAGCGTTGCGCCATATTTTTCTGGGAATGACTAGCGATCGACTCTCGGATAGTAGTATGATCATATATCCTTGCTTCTTTATTAAAAGCTAGAGAGTTATGAAAATCAATTAACCTCCGGTCTTGACAAAGAAGCCTTCTAGTCCATAAGGATTCTAAGATGAGCAATAACTACGAAACTCTTTACATTCTCCGTCCCGATTTAGGGGAAGAAGTCGTTCAGCAACAAGTGGAACGTTATCGGACTCTGATTACCGAACACAGCGCCACAGACATTCAAGTGAAGGTGTGGGGTAAAAAACGTCTGGCCTATCCCATCAAAAAACTCAATGATGGTGTCTATGTGCAGATGAATTATCAGGCCAGCGGCAAACAAGTCGCCCCCATGGAACGGGCCATGCGTTTAAGTGATGAGGTTATTCGTTATTTAACCCTAAAACTCGATCGCGTGGTAGCCCCCCCTGCCGATTTATCTCCCTTAACGGAAATTCCCCCCTCTCCTATCACCGAAGCGGTGGTGGAAGATGACGGTATCTCCGCTGAAGATTAATTATAGTCACAACTGTGTCGGGTCAATGCCCAATTCCCGTAATCGGGCAAAAGCGCGGTCGCGCTCTTGTTGTGCTTGGTTGCGTTCCTCAAAGAGGGTTTCAGGGTCTTTAAATCGTTCCCCATTGGGATAAAAGACCTCTAAACCCTCTTCAAACATCTCAAACCGAATCCCTAGGATTGGGGAAGTCCAAGGAAAATTCAAGGCCGTTACTGGGAAAAAATCCTCTTGCTGATTGGCCCGCACCAATCCCCAGAAATCATGGGAGTCTGGGTCATAGAAAAACATTTCTAATACCCCATGCTCCCGATAGAAAGACTGCTTTTTGAGCATTTCCCTGGCACTATTGCTCGGAGAGAGGATTTCAAACACTACCTGGGGGGCAATATTGTCTTCTTCCCATTGTTTATAGCTGCCGCGCTCACCCGGTGGACGGCCGAAAACTACCATGGCATCGGGAGCTTGACGGGGAGCGGGGGGGACAGTTACCTGCTGGGGATACCAGAGCAAATCTCCGGCAACAAAGACGGTTTGCCCTTTAAATAAATACCTGAGATTGGCAACCAAGCGAACAATCCAGCGATATTGAACTGTGTTGTCGGCCATGGGTTTACCGTCGGAGTCAGGATAGAAAAGTTGGGGTTCGATGGGTGCTTGAACCATGCTTTATCTCTTGCGATCGCATTTTGTCCTAGCTTTATTGTATCATCGCAAATCCTTGGATTGAAACCCCGTCCTTTTAGGACGGCTTTGCCTTAGACCTCCTGCCAAAGTTGTCTAAGTAACTTAGAGTATTGTTAAGATTTGATAAATTTAACGGCAAGAGCTTGACATCTACAGACAAAAATGCTACTCTAGCGACCGCAACGCCATTTTTTAGGAGGCATTTAGTTATGGTATTAGCAAAACTGATTGATTGTCGGGGGGGGGGTAAGAATAGCTTATCAAAAATAGCTATCGCTTCCTCTGCCATTGCTTTTAGCACTCTAGCAATATCACCAGTTCAAGCTGCTCAGCTAATTATTCCCAACACAACTGTTTTAGGGACTAATGTTTTTTCCGGGCCAACTTTCACGGTTTCTCAAAACTTTCTCCCGTCAGACACCTTAAGTGTTAATGTGTCTGGAACAGTAGATCTCTTTTTTGGACAATTTACTACTAATGCCGCAGGTGTTATTGTCTCACCCTCAGTAACACATACGGGAAATAATCCGGGACAAGTTCTCGCCGGTCCCGGAGGTCGACCATTTGGTTCTCTGCTCATTGGTAATAGCACACTGGGATTTTTTCCTCTATTCTCAGCTAATGCAGCCAATGGTTTAGGCAATGCCAATCCACCAACAAATTTATCATTGTCTGGTGTGCCTTTATCCAGTATCTTTACAAATGTAGGCTTTACGGGTATTGCTAATGGCACTGTTCTTGAGTTTCGTGTCAATGATCAGGATGTCAATGGTAATAGCGGTCAATTTGTCATTACCTCAACCCCTGAACCTAGCACAATTTTAGGCTTAGGTGTATTGGGATTTGGCGCTTTCTGCCAGCGCAAACTATCTCAAGGGAAGAAGTCAAAACAGGACAATTGAGTTGAGAACTTTGGGATTTATCCCCCCTTAATCTTCCCTGAATAAGGGGGATATCTGACAGTTTTTAACACCTACCTACCTATAGAAAAATAGGGGTTGGGTTGAGCAATAGCAAGGCCCAACCTGCTATTTTATAATTGTCAAAGGTAGGTCTTTTTCTTTTCTAACTTCTCAACATAAGTCAATGGCCTCTTTGATATTTTGTAGAGCTTCTTCTTGAGTCTCACGAAGTCGTTCAGCAACAAGTCGCCCCATGGAACGGGCCATGGGTTTAAGTTATGAGGTGATTCTTTATTTAACCCTAAAACTCGATCGCGTGGTGGCTCCCCCGGCCAATTTATCTCCCTTAACGGAAATTCCGCCCTCTCCTATCACCGAAGCGGTGGTGGAAGATGACGGTATCTCCGCTGAAAATTAATTATAGTCACAACTGTGTCGGATCAATGCCCAATTCGCGTAATCGGGCAAAAGCGCGATCGCGTTCTTGTTGTGCTTGGTTGCGTTCCTGTTGTGCTTGGTTGCGTTCCTGTTGTGCTTGGTTGCGTTCTTGTTGTGCTTGGTTGCGCTCCTCAAAGAGGGTTTCAGGGTCTTTAAATCGTTCCCCATTGGGATAAAAGACCTCTAAACCCTCTTCAAACATCTCAAACCGAATCCCTAGGATTGGGGAAGTCCAAGGAAAATTCAAGGCCGTTACTGGGAAAAAATCCTCTTGCTGATTGGCCCGCACCAATCCCCAGAAATCATGGGAGTCTGGGTCATAGAAAAACATTTCTAATACCCCATACTCCCGATAGAAAGACTGCTTTTTGAGCATTTCCCTGGCACTATTGCTCGGAGAGAGGATTTCAAACACTACCTGGGGGGCAATATTGTCTTCTTCCCATTGTTTATAGCTGCCGCGCTCACCCGGTGGACGGCCGAAAACTACCATGGCATCGGGAGCTTGACGGGGAGCGGGGGGTACAGTTACCTGCTGGGGATACCAGAGCAAATCCCCAGCGACAAAGACGGTTTGCTCCTTAAATAAATACCTGAGATTGGCAACCAAGCGAACAATCCAGCGATATTGAACTGTGTTGTCGGCCATGGGTTTACCGTCGGAATCAGGATAGAAAAGTTGGGGTTCGATGGGTGCTTGAACCATGCTTTATCTCTTGCGATCGCATTTTTGCCTAGCTTTATTGTATCATCGCAAATCCTTGGTTTGAAACCCTGTCCTTTTATACTAAATCCGTTGAGTAACGCACAGAAAACGGGTTTCTCCGAGAAACCCGTTTTCTGCTCAGGCAAAAGGCTTCAACGGTGAGACTTCGGACGTTCGGCAAACGGCAAAAGGGGGAATAAATAATCAGTTTTTAATAACAGGATTTAGGATTACATCTAAATTTTTAATAAAGTCGAGGTTGAAAATTATCGGGAATATCCAATTCAAATACTTGGTCATGAATCCGAGCCACATAAAACCCTTCTTGCAGAATTTTTTCCCGTAATTCCGGGGATACATGAACCGCCGCTAATATGCCATAGAGTTTTTTATCTTTGTGTTCAGGGAAAAAGTTGCGAAACCGTTGCAAAATACTTTTTAATTGTGAAATAGACTCCTCTCTGGCATGACTTTTAACTTCGACGATATAAGCAGTATTTAGCTGACCATTGGTATAGGCAAGAACATCAATTTCTAGGTGTTTTCCATCTTTACTGACTCGGACACTGGGACTGATAACTTCCATACCAAAGCGTTGTCTGAGAATCTTTTCCATTGAAGGGAGGGCAAGTCCTTCGGTAAAGCTGCCGAATTTTGCACCGAGTCCCCCAATTTGCTGACCTAATTCTTTGAGTTGTTTGTCAGTTTTCTTCTGTTGTTGGGCGTTTTCCTGCTGTTGCTGACTAACTTCCTTCAATAGTAGGTCAGTCTCCTTCAGTTGTTTGTCAGTTTCTTTTTGAGCAGTCGCTAATTCGGCTAAGAGTCGCCATACGTCTTCGGATGTAGTTGCCATAGCTAATTTTTTCTCTCTGATTTGGTCTATTGCTATTTTACTGAATTTTGCCGATTCATGAAGAAGATAGTGCTTTTGCCTTTGAGTAAGAGAGCGATAAGTAGGGCGTGTTACACTGTCGCTAACATACCTTTATTTTTATAAGTAACTTAGAGTATTTTTAAGATTTGATAAATTTAACGGCAAGAGCTTGACATCTACAGACAAAAATGCTAATCTCGCGACTGCAACGCCATTTTTTAGGAGGCATTTAGTTATGGTATTAGCAAAACTGATTGATTGTCGGGGGGGGGGGTAAGAATAGCTTATCAAAAATAGCTATCGCTTCCTCTGCCATTGCTTTTAGCACTCTAGCAATATCACCAGTTCAAGCTGCTCAGCTAATTATTCCCAACACAACTGTTTTAGGGACTAATGTTTTTTCCGGGCCAACTTTCACGGTTTCTCAAAACTTTCTTCCGTCAGACACCTTAAGTGTTAATGTGTCTGGAACAGTAGATATCTGGGCTGGAACATTGGCTATGAATGCTGCGGGTATTATTACCCAAACAACACAGCCAGGATTCAGTGTGGGACAAACTACCCCGGTGGGTTCCGGGGCAACACGTCCGGGTCAACCCAGTGGTTCTCTACTTATTGGTAATAGCACACTGGGATTTTTTCCTCTATTCTCAGCTAATGCAGCCAATGGTTTAGGCAGTGCCAATCCACCAACAAATTTATCATTATCTGGTGTGCCTTTATCCAGCATATTTACAAATGTAGGCTTTACGGGTATTGCTAATGGCACTGTTCTTCAGTTTCGTATCAACGATATTAATTCTTTTGATAATAGCGGTCAATTTGTCATTACCTCAACCCCTGCCTCGACCCCTGAACCTAGCACAATTTTAGGCTTAGGTTTATTGGGATTTGGTGCTTTCTGCCAGCGCAAACTATCTCAAGGGAAGAAGTCAAAACAGGACAATTGAGTTGAGAACTTTGGGATTTATCCCCCCTTAATCTTCCCTGAATAAGGGGGATATCTGACAGTTTTTAACACCTACCTACTTATAGAAAAATAGGGGTTGGGTTGAGCAATAGCAAGGCCTAACCTGCTATTTTATAATTGTCAAAGGTAGGTCTTTTTCTGGCTCTTCGGTTTGTGTTATGCAATGGACGGGGGTTATAAGGGATGTAACCCTTATATAGAAAGGCATTTAGCGATTTTTGACAATTGTTTTTGATCTAGAGCGAACTAATCCATTAAGTCTCTTACCAGATAAGGATTTAGTCGATTTATGCCCCCCTATCGAACCATACCAAGTAACGAAGAACCCTTTTTCTTTTCTAACTTCTCAACATAAGTCAATGGCCTCTTTGATATTTTGTAGAGCTTCTTTTTGAGTCTCACGAAGTCGTTCAGCAACAAGTCGCCCCATGGAACGGGCCATGGGTTTAAGTGATGAGGTTATTCGTTATTTAACCCTAAAACTCGATCGCGTGGTGGCCCCCCCTGCCGATTTATCTCCCTTAACGGAAATTCCGCCCTCTCCTATCACCGAAGCGGTGGTGGAAGATGACGGTATCTCCGCGGAAGATTAATTATAGTCACAACTGTGTCGGGTCAATGCCCAATTCGCGTAATCGGGCAAAAGCGCGGTCGCGTTCCTGTTGTGCTTGGTTGCGTTCTTGTTGTGCTTGGTTGCGTTCCTCAAAGAGGGTTTCAGGGTCTTTAAATCGTTCCCCATCGGGATAAAAGACCTCTAAACCCTCTTCAAACATCTCAAACCGAATCCCTAGGATTGGGGAAGTCCAAGGAAAATTCAAGGCCGTTACTGGGAAAAAATCCTCTTGCTGATTGGCCCGCACCAATCCCCAGAAATCATGGGAGTCTGGGTCATAGAAAAACATTTCTAATACCCCATGCTCCCGATAGAAAGACTGCTTTTTGAGCATTTCCCTGGCACTATTGCTCGGAGAGAGGATTTCAAACACTACCTGGGGGGCAATATTGTCTTCTTCCCATTGTTTATAGCTGCCGCGCTCACCCGGTGGACGGCCGAAAACTACCATGGCATCGGGAGCTTGACGGGGAGCGGGGGGTACAGTTACCTGCTGGGGATACCAGAGCAAATCTCCAGCGACAAAGACGGTTTGCCCTTTAAATAAATACTTGAGATTGGCAACCAAGCGAACAATCCAGCGATATTGAACTGTGTTGTCGGCCATAGGTTTACCGTCGGAGTCAGGATAGAAAAGTTGGGGTTCGATGGGTGCTTGAACCATGCTTTATCTCTTGCGATCGCATTTTGGCCTAACTTTATTGTATCACCGCAAATCCTCGGTTTGAAACCCTGTCCTTTTAGGACGACTTTGCCTTGTACTAAATCCGTTGAGTATGGGCTACATATCAGGAGAGGCACTCATGCAAAAGGCAAAAGTCAAAGGGGAGAATAAATAATCATTTAATAACAGGATTTAGGATTACATCTAAATTTTTAATAAAGTCGAGGTTGAAAATTATCGGGAATATCCAATTCAAATACTTGGTCATGAATCCGAGCCACATAAAACCCTTCTTGCAGAATTTTTTCCCGTAATTCTGATGATAAATGAACCGCCGCTAATATGCCATAGAGTTTTTTATCTTTGTGTTCAGGGAAAAAGCGGCGAAACCGTTGCAAAATACTTTTTAATTGTGAAATAGACTCCTCTCTAGCATGACTTTTAACCTCGACGATATAAGCAGTATTTAGCTCACCATTAGTATAGGCAAGGACATCAATTTCTAGGTGTTGTCCTTCTTTACTGACTCGCACACTGGGACTGATAACTTCCATACCAAAGCGTTGTCTGAGAATCGTTTCCATTGAAGGGAGGGCAAGTCCTTCGGTAAAGCTGCCGAATTTGGCACCGAGTCCCCCAATTTGCTGACCTAATTCTTTGAGTTGTTTGTCAGTTTTCTTCTGTTGTTGCGCGTTTTCCTTCTGTTGCTGACTAACTTCCTTCAATAGTAGGTCAGTCTCCTTCAGTTGTTTGTCGGTTTCTTTTTGAGCAGTCGCTAATTCGGCTAAGAGTCGCCATACGTCTTCGGATGTAGTTGCCATAGCTAATTTTTTCTCTTTGATTTGGTCTATTGCTATTTTACTGAATTTTGCCGATTCATGAAGAAGATGGTGCTTCTGCCTTTGAGTAAGAGCTATCCATTAGTCACATCTTTCTTAACATAAAATTTGACAAAAAGAGAAAAGTGTGCCAGATGGCTCAAGGGGGTTCTATGGGGGAACTAATTTGATCAGATAGTTTCCAAGTCCGGCTGATATCATGTAACTTTCGCAGTCCCAACCAAATAGTTTTAATACTAAATCCGTTGAGCATAGGCTACGGATTTAGTATGACTTTCTTTTTCTTGGGTTTCTCTTTTTTTTCGTTGCTTGGCATCCCTAAATTCTTTTCTTCTCTTGCCCAGACCTATTGATTAATCAGTCCCAAAGGTATTCCTTGCGCTGAGACTCCTAATGTGGTATTAACTTTGAGACCAAAGGATTTTTTATAATCTAGATAACCCATTCCTTTTTTGGCTTTTTGGGTCGTAAAGTCTAAACTTGTTGTGTCTTGAACTGCCAAAACTATTGGATGTTCTTTGATTCTTTCTACTGTACTTTTAGCTTGGGCGGCAATTATATCTGAGGGGTGAAAATAGGGTGAATTCCAAAAGTCGTAGGTGGCACTGGCGGCGGCTAGATTTCCCGAAGCTTGTGGCACACTTGTACTAAATTGACTGGCCAAATTTTCCACGATACTGATTAATCTTTTCTTTCTTCTCCTGTCCCCTAGGTCTGCATACTGTAATTCTTGGGCTGCCCATTTCTCCATTTTTTTGCTCACCTCAGCCTTGATTCCTTCTTTCAAAACTATACCTATCAATCGTTTACCCTTTTTTTAAGTTTCTTCTCTTTTTGTTAAGAAAGATCCGACTAATGGATAGGGTATAAACGGGGGCTGTTCCAGTATTAGCAGGATATCAGGTAAGTCGGGATTAGCAATTCTCGCCCCACCAGCGATCGCTGTTGCCAAAGAATAGGGCGTAATTGCCCGAATTTTTAGCCCACAGAGACGAGGTATTTTTTAAGCATTCATGGCGAGATTTGTCAAATTATTTAAGAAATGTGAAGGAGCGCAAAGGAAAATTAAAAGAAGGGAAGATATAGATGTTGGGGAGAATACTAAGTGCTAATCTAAGGTTATCCCATCTATTCCGAGGTTAACCGTCGAGCAGGAGAAACAATCACCGGATTCCCTTGCTGGCGGCAAAAATCAGTTTCTTTAAATGAAAGTTAACAGAACTTCGCATTTCTGTTAAGAGAAGGTTTAAAGAAACTTGTTAGAATAGAGGTAGATAAATCCAGTTGCAAATAGGCGCTCGACCCGATGAATTTTCCGCGCGATCCGACAAAAAAAAGAGAACGAGAACACCGACAATATCTAGACTGTGACCTCTAATTGACTTTCAATCAACAGCGCGATCGAGCAGTTTTTTTGAGGATTAAATTCCTGGCATCAACATCCCTTAAAAATAGTTGATGTGGGCAGTCCATAGCAAAATTTTTAGATGGAGTAGTGAGTATGAAGCTATTGATTCAGGGCAATAATATCGCTGTCACCGAACCTATTCATGATTATGTGGAACAAAAGCTGGAGAAAGCGGTGAAACATTTTAACGGCATAACCACAAAGGTTGATGTTCACCTCTCCGTGGAAAAGAATGCACGCATTCCCGATCGCCACAGAGCGGAGGTAACGGTTTATGCTAATGGGACAGTGATTCGCGCTCAAGAAGGAAGCGAAAATTTGTACGCGAGTATTGATTTAGTTTCTGATAAAATCGCTCGTCAACTCCGCAAGTATAAAGAAAGATTGGTGGATCATCGCACCAACGCCCCCGTTAAAACTAGCGAGGTGGTGCAAGAGAAACCCTTAGATGGTAGCCTAATTGGCGATCGCACTCCCGAATTACCTGCGGAAGTAGTGCGGATGAAATACTTTGCCATGCCACCGATGACTATTGAGGAAGCACTAACACAATTGCAATTAGTCGATCACGATTTCTATATGTTCTGCAACAAAGACACTAACGAAATCAACGTTATCTATCAACGCAATCACGGCGGTTTTGGTGTTATTCAGCCCCGTCCCGTCAACCTCAATGGCAAAGAATCCAATTAACAGTTAGCGACCACAAATAAAACTAAAGACTGGAGAAATTCTCCAGTCTTTTTCTCATCTAACCAAGATTAACTTTCACCACTTTATTTTTTTCTGCCGCCGCTTTCGGGAGGGTGAGATAAAGAATACCGTCTTGATAGTTAGCGGTAACTTGGCTATTTTGCACCTCTACTGGCAGGGTAATCAAGCGACTAAATTTACCATAATAAAATTCGCTGTTTTTTACCTCGGCAGCGCATTCACGTTGCCCATTAATAGCCACCATTTGCTTGCTAACCTCCACATCGATATCTTTAATATCCACACCAGGTAATTCGATTTTTAATTCCACGGAATCCTCGTTAACGGAGATTTCCACCGGGGGACGAGATACCAATGAAGTTGTCGGTAATACTTCTTGAAAAAGTTGATCGATTTGACGTTGAACAGAATTAATTTCTAGGAAGGGGGAATAAAGAGTGAAAGCCATAGTAATAATTTCCTCGAGAGGTTTTCTCTGACTGCGATTATCTCCATCTTAAGCAACTAACTTGACTTCCACAAGGCGGTTTTCAGGAAATAAAAAGTCGCAATAACCGATACAGTTATCAGTTATCAGTTATCAGTGGCAAGTGGGAAGTTGTGGGGTGTGGGGTGTGGGAAGTGGGGGTGTGGGGTGTGGGGTGTGGGAAGTGGGGGTGTGGGGTGTGGGAAGTGGGGGTGTGGGGTGTGGGGAAGTGGGGAAGTGGGGTGTGGGAAGAATAAATAAAAATAATCTCCTATCTCCTATCTCCTATCTCCTATCTCCTATCTCCTATCTCCTGTCTCCTATCTCCTATCTCCTGTCTCCCATCTCCTGAATACTGACTCCCGACTGCTGCCCCCTGCCTTCGTTAAAACCATTGTTGTAATTCCGGCCAACCCAAACCCTGACGCACGATATCCGGTTGATCGCCGGTAAAATCAACAATTGTTGACACTTCCGAACCGGGAGCCGAACCATCTTCGATAATTAAATCAACTATATGATCGAGGGCATCGAATAACCTAGCGGATTCTAATCCCTTGGTGGGAAAATCCCCCTCCTGATCGGGAAGATGGGCAGAACTAGAGATAATGGGATTTTCTAGGGTTTCGAGAATAGTGCGACAGATAACGTGATCGGGAACCCGGATACCGGTGGTTTTCCGCTTCGGATTCATCACCACTTTCGGCACTAATTTAGTCGCCGGTAAGAGAAAAGTGTAGGGACCGGGTATAACTCGTCGCATAATCTTATAGGCATAATCGCTGACCACTGCGTACTCGGAAATATTCGACAAAGAAGAACAGAGAAACGTCAAGGGTTTATCATTAGATAGTTGCTTGATTTGGCGAACTCGTTCGACGGCAGATTTCACATTGAGATCGCAACCGATCGCGTAGACAGTATCGGTAGGATAAAGCATAATTGCCCCATTTTTAAGGGCATGACAGATTTCTTGGATAGAACGTTGTTGGGGATTTTCCGGATGGAGAGAGTAAATAGTAGCCATGATAGCAAAATCGTCGCCTATTGGGATTGTCCCACGGGAATTGCCGGGGATATGTGTTTAGGGGCGTTAGTAGATTTAGGAGTCCCCCTAGAATACCTGATTGCACAACTACAAACTTTAGGAATTGAGGATGAATATCAGTTAAGGGCCGAAAAAGTGCATCGTCGCGGTCAAATTGCCACTAAGATTCACGTCGATGTCACTGCCGAGAAGTCTGCTGATCATCACCACCATCACCATCATACCCCCGCTCGCCATTTACCGGAGATCGAAAATTTAATTAAACAGGCAAATTTACCCCAGAAAGTCCAAGAATGGAGTTTAGCGGTTTTTCAACAACTTGCGATCGCAGAAGGAGCCGTTCACGGGATCGCGCCGGAAAAGGTGCATTTTCACGAAGTGGGGGCAACCGATGCCATTGTTGATATCGTCGGGACTTGTTTGGGTTTGGATTGGCTATCGGTGAGTGAATTATACTGTTCTTCTCTACCCACTGGCGGCGGTACAGTTCAGGCCGCCCATGGTCGTTTACCGGTTCCCGTGCCAGCAGTAGTACAATTGTTCAGTCAGGGACAAGTACCAATTTATAGTAATGGCATCGAAGCGGAGTTAGTAACACCTACGGGGGCAGCTATTGTGACAACTTTAGCTAAAAGTTTCGGTAAACCGCCGAAAATGCAGTTAGAAAAGGTCGGTTTAGGGGCAGGTACAAAAGATTTACCGATTCCCAATCTTGTCCGGCTTTGGTTAGGGAAAAAAACACCAGAAAAGCTAGATGAAAGGGAAACCGTGGCAGTTTTAGAAACTCAAATTGATGACTTAAATCCGCAAGCGATCGCCTACTTAAGTGAGTCTTTATTACAAGTGGGTGCCTTGGATGTATTTAGTCAAGCAATTACTATGAAAAAATCTCGTTTAGGGATACTCTTGACAGTAATTTGTGCCTTGGATAAAATTGCGATTTGTGAAAGTATGATCTTTCAGGAAACCACAACTTTAGGCATTAGAAGGACGATTCAAGAGCGATCAATCTTAAAAAGAGAGATACAATCGATCGATACTGTCTATGGTAAAATTCGGCTAAAAGTTGCCTACAAAGAGTCAATTAATCAACCGATTACCGTACAACCAGAATACGAAGATTGTGCCGCAATTGCCCGTCAGCATCATCTACCTTGGCGATTTGTTCATCAAATGGCCTTAGCTGTTTGGCAAGAAAAAAATCAGTCTTAACAGCCGGGCGATTTTCTCCTAAAACTGCCATATCCATTGTTCAAAAGAACGTAGGTTGGGTTGAAGCATGAAACCCAACGCCCGCTCATGTTACGCTACCGTTAACCCATCCTACAAATAATTGTGCCTCCCTACTTATATCCATTGTTCAAAAGGTATTTTCAGGAAAATAATCCCAATTTAAAACCTGTTCTTGGCTAAAAGGACAATCAACTGGAAAAGTTTCTTTTGGTAAATTAGTTTCATTTACCGTCCCTCGCACTGCTTTTTGATAACATTCTGCGAAAATATCGGCTAAATAGGGTTTTAAGCTAGGACTATCCCTTAAAATAAGCTCTAATTGTTCTCTTTGCTCATCAATGGTATTTATCCAGTTATTAGTCCGTTTTTCCGGTTGATATTGCCATTTAAGTAAGTGCATCAAGAGAACTTTTAAACGACTGAATATCTCCCGTCTATTATTACGTCCCATATCGGATATTTCTTCGATTAAGTTATCTAAATCAAGGGCCTGTAAATTGCCCTTTTTTAAGTGATTTACGGTTTGCTCAATCCACAAATTAAAATCAGTTTCATAAAGCTGAGATAATTGATTTTTCATAATGAGAACGTTTCTTCTATTCTATCTTTACGTTGTGCCTATCTTAATGGTGTCTTGTCCAGATGATATTTTTACAAATATGAGATGCAGAGTATTTACCATAATTTATCTACTCTTCAAGGTATTTTTTTCTCTTTTTTCTCATAAATTTAATGGTGGTCAAAGTGCCAAGAACTCATAGCAAAATGATAGTTTTCTCTGATACTTCTGACTGAATAAAGAGGATATTTATTCTGTTGTGTCGAGCAATTTAAGAGTAAGCATTAGCGACCACAAAAAGCCCAAAAAACGGGTTTCTTAAAGAAACCCGTTCTCTAGATATAGAAAGGTTTTAAATATTCTCAAGGAATTAGGTTGTGTAAGTTTTCTCTAGATTATTATTGCGCTCAACTCAACCTACGAGGCGATGCTAAACAAATTGAAAGTAAGAACTGGTTAACGAAATGCTGGTGTTGTCTTGAACGACTCCAATTAAGTCACCTCCTTGATAGATGGCTGTATCTAAAGCAGAAGTACCAAACCAATTTACCCTCGATAGGCTAATTGAATTAATAATCCTATATATTTCAATATAGTCGTTTGCTCCGTTATAGTCAGTAATAAGAGCATAACCACTACCTTGATAATAGTTGCCAGCACCGCTACCTAGCACAAAAATGTCCGATCCAGCCCCCCCAACTAAAGTGTCATACTCATTGTTATAATAGTTGGTAATAGCAGTGCCCATTAAGCGATCATTACCATTACCACCACTCAGATAATCATTTCCTGATCCCCCTAATAAGGTATCATTTCCCGATTCTCCCCATAAAGTGTCATTACCAGTTCCCCCATCTAAATAATCGTTGCCATTCCATCCCCATAGGGGATCATTTCCCGACCATCCATACAAATAATCGTTGCCGTCGCCACCGTCAATATAATCATTGTTGGTATTACCGTAAATGGTATCATTGCCACCATAACCATAGGCATAAAGTTGTTCACTTCCCATATAGTTGTAGTAGTTTGCAAGATTTGTACCGTAGTAAGTAGCCATGACTTAATCCTCCTGTCTAGTTGTAGATAGTGGCCAGTCTGCACTCTACCCCCCCCCAGACTGTATCGTACGCTACAATTTAATAATTTTTTACATTTATCTCCCTGGCCGGGGAGACACGGGGATGATGACAGAGAACTCTTGAAAGAACGTAGAACGTAGGTTTGGTTGAAGCATGAAATCCAACGCCCGCTCATGTTACGCTACCGCTAACCCATCCTACAAATAATTGTTCCTCCCTAGTTATATCCATTGTTCAAAAGCTATTTTCAGGAAGATAATCCCACTTTAAAACCTGTTCTTGGCTAAAGGGACAATCAACCAGAAAAGTTTCTTTTGGTAAATTAGTTTCATTTACCATCCCTCGCACTGCTTTTTGATAACATTCTGCGAAAATATCGGCTAAATAGGGTTTTAAGCTAGGACTATCCCTTAAAATAAGCTCTAATTGTTCTCTTTGTTCATCAATGGTATTTATCCAGCTATTAGTCCGTTTTTCTGGTTGATATTGCCATTTAAGTAAGTGCATCAAGAGAACTTTTAAACGACTGAATACCTCCCGTCTATTATTACGTACCATATCGGATATTTCTTCGATTAAGTTATCTAAATCGAGTGCCTCTAAATTGCCCTTTTTTAAGTGATTTATGGTTTGCTCAAGCCACAAATTAAAATCAGTTTCATAAAGCTGAGATAATTGATTTTTCATGTCGATGTGGGATTTTTAAAGGGAAACTCTCTGCCAAAATTGGTCGTTACTTGCGATTTTATCACTCAATCTTGGCTCTTGGGGGGTTTAACCCTCCACCCTCCCCCGCACATTAGCTTTTCGGTGAGATGTTTACACGCGGTTGTCATACATTTATACCAGTTTAAGAGTGACTGATAATTGCTGATTGTCGGTATTTCTGCCAAGGTGAGATGCACCCGAAAAAATAAATCTGATTTGTGAATAAACACTAAACATTATAACATTAGAAAACTAAACCTGTTAGAATCAGAGCAACAGTAAATGCTTGTAATCCTAATTAGAACATGGTCAATAGTATTTTAATGATTCCTATTCATTTGGATGCTCTCTATCTGAAAAGAGAGCGCCTAGTTGTAGAGGCGATGGCAGATTTGAGCATAATTCCTTATTTTAATAGAAAAAGAGACGTAAATCCGAATATTGCTCATATCAGCGAGGAGATTGTTTCCCAACCCTTTCAAAATCAAAATCTCTACCTGAAAGCAGGAATCCATTTACATTGGGCGTTACCCGATGCTTTAACAAAAGGGATTCAAGATAGCGATAAAAAGACAGTTTTCCCATCAGTTCCTAATCGCTGGTTAGTAACACGCACTCTTAACGGCGAAAAACGTCAATGGGTGGTGGAGAGTGATTATCTTTATCGGGAAGGAGAAGGGGAGCAGTTAGGTAGTATTGCTTATCCCATTGAGATAAAAAATGGTAATCATCAACCATTTCGCTATTTAGGTCGCAAACTGCCTATAGAAGCTTGGTTAGAAAATGATCCCAAGGCTGAATACTTACCCTTATTGACGGCGGTAGGTTATGGTGAACCGACTTTTGCGGCTTTTTATCCCAATTGTCACAGTGTTTTTGGATTTTATGATGATTATTCTCCTGAAAATACTGATGGGTTACAGTATGATGTGATTGCGTGGTATAGTCACTTAGAAAAGGATTATTTCAATCAATTCATCAAATCAAAATCTCAATTAACTACACAAGAATTAATCAAAGCGATACAAGAGGAATTAAAATGGGCGGTTGCCGTTGAGAGCAATGAACAAATACCTCAAAGAATGCTCTGCTATGCCCGCTTAAAGTTTGCTTCTTCAACCAATACAGAGAGAGAAATTTCGGTAGAAGTGGCTGTAGGAAATACGGGAACGGAGGCATTATCTGCTTATTTAGGTCAAAAAATTGACAACAATTATCAATCTATTATTGAAGATCAATTAGAAGCTTTAACCCTATCTTCTAGTCTAGAACATCGGCAGTTGGATCTAACGGCTAAGTTTGAGGAAGCACGCCATGAAAAAGGGTTTAATGCGGTCTCATCTGGCACAATATGGACAATTACTTTAGGAAGCACAAACGCTACAACAGCAAATGCTGAAGATGCTCAAGCTCAGAGCGAAGTTACTTTACCCGATAATATAGCTCCTAAACTGAATCAGCTTAATCTCTCTCAACAGAAATATGACTGCACTTTCGATGAAATTGAGTCAATGCGTCGGCAACTCTTTTCTGATTGGTATAAGTATATGTTAAGTGCTTATCCCCCCCAAGGTAGCACCGCTCAGTATCCTGATATTGATGAAGTTAAATATTATATTGAGGAGAAGGGAATTGAACCTTTAAAGGCAAAACTGAATAATCTAGAGAATTATAAAAAGTTATTGAATGAATCTTTAACTCAATTACAACAGGCGATCACTCAAGCAAATATTACCCAGTGTAAATTAAAAGTTAGTGATATTTTAGACTGGGAAAAATTGATTAATCAGTTAGAACGGGGAACAACAGAGCCAATTAAAAGAATTAAGCAGTTAATCCCCGATTTGTCCAGTAAAATTGCAGGGAAAAACCAAGGAGAAATTATAGATGCCTTAAATTTAATTTTTACTAAAAACGAAACAGAGCCAATTAAAAGAATTGAGCAGTTAATCCCCGATTTGTCCAGTAAAATTGCAGGGAAAAACCAAGGAGAAATTATAGATGCCTTAAATTTAATTTTTACTAAAAACGAAGAAGAATTAGTCCGTTGCAATCGTCTGCTTTTAGAAGTTTCTTTCCCTCAGCTAATTTTAAAAGCTCCACCACCTTATACCCTGAAACCTATTGCCGGTTCCCGTTATTGGCAACCAACAGAACCAGTGGTCTTGATGGCGGGGGAAGGGGTAAAACCCACCATTCGTCATGGACAAGATGGAAGATTGAGGAATGATGGACTGTTAGAATGTGAGATTTTACAACAGGAAGAGGACATTTTTCTCAATGGATTTTCGTCTATTCTCGGTAAAATTGATCAGATAGAAAACAATAAAAAAGGGGAACATATTGGCTTTAGCACTTGGGAAGAACAACCTTGGCATCCGTTTTTACTAGAGTGGGAGGTAGAAGTTTTTCCCCTCCAAAATGGCTGTAATCATGGCATCTATAATCATCAATATGATGCTGAGTTTATTACGGGTAATTATACCTTGAAAGAAAACGAGCCAGAGCTTTCTTTACAGTACGGAAAGGGGGCTGTTCTTAAAGCTGCTAATGTTTATAGTGGTCGGAGTATTTTAACACCTCATGCCGGAATTAAGCTTAAGGAAAAAATAGAAGTTTATTTAAAGAAACAGTTACCTGATGAGGCTAAAGAATATTACGAACTAAACCTGTCTGAACAAGAAGAAGCTTACCAAAAAAGAATCCAAGATTGGTATAAGGACAAACCAAATTCTTTGACCAACTTAGACCAACAAGAAAAGATTCAAGCCATTCAAGCTTGGTATGAGCAAAAACCCTGTTATGATCCTAGTAATCCTAATTTAATTTTCACTAATCTACTCTCGGATCAAAAAGCTAAAGACCCCATTTATACTGCCATTAGAGCTTATCAAAATCTTTTAAGCCTAAATTGTCTATCTCAAGCTTTAGGAGGGTTTAACGAGGCTTTATTGATGCACAAACAGACGTTACAATTACCTATTGCTGATCCTTTAGGATTTAATGATTATCAGCCTTTTACAGATGAAATAAAAGAAATGGTACAACAAAGTATCCGTAGTGCGCCAGAACCTTTAAATGATTTTAACCCCATAAGATCAGGAGTGATGAAGATTTTGCGGTTACGGTTGGTGGATACTTTTGGACAGGTGAAGGATTTAGATATTAGAAATATTATCACTCCTGAACAGATGACGACTCCAGGCAGTCCCTATCTGATATCTTTACCCCCTCGTTTGGTACAACCAGCACGCATTAATTTCCGTTGGTTATCTGCAATTGAAGGGGAACAGGAAATGAATAGTCATCCAGCTACTACTCCTATTTGTGGCTGGATATTGCCTAATAATTTAGATAATAGTCTCGCTATCTATGATAATCAGGGTAAGGCTTTGGGTTCGATTAATCAATTAGCAAAATGGGAAGCTGCGCCGGGGGAAAATACGGTTATCCCCTTTGATAAAATTGATGATCATTTACAAAAAGTGATTAACTATATTATTAAGCAGGGGGCAGAATTTTTGTCTAATTTTATTTCGGCTTTAGATAGTGGTTTAGAAAACATTGATCCCGAAAACTCAGCGCAAAATCAAGGTTTAGCACTGTTAATGGGACGACCTATTGCCGTAGTCAGAGCTTCTTTAAATTTGGAATTAGAGGGACTTCCAGCTATTAACCAAGATTGGGGGGTATTTTGGCAAGATTTAAGACGTAATTTCCGAGAAACGGATGGCTTTGAAAAGGTCAAGTTTCCAATTCGTTTAGGGGAATATAAACAGTTAAATGATGGTTTATTAGGTTATTGGTTGGAAGGGGATAATGGAAGTCTTAAGGATGTATTTTATGCCCCTCAAAGTGATTTAGAGGGAATTAATCATCCTGCTATTGAATTTCATAATGGTAACAATCCTTGGCCTATTGATCTTAATCTAAAAGATCCACCCACTTTATTGACTATGCTCATCGATCCCAGAGGAAAAGTTCACGCAACTACTGGAATTTTACCGACGAGATCAATTGATATTCCCCCGGATCAATATCAACAAGCGTTAGAGAAAATAGAAATTACTTTCTTCTCTGCTCCTATCTTGACAGATTATGGTAAAATTAATTTAGCTTTACCTGATGAAGTTGGTTATCAGTGGTCATGGTTGGAGAAAGAAAAGGAACAATGGTCAACTGCCGATAAAATAGGTCAAACTAATGTTAATGCTATCTTCTCTGGCAAGCAAGAAATTCGAGAGGGATGGTTAAAATTAAGCACCAAAAAAGAGCCACCCAACCCTAATAGTCCTAATCCCTAATTTTATTCAAGATTCACCCGCTAATTTTTTTAAACCAAGGAGTATCAATTATGAGTAACGCAAGCAATGACTTAGTTTTACATCTAAAACTAGATACAATTATCCCTGATGGAGGTAATCAGAGAGTTCGCAGTGCTTTAACTGAGAATTTCTTAGCGTCAAGTGAGAATGTTTCAGCTTTTACTGAGAGCCAATATAGGAGTCATGGTAATCCCCAATTTGTAAGTGATGAACATTTTGGCAGTTGTTTCATTTTTGATGGAAGACAAGACTATATAGAAATTCCTAATTCAGAGGACATTAACTTTGCAACTAATCAAGATTTTACCGTTGCCAGTTGGATAAAAATAGCCAAAGAACAACCATTTAAAACCAATGGTGACAACGATATTATTGAAAAATGGAATGGTAGTGGAGGTTATCCCTATGTCATCAGATATATGCGTGATAGCCAAACAATCCATGCAGCAAGATATGATGGTTCTAATAATCCCTCTATCACCACCACAACTAAACTTAATAGTGAGCAATTTTATCACATTGCTTTTGTGAAAGAAGGTAGCAAGTTACGGCTTTATTTAGATGGACATGAAGAAAATAGTACGGATGATACAACCCAATCTCAAACACAAAATGATTCACCTCTTTATCTAGCACGTAGAGGAGGAAGCAATGAAGCTTATGCTAACTATTTCGCGGGAACAATTGCTCATCTCCGCATCTATAAAAAGGCATTATCTCCAGAAGAAATTAAACAGGATATAAATGATAATTTAACGGTGATCGCCGCTTTTAATCTTGCCTATCCTCTTGATTTTGACTTATATGAAGGGGACAATAAAGAGTCCATTATCTTTATTGAAAATGATACTAAGGGAGAAGAACTGGTTTTTGAAATTCAAAATGATACAGAACAAGGGATTACTTTACCAGCAAAAAGTGGAGCAGTCAGTCAAAATAATTATCATTTTGAATTAAGATTTAGACCTGATACTCTATCGCCTAAATCTTTACAGCAATTGGCTTTTAAACCTCAAAGTAATTGGAGTATGAGTTCTCCTGTTACTCAAGCAGATGGGATAGTTTCTCTCTATTTTCTAACAACTAATACTACTTTGTCAGCTAATGAGGTCGTTACTTTAACCCTGCAAAATGTCAGTGCTTCAGCAGCGGGAGGGGCGAGAACAACCAGAGTTGAGTTTTTATGTCCAGAGTTTACTTATCAAGGAGAGACTTTAACTCATTATTACCGAGAAAAAAAACTCAGCGTTATCGATCATCGAGGGAAGAAAAATATTCCGCTTCATGTCAGTTTTGTAGGCTCCAATCGCATTTTGAATGATGGCACAACGACAAATAAGTTAACTTTGCGAATTGTTAATGTATTAAAAGATAAATCTATTCCTTTGATTCCAGATAGTAAGGGGGATAATGCCTCTAAGTTTATTATCTCTTTTGATGTTCAAGAAGAAGGGCAGAATAAAGATTGGGCTTTGGGAACCACAAGTCAAGTACAAGGAATAGGGATTCAAGGAACAGATTTTCGACTGACTGCAAGACATATAGAGGAGTGGAAAATTGTTAAAGAGACTCAAGGAGAATCGCCAACTTGGACAATAACTAATCAAAATGAAGAAAACGTTGAGTTACGACAGGAACAGGGTATTGAATTAATAGTTAGTAATATCCTTTCTTCTCTTCCTTCCGGTCAGACAAATCTTTATATCCGCTATGAAAATATTCCGGGTTATTGGGATGGAACTTTTATTTGTACGATAGAAAAATCACCCATTTTGTTTGATGAGCGCGGCAAGGTTGGCATGGGTATTACTCCAGGGACTGAACAATTGAAAGTAAAGGGAGATACAGCGATCACAGGCAAATTTTCTCTAGGTCAACTTATTGCCAATTATGATAGTGGTTGGTTTGATGTTGAAATAAATAAAAATTATAAGAAAGAGCATAACTTAGGAACTTTCTTATTAGTTACTCAAATTCTTTTTAAAGATACTAATGGCAGAATATGGGATGCAAAAACGACACTTCGTAGAGTCAATGATGGTGACTTCCAAAATAGCTATTGTGGTTATTATTTATTGATGCCAGACCATAATACTTTTGATTTTGCAACAGCAGGACAGGCCGTTTTTGCTGCAGACAATACTTCAACTTATGGACCGGAAAGGAAAAGTCAACGTTTTACCAAAGGTAGCTATCGAATTTTTGCTTGGAGGATTGGAGCTACATTAAATGAATAATTATGAACGATAAACTAAACAAAAGATTATGTTAAGCATGATACAGACGGGAGCATCTCACTTACGCGATAAGTAATTATACTTAGCCTAAAAGCCACTCTTAATCGTGTCTTGGAACGAAATAGAGGCTTTTAAAGACTGCGTACATGGAGAATTAAAACAAGAATTACCCTCGAAAAGCCTATTTTTCCACTAAGTATTTATGCTCATTGCAAAGGTGAGATGCTCCCGATACAGACTTACCCAATTTCTAAAACTATCACCACCTTGGCTGTTCTGAAGCAAAAGTTTAATTTATCTGCTACAGATAACGATCAATTTTTTAATGAATGGCAACAGGACTTACCTGATTTAACTACTCAAGAAAAAGAAACCTTAGAGCAAATCAAAAGACGATTTGAACGCCATAGAGAGAGAAGTCCTTTAGCAGAAGGAGTGATCAATCAATTACTCATTTCTCCTTTACTAACTTTGGCGGGTTTATATGATGAACCTTTCTATGTCACCACGGAAGCAAGTGTTGAACTAGAAATAGAAGAAGAGGAGGAAATCTTACGGGGGAGAATTGATACTTTAATTATTGCTCCACAACTGTGGGTGTTAATCATTGAGTCTAAATCTACCATTGCTTTTCCCGTTGCATTACCGCAAATAATGACTTACATGATGGCAAATCCTAACCCTCAAATCCCTGTCTATGGTTTGATAGGTAACGGTGATGAATTTATGTTTATTAAAATGCTGACTCAAGGCGTTCCTCAATATGACTTTTCTAACATTTTTTCCCTGCTTTTACCCCGGAGAAATCAGTTAGAGGATATCTTGCAAATTCTCAAACAAATTGCTAAAATTATGATCATAAACAGGACGGGTTAAGAAATTAAAAGATATTGAAATAATCGCTCTTTATTCTAGTCCTATGTTAAAATGCGGAAAGCGTATCGAAGGGAGCTGCCGAGGGCAGCACCCTCCTAATTCAACCCCTACCCTAAAAGAATGATTAAGCATGACATTAACGATTGTTAATGATACCCTAAAAACCATTCTCGCTCGACTGAAACGAGAATTAAAAAATCATTACGGCGATCGCCTTAAACAGTTGATCATGTTTGGTTCTCAGGCCAGGGGTGACGCGCATCCAGACTCTGATATTGATGTCTTAGTCGTTCTCAAAGGAGAAGTAAATGCAGGTGAAGAAATTGAAAAAACTGGATCCATTATAGCCAGTTTATCTTTAGAAAAAGATGCGGTAATCAGTTGTATATTTATGGATGAATACCGATTCATTCATCGTTCTGGTTTTTTGCTTAGGAATATTCGTAAAAAGGGAATAATTCTATGACAGAAGATCAGATTGAATTACTTTTAAAAGCTCGTCAACTTGCAAGGAAAATGAAAAGCGATCGCAGATAAATCTTAATCTTCTTCACAATTTATTAATCTATTAACAGGTAGGTCAAATCATGGGAAACTTCCAAGCTATAAAAATCGAAACAGATGATCGAGTTGAGTTTAAAGACAATGTTATTAATGTCATTACAATTAATACCACACAAACGCTTACCATAACAGATTACTATCAATCTATACTCAAAGCGGCTTTAACAACTTTTAAGCTTAAAACCGATTTTAAGCCTAAAAACGAACCAGAACCCACGAGGAACGAAAAAATATCTTCGGAGTTTGAGACTTCAATGAAAGATTTCTGGGGAAAGGAATGCAACTTCAATGATTGCCTCATTGGCTATATCTTACAAGACACCCATCTTTCTAAAGATGTTGACACACTTTTAGCTCGAATAGCCGATGAAGAAAATAAATACTACTGGAAATGGCTCGAAGGTGACAATGAGGTAAAAGATAGTGCTGACAATCAAACAATACTGAACCGATTACGCATTGTAAATGCAAATTTGCTCAATAAAATTTTTGTAACATTTGCTAATAGTACAGGTAATAAGATAGGAGGAAAACACTGGATAAACAATGAAAAACCACTTCAGGATACAACCTTAATCGTGCCAGCTATTGCTATCAGCCTAGAGGAATCTTATAAAAATGGTACTGACTTATATTACGGTGTTTATGTAAATCCTAACGCTAGACTGCTTTTTCTGGATAATAGTGAAGATACCCAAAGATATAAATACGGAAAAAAAGATGGTTCTAATGATTATGAGATAAAGCGAACTTATATATACAATAATAATGTCAAAAAAAATGTTACTGTTGGTGTTACTACAGACAAATCTATGGCTGAATATTTTTTAGGAAAAGAAAATGAGAAATATCGTTATTTGATTAAATTAATAAAGGTAGTTAATAAGTTGAATACTAAATATGGCACGGACAACGTAGATCGAGTTGCAAGAAAAAATCCATTCCTAGAGAAAAACAACAAAGAAGATAAATTGTTACAAAAAATTCATTTCAAAACGGCTGAAAACAAAGACGATGTTTCAAGAAATCAGACTGAAAAAGACGCAGCTAAAGCCTTAGCACATCAGGCGGCTTGCGAGCTTCCTAAGGGAAACTATCACTGTTTTTACCACGATAACGGGGGAACTTTAATGGGGCATATCTCCGCCGTAAATATAGGCGAGGGAGGGCGTGGAAGTAGTGGCTATCCTATGCGTGCCGATAGGGTGAATGAGGTAAACTATAAATGGTTAATTAATTTGCCTGATGGAGATGCAAATTTTCCCTTAGCAAAATTATGGAGTTATTTGTTTGAATTAAATCCAGAGTTTTTAGTAACATCAGCTAATCGTCCAAAAATTCAACAAAACCGCACAACTAACACATCTGATGCTTTCTACCCTACTAATTGGCCTTACGACAAAGTCAAAAAAGATGGATTTAAAAATCCTGTCATTGGTAGTATAAATAGTTTGATTCAATATTATAAAACATTTAATCCGTCAGAACCTAAGAGAAATAAGCCTCTAAAAGACCCATTTCCGCCTCGCGTTACGAATCCGAGCATTCCTGGTTATGATTATAAATTTGATATCAAAAAAATTGAAATATCTGTAAAGTTAGACAATACTGGCTACCGGGTATGGAAAAAGTTCAACGCTGTTGGAGAAGATCTCACTTTAGGTTTTAACGAAAAGGAACGAGTAGATGCGGGGAAAACGATGGCAGAAGCCTTGAGTGATTTTCATGTATATCCTGGGATGAAAGCCAGTAATATCACGCCTAAAATAACTGATTCTAAATTATCGGCCACCTCCTTTGCTAAATATGTACTAGGACAGCTTAATGATAATGCTGTTAAGGAGCAATGGCGTGTAGATAATAAACTAGATGTAAATGCTACTGTTGATGCTTCTAGTTTAAAAACCGATCAAGAATGGTGTCACCTGTTTGGTCATGGGGATGGCGGTCCAGAAGAATTGGGTAATTTTGTTTCTGGTAGTAAACACTGCAACACTGAACAACTGGCGATTGAAACTGGTCAACGTCGCGTCAGTCAAAATAAAACCGATTTTAAAGAAGTTGAACGAAGTAAATTAAAAGCCCGAATTACGGCTTATTTGATACCGAATGCGGGTACATGGGTAACAGGAGGAAGTTATACGCAAGACAAATTAAATGAAACTTTATTGGATGGTGTTACAGATCATACGGTAAAAAATCAACAAAGCGAATTCTTTGAAAAAGTTCCTAATGTATCCCCAGATGAATATAGATTAAAATTTAAAATAAATGCTTCTGGTAACATAGATGATCAGGCTCTTAGAACAGCTTTTAAGAAATTGTCAGATGCAATTAGCGATTCTGCTACTAATCTAGATAAAAAGAAACAGCTTTTCAAGTTCCGGTACAATTTGGAAAGACATTTTTTCATGTATCTACCAATAGCCCGTTGGATGCGCTACAAGCTTTATTATGATGGGAAAAAAGTGTTTGACCACATCTACGATGCTCAAAGTGAAAGCATAAACTTACATGAATGCCAGATCCTTGATTACATGGTAGAAAGAGCGTTGTATATAGCAATGGGTAAAGAGTCTGAGTACAAGCAAAAAATTAAAAGCCGTGTAGAAAAACTGCTACCTAGCGAGGAAGAAGCGGGGATTATCGGCAGAGTTTTAGATTTAGATCAAGAACTTCGTAAAATATTCAATAACCTGAAGCAAATAAACGGGTTTGCAGTACAAATAGTAACGGAAACATCTGAAATAAAGAAGATTCTACAAAATTCTACTCCTGATTTTACAACCATAAATCTAGAGCAACTAGAGGAAAATTGCAATATGCTACAAGAATTGCTTAAAAATGCTAATACTGACATTCAATCTCAAATAACTATTGACCATAAAATTGCAGAAGATTTTAAAAATATGACCGTAGAACAGCAAAATCAAAGCCAACTTAAATTGATTATTAAAGATTCAGTTTTGTTGAAAAACATTAATTATTTGACAGAAACTATTGAAGAAATATCGAAAATTCAGAAAGATATAGCAACGAAAATTGGGGTCATGAAAGAAGAACTTAAGAAGGCGAACCCTAAAATGGAAGTTGACAGCATTGGGGAACAAGTCGAAAGCCTGAAGAGACAGATTAAAGAAACAGAAGAAGAAAAAGCAACTTTACCTGGGGATGAAAAGAAAAGATTAAAAAAACAACAAAGTATGGTTTCAAATGCTAAGAAACTGTAAATCAATCTATCCCATTAAAAAACAAAACTATTTATATGATCAATCCCAACCTTCAATCTATCAAAAACCAACTCCACTTAGGACATTTAACACTGGATCAGAATGCCATCGGTTCAGCTTTAGCTAATCAACTTCAACAAGCCTTTTCTGGAGAAATATTACAACTTGAGGAAGTAAAACAACCCATCGCAGAAACGGATGATTCCCTGCATTTTCAAGCAAGAATACCTTCATTACTGGGGGTAAGACTGCAAGCTGTCGAAGGCATTTTTTTTGTCTATAACGGTCAGTTAGAGTACCTACTAAAAGCCACTCTCCCGAAGGTTTGGGATTTTTCTTGGTCTTATCCAGACCTTCCCGATTATACTAATTTTGGCAACTTAGGTCCAGATGCGGGTAATCAATCCTCACTTTTTTACGACTTACGATTTCCCGCTGATAAGCCGATGGTACTGGTTTTTTCTTCCCACAATTTTCAGAAAGATCAAACCCCAAAATCCTATCTCACATTACTAGATACTACCTTAAATATTAGTAAAATCCATCAGGGGCTAAATTTTGTTTCAGAGATAGCACTTTCTGAGATGCCACTTTTAGATACACTAATAGAGTTTGCAGGTTATCAAGATTTATCTTTACCTTTTTATGGCTATCTAAATCAACAACCTGAATACGAAGAAATACGCTTAGAGATAGAACTAAATTTTACTAAAACCTATGAAGATATTTTCAGTTTTGGGATTTCTTCACTTGTCTTGCATACCAGCATCTCTCTTTATGCTAACTATATAGGATCAGGGATTAGCTTTTTAGGGGGAGTTAGCATAGGAACCTCAAAAACACCTAAAAACGTAGAGATAGTCTGGCCCGTAGGGAGTACACAACTCATCATCGAAAATGCAGAACCTATTCCTTTTCCCGGTTTCGACACTTTTACTAACTTATTAAGTGGTCATTTACCCAACAATAGCGATACCTTTCCTCTGGCAATAAACTCATTAAGTACCCTAGAAATTCGTGAATTATCCCTACACTTATCCCTAAGTCCACTTAGGGTATCTTATATTGTCTTAAGTATCGGTCCGACAGCAAACTGGAATCAACCCTTATTAGGAAAAGCATTAACAATTGAGGATTTATTATTACGATGGGAAGTTAGTCCCGGAGATCCTACTCCTATTCGTTTTTATCTCCTATCCGCTTTTAATGTGGGAGGGGGTTTAGTAAACGCTTCAGCCGTCTTTCCCGACTTTGCTTTTTATGGTGAACTTGGCTTATATCAAACCATCGCCTTAGAGCAAATCATTGAGGAAATAATCCCCAATGCTCACCTGCCACACATCTCCATATTAGACCTTGCGATAAGTGCTGATATCAAACGGGAGCATCTCACTTACGCGATAAGTAATTATACTTAGCCTAAAAGCCACTCTTAATCGTGTCTTGGAACGAAATAGAGGCTTTTAAAGACTGCGTACATGGAGAATTAAAACAAGAATTACCCTCGAAAAGCCTATTTTTCCACTAAGTATTTATGCTCATTGCAAAGGTGAGATGCTCCCTATCAAACAAGGGTTATACGCCTTTGAAATAGAGATGGCTAGTGATTGGGAATTGAACTTGGGAGGAACTTCTATCTTACCCCTTAAATATTTACATCTAGAGATAGAAAAGAACCTTGGTGGTAGCTTTGCTACAATTAACAGTGTTCTGACTATTGCCGGGGTAGATCTGATTCTGCTGGCGACTAATGCCAACGAAAGTGGGGGTTGGACTTTTGCCGGAAGTACCAGACCTGGACAGCAAATTCCCATCGGACTGTTAATAAAAGATTTAGTAACAACCTTTGGAATAACAGATGAAGGTTTTCCCAAAGCTATTGAGGGATTAGTGGTTGAAAATATAGCAACTTATTTCAATACTGAAACAAAGAATTTCTACTTTACCTGTGAATCTATATTGGAGATCGAAGAAGAAATAATTGATGTAATTCTTCAAATTAATATTACCCAACAATTAGACGGTTCTTATAAAAAACACTTTGATGGACATATCACCATTGGTAGCTTAAAATTTGCCCTCATTTTCGATACTGACCAAACCTCTACCAAATTCCTCGCCGCTTACCATGATGACCAGACGATAAAAATTAAAGACCTGATTGGTTATATTGATTCTCAGTTAAAAGAGGATATACCAGAAGGACTAGAAATAAGCCTAAAAGATGCCTTATTTGCCTATGCTAAACAACAAACCTTAACTAACTTTCTCTTTGGTTTAAATATTGATGGTGGCATTAACCTCTCTAACCTACCCCTAGTCGGACAAGAATTTCCTCCCAATCAAACCCTGAAAATTTCCCTACAAATCTTAGCAACTAAAGCTGATTTTACAGCCCCAGAATTACAAGCCTTAAACACTTTATATACCGACGGAGGCATTAAACTACCCACCACCGATATTAACCAACGTCTCGACCTTATCCCCTCGCTTCAATTCGGAAGCGAAATCCAACAATTAGAACTCCCCATCACCATCAATAAACAGACGGGTCAAATAGAAGGAACAACCCCCCCACGGGATAATAACCTTTCTCCCCCAGTCGTCACCCCTTCCTCTACTCCCACCCCAATTAGTGATAGTACCAAATGGTTTACACTGCAAAAAAGCTTGGGTCCCGTCCACTTTCAAAGAATTGGTCTGAAATACCAAGACTCAAAAATCTGGGTTTTATTAGATGCCAGTCTTAACCTAGCCGGACTTTCCCTCTCCCTCGATGGACTTGCCGTTAACTCCCCCCTCAATCAATTTGACCCCAAATTTGACCTTAAAGGCATCGGCATCGACTACAAAGGCAGCGACACCCTAGAAATCGGTGGCGCATTCCTCAGAACCAAAATCACCACCCAAGATGGAAAAACCTACGACGAATACGACGGTGCCGCCGTTATCAAATTTAACGTCAAAGCCAAAACCCTCAACCTTTCCGCCATAGGGTCCTATGCTTATTTTCAAGGACATCCCTCCCTCTTTATCTACGCCCTCCTCGACTATCCCATCGGTGGACCCTCTTTCTTCTTCGTCACCGGGTTAGCCGCCGGCTTTGGCTATAACCGCGCCCTCAAAGTCCCCACCATTGACCAAGTTGCCACCTTCCCCCTCGTCGCCGAAGCCGTTAACCCTCCTCCTGCTGAGGGTTCTAACTCAGACCAAGCCGCCCGACTCACAGGAGAACTAACCAAACTCCGAGACTATATCCCCCCCGAAACTGGGCAAATATTCCTCGCCATCGGCATTAAATTCACCTCTTTTAAACTAATTGACTCTTTTCTCCTGCTTACCGTCGCTTTTGGTAATCGTTTTGAACTTAATATACTTGGTTTAGCCACCCTCATCGCCCCCCCAAATGTAGGCGCAGGAGTCCCCCCAGTTGCCGAGGTACAACTAGCCCTCAAAGCCAGTTTTCTGCCCGCCGAAGGATTTATCGGCGTTATTGCCCAACTTACTCCTAACTCTTATATCCTTTCTCAAGCTTGTCATCTCACCGGAGGATTTGCCTTTTATGGCTGGTTTGCCCCTAACGTCCATGAGGGAGATTTTGTCCTCACTTTAGGGGGTTATCATCCCCTCTTTAAAGTCCCAGACCATTACCCGAAAGTACCTCGCCTTGGGCTTAATTGGCAAGTTAGCAGTGAACTTTACCTCAAAGCAGATGCTTATTTTGCCTTGACTCCTTCCGCTATCATGGCCGGGGGACACCTCCAAGCTACTTGGAATAGTGGTCCTCTGAGTGCTTGGTTCAACGCCGGGGCAGATTTTCTCATGTCTTGGAAACCCTATCACTACGATATTTCTATCTATATTGATATGGGAGTGTCCTATACTTTTCACTTTTTTGGAACCCATCATATTACTGTTCAATTAGGGGCAGATTTACACATCTGGGGACCCGAATTTACAGGTATTGCCCATATTCATCTTTGGATTATCTCTTTTGATGTGAGCTTTGGTAGCAGTGCCTCGCAAGCACCCACAGCCATTGACTGGAATGAGTTTAAAACCTCTTTTCTCCCTGCTGCTGATGCTATTTGTACCATTGCCGTTAAAGAGGGTTTAGTCAGAAAAGTTAATCAAGATGATAAAACAGATTTAGGGATCATTAATCCTAAAGATTTCTGCTTAGTCACTAATTTAGTCATTCCTGCTAAGAAAGCTGTCTATACTAAAGATATAACTCTTCAAGACGATCAAATCCAAATTGCGGCAAGTAATACCCAATTTGGCATCAGTCCAATGGAAGTCAAATCGGAGCAATTAACCTCAGATTTAACGATTAGTATAACTAGAGATGGCAAGTATCTAAGTTCAGCAGAATTTGACAAAAATTTTACTTGTATTCCCCTATTTAAAAAAGTTCCCATCGCACTTTGGGGCGAATCTTTAAACCCTAGTTTGAATGGTAATCAATTTATTGAAAATACCCTATCTGGATTAGAAATTAAACCTAAAAAACAACCAGATACAGGAACAACCAAAGCCATTAATCGCAGTAAATTACAATTTAGCCCTACTCCAATTAATAATGCTTATCATTGGCGAACGATTAGCACTTTTCAGGAGGAACCCACTAAAAACATCCGTAACACTATTGTAGATAACGCAGTCAACAACACCAGAGATAATTTACTAAAAGCACTAAATTTGAAAAGTGAAGAAATTGATCTCAGTGCAACAATTGCCGATCATTTATTAGGTTCACCTAAAATTGGAGTTTTAGTTAATTAATTATTATTAAAGGAGTCAAAAATGCCAGAAACTACCACAAATGAACCCACTAAAATTGAATTTATTCAGTATCATCAACCAGCTTTAAAAGATGGTGATTATGAGATTACTATTACACAAGAAATAAAAGAGGAAAAAATTACAGCAAATAACTCCTTTCGGATTACTAGAAAATTTTCTGTAGGTGCAGAAAGATTTGACTTAAAACCTACAGACATCCACGCTGTATTTCCCCCTGATGGTAGCTTAGGAGAACATTCCAATGTTTTACCCCATATTATCCTAAACCGTAGTACCTTACCTTGGGAACGTCAATCTATTAGTAATAATAATAATAATACTCCTTGGTTAGCTTTATTATTATTTGAAGAAATAGAAAACCCCGAATCCAAAATTATTACCCTAGAAACCTTAAAAGATATTAATAGTTATACTGCTAAATTTCCTAATTTTACCCTAGAAAGTGGACAACATGAAGACGATAAAGTAATAATTGTTGATGTCCAGAAACAGTTATTAGAAAAAATTTTACCCACTAAAGAAGACTTAACTTATCTTGCTCATGTTCGTCAAGGAACAGATGAGCAAGGAAAATTAATCGGCGATGAATTAGCCGTTATTATTTGTAATAGACTTCCTCAAAAAAGTGGCAGAAGTATCGTCCATCTGGTTTCTTTAGAAGGACGTTATAATAATAACGGTTTTGATTTTCAGGGAGCAGGAGATAATGATAATATCCGTTTAGTTACCCTAAAAAGTTGGAGTTTTTCTTGTATTGATGAAAAGCAAAGTTTTCAAGGACTTTTGACCCATCTTAACCGAGAACCTAGTACCCTAAGATTGCCACAAGTTAATAATACTGAAGCCGAAAAATATCTATCTATGGGTTATGTTCCCCTACCCCATTTTTTACGACAAGGAGGGAAAACCTTCTCTTGGTATCATAGCCCTTTAATCACAGGAAACAACCCTAACAATAACATCACTTTACCCATTCGTACAGCAGATGAATTAATCATATATAATCCTGATAATGGTATGTTTGATGTTTCATACTCTGCTGCTTGGGAATTAGGAAGATTACTCGCTTTACAGAGTAAAAATTTATCCGTTAGTCTCTATAATTGGAAACGCACTCATAGACAAAGCTTACAAAATGTAGAAACTCATTTACCTGTTTATAATCAACCTAATACAGAACTTCCTGAAAGTATTTATAATTGGTTTGAAGATTTAAATCTTCTTAAAGGTGTACCCTTTAATTATCTCGTTCCCGATGAACTTATGTTACCTGTAGAATCAATTCGTTTCTTCTATCTTGATTCTCTTTGGATAGAATGCTTATTAGATGGAGCATTTAGTATTGGTCGAGTCACTACATCAGATCATAAACATGATCAAGAAAATAAAACAAATCCTGCTGTTAACAATTACCCCATAGTAACTGGTTTTTTACTCCGTTCAGATGTGGTGTCAGGTTGGCCCGGTTTACTCGTTGATGGTTATAATGAAGATGATATAAACAAGATTGAATTACTACGGATGGAACGTCTTTCTGCTAATGTTTTGATTTGTTTATTTAAGGGAGAAATCAAGAGATTAGATATTCACCAAAAACCAGAAACCTTACATTTCGGACTAGACTCGGATGATGAGAATAAAACCTTTTACAAAAAATTAAAAAACTTAGATGGTCAGGAAATTAACAAAAAGGTTGATAATATTCCTTGGAAAGATTCAGAAAAAAGAGTTATAGCTATCAATTCACTTACTAACAGGATTAAAGAACAAGTGGACAATAGTAGCTCATTTACCTCTGCACAATTGGCTTTAGAGATGATTGAAGGAGTAGAAAAAGTGAGATTTATTGGTTCTTAAAAACCTATTAAGTAGGTAGGCGTTAAAAATTATCAGATCCCCCCCTTATTAAGCTATCCATTAGTCACATCTTTCTTAACATAAAATTTGACAAAAAGAGAAAAGTGTGCCAGATGGCTCAAGGGGGTTCTATGGGGGACTAATTTGATGAGATAGTTTCCAAGTCTGGCTGATATCATGTAACCTTCGCAGTCCCAACCAAATAGTTTTAACACCAGGTTCACCGTCGCCTTTTCTACCTAAAAACCCCCCAAGAGAAGCAATCATTCTGACCGCTTCCCTAAAGGAGGGCGGCTTTTCAGGTGGCGGACTCTTTTTATGAATAGTGGCACACAAAGATTGCCATTCATGTTCTTCCAAAAAACTTTCACAACTCTCCTCTCCGTGTAAGCGTGCTTGATAGGTTAACCAAAGTAATCTCCAAGCTACAATTGAATAGGTAGCTAAAGCCATCTCAATTCTCCGACCCGTTTCTAATTGCAGTTTTTCTAATCCACAACCACTTTTTAAAACAAAATGATAGCGTTCTATTAACCAGCGATAACTATACCAGCGCACACAGGTTATCGCTGATTCAAAGCTACTAATGTCTAGGCTAGTTAAGAGGAGCCAACTGATAGGATTAACTCCGGGATGCGGCTTTTCTTCTTCGGCTAAAATTACCTGTAATTTGACCGGTTGACGAGGGTTCGCCTTGGGGTGATGGCTAGGTACTTGTATTTCAAAACTGGCAAATCTAACTGTTAGTTTAGCTAGTCTAGCCTCGTGATTAGGATTGCGTTTTACTTGCACATCTAGGCTACCACAGGCTTTTATTTCTCTGATGGATTGATGTAAATATTTAGTCTCTGGATGCCCTGACTTTTGCTTGTCTTCGAGATAGTTAACTTTTCGGTTATGAGTTCCTCGGATTAATAAATGAGAGTTAGGACTTCTTGATTGGGCAAATAAATCAGGCTCTTCGTTACCCTTTATGCTAAATCAACAGACAAGATGCCAAGACAACATACTTCTAACCCAAAAATTCCGAAAGTTTCTCAAGCCATAGCCTCTCCGTTTTATTAGTTTAAGTTTATTGTTGATTCCCTCGACCACCCCATTCGTTGTCCTTCGCTCAAAATAACTAATGATTTCTCCAAACCAGTTTCGGATTGTTTGACAACTCTTGGTAAAAACACTGGAGGATTTTGCCAACCATTCCGAGATGGATAGCATTCCCTCTGTCGGATTCTCTGAGGTTTCATAAATCTTTCTGAATTCTTCCTTTAATTCCTGCATCTTTTTCAAATTTGGGAATTTTTCTTTGATAGCTTCTAGTTTAATTTTTTGGGGTTCCGTTAAATCTTCTTCATTTTTTAACAGGCTATATTTACTTCGCTTTAAAACTTCTAGCTTTGCTTCTTTTTCTGCTTTCTGTTTTTTATTTTTCTGCGCTTCTACGGCTCTTTTTTCCGCTCTTCTCTGTTCGTCTAACTCTTGATTAATTTGTTTCATTACATGGAATCTATCGGCGACTACCTCGGCCGATGGCATCAATTCTTTCACCAAATTTTTATAAGGCAACCAAAGGTCTATGCTCACTTCTTCAATTTGCTCTAACACCTCTTTTCCCCAGCCCGTAAGCGTTTCTCTCAACTCTTCTTGTGTTCGCTTCTCTAGGGAGCATCTCACCTTTGCATTAAGCATTTATGCTTAATGAGGTAAATAAAAAAGTTAAAAAAGAGAACCATTCAGATAGGCACAGCGATGACGAAGGACTTGCGGTACATTGCCAGAATTCCAACTTGCACCGGCAATTTTAACACGAAAACTAATTTGTTTCACCTGAGATTCCACAGAGCCAGAACCAATGGAAATCCCCTCTTCTTGAAAATAACCATAATTGACAATTCGATGTTTATGCTTGTTCAAATAAGTAATAAAATTCTCAACTTGAGGCTCTGACCAGGGAGCATCTCACTTACGCGATAAGTAATTATACTTAGCCTAAAAGCCACTCTTAATCGTGTCTTGGAACGAAATAGAGGCTTTTAAAGACTGCGTACATGGAGAATTAAAACAAGAATTACCCTCGAAAAGCCTATTTTTCCACTAAGTATTTATGCTCATTGCAAAGGTGAGATGCTCCCCTCTGACCATCCTTCGCGCACAAGAGATAGCAGCATCCACTTCCCCCTTCCATAGAAAACATTTTACCTCCTCAATTCGCTGGAATGACCCGCCAACTTTATAGAGGTTTTCGATTAAATGATACCAATCCAAAATTTCAATTCTTTCATGTTTCTCTCCTATCTGACGAAATAAATTCCAGATACCATCATGTCCATCTCCTAAACAAATTAAAGGTTTAACCAAAACTTGAGAATTAACCAAATCTAATAAAGCCGAGTTATCTTGAAAAAAAGCCGCTACCCCCAGTTGATGAAAACTCACTGCTTTATAATCACGCCAAATTAAGGCTTCTCCCTTGGGAGTTCTCAGTTGTACCTTACCGCCATCTATGCTCATTTCTTCGACTTCGACTTCTAGGTTAGACGGTAATTCTTCAAAATGATAGCGATGTACGAGGCGTTGTTGGGTACTGTGAGAAACAGCAATTCCTGTCAATGATTTGATTTTCTGCTCCGATTTCTCATAGGATTCATCGCCACTTAATAGCAAACAGTTCTTCTCTAACATTGGACTCATCTGAGTTCTCGGCTTTACTTCTAACTTCTTCGCTTGTTTTTCTGTAATTGGTAATTCCCCCAAAATACTTTTCACTTTTCTCGTCCGACCGGCGGTTTCTTCTGTACTTGTTTTGATAAAAAAATACCGATTTCTGGGTTAACATACTGAATCATTAAATCTCTGACCGTCTCCTCTATTTCTCCCAAGTTATTAAATTTCTTAATTTGGGATTGCTCATAGAGACACGCTCCCAACTCTCGGGATAACTCTTGAATTCTTTTTTCATTTTCTGATAACATTGGATTGTTCCTCCCATCGAGATATATTCTGAATCGTAAGTTATAACTATTATAATCTCATTTCTCTTTGTGATAAAGTTCGAGATTTTCTAGTTTTTGACGGCTATAAGCATTAATACTCATTGCACAAGTGAGATGCTCCCCTTCTCTAGAATAGCTATTAGTTTTCCCGTATCTAAATTTACTAAAACCGCACAGTAATTTTTTTGTCCTTTGACTAGAGCGATTTCATCAATTCCTAGTCTTTTTAATTTCGATAAATCTGGCTCTGTAATTTCTTCGGCGATGTCCTCTACCATTCTTTGAATCTCTTCTTCCGTTACGTTATTTCTTCGGCTAACATTTAAAATATCTCCTTCTTTTAATTGTTCGAGTATATTCTCGGCTAGTCTTTTCGTATAGGTTCGTTTCTTGGCGACAAAATCTAACTCTTCGCTAAAGGGTTTTCGACAATTATCGCACTTAAATTGACGACGATTAACCTGTAGGTACACTGGTTGTCCTGAGATTGGTAAATCTTTGACTAAATGTCGATGATTTTGGTGGAGTTTATCGCTTTCTAAGCCACAACGAGGACAGGTTGCTTTTTGATTTTTCGATTCGATTCGGCAAACTATACCGATATTTTCTAGGTGTAGATAGCCTTGAATACAGGTTCCTTTTAGGTTCAAAAATTTGTCAAGTATCATAAGTAAAATAATCTCGTTTTTGGCTATTATATCAAATCTTAACTCGATTGTCTATCTTTTGGTATTAACCTGTTGATGCCTTAAGTCCTTCCCTATATGGATTTCAGCTACTTTTGAGCGTAGGCGCTCTCATCGAATTTTATTTTAAGTTAATTATTTGCATAACAATTCCCGAAGAGCCATAAATCAAATATGTCTGCCTCACAATCTCCGATTGTTACTACTTGAATATCTTCGGGTATTTGTTGTTGTGTTTCTGACAAAGAATCTAACCATCTTTGACTTTCTTTTTCTTGAGTTTCTCTTTTTTTTCGTTGCTTGGCAATCCCTAAATTCTTTTCTTCTCTTGCCCAGACCTATTGATTAATTAGTCCCAAAGGTACTCCTTGCGCTGAGACTCCTAAGGTGGTATGAACTTTGAGACCAAAGGATTTTTTATAATCTAGATAACCCATTCCTTTTTTGGCTTTTTGGGTCGTAAAGTCTAAACTTGTTGTGTCTTGAACTGCCAAAACTATTGGATGTTCTTTGATTCTTTCTACTGTACTTTTGGCTTGGGCGGCAATTAGAGCTGAGGGGTGAAAATAGGGGGAATTCCAAAAGTCGTAGGTGGCACTCGCTGCGGCTAGATTTCCCGAAGCTTGTGGCACACTTGTACTAGGTTGGCTGGCCAAGTTTTCTACGATACTGATTAACCTTTTCTTTCTTCTGGTGTCCCCTAGGTCTGCATACTGTAATTCTTGGGCTGCCCATTTCTCCATTTTTTTGCTTACCTCCACCTTAATTCCTTCTTTCAAAACTATACCTATCAATCGTTTCCCCTTTTTTTAAGTTTCTTCTCTTTTTGTTAAGAAAGATCTGACTAATGGATAGCTTATCAAGGGGGGCAGGGGGGATCGAACCTAAAATCCATTTTTAATTTAATTAGGGTTTGCTGAAAAAGTTTGTTGGTGGGGTTAGGAGTCAGTAGCCGGTCGTTAGGAGTCAGGAGTCGGGAGTTTCAGGCTTTGTTGCCCTCTCTTTTTGTACCAACTTATGTACTATAATAAGGATAATGCAAGGTTTTTGAAGGTCTCAATCCGATTTTCGCAGCATGAACATCGGATTTTAACAGGTCAAAAGCCTTATTTTAAAAGGGTTTTACCATAGATCTCTTGCAAAAGTAATCAAGATATATCCTTTTGTCGGTAACGAAGTTCGTAATTGTAGATACCAGCAATCAAATTCAATCTCAGACCAAATCGCCGTCTGCGATTTCTGTATCTTGATGAAAGTATCCGAAATATTTTGAGACGACGATGAATATGTTCTATAACTATGCGCCGTTGTGATAACTGACGATTGGCTTTTTTTTGCTCTTTACTTAGTTTTTCTTTTTTCTTTTTTTTATGAGGAATTTGACTGTTTTGATGGATTTTCTGAATTCCTTGATAGCCTTTATCCCCTAATATTTCTATTTCCTTATTTAACCTTATTTTGCTCTCTTTCCACAGTCGAAAATCATGGACTCTTCCTTTCTCACAACGGACACAGATTACCTGCTCGCTTTTTTGATCGGCAACGACTTGCGACTTTAATGTGTGGTATCCCTGCTTGCCACTATAGCATGATTTCTGTTTTTTTTTGGGTCTTTCTATCTCCTGTTCTGACACATCCACCACTATTACTTCTATTTCACTATTACTTTCTAATAGGGCTTTTTTTCCGGGTAGATTAAACAGACCTGATTTGATGAGAATATTCTCTACTTTCCTAACAATTCTATACGCCGTTGATTCGTTAATACCCCAACTATTTCCCCGATGAAAATAGGTGCGATATTCTCGCCAATATTCTAGTGTTATTAGTAGTTGGTCTTCCCTACTCAATTTGCTAGGTCTACCTGTCTTTTTTTGCCAAACTTTTTCTGCCTTTAGGACTGTTACCATATCCTTAAATGTATCTGGATACACGCCACACAAGCGTTTGAACTCTGTTGGCTTTAAAGTTTTTACTTGTTCGTAAGTCATCTTTCAATCTTAACTCTTGGACTATTTTATCCTATTTTGTCTAGACTTATGCAAGAGATCTATTCTTTACCTTGACGTTTGGGTTTTCCATTATGAATAGAACCATTCTTGATAGTATGGTGAGAACCACAATTAGGACAGGGGAATAGAGGTGAAGGGGGTATTTTGTTCGGTGCTAGACTGATATTTGAGTAAGCCAGACAGGAGCCAGAAAAAGATATTTATTAGAAAAGTCATGATCAAGCTAGAGGTTTAAAGACTGAGCGGGTTGCAATTATTTTTATTAATAAATATTTTACACAATTCATACCAGGTAAGCAAGAGAGCTACGCCACTACTACCGAATCATTACCCAAATCCGATCCCTAATAGCTGTATCCCGTCTCCCGTCTCGGAGTCTCCTGTCTCGGAGTCTCCTGTCTCGGAGTCTCCTGTCTCGACTAGGAAATTAATTTTGCACGACTACTTAGGGTCTGCTGAAAAAGTTTTTCCTGGGGGCAGGGTGTGGGGTGTGGGGTGTGGGGTGTGGGGTTTTACCGGTTTTGAGGAGGCCAATTACCTAATTTTCAGGGAAAAAGTCCCGGAATTTTCCCCCCGATCCCCCCAATGGCCGGCACTTTTTGAGGGTAAAAAAGTCCAAAAGTCTTATCCAACAAGGTTTTTAGATTTATTCAGCAGACCCTACTTAGTGATATGGAAAGAATCCCCTGTCACAGCGTAGCTTGACGGTGGGAGTATGTCAATTGATTCAAATTAATTAACTCGCTGCCATAAACGTTGAATTTCTTTCCTCAGTTGTGCATCAGGAGGCTGGCTAAATTGTACAGAAGGATTGACCTGCACACCGGGAATATTCTGATTCCAGGGACTGTTGGAGACTGATTCTAAGTTTATGCCACTTATCACAGGGCGAAACCCGTAGCGGACGAATACTTCCTGTTGGGAAGGCTGTCTGAGAAAGGCGACAAACTCCCTGGCTGCTTTCGCTTGTCCCTCATTCACATCCCGCCGTGCGATCGCCGCCGTCGCTACTGTCTCAATAGTCGGGTCAAGATAGTAGATTTGGTAAGGTTTTTCCTGGGTAGTTTGGGCCTGGGACCAGCGATAGAGGGCGATACTTTCGTAGGTAGTCGCCACATCAGCGTCGTTGGATCCGCGAGCAATAAATTCCTGCAAGAGAATGTCACTCGAAAGGGGCGGCTGATAGACGGAACGCTTAATCAGAGCAAACAAAGATTGAATTCCCGGCCCATTCAAGTTAGTACCAGCTAGGGGACTTCCGCCAAGATTGGACTGGGACCACAAACTTAAGGTTAACTGACCACTGTTGGAACGGCTAGGGTCTGTCATGACAAAATCGAAGCTTCCCCAGGTAGATTGTCCGCCGATAGCAGTCCAGTTACGCTTTTGCATGGCTCGTTCTACACTTTGCCATTGAAAGCGTCTCCCAGGGAAGATAACCTTTCCTCTCTCGGGCCAAGCGATACCCACCAGGAAGGTTTTGACAATGGGTTGGGGCGTATCGTAGAAGGGATTGCTTTCTCCCTGTACCGCCAGGCGATCGCGCAATTCCTCTAAGATTTCCCCATTGGCTGGAATGAGGATAGTAGGCGTAAAGTCATGTTTCTGGTCGATGTAGTTATTAACTATGTCCTGAGAGCCTTGAAACTTCAGTTCTAAGTTAATGTTGGGATGAGATGCCTCGAATTGTGGCTCTAGGACTGCCAATGGTTCTTGAAGTTCCGTCCCACTGACGATGGTAAGGTTTTGCTGCACGCCAGGAAGAGGTGCATAAGCTAAAGCGAAAGCAATTAGGGCGATCGCAGCCGAAATTATTGCCCGTCTGCGTTTCGATTGAGGGCTGTTTCTCCTAGTGGGAGGCGTTAAGAGTCCTGGTTGCATGGCGAGTAATTCTTGAATGCGGTTGTTAGTGGGAGGATGGGTGGCAAATAAGCGATTGACAAGTTTACCCTTGAAGGGATTAATAATTAGAAGGGGAGCTAACGCTGGGTTTTCTTCTGTGGATATTGACTGCTGTTGGCTGTTATTTTCTAATTTTTCTAAGGCGTTAGCGAGGGCGCGAGGATTTCCGGTTAAACTTGCTGAACCTGCATCAGCAGCATACTCTCTCGTTCGAGATATGGCTAATTGAGTTAAGGTAGCCGTAAGGGGCGCAAGTAGCAAGGTAGGGAATAAGGCGGCTAGGCGGATGGGATTGGCGTTGCGGTAGTTAAACATGGCAAACATTCCCGTCATTCCTGTTTCCGTGAGGAGAGAAATTGCTACAGAAATAGTGACAGCAACTGTAGCAGTAAGGGCATCACCGTGTTTAATGTGGCTAAGTTCGTGGGCGATAACGGCTTCTAATTCGTCTTCAGGAAGCAGTTTCATCAACCCTTCTGTAATGCAGACAACACCCCGTTGGGGATTCCTTCCAGTAGCAAAAGCATTAGGAGAAGAAGTAGGAATGATATACAGTTTAGGTTCTGGTAAATTTGCCCTGTAGCACAGCACTTCAACTATGGGGTTGAGTATAGCTTCTTCTTGAGAATTGGCAGGACGAACATCAAAAGCGGCTAAAACAACTTGGTCGGAATAGAACCAGAGACTAAAGTTAATTACAGCAGCAACAATTAAGCCAATAATAGCTCCAATTGTCCCGCCAATGAGTAGATAAGCAGTCAGAACTAAGATGCTGCTTAATAACGCTAATAAAGCAACTGTTTTTAAGAAGTTCATTACTCGTCAATCTCCAGGGTAGTATTGTGGTGTTGATTTTTCCAGTTTAGTTGATTTATTAGTCAGGTTCAAGAAATGATAAAATCAATATTTTCTTGAAAGCCACTCAATTCTTCACTCAAATTTCTTAACTCTATAAGTTCTTCCGAATTAGTCAAGTCAGCCGTCCGCAATTTATTTTGTAATTGTTGCAGAACCCCAGCCGAGTCTTGAATCACAGTGTACAAGCTAGTTAATTTTGCTTGACGAGTATCTTGTCCTTGTTGTGCTAATTCAATATTCCGTTCTAAACTGGCTTGCAACTGTTCTAATTGTTTACGAGATACACCGAAACTCGAACGAATTTTACTTTTAACTTCCAAGAGTTGCTGTTGTAACTCATTGATTGATAATAAGGATTCACTTTCTGGCAAACGTTGAGCAATTTGTTCTATTTTTGGGGGAAGTTCAATAGCACTATCGCAAGCTTGCTGTACGGCGATTAATAAGTCCATTTGCACTGAACTGCTGCTTAATAATTGGTTAGCTTCTTGACGCAGAACTTCTGCCTTTCCTGCTAAACTTTGAGCCGAACCTTGAATAACTTGCAGTTCCTGTTGTAATTGTTGTTTGACCCGTTTCTCCCCATCTGGTTCTCTAGCTTTCAAGGCGGTTGCGCCGACTACAGTTACCGCCAATGCTGTTGGTAAAGTAACAGTATTAGATAATCCCAAAAAGCGAACACCAACAACTAAAACGATCCCGCCTGCTAAAACGGCTAAAGGGTAATAAAGAGGGTTAGCAATTTTCATTTTTAGTTAACCGTTGATGATTGCTGGTTGATGATTTAGTAGATTAATTCAGGAATTAATCACAGTCTCTACATTTGGTTGACTTACAAATGCGCCTCGGAACTCCGAATTCCGCCCTGCGCTTGACTCGGCGGCGAAGCCACCTCCGAATTCCATTCATAATTCATAATTCATAATTCATAATTCATTACTTAAAACTCTACTTGCAAGTCTCCCATCACAGTTGATATAGTCGCTGGATCTCCTTGACGATAGTAACCGCCGTTAACTTCGGCAATTTTTTGCAAAGCCTGGGGATTAAATTCTCCTTCTTTCCCATAACCAATAGTAAAGAAAGCAATTCGCTGATCGGAAGAAAAGCCACTCTTTTGCAACTCTTGTTCCAACTGATCCAGATTAATTTGTGACCCCGAATCTTCTCCATCAGTTAAGATTAACACGGCATTAATAGTATCAGTCCGCAAATTTTGAGATAGCCAGTTGCGGGCATAGAGGGCGCTATCATAAAGTCTGGTTCCACCACTGGACCGCAGTTGGCCAATAAATTCAATGCCGCGATCTCGCCCCTGTGGAGTTCCTTCTATAATCACAGGTTCGTTAATAACTGAATTGAAACTAATTAGGGCAATTCTTTCCTTCGGTCCCAGGTTCTGAACGTAATTAAGTAAAGTATTCTTAACTGATGTCAGTTTTTGCCCTTCCATCGACCCAGAAGTATCAATTACTACTGCTACTTGCGACGGTTTCTTGGCATAATTTTGCCAGCTTTTAAGCATGGCTTCAACTACTTCTGGTTGGGGCGAACGGTAAGAGTCATAGGTGGGTTGAGGATTCACGCCAAATTCAGCAGAAAACTTGCTTCCCAAGGCTACTCCTGGAACACCCGGTCGCAGTCCCAAATCTGTGGCAATTTGTTGGGTTTCGGGCAAAAGAATGAATTCAATTACCTTTTCAGCAGCTTCTTTTTCTCGGTCACTTATCCAAGGCGCATGGGCTAAAATTGCCCGCATATTGGAACTGAAAGTAGCCTTGGGATAGACGGCTTGATAGCGCGTTTGATTGGAACCAGCTTGGCTGTTAGCAGCAATTACCAAAGACTCGTAAACTGAGGCTACTGAAGCCCAAAAGGGTCCGTTGGCGACCATAGATTGGGCAAGGGAAGCGGTAGAAGTACCATAGCGAGTGATTTTACTCTGGATCTGTTGAATTTGTCCCTGATATTTTTCTACGTCAGCTACAGTCAGATCTTCTGGGCGCTTACCTGCTACAGCAGCAAATTGGGCCACCAGGGTTTGTAAGCCAGAATTAGAACGGGTAGGCGCGGTGTGGACGTAAGTGATGGGGAGGGGTGGGGCTTTGGGATCGAGTTGGCGGTAGTTACCCAATTTAGCTAGGGCGACGAAGGGATCTTCTACTTTTTCTAAACCCTTGGCGAGGTCAGCGGTTGTCATGAAAACCATCGGACTGTAGGCGATCAGGGGTGAGTCGGTAATTTCCGGGATGTAATTTTGTCCGGGAAATAGCTTGTTCATCTGGTAGATGAGTTGACTCTGATAAATTTCGCCATCGACGGATAAAAGGGTGGGAAATTCGGGCGCATCGGCTTTGAGAGTTCCATTTTGGTACTGTTGGGCCAGCGAGAGAATCGTTTGGACCACATCGCCGCTTCCTTTAGCTTCGCAACTGAGGTAAAAGGCTTCACCGCTAGCGAGTTTGGGTTGGCTTTGGTTCAATTTCGTGGCTGCTTGCTGACAGAATTGGGCTAGGTCGCTTCCCACGAGAAATTTGACTTCAAGTCCCTGTTGTCTGGGTTGTTGGCTTCCTTGTTGTTGGGGTTGCTGTCCACAAGCGCCTAGAAATACTAAGGTAGACAGGACGGTTAAGGGAGTAACTGAGGTTAAATAACGAGAAAAAGGAAGATTTTGGCGTTTAATCATGAGTCTTGACAGAGTAATAACCAATAAAGCACGAAGTTACTCGGATCAATGCAGATGGGATGAGAACATATTTCCCTAAAATGTCGGATGAATGCCCCCGCTAAATTTTTCGACAAGACATCAACCTTTGCGGGGGATGAAATCCGACCAAGATATTAACTGCGAAGCACTATTTTAATTCTACCATTTGTAGGTAAACTGTGTTATACTTAATTTAGCCAAAGGTCGAGGATGTTAGATGCTAGTCGTAGAAGCAAAGCTAAAAAACGGAACACCAGAGCAATATCACCAGCTTGATGAAGCTATCAAAACTTCTCAGTTTGTGCGTAACTCTTGTGTTCGTTATTGGCGGTTCAATCAAGGGACAACCCGTAATGATCTCCAAAAACTTTGTGCTGTACTAGCTAACAATAAAGAGACCCCTTGGGTTAATAAATTAAACTCTCAAGCTCGTCAATCGGCTGCTGATAGAGCCTGGCAATCAATTAATAGGTTTTACCAGAATTGTCATGCCAAGATACCAGGGGAAAAGGGTTTTCCCCGATTTAAAAAACCTAGTCGTTCGGTTGAATACAAACTAACGGGCTACAAACTATCTGAGGATCGACGTAAAATCAGATTTACTGACGGTTTTAAAGCAGGAGAATTTGATTTATGGTGTAGTCAAAAAACCTTAGTTTATTATTCAGATCAACAGATTAAACGGGTAAGAGTTGTTAGACGTGCCGATGGTTATTATTGTCAGTTTTTGATTGACGTAGAACGGCAAGAATACCATGAACCAACGGGACAAATAACAGGAATTGACTTAGGTTTAAAGGAATTTTATACCGATGCCCAAGGTAATACTGTAGAGAATCCACGTTATTTAAGAAAGTCAGAAAAACGACTGAAAAAAGCACAAAGGAGATTATCAAAACGATTTCGCAAAGGAAAGAAACAGTCTAACAACTATCACAAGCAACGGATAAAAGTAGCTAGGCTTCATCTTAAGGTATCAAGACAACGTAAAGACAAAGCAATTAAAGACGCTTTGGCGTTAGTCCAGTCTAATGATCTGGTAGTCTATGAAGCTTTAAAGGTAAGAAACTTAGTCAAAAACCGTAAGCTTGCCAAGTCGATTTCTGATGCTTCTTGGTATCAATTCACCGAATGGTTGAATTATTTTGCCAAGATTTATCGGATTGTTTGTATTGCTGTTCCTCCCCATTTTACTAGCCAAGATTGTTCAGTTTGTGGGACGAGAGTTCAAAAAACCTTAAGCACTAGAACTCATCAATGTCCTAATTGTCAAACAGTCTTAGATAGGGATCATAATGCAGCAATAAATATTCTTAAAAAAGGGTTGAAATATTTGGGAAATCATCTCAACGGTACTGTTGGGCAAACAGAAACCGACCCAAACGCCTTGGGAGAGTCCGGCCTCTGGATTCTTAATGGAGACATTGAGAATCTAAGCTGTCTCGTTGAACAAGGAATTTCCGATAGTGATCTGGAAAGAATCTCCCGTCACAGCGTAGCTTGACGGTGGGAGTATGTCAAATTGATCTCCCCGGCCGGGGATACCCTAGTGGTGCTGAGAACTCTTGAAAGTTTTTCTGTACAAGGATTTGCAGTCAGACTGGGGGGTGTCAAAAGGAGCGGCCGTATGAGATGCTCAACTTTCCCAACTTAAGGTTATCCCCACACCAGATACTCTCCTCTTAGTGCGATCGCTGCTTTGAGCCTGTGCATTAACAAACTATACTGCCTATAGGAAATTTTAGGACAAATGCTTGAACTGGCAACTCCGGCACTCCCGTACAATCTTAACGAGCAATCTGGATAAACATCTTCAATGCTGCTTTTGAGAAGGAGACGGGTTGCTAAAGCCTCTATAATAAGTAGCCATAGAGATGCCGACAACTTCCCCTGTCGATAGCGAATAAGGAGAAAAAAACCCAGTGTTTGTCCTCAAAGGTTACGAGTATTTTCTAGGATTTCTGCTTGCTTGCAGTTTAGTACCAATCCTATCCCTAACTGCCTCCAAAGTCCTGCGGCCTAGTGGTGGTGGTCCGGAAAGACGCACCACTTATGAATCGGGGATGGAACCGATCGGCGGTGCTTGGATTCAGTTTAACATTCGTTATTATATGTTTGCCCTCGTTTTCGTGGTTTTTGACGTGGAAACCGTCTTTCTCTACCCTTGGGCAGTAGCTTTCAATCAATTGGGCCTATTAGCTTTTGTAGAAGCACTGATCTTTATTGCTATCCTTGTGGTTGCTCTCGTCTATGCTTGGCGAAAAGGAGCCTTAGAATGGTCATAACGGCCATAATTTTCCTTATTTTTGACTTTTCATAAGAGGATAACCCGATGAGTCCCAACCCTACCAGCGAATTTAAGCAAATTATCGAACAACAAAGCGAAAAAATCCTCAATCCCATCGAACGCACCAAAGTTACCCAGGATTTATCGGAAAATGTCATCCTCACCACCGTTGATGACCTGTATAACTGGGCGCGTTTGTCAAGTCTTTGGCCGATGCTATACGGTACAGCTTGCTGTTTTATCGAGTTCGCGGCCTTGATTGGTTCCCGTTTTGATTTCGATCGCTTTGGTTTAGTTCCCCGTTCTAGTCCCCGGCAAGCCGATTTAATCATCACTGCCGGTACAATCACCATGAAAATGGCCCCCGCTTTGGTGCGTCTGTATGAAGAAATGCCGGAACCTAAATACGTTATCGCCATGGGTGCCTGTACGATTACGGGGGGAATGTTCAGCAGTGACTCCACCACTGCGGTTAGAGGGGTAGATAAACTTATCCCCGTGGATGTCTATATACCCGGTTGTCCCCCTCGTCCGGAAGCGATTATCGATGCGATTATTAAACTGCGGAAAAAAGTCGCTAACGAATCTATTCAAGAACGCGGGACTGTCCTCCAGCAAACCAATCGTTATTACAGCACTACCCACAAAATGCAGGCCACGGAACCGATTCTTACGGGTAAATATCTGCAATCAGCCACCCGTCAAGCACCTCCGAAAGAGTTGCTAGAAGCCACCGGTATGCCTGTTCCCCCCGCTCTTTTGACCACGAAACAAAAGGAAGAAATCTAAATGACTGAAGAAACGACAGCTATTGTGCAAGCTGGCCCCACTTCGATTTGGTTAAGCGAAAATGGTTTTGAGCATCAAGCTTTAGAAGCTGACCATAGTGGTGTGGAATTGATTAAAGTAGAAGCAGACTTTTTAATTCCTCTGGCCACTGCTTTATACGCTTATGGCTTTAATTATCTCCAATGTCAGGGTGCTTACGATTTGGGACCGGGGAAAGAATTAGTTAGTTTCTATCATCTGGTCAAAGTAACCGATAATGTCGATAGTCCCGTGGAAGTGCGCTTAAAAGTCTTTCTTCCCAGAGATAATCCCCGGGTTGCCTCGGTTTACTGGATTTGGAAAGCAGCTGACTGGCAAGAACGAGAAAGTTATGATATGTTCGGCATTATTTATGAAGGACATCCCCACCTGAAACGGATTTTAATGCCGGAAGATTGGGTCGGTTGGCCTCTACGCAAAGATTACGTTTCTCCCGAATTCTACGAACTACAGGACGCTTACTAAGTCGAGAATTTAATCAGTAACATCGGGTTAGAAGATATTTCTAGCCCGATTTTTTTGAGATTTAGGGACAAGATAAGCTCTTGAGTATTTAGGGTTGGCTGAATAAATCTAAAAACCTTGTTGGGTAAGACTTTTAGACTTTTTGTCAATCAAAAAGTACCAGCGATTGGAGTGATCAGGGGGAAAATTCAGGGACTTTTTCCCTGAAAATTAGGTAATTGGCCACCTCAAAACCGGTAAAACCCCACACCCCACACCCCACACCCCACACCCTGCCCCCAGGAAAAACTTTTTCAGCAGACCCTATTTAGTCAGTTAAATCTACATTTCGTAGCCAAACTTATTGGCATCTACTTCTTGTAAATTAATATCGATTAAACCGTATTCTAACCAGCGTTGGGAAACCTTGACCGCCATGGCAGGATCCGACTCCAAAGGTTCCCCCCATTCGTGGTCGGTTTCGGGATACATTTTAGTGGTGGCATCAATTCCCATTCTCCCCCCCAAACCGACCTTTTCGCTGGCAAAATCGAGGCTATCAAAGGGGGTTTCCGGGAGAATAAACACATCGCGAACCGGATCCACTTTAGAACTAATTGCCCAAACCACTTGCCGGGGGTCGCGAATATTAATCTCCTTATCGACGACGATGACAAATTTAGTATAGGTGAACTGGGGTAAGGCACTCCAAAAAGCTAAGGCCGCTCGCCGCGCTTGTCCGGGATAGGCTTTATCAATGGAGATAATCGCCGCTTTATAGCTTAAAGCTTCCATCGGCAGGAAAAAATCCCTGATTTCCGACACCTGTTGCCGTAAAATCGGCGTATAAATACGATTAAGAGCGATCGCCATCATCGCTTCTTCCTTGGGAGGACGACCACTAAAAGTGGTCAAATAAATGGGGTCACGACGATGGGTCATGCAGTGGAAATGAATCAGGGGTGAATCTTCCACACCGCCATAGTAACCCATGTGATCACCAAAGGGTCCATCTGGCAATACCTCTCCGGGAGTAATTGTTCCTTCGAGGACGATTTCTGAGTCGGCCGGCACTTCCAAAGCAAGGGTTTTACATTTGGCTAACTGTACCCCGGAACCGCCGTACAATCCCGCAAACAGCCATTCGGAGAGATCTACGGGGATAGGAGTGGCAGCGGCCATGATAATCAGAGGATCTACCCCTAAAGCGATGGCTATTTCTAATTTTTTGCCCATCTGTGCCGCTTTTCGCAGGTGACGCGCCCCACCGCGCACGGACAACCAGTGGACGGTCATGGTATTGTGAGACTGTAGCTGTAGGCGATAGACACCGACATTAGGGGTTCCCGTTTCGCAATCTTTAGTAATTACTAGCCCTAGGGTGATAATCTGGCCTGCATCGCCCGGATAGGGACGAATCATCGGAATTTTCTTTAAATCTACTTCATCCCCTTCTAAAATCACCTGTTGACAGGCAGGAAAAAAGTTACGGTTGGGTTTCGCTTTCAGGACATCAAATAAAACTTTACCAAAATCGATCGCTTGGGAGAGTTTTTTCGGCGGTTTCGGTTGTTGCAAGAGGGCGAGTTTTTTGCCTAAATCTTCCAATTCTTCGGGTTTATTCAGGTTCATCGCCCAACAGATGCGTTCTACCGTTCCCATCAGGTTAATAGCGACGGGAAACTCTGCTCCTTGCACGTTTTCAAACAGTAGGGCCGGTCCCCCCACCTGCAGCATCCGATTAGCGATCTCGGCAATTTCTAAATCGGCAGAGACCGATGCACTAATGCGGCGTAATTGGCCACGATCTTCTAAAAGCTTAATAAATCCTCGTAAGTCTCTAGCCATGATGAAGAAATGTAAATAAATCCCTCTCTCTATTATCTCTTAGGGCGGCAGTTTCGGTGGGGGATAGTCACCGGTTTGAGAGTTGGAGGCGATTCTCGTCTAGAATTAAGTAAAAAAATCCCCATCTCGCCAGCTTCATTCCTACCCCTAAATTTATGCTTATTCAGCCCGGAGGTCAACATGATTAAGGATATTGAAATTAGTAATTTTAGATGTTTTGAGCATACCAAAATTGAAGGTTTTGAGCGAGTTAATTTAATTGGTGGTAAAAACAATTCAGGGAAAACTGCCTTGTTAGAGGCAATATTTTTATATAGTTATCCCTATCCAAATACTATTCATCCCTACATCAGAGGAATCATTCGTAGGCAATCTTTAGCAGTTGTTCAGGCTGTTCCCAAAAATGCCTGGGATAATTTATTATTCAATCTTGATAGAGAAAATATTATTGAGTTAAAAGGCTCCCAATCTAATCAAGGGGATAAATTGGTAAAAATATCGATTTCCGATTCTCTTAAAGATAGCGTTTTAGGAATCTCTGAAGACTTACAAAAATTATACGATTTTATCGCTAAAAATAAATCAGTTATTTCTATCTTAAATATTCACACAAGTTTTGACCATGATAATGACTCAAATGATGGTCAACTGAACTATTTTTTAATTGCTAGTTCTGAGGGAATACTCGCTTTGCCTGATGCGGGTGATGAGGAACCAGTAATCATTGCCGCATCTGTCAATAAATCTTTGGAAGAATTGAGCGAGTCCTATACTAAAATAGTTTTTAATGAACAGGAAGAAGAAGTGCTAAAAGCTCTACAAATTCTCGATCCGTCCATTGAAAAAATAGAAAGTTTTTTTCTGGGTGAACCAAATTTATATCTGAAAAGAAAAGAGAGAAAACGCCTACCCATATCTCTGTTTGGTGAAGCTATTAATCGTCTGATAGAGATGATTTTTGCTCTACTCATCAATCCTAAAAAAATTATTTTTATCGATGAAATAGAAAATGGTCTTCACTATACTGCTTACCCAGATATTTGGAAAACTTTATTCCGATTAGCTATCGAACTAGATAGCCAAATTTTTGCCACAACCCACAGTTTAGAGATGATCCAAGCTTTTGCCGATGTGGGGTTAGAATATTATCCAGAAGAGGGGGCCTATTTTGAACTAGCAAGGAGTCCCAGAACTGATAAAATTATCGGTATTAAAAGTGAATTAGATATCTTAGATTACGCTCTCAAGCATAATGATCGAATCAGAGGTGAGTAGAATCGTGGCTAATGTAATAATTGTTGAAAGTCAAGATGATGCGGCTTTTTTACGAGCTATTATTGAGCATATTAATGAATCGAATCATTTAACGATAACTATTGTTGAATTTTATATTCTAGACGGAATAGAACGAGAAAATTATCGTAGCCTTGAACAACGACTGAAACGACTTAATAACGGGAGCATCTCACCTTTGCAATGAGCATAAATACTTAGTGGAAAAATAGGCTTTTCGAGGGTAATTCTTGTTTTAATTCTCCATGTACGCAGTCTTTAAAAGCCTCTATTTCGTTCCAAGACACGATTAAGAGTGGCTTTTAGGCTAAGTATAATTACTTATCGCGTAAGTGAGATGCTCCCTTAATAACACCCTGCTCAAAGATGATATTCAAAAGATAGGTATTGTTTTAGATTTAGACGAACAAACCAGACAAGAAAGACTTGCTCTGGTTAGTCAATGTATTCAAAGAGTTTTTAGAGAAGCAGTCAGGATAGATGATACCCAAAAGCTATTTCAATTAAATGCTTCTACGAATACTCAAATAGGTTGTCATTTTCTTCATGTTAATGAACAGGGGGAACTAGAGACAGTGTTGAGAGAAATTAAAACCCAAGATTCTCCCCATGCTGATTGTGTAGAAGCTTGGCGATCCTGTCTTGCACAAAAAAATATTGATATAAATCGTAAAAAAATTGATAAATTGTGGATTCAAAACTATATCAGGGAAGATACACCATCACAGAATGAAAAAAGAGAGGCTAAGAAATATTGTAATTTATCCCATGCTTTAACCAAAAAAGACATTTGGAACTTTGAGCATGAAGTATTAAATGAACTCAAAGAATTTTTACAACTATTTGCTGTCTAATCAAAAATCCCCCTAGAAATCTAGAGGGATTGAGAGATATATGGAGGGCAATTTAGAAGTAAATTGTACCCCCCCAGCGCTCGTCTAGACGGGGAGCAACCAACATATAAGCGGCGACGTTATACACATCATCTTCGGTCAGATTGCGTAATTCTGGGAAGATATCCGGACGGCTAACATTGGGATGGAGTTCGCTTAGATCATCTTCACCATCGTAACTGGTGGGATGTTCTAGATAATCAATCAATGCTAACAGATTATCTCTGGGAGGTTCCGCTTTTGCTAGATCACCCAGACCCAAACTGACGTTATTATTAGTTTTGGTTTTACCTTGCAGGTGACACTTAGTACAATTGGCGACAAAAAGTTTCTGTCCTTCCGTCGCTTGTTCAGAAGTCAAAGTCACCGATTCCCCTGCGTCATTGAGGGTGATGGTGAGGGTTTTTTCATTGAGTTCTAAGGCACTAGCGCCGTTAAGATTGAATTGTAATACAAAAAAGACTACAGCGATCGCTGCTACAATCAAACGTTTGATCATTGTTCTCCTACTCGCAATTGTTCCAAGAAAGGGGATTTTAAGGTGACTAAAAAATTTTCTCCTCTGGGAGGGTATCGATCGATTCTAAGTGATCACGGACACCGAGAAGATCGCAGTTGGGAATAAAGTCAAGGGGACGTTTCCGTTTTAGAGGCGGTTACTCCTGAGCGTTGGGATAAAATCAGTGAGATAATTGCTTTAGCATCTTCTAGGGCGAGATTAGTCTGCCGATCTTTATAGGAGATGCCTAATTGGTCGCAAAGTGACAACACAGATTCATCGGCCAGATCGTACTCTGCCGCAATATCAGCGATCGATAGATCAGCAAAACCCATAGTCTAACACACCCACCAAGGATAGAGAATACTTATTAGTCACCATAATTATCATGCCATTGCCGGGGACATTCTTAACAGTGATCAGTTATCAGTGATCAGTGATCAGTGATCAGTTGTGAGTTTTCAGTTCACTGATTACTGTTTACTGTTTACTGATCACTGAAAAAAGCTCCCATCACCCTAAACCCCATCTCCCCACACCCCACACCCTACACCCCACACCCTACACCCCATTCCCCCAAAATTCCCTAATTTTCCCGACTTTTGCCTTTTTATTCCCTAAGATAGAGACTCGTGTAAACAAATTTAATTAAAATCGCAAAAAACCTGAAAAAATACTAAAATGTGATTAAGAATGTTATTTTTAGCGTTGTAAGGCTAAATCTTTCTCGATAACATTGTAATCATACCTCCACACTCTTTTGTACAAAGGACTGCACCTTTGTTAACTTATGGATATACAACTGATCAACATCGGCTTCGGTAATATTGTTTCCGCTAATCGGGTTATCGCCATCGTTAGCCCAGAATCTGCTCCTATCAAACGCATCATCAGTGATGCTCGGGATAAAGGCTGTTTAATCGATGCTACCTACGGAAGACGGACTCGTGCGGTGATCATCACCGATTCTAGTCATGTAGTGCTGTCGGCCATTCAACCGGAAACCGTGGCTCACCGTTTCGTGGTCAACAAGGAAGCGCCTGTTAATAGTAGCAACTAAGTCATTAACCCCATGCAACCCGGTCAATTAATTGTCATTACCGGCCCTAGCGGTGTGGGCAAGGGTACGCTAGTCCGGCATTTACTAACTCGTTTCCCTAACCTCTACCTGTCCGTATCCGCCACTACGCGCCCACCTCGACCGGGTGAAATTGAGGGGGAAGATTACTACTTTCTCGACCGTCCCAGTTTCGAGGAGAAAATGGCAGCCGGAGAATTTCTAGAATCGGCCGAATACGCGGGCAACTACTATGGGACACCCCAATCAGCGATCGCCGCTCAATTAGCAACAGGCCAGACCGTAATTCTAGAAATCGAATTGGAGGGAGCCAGACAGGTCTGTCAAAGCTTCCCCGAAGCGAGGAGAATCTTTATCCTACCCCCCAGTTTCGAGGAATTAGAACGTCGTTTGCGCGGCCGGGGCAAAGATGCCGAAACAGCGATCGCCCGCCGTCTAGAGCGCGCCCAAGAAGAATTAGCCGCCAGCGAGGAATTCCCCGATCAAATCGTCAACGATGACCTAGAAACCGCCCTAGATGCCATCGAGAAGATTATTTTTAGCCGTTAGCTGTTGGGGTTTAGGTGTTGGGGTTTTAGGGGTTTTAGGGTTTTAGGGTTTTAGTTGAAATTTCCCACTTCCCCACTTCCCCTAATCCTTATCCCCCATTCCCTAAGTTACCTAAAATATCGGATGAATACCCCCGCTACATTTTTCGATAAGATACTCACAAAAATTAGCGGGGGATGAAATCCGACCAGAATATCAATGACCCTGAGCGAAGTCGAAGGGTCAGCAACGGAGCATCGGTTTAATTCCACCATCTGTGGACAAACTGTGTTATAATCTACTTAACCAATGGTCGAGAATTGTTAGATGCTAGTCGTAGAAGCAAAGCTAAAAAACGGGACACTAGAGCAATATCACCGGCTTGATGAAGCAATTAGAACATCTCAGTTTGTGCGTAACTCTTGTGTTCGTTATTGGATGGATCATAAGGGTACAACCCGCAATGATCTCCAAAAACTTTGCTCGGTACTAGCTAACAATAAAGAGACCCCTTGGGTTAATAAATTAAACTCACAAGCACGTCAATCGGCTGCTGATAGAGCCTGGCAATCAATTAATCGGTTTTACCAGAATTGTCATGCCAAGATACCGGGAAAAAAGGGGTTTCCTCGGTTCAAAAAGCATAGTCGTTCCGTTGAGTATAAACTAACAGGCTACCAACTATCTGATGATAGACGTAAAATCAGATTTACTGATGGCTTTAAAGCAGGAGAATTTGATTTATGGTGTAGTCAAAAGACGTTAGTTTATTATTCAGAACAACAGATTAGACGGGTAAGAGTTGTTAGACGTGCTGACGGTTATTATTGCCAGTTTCTGATTGACGTAGAACGGCAAGAATACCATAAACCAACGGGACAAATAACAGGAATTGACTTAGGGTTAAAGGAATTTTATACCGATGCTCAAGGTAATACTGTAGAGAATCCACGTTATTTAAGAAAGTCAGAAAAACGACTTCAAAAAGCACAACGACGATTATCTAAGAAATTCCGTAAAGGAAAGAAACAGTCTAAAAACTATCATAAGCAACGGGTAAAGGTAGCCAAGCTTCATCTTAAAGTATCAAGACAACGTAAAGACAAAGCAATTAAAGACGCTTTGGCGTTAGTCCAGTCTAATGATCTGGTAGTCTATGAAGCTTTAAAGGTAAGAAACTTAGTCAAAAACCGTAAGCTTGCCAAGTCGATTTCCGATGCTTCTTGGTATCAATTCACTGAATGGTTGAATTATTTTGCTAAGATTTATCGGATTGTTTGTGTTGCTGTACCACCGCATTTCACTTCTCAAGATTGTTCAGTTTGTGGGACGAGAGTTCAAAAAACCTTAAGCACTAGAACTCATCAATGTCCTAATTGTCAAACAGTCTTAGATAGGGATCATAATGCAGCAATAAATATTCTTAAAAAAGGGTTGAAATATTTGGGAAATCATCTCAACGGTACTGTTGGGCAAACAGAAACCGACCCAAACGCCTTGGGAGAGTCCGGCCTCTGGATTTTCAGTGGAGACATTGAGAATCTAAGCTGTCTCGTTGAACAAGGAATTTCCGATAGTGATCTGGAAAGAATCCCCCGTCACAGCGTAGCTTGACGGTGGGAGTATGTCAAAATCAAAAAACTAACCGCAGCAGCAAGACAAGAAAGCGCAATGATTCCTACCGTTATTGAAACCACAGGCCGGGGCGAACGCGCCTTCGATATCTACTCCCGACTACTCCGGGAAAGAATCGTCTTTTTGGGACAAGAAGTAACCAGCGACCTAGCTAACCTAATCGTCGCCCAATTACTCTTTCTAGAAGCAGAAGACCCCGAAAAAGATATTTACTTGTATATCAACTCCCCCGGTGGTTCCGTTTCGGCCGGATTAGGGATTTTTGACACCATGAATCAAATCCGTCCCGATGTCAGCACCATTTGTATTGGTTTAGCTGCCAGTATGGGGGCTTTTCTCCTCAGTGCCGGCAAACCGGGCAAAAGAATGAGCCTACCCAACTCGCGGATCATGATTCACCAACCCCTCGGCGGCGCCCAAGGTCAGGCCACCGATATCGAAATTCAGGCCAAAGAAATTCTCTATCTCAAACAATTACTCAATGAACACCTAGCTAGTCATACGGGTAAACCTCTCGACCTCATCGCCGAGGATACGGAAAGGGATTTCTTTATGTCCGCCGAAGAAGCCCTAGACTATGGTTTAATCGATCAGGTGATCGATCGCAGTCCTTCCGCTTCTAACCCCCCCAGTAAATAGTTATGATTGGGTAGGCTCTGTCTACCCAGATTTTTGTAAATATTTAGTAAGCGGAAATTAATCATCGATCGTCGTTATTAATATTAAATAACAATGAAAAGTTCTAGCGGATTGGGTTAAGATCGAGACGTAACCCGAAGAAAATTGCAACAGGAATCGGTAGAAACCCCCCGGTGGGTTATAAAAGGAAATTTTTTTACTGGCAATCCCTATGAACTATCATCCACCCTCACAGCCCCTGCCCGCCCCCTGTATTATTGATTCTGGCGTGGTCATCGCTAAAGAAGATATGCGTCGTCTCCTCGATGATCTCGGACGAGTTCGCTACATCCATAGTCTCGAAGGAGTGATTCAGAGTGAAGGGGAGGGATGGATAGTGGAAGTTTTCGCCGATTATCAGCAAAGCACCCTAGTTGCTAACTACAGTCTTTATCTCAATACCTATAGCTTCGATTGTCTGCGTTTAACCCGCTCTCCCGACGGTGAAACCTATTTTGATCTGATCCAAGACAATCGGCAATTACGGCTAATTCCCCTGAGTAATCCACTCCAAGACCCCGATATGAAAGCCCGTCTCAATGCCGATACCCTCGAAGCCATGGTTACTCAGGTACTTTCTGCTAAGTGGGATGTGCAGTTTGAAGACGAAGACGACAACGATTGCCCCTTTTAGGCAGCGAGCAAAAATACTGGTTACTGATAACTGATAACTGGTTACTGATAACTGATAACTGATAACTGATAACTGAAACAGTGGGATTTTCCTTTGAATTAATCGCCCGGTGTCCCCAAACTGGTGCGCGGGTTGGGGTTTGGCATACTCCCCACGGACCGGTAGAAACACCCCGTTTTATGCCCGTGGGAACTTTGGCCACGGTGAAAGGTTTGACCCCCGCTCAAATCGCCAGCACGGGGGCGCAAATGATTCTCGCTAATACCTATCACCTGCATCTGCAGCCTGGAGAAAGTATTATCGAGAAAGCGGGAGGTTTACACGAGTTTATGGCGTGGAATCAGCCAATATTAACAGATTCTGGTGGATTTCAGGTATTTAGCCTCAGTCAACTGCGGCAAATTAAAGAATCGGGAGTCACCTTTCGATCGCCCCGGGACGGTAGAATAATCGAAATTACGCCAGAAAAATCGATTCAGATTCAAAATGCCCTCGGTGCTGATGTGATTATGGCCTTCGATGAATGTCCCCCCACGGGAGTCAGTCATGAGACCATGAAAGCATCCATAGAACGCACCTATCGCTGGTTAGAGCGCTGTCTGAGGGCCCATCAACGACCCCAACAACAGGCTTTATTCGCCATAGTGCAGGGGGGAATCTATGAGGATTTACGGGCAGCGGCGGCGGAATCTTTAGTAAAACTCGATTTACCCGGTTATGCTATCGGTGGCGTGAGTGTGGGGGAAGAAACGAGCCTAATTCATCGCATTGTCCAGATAACTGCCCCTTTACTCCCCGAAAATAAACCCCGTTACCTGATGGGAGTGGGAACCTATCGAGAAATGGCCAAGGCGATCGCTAGTGGCATAGATCTGTTTGATTGCGTCATTCCCACCCGTTTTGGTCGCCATGGCACGGCTTTGGTGCGGGGAGAGCGTTGGAACCTCAAAAATGCCCGTTTTAAGGAGGATTTCGCCCCTTTAGACGAGACTTGTCCCTGTTACACCTGTCAACACTTTAGCCGTGCCTATCTAAATCATTTAATTAAATCGGGGGAGATGTTGGGTTATATTCTCTTATCTCTGCACAATATCGCCGAATTAATCAGATTTACCCGTGAAATTCGTCAATCTATCCTAGGGGGGACTTTTGCCCAAGATTTTGCCCCTTGGCTTGAGGATGCCTTAGATGTTACCCCAACGTGATAAAATTTCAGGAAACGTTTGAAAATTTTCTTGTCAAGGTAGATAGAGAGATGGAAACTGCACTTTTGTTGGCCAAATTGCCGGAAGCATACCAAATTTTCGACCCCTTAGTCGATGTCTTGCCCCTGATTCCCCTATTTTTCCTCTTGCTGGCCTTTGTTTGGCAAGCATCCGTCGGTTTTAAATAAATCGACCCTCAATTATCAGTTATCAGTGAGCAGTTATCAGTTATCAGTTATCGGATTTGAGTTTTAAGTGAAATGACATCTTTTCAATTATCACTGATCACTGTTTACTGATCACTGTTTATTGAAAAAGCTTCCCAGATTAAAACAAAGTCCAGGTTAAATCAGCATCAGTCAAGTCCACATCTTCTAAAATTGCCCCGCGCAAATCGGCATAACTGAGATCCGCACCCCTGAAACTGGCCCCGGTGAGATCGGTAATAAATCCGTCTCTTTCGGGACTAGCACGAAAATTAACCAGGCAAAGTCGGCAATCAGCGAAATTAGCTCGATATAACAGGGAGCCACTCAGATTGGCATAGTTGAGATCGGCTCCGCAAAAGTTAGTTTTGCCTAAGTCCGTGCGTTGGTCGGAAGTGGAGCGAAAATCCGTATCGATTAATACGGCCTGCTGGAGATTAGCACTGTTGAGATTAACACCGTTTAAGACTGCTTTGGTTAAATAAGTGGCTTCTAAATTGGCTTCGATGAGATTAGCCCCGCTTAAGTCCGCATCTCGTAAACAAGCTCGATAAAAGTCCACTTGACTTAAATCTGCTCCCCAGAGAATCGCCTCACTTAAATCCGCTTCTCTCAACAGCGATCGCGCAAGGCGTATTTTTCCTAATGGGACTTAAACGCCAAATAAAGATCAAATCGAGTATAATCGTTAAAGAGTAAGCACTTTACGTTGAAAGATCAGCGATGAAAGAGACAACCCCAGCCGCGATGCCCCCATGCTTTGACCGATGGTGTCGGCGGTTTGACAATTGCTTCAAAAACGAAGCGCAAAAAAACGGCTTCAGACAATATTTAGGAGGATTATTAGGGGAAAGTGAGAGGAAAAACCTCACTCAAATGGCCAATAATGCCGTCGGAGTAGTTTATAACCGATTACATCACTTTTTGACCGAATCTCCCTGGTCAGACCGTCAGGTGAATGAATGTCGGTTGCAAGTGATGAACCAATGCCGCCAGACGCAAATCCCCCGAGGATTTTCCCTGATTGTCGATGACTCAGGACATCGAAAAAGTGGCAATCTGACCGCCGGAGTTGGCAGGCAGTACCTAGGAGAAATTGGCAAGACAGACAACGGAATAGTCGCCGTCACTACCCATCTCTACGACGGCAAAAAAAGTGTCCCCCTAGACATTGAAATTTATCAACCGGCTAGTTCCTTAGCCGAGGGGAAAGAAGACAAAGAATTTAAGAAGAAACCAGAGATAGCGATAGATTTAATTGACCGGAGCTTAACCAGAGGCTATCGACCGAAAATCGTCTTAATAGATGCTGGTTATGGCAACAACACAAATTTTCTCAAAGCCCTGGAAGAAAGAAAGCTAAAATACTTAGGAGGATTGGCAAAAAATCGAAAAGTAATTATTGAAAAAGAAGGGGGTGTGGAAGAAACAATCCAGCTTGAGCAACTAGCAAAAAGCCTATCAGAAAAGGATTGGGAGAAAATCACCCTAAATCTAGATAAAGAAAAAACGGTTTGGGTAGCGGTATTCAGAGCGAAAATATCTCAACTAGAAGGAGAAAGGAACTTGGCGATCGTCATGAATGCAAGTTCAATGGAAAAAGCCACAGAGGTGGACTATTTCATCACCAATGTAGTTGAGGCAGATACAGTAACAGCTTCGTGGATAGTGAGGACTTACACCGAAAGAAATTGGGTGGAAGTATTCTACCGAGAAGCCAAAGGATGGTTAGGGTTAAGGGAATATCAAGTCAGGGATAAACGAAGCTTACTTCGTCATTTTATCCTGGTGTTTTGTGCCTATACATTTATCCTGTGGCATAAGTTAACTGGGGGATTGCAAAGGCAGTGGGCGAATCGACCTTTAAACACTTTTGTGGAAGCCTTGGAAGCTTTTCGGACAGCGATGTCTTTCCGTTTCTTTGAGTGGCTGACCGAGAATCGGGATGTGTTTGCCGCTTACAAAGCCAGTTTAGGCTTTGTTTGGGCTTGAAATTTGTTTAAGTCCCACTAACCGCGCCTGTCGCAGATCGGCACGGCAAAAATTGACTCCTGGGAGGGCAATATTAGTTAAGTCGCTTTCCCGCAAATTAATACCCCGAAAATCTCTTTCTCCCTCCCGATAGCGTTGACAAAGTTCTTCTAGGAGCATGGAAATTTTTTTCTATATCATAATTGAGGCAAAATGTCAAGGGTTTGGTAATTTTTATTTAGGGAGATGGAAAGTTGGCAGACTCTCGAATTCTCGGGCCCGTTGACGCATTTGCTGACTAATGCGATCGCAAACCACCTTACAGAGATCATAGATCACGGGGTCGGTAATTTGATAGTAAACGCTGACTCCTTGGGGTTGCCGCGAGATAATTCCCGCTTGGGTTAAAGCTTTCAGGTGTTTGGAGAGATTGGCCTGACCTAGTCCGGTAGCTTCGGCGATTTCTTTACCATTCATCGCGCCTAATTGCAAGCAACTGAGAATCTGTAGGCGACTGACTTCCGACAGGACTTTGAAATAGTCCGCCACCGAAGCGAGGACGACGCTAGAGGTTTGGGGGGAGAAACTGTCCAACATAGGTAGGTAATAAAGTGACCAGTTAAAAAGGCTGACAATAGGTTATCGTTTAAAACTTTATAACTATTGACTACTATAGTTTAACTGGAGAGGTAACTAGAGTCTAGTCTGCAAGCTCGATCGAGATTGGGTCATTCAGGAATCTACTGCTGCAAGAGTGCCTCCTAGCTCCACCAACAGACTTTTTCAGCAAACCCTAACTATAACCGAGCATGGTACTGATTAACTGCCGGACCGTAGTGCTAGGATGGTTCTCCAAATTGCTTGGTAAAGCCCATTCTGAGTCAAGATAGGACATCTTCAGTAAATCTCTCACTTGTTTTGATTTAGCTTGTCCTGTACTTTGAGCAACCCCAAAAGCCTGATAAAGTTCTGTGGCCGAAATGTGGGGATTTTGAGTAGGATCGAAGAGAAAATTGACCATTCCTAGGGCGTGAGTAATGCCAGCAGCCCAGGAATTAGCCTTACCTTTTTCTAGGGGAGAGGGACGCTTACGAGCTAAAGTTGCAGTTAATTGGCGAATAAGTTGGGCGTATTCTTCATTAAGATATTGAGCGGCAAATTTATCGGTAATAGCGGTAATTTCTTGATATTTGACCTGCATTGCCTTGGGAACATTTTCCGATTTAGAAACAGCTGGAAGCGTTTTTTTCGATGTTGCTGCCGCTTGCTGTTTAGCACGTTGTTCAGCATTATATTTTTCTTGAAAAGCTGTTAAACCCTCCTGACTGGTGATATCAAAACCCTGCTGATGCGCTTGTAACAGGAGATTTTTCATAAAACCGGCACTGTTGGTATCGTTCATCAGTTGACCAAAGCGATCTCCTAATTGCTCTAAATATTTAATAATAGCCTTAGCCTGAGTTAATTTATATTCTCGTCCCAAAAATTGCCAAAAACTAATTAATTCAGGGATAGCATCTTCGGTTTCCGTCGGATCGAGTATAGTAATTTTGCGTGGTAAAATCTTCTCCATTAAGATTTGCACATCTGCCTTAGTCATGGTAGCAAGGGTATAACCTTCATAGAGATAGCCCAACTCAATCAAGGTAGCAATCCAACCACCACCTTCTTCTTTTTCTTGATAATAGGCCTCTCCCTCTGGCGAATTGATATATTCTTCGATCGCTCCAGTAATATAATCTTCTAATAAGGGTTCGGCTTCATCGTAGTCTAAATTATCTAATTGTCGGATATTAAAAGTCATAACTCTAGTTTTCCTCCGAGGCTTTCCTTTAATTTTAGGGGATTAGCTGACCGACGACCAAACTGACGCTAAAATAGTCTTTGCTGTCCGGGGTTGTTGCTTGCTCCTGACGGTGGTTGTAACCGGTAACTGAACATGACTTCGATTCGTCAACTGCATCAACAACTCGTTAATAAAGAAAAAACAGCCGTCGAAATCGCTACAGAATTTCTCGCTCGTATTCAAGCGCTCGAACCACAAGTAAAAAGCTTTCTCCATTTAACCCCGGATTTAGCCCTCGCACAAGCCCAAAAAGTGGACGAGAAAATCGCCAGGGGTGAATCGCTGCATCTGTTAGCAGGTATTCCCATCGCATTAAAAGATAATCTCTGCACCAAGGGTATCCCCACCACCTGCGCTTCCCGGATTTTAGAGAATTTTGTCCCCCCCTACGAGTCCACCGTTACCCAAAAATTACGGGATTTAGGAGCAGTTATCGTCGGTAAAACCAATTTAGACGAGTTTGCTATGGGTAGTTCCACAGAAAACTCCGGTTATCACGTTACTGCTAATCCCTGGGACTTATCCCGGGTGCCGGGAGGCTCTTCGGGGGGGTCGGCTGCGGCTGTGGCCGCTCAAGAATGTGTGGTCGCCCTAGGATCGGATACCGGTGGCTCAATTCGTCAACCGGCTTCATTTTGTGGCGTTGTCGGGCTAAAACCGACCTATGGCTTGGTTTCTCGCTTTGGTTTGGTGGCTTACGCTTCTTCTCTCGATCAGATCGGTCCCTTTGGTCGTACCGTAGAAGATGCGGCGATTTTATTACAAGCGATCGCAGGTTACGATCCCCAAGATTCCACCAGTCTCAATCTGCCGATTCCCGACTATAGCCAATTCCTGAAAACCAGTTTAAAAGGGTTAAAAATTGGCGTAATTAAGGAAACTTTCGGGGAAGGTTTGGATCAGGTCGTTGCTGAGGCAGTTAATCAAGCTTTAGCGCAGTTAAAGGCCCTCGGTGCCACAATTAAAGAGATTTCCTGTCCCCGTTTCCGTTACGGATTGCCCACCTACTACATTATCGCCCCCTCGGAGGCATCAGCGAATTTAGCCCGTTACGATGGGGTTAAATACGGTATTCGGGAAGATGCCGATAGTTTGATTGATATGTACACCAAGACTCGCGCCAAGGGTTTTGGTGCGGAAGTTAAGCGCCGGATTATGTTGGGAACCTATACCCTCTCGGCGGGTTATTATGATGCTTATTACCTGAAAGCACAAAAGGTAAGGACTTTGATCAAAGAGGATTTCGATCGAGCTTTTCAATCGGTAGATGTGTTAGTTTCTCCCACTTCACCGACCACAGCTTTTAAAGCCGGGGAAAAAACGGCGGATCCTCTGAGTATGTATTTATCAGATTTAATGACTATTCCCGTCAATTTAGCCGGTTTACCCGGGTTAAGTCTTCCCTGCGGTTTTGATGGGCAAGGTTTGCCAATTGGTTTACAATTAGTCGGTAATGTGCTGCGCGAAGATCAATTATTTCACGTCGCCCACGCCTACGAACAGGCCACCGATTGGCACAAACGTCAACCATCTTTTACAAATTGATACAATTGCTGGTGGCTATCTTTTGCTGGTAAGTAGTCGTGCAAAATTAATTTCCTAGTGAAGATAGGCAAGAGGCACTCTTGCAAGAGGCAAGAGGTGTTTAGATATGTGTAATTAATTTTGCTTAGGTACTTAGCCATCAAGTAAAAATCAGCAACACTGAAAATGTCTCAAGTCTTCTCTTAATTGGGGACAATTTGCCAAAAAAGCGTTTACCTCATCATCCCATTCTAAGTTGAGCGGCAGCCGCCAAACTTTGGCTTTTATAAATCACTTTGGTAAGGTCGAATCCAACACGGTGTTAGCTTGCTCCAACGTTTTGCCGTAACCAATTGGTAAAGGCAACACGTTCTAATTCACCAGAGGCTAAAGCTAAAATGACTCGTTCTTGCTCATCTACAAAAGCATTAATCTCCAGTCCATTCAACACCAGAAATGTTTCCATTGCCCCATGACCAGTGCGCTTGTTGCCATCAAGAAATGGGTGATTCATCACAATTGAAAATCCCAAAGCTGAAGCTTTATCAACAATTGTCGGATAAAGATCCTGCCCGCCAAATGTCATGCGTGGTTGAGCAATAGCAGACTCTAAAGAACCTAGGTCACGAATACCCATAGCTCCTTGGGACTGTTGAATAATTTGATGATGTAAATCGAGGACTTCCACTAATGTTAGATAGCGTATCATGCTAAACGACGATAAAGTTCAGCGTTTTTCTTGAGTACATAGCTTGATGCTTGAGTAAATTCGTTTTTAGGACCAACCAACCAATCTTCTATGCTGGCACTGAGTAAGTCTTCAGGGGAAACTTGGCTGTTCTGAGCTAACTGTTGTAATCGTCGAAACTGCTCATCTGAGATATTAACAGTAATGGAAGCCATCAAAAACCTCTCAATAGTCTAAATATTTAACATTATAACCTCCGTAAACCTAAATATGGAACCTGTTACAGTTAATTAACGCACCCCTCAAGTCTTCTCTGTGGCCCAGCAATGCTCTAAAGTTGATATAGCGTTTTTCAGTCTGCTGAGGTACAAAAGTTATGGGTTTTAGGCAAAAGGCAAGAGGCAAAAGGGAAGAAAAATAGGTGTACCTCACTAGCTTAGGAAACGCTATATTTTAATTGGGGACAATTTGCCAAAAAAGCTTTCACTTTGTCATCTCACTCTAAGGGTGAAGTTAGCTGTCTGGCAATAACGCAACTGCCAACTTGACCGGATTATCTGCTGGTAGATGTGACCCATTTTTTAGAGTTCTTCTACTTGATATCCCTGTCTCTTGGCAATTTCAAGGATTGGGTTGATGTTATCAATCCCCCACTGATTACAAACGGCAATTGTCTGACCATCTCCGGTTTGGAGTAACTGCTCCTCGTTTAAGAAGTAGCGTTTAGCCCCTCCCTTTTCCGTCGCTTTTTCTAGTAGGGCAACAACACCAAAGCTACGATGAATTTCATCAGGGAATATCTGGCGTAATTGGTCGAAAGTTGTGTCCGGATTTGTTTGGAGGTGATGAGTAACGATAGCTAGTACGAGCTGGCGCTTATTGTAAATATTTCCAAGGAACTGATATTGCGTCTTATCTTTACTAAAACTGGCAGCCGTTCTCTGAGCCGATGCTTGCTCTCTCACCTTCACTTGGTACTCTTCTGCTTCTGGCAATGGGATAATTTGTTCAATGTCAAGCAGAAGCTCTTCCCCAAGCTTATAGGGTTGTAGCCGAACACAACGGATATCCAAATCTCGATCGTTTAGCCACATTACCGTTGTGGTTAGCTCTCTAGAAAAGTTAGCCGATGCCAAAACAATTCTGACATCCTTTGGAAATTGCTCTTCTAGGGCATTACTCCAGCCCAAAAAGTTGAGGATTTCTTCCTCAGCATTTTTACCAATACAACGTTTTTCAAGATATTGCTGGTAAATTTCAACAGCTCTTTTGAAGGTCAATGTAGAAACCATCGCGGCATAGCGAAGTGCTTGAAGTTCCATGTGGGCACCAGTGTCATCTCTTTTAAGTTCAATGACTACTAAGTTCGCTTGTTTATCAATGCCGAGCAGATCAATTCTTCTAGCTCCTTCAGTCCATTCTGAAAACTCTTCAGAAATGACCAACGTATCTGGAGAGATGACTGTGATTTTATCTCTTAGAGCAGCTTGGAGGTCAGAACGCTCTTGAATTTTCTCTATGCCAAACTGTGTGTTCTGGACTTCAGTAATTTGTTTATCTTTGAAAGTATAGAGAGGCATGAGTTCCACTAGCTTTAGACAATGATTTATACATTATACAGTTAAAACTGAACCCAAGTAAGACAGCTAACGGCCATGGTCAGCGGTGGTAATCAAAAATGGCGTTGCTGAATCAAGATATGAATACTAATGAATGCACCTATCCACAAGTTAGCCTAGTTCTAGGTTTTAAAAATTGCCAAAGAAGACAATTTCCTAGAAGTACAATTGAGGTTTTATTCCCGTTTCTTCAGTGAAATCTTCCTCTATCTCCACCAAACGGACTTAAGCAACAACTGGCAGGGAGTAGTTATTTATCCTCGGCGTTCAGTGGAAAGCGTAGAGACTGCTTGTTATGGGGAGTTAATCAACTCCAGCAGGATTTTACGTTTTTATCTCGAGGAATTAAGGGAAGGGGAATCCCTGGGAATATCAATGTTACAGTTAATTGTAGCACCAACCGCCAGAGCGATCGAGCAAGGAAAACAATTAATTCCACGGATTAGAGAAGAATTCCCTAATCTCAAACAACAGCCAGAACTTTTAGAATTGATAGAGACAATTTTGGTTTATAAGTTACCCCAAGTCAGTAGAAAGTAGATAGAAGCGATGTTTAGTTTAAGTGATTTAAAACAAACTAAAGTGTATCAGGAAGCTTTAGAAGAAGGTAGAGAGGAGGGCCGACAAGAAGGTGAATTAGCAGCAAAATTAGCCTCTATTCCTCGTTTATTGGCATTAGGATTAAACTTTGAACAGATAGCACAGGCTTTAGAATTAGATATCGAACAGGTTAGACAAGCAACTCAAAGGGAATAGGAAAGGTTCAAAGCGATCGCACTAAGGTTAGATAGCGTATCATGCTAAACGACTTTTGTACTATAGCAGAGAGACTAGCTGTGTCATCATTAGACATCTCCGAAAACGTAGGGACAATTCATGAATTTTACTCCAAAAATGTAGGGACAATTCATGAATTGTCCCTACCAAGGGTTTCAGATTACGCATATTTAATTTTCGGAAATATCTATTCTCTATCATCTGGGATTATTGGCATATCTGTAATGATTTGATGGCAGGGAAAACAATTAATTCCACGGATTAGAGAAGAATTCCCTAATCTCAAACAACAGCAAGAACTTTTAGAATTGATAGAGACAATCTTGGTTTATAAGTTACCCCAAGTCAGTAGAAAGTAGATAGAAGCGATGTTTAGTTTAAGTGATTTAAAACAAACTAAAGTGTATCAGGAAGCTTTAGAAGAAGGTAGAGAGGAGGGCCGACAAGAAGGTGAATTAGCGGCAAAATTAGCCTCTATTCCTCGTTTATTGGCATTAGGATTAAACTTTGAACAGATAGCACAAGCTTTAGAATTAGATATCGAACAGGTTAGACAAGCAACTCAAAGGGAATAGGAAAGGTTCAAACTTTGACAAATTGATACAATTGCTGGTGGCTATCTTTTGCCGGTAGCCATCAAGTAAAAATCGGCAACCCCGAAAATCTCTCAAGTCTTCTGTAGCTAAAGAGAAATCAAAAGTACAAACCCAATAAGACAAAATTATTCCTAATCTGCCTTCTTCTAATTCGCTGACTGCCACTATTTGATTATCAGTATTTCTTAAAACAATTGTCCCATTTTTGTATATATCCGTAAATCCGCCAGTTGCTATACACGGACTACCGACTTGCCATTGATTATTAATTGGCATTAAGTAGGGAGGCACAATTATTTGTAGGATGGGTTAGCGGTAGCGTAACATAATCGGGCGTTGGGTTTCATGCTTCAACCCAACCTACGTTCTTGCCATTGATTATTAATTGGCATTACTTGTTTAAATATTGTCATAGATCCAGTGAGAGTATTAACTGGACTAGCTATTACTGCTTACTGCATGGCAACCAACAAAAATGTGGACAAAGCTTTAATCATATACAACTTCAAAACTAATACAAATATTCCACAACGCCTTATTGTATTTTTACTGAAAATTTTTTATAACATTTTTAAATTATGTACGTTATAACTATTAAGATTATTAAACCAATCTTAGTATTTGAGTATTAATTACTTACTTTTTTGTTGGTGCTATAATATTTTTAACTTTATTTAAATAAAAGTCATGCAAAAAATACAAGTGATTCCAAGAAAAGGTAGTTCCAATTAATCTTAATCCCTATTAGGGATTGAAACTTGGAGGCAAAAATCAGCGATACTGATATTGAGATCACGATGGTGAATCCAGAAGAGATAAAGGAGACAGAAAATGGATAACGAAACCGTCACTTATTCCCTAGAAGCAGTTCTGACAAGGATTGAGGGGAAAATTGACTCTCTGGAAAAACGGATCGATGACAGATTTGATAAGGTAGATAAGAGATTTGATAAGATAGAAGAACGGTTGACGAAAGTGGAAATAGGACAAGTCGAACTCAAAGGGGAGATTAAAGCCTTAGATGAGCGACTAACCACAGAAATTAAAGGGTTAACTGCAAGAGTCGCCTATCAGGAATTTACCAATCGGGGGATTCTCATCGCTCTGGTTGTGGCCATTTTAGGAGGGGCTGCTAAACTTTTTGGTTTTTTCCCCAATCCCTAACAGCGATCGCCCTAAAATGCTGTAGAATTAGCTTGACAAAAGTGAGACAAGGCCAAAGACTCTCTCGAAATGCAGTTAAATAATTGGATGGCGACCTAAAAATATGAGTGAATTAACTATTCGTCCAGCTAAAATTAGTGGTGTCATCCCAGATTCGATCGCCGCCGAGGTGGGTTTTGAAATCGGGGATGCGCTCCTCTCTATCAATGGTAATCGTCCCCGGGACTTAATCGATTATCAATTTTTATGTGCCGATGAATTTTTAACCCTAGAAGTGCTTGATAGTCAGGGCAAAACTCACCGGATAGAAATCGAAAAAGATTATCATGAAGACTTAGGTTTAGAGTTTGAAACTGCCCTTTTTGATGGCTTAATTCAGTGCAATAATAAATGTCCTTTTTGCTTTATCGACCAACAACCAGAGGGCAAAAGAGAAACTTTATACTATAAAGATGATGACTATCGCTTAAGTTTTCTCTATGGCAGTTATTTAACCTTAACTAATCTCACCTCAAAAGAATGGCAGCGGATCGAAAAGATGCACATATCACCGCTTTTTGTGTCCGTTCATGCCACGGAACCCGATCTGAGGATTCGTCTCTTAAAAAATCCCCGCGCTGGTCAAATTTTAGACCATTTAAAATGGCTACAAGCCAGACAATTACAAATTCATGCCCAAGTGGTAGTTTGTCCCAATATTAATGATGGAATTCATCTCGAAAGAACCCTGTTAGATCTGGTTTCTTTTCATCGGGGAGATATTCCCTGTGTGGAGTCGATTGCCGTAGTTCCCGTGGGATTAACCCGCTTTCGTCCCCAAGAAGATGAATTAATTCCCGTTAGCCAAGAAAAAGCGCGAGAAGTGATCGAACAAGTCCAAACTTTACAGAAACAATTTTGTCAAGAATTTGGCAGTAATGTGGTATGGTTAGCCGATGAATGGTTTTTAATTGCCCGAGTCGATTTACCACCTCAATCTCACTACGAAGACTATCCCCAAATCGGTAACGGGGTTGGCTCGATTCGTCAATTTCTTAGGGATTTCCAGAAGACAGCCAAGAAGTTATTACCTGCTCAAATTAATCCTTCTAGACGGTTAATATGGGTAGTGGGAAATGCGGTAGAACAAGCTTTTCAACCCCTAGTTAAACAGTTAAATAATCTGCGAGGTTTAACCGTGGAATTAGTGGCTTTAAATAGTGATTATTGGGGGCAGGAAATCACGGTTACGGGTTTATTAACCGGGCAAGATATTCTCAAAGGATTACAAGGTAAAAATCTTGGGGATGGGGTTTTATTACCCTCCCTCATGCTCAAGCATGGGGAATCGGTATTTTTAGATGATCTCACCCTAGAAACTGTTATTAATCAGTTAGGAGTCCCTATTTATCCAGTCCTGGGAGTGGAGGAATTAATTAAAACTTGTCTTACTCTCAATCCCTTGAACAAATCCTAATCTTGAGAATAGACAATTATCAGTAATCGGTGATCAGATTTGAGTTTTTAAGTAGGTGGGTGGAATTAAATATAAGATGAACGTAGGTTGGGTTGAAGCATGAAACCCAACTCCCGCATGGGTTACGCTACCGCTAACCCATCCTACAAATAATTGTGCCTCCCTACTTAGTGAGCGGTATTAAGTAGAAAATTGCCGTTTTCTTGGCACTGATCACTGATTACTGATTACTGTCTTAGCCTAGCTCCGCATTACCTGTCCCTTGAAACATCAGCCAAGAGAGGAAAAAATTAGCCACAAAAATCGCTAATAAAGAAGTTACCACAGCCGTGGTAGTAGATTGACCAACTCCTTTAGCACCGCCGGTGGTGGTTAAACCCCAACTGCAACCGATAATAGCAATTAAAACCCCAAAAATTAGGGACTTTAACATAGAACTAATTAAATCCCATGTTTCCAGAAAATTTTGGGCTGATTGTAAGAATAGGGAATAGGAAATACCGTAAAGACTATCGGAAATAAATAAACCACCGAGTAGCCCTGTGACTAAAGAGATAATAGTGAGCAGGGGTAACATTAAACTACAGGCAATCACCCGAGGAATGACCAAATAATCGATCGGATCGGTTTTTAAAATATATAAAGCGTCAATTTGTTCTGTTACTCGCATTGTACCAATTTCGGCGGCAAAAGCCGAGCCAACTCTCCCCGCCACCACCACCGCGGTTAAAACCGGGGCTAATTCTCTTGTTAAAGCCAAGGAAAGGACTCCCCCAACAAAACTACCCGCCCCAAAAAAAATAAATTCTCTGGCTACCTGAATAGTGAAAACCATACCCACAAAAGCAGCAGTAATTAGGGCAATTGTCAAGGATTCTGGCCCCACAATACTCATTTGTTCCAGAGTATTACGCCGGTGGATTTTGCCATTAAGAATATGTAAAAAAGTTTGTCCCGCTAACAAACCGGCAGCCCCCAAACGCTGAAACCATAAACTTAAACCACCGGCAGCATCACTTTTTCTTGGCATTTGTCGAGGGACTATCGCTAAAATCTAACTTATTATAGGCGAGAATTCCCTCTGATTATCCCTCGATTGTTAGGACTTGCTTTGATGCCACTCGATCGAGGGATAACAAACCATGGTTTTGTGCTGCTGGCAGGGGATAATAGAATTGTCTAGTAGTCGTCAGCTATCAACCCTGATTCTTTATCCATGCCAGATTTAGCGAAAATTATCCTGAGAAACCATAAAATTGATGCTGTTAAACGATTTCATCCTTGGATATTTTCCGGGGCGATTAAAGAGATGGAGGGAGAAGTCAAAGAGGGTGCTATCGTAGAGGTTTATAGCGATCAAGGCGAATATCTAGCCACTGGACTGTATAATCCTAGCAATATTGCCGTTAAAATTCTTTCTTTCCAAAAAGTCAGCGATATTGCTCAATTATTTCTCGAAAAATTCCAGAATGCCTATCAGCTGCGGCAACAAATCGGTTTAGTGGATAACCCGAAAACTAACTGTTATCGCTTAATTAACGCGGAAGGAGACGGTTTACCCAGTTTAATCGTCGATTGGTACAATGGCACGGCGGTTATTCAAGCTTATTCTCTAGCTTTATACCAACGTCTCGATCTGATTGTCGATTGCCTGAAAACTATCTACGCTGACAATTTACGGGCAGTTTACGATAAAAGTGCCGCAGTTTTGGCGAAAAGCGCCCATATCTCTGAGAATAAATACTTATTTGGTCAAAAAAACGGCAATGAGGTGTTAGAATTCGGTCATCGCTTTATTATTGATTGGGAAAAAGGACAAAAAACAGGATTTTTCCTCGATCAAAGGGAAAATAGAGCAATATTAGCCCAATATTGTCAGAATAAACGGGTTTTAAACACTTTTTCTTATTCTGGCGGCTTTTCCGTCTATGCTATGCAAGCGGGGGCTGCCCTAGTCCATTCCGTTGATAGTTCCCACGGTGCGATCGATCTTACCGAAAAAAATATCGCCCTGAATAATCTCGGTGAAGTTCCCCATCAATCCTACAGTGCCGATGTTTTTAACTTCCTGCGCGACTGTCAGGAGGATTACGATCTGATTGTTCTTGATCCCCCCGCTTTTGCCAAAAGTATCCAATCCCGTCATCAGGCGGTTATGGCTTATAAAAGATTAAATTACCAAGCTTTCCAGAAAATTCGCCCCCAAGGTATTATTTTCACCTTTTCCTGTTCCCAAGTGGTTAACGAAGAACATTTTCAGGGGGCTGTCATGGCGGCAGCCATTGAATCGGCTCGCCCAGTGCGAATTTTAGCACGTTTAAGCCAACCGGCAGACCATCCCACCAGTATCTATCACTCGGAAGGTTCCTACCTGAAAGGATTGGTTTTAGCGGTGGATTGATGGAAAATTAAACGATTACCATCGGGATCATAGATGTAGATTTCCGGACCGTGGGAAGCCTGGCTAATTTCTCCCCTAGCACCATAGCCGATTTCGCTCCAATGCTCGAGGGCTTTTTCGAGACTCTCCACCTCGAAACAAATGCTCATGCCACTGCCCCTAGAATCGCTAAATTCGTCTCTGTGGGACTCTTTAGGGCAAAAAAGACCTAATTTAAGGTTAATCAGCCTAAATTCCGCATAAACGTCGGCAAGGTAGGGGTTTGGTTCCTGTTGCAACAGTTGACGATAAAACTGCACCGAGCGATCAAAATTACTCGTGCCTAGGGCAATAAAAGCCTCTGTGTAATTGAATGGACTATCGGGGGGGTTATTCATTGGGGTTGGGGATTAGGAGAGGGGAGATTGCCCAAAAGATCTACTTCAGTGCGGTGAAGATGTCAAGTCCCTTGGGCTGCCAATAGTAGTCGCGTCCATTGCCAGACTTTCTATCTCCCTCGGTAGTAAGCTCTTTAAAATACCTATATCTGCAAGTCCCCTGGGGTTTCCATCCGATCGAGGATCACCCTGAGCGTTCATCCGATCGAGTGATTTTGGGGAAAAAGTGTTAAAAAAGATTGCTGTTTGTAAAGACAACTGTTACCGTGGGTTCAAGAGTGCGCTTTGAAGGAGGAAAAATCCCATGCACCCTAACCTATCCATCTATCCCTCGATTGCTTCGCTACTTATGTAGGGTATAGATGCACAAATCAAAGATTTCAGAAGCAAAACCAATAAATTCCCGTACTGTTGCTTAAAACAGGAGTTTGATCATGAAATTACAGGGAAAAACTGCCCTAGTCACGGGGGCATCCCGGGGCATTGGACGAGCGATCGCCTTAGAATTAGCCCGACAAGGTTTAAGCAGAATTGTGATTGTTGCCAGAGATCAAGAGCGATTAGAAAAACTAGCCAAAGAAATTGAGTCCCTAGGGGTCATTGCCACACCTTTAGCCCTAGATTTAACCGAAAATGACCTTGTTAGTCCTTCAATTATCCGCGTTTGGCAAGAATGCCGTGGCATTGATATCCTCGTTAACTGTGCCGGTATTGCCCATCAAACCCCCTTTCTACGCTCGCAATTTTCGCAAGTGCAAGCAGAAATATCTTTAAATCTGATGGCCCTGTACACGGTTACTCGCTTAATTGCCCGCCGGATGGCAATTCGGGGACAGGGAACGATTGTCAATGTTTCCAGCATGATGGGTAAAATTGCCGCTCCTAGCTTCGCTACCTACTCGGCCACCAAATTTGCCATTTTGGGTTTTAGTCAAGCTCTCAGGTCAGAATTACGGGAACACAACATCAAAGTTGTCACCCTCTTACCCTCTTTAACCGATACGGATATGGTGCGAGAATTGCAGTTATTTCGATGGTTAAAACCGATGAGCGCCGAAGAAGTCGCCCAAACCCTAATTACCGGGTTAAATAGGGAAAAAACGGAAATTGTCGTCGGTTGGCAAAGTCATCTAGCTCTTTGGTGTCAAAAATTGGCCCCGAAACTGCTCGAGAAAATTGTCGATTTAGCCTCTCCCTTACGCCAAAGCAAAGGAAAGCGAGGATGGCGAGAAGTGTTTAACTAGGGTTTAATTAGGGTCTGGTGAAAAAGTTTTTCCTGGGGGTAGGGTGTGGGGTGTGGGGTGTGGGGTGTGGGGTTTTACTCATTTTCATGTGGTCAATTACCTAATTTTCAGGAAAAAAGTCCAGGGATTTTCCCCCCAATCACTCCAAAGGTCGGCACTTTTTGAGGCAAAAAAAGTCTAAAAGCGTTATCCAACAAGGTTTTTAGATTTATTCAGCAAACCCTAATTAAATCCATCAGGGTGAGCCATGCTCACCCTAATCACCTTAACTAACAGGCAATTAAACGGCTGTCAGGGTTTTTTCTAGAAGTTGTCGGGGAGCTTGAACCAAACCACGACAGTGGATTTCCGCAGAATTATTGGGACTTTCAATCAGTTTAACTTTATCTAATTCGGCTCCTAATTGGCGGATCCGTTCCCCTAATAGTTGAGCGATATGTAAGGCAATATTTTCCGCGGTGGGAACCACTTCGGCAAAGTAGGGAATATCCTTATTTAAAAAAGTATGATCGAAGGGTTCTACTACCAATTCATCGATCGCTTTTTGTAAATCCCCTAGATCTACAATCATACCGGTGCGGGGATCGATTTCCCCCGCCACGGATACTTCTAGGTGATAATTATGGCCATGACCGTTTACCCTGGCGCATTTGCCGTAGATTTCCGAGTTTTGTTCGAGGGTTAATTGCGGTAAAGCCAAACGATGGGCGGCGCTAAAATGGGTTTTGACGGTTAAAGTTGCTTCCATATCTTTTCCTTGATATTCTGCCCACAATTCGGGGTGTTCAAATAGTTGAATTTTGACTAATGGTAAATAGGGTGCTAATCTTTGCCAGATAACTCTAGCGATATTTTCTGTGGTGGGTAGGGTTTGCTGAAATTCCGGCCAGACTTGATTGAGATAGGAGTAGTCTAATTGACTGGTTATCTCTCGTTTAATTACCTGTTTCACGGTGGAGAGATTCTCCACCATGCCATAAAGATTGAGTTCTTTGTGTAGGGAGACATATAATTCGTAATTGTGACCATGACCGGGAAAACGGCTACCAAGACCAAAACGTCTTTGATTTTCGGCTTCGTCCCATTCTGGTAGATAATAGCGATGGCTGGCTGAAAACCTCGCTCGACGATTGATGATGCAATCCATAAATGTGGGGATCGATGACTTTGTAAAGTTACGTTAAGAGCAACTTTTTCTAGCATAAACCAGTTTTGTCTCCTCCGGCTTGCGGACCGGAGAAAGTTATCCCTCAATTCCAGCAGAATGCGATCGCTGTGAGTCGATAGTGAGAAAATTGGCGTTGCTGAATCAAGGTATGAATGCCAACCGTGCATCGTATCCAAAAGTTAGTTTGGGTCTAGGTTTTAAAAATCCCACAAAATAAGATTCAGGTCTCAAATCAGCAAGGCCGAAAATCCCTTGACTATCAAACCCCCGATCAAGTATTCTACAAACATACTTCAGACTTCGTTGCACTTTAGATCTGAAGATCTGAATCGGCACTTTGTCAATGCGTAAGTACTATAATTTATGGTCGAGCAAATACCTCCTATTTATTTTCATCTTCCCGCTTCCGATCGACCCGACCCTTTGCCCGATCACGCCGATCAATTACGAAAGGGTCGAGGTTCATGGGCTTGGATTTTACAAACTTATTTGCGATTACGCGAATCGAACTTTCCCTGTGAATTAGTAGATACTATCCCTAAAGAAGGTATCGTAATTAGCCATAGAGTGTCGTTAGCTTATGATTTTCAACCCTATCCCAAGTTATTACTGGCTTGTGTTAAAGGAGATCGAAATCCTCAACCCTACGCTCAAATTCATATCGTCCAGAATCGACAGGAATTAACTGCTTCTCAACTTTATATACAATCAATAGCCGCAGATCAATATCTTTTACCTGGTAAGCGATACTTTTTACCCCATTGGACTCAACCGGGCTTAATTCCTCGCGATCCCCGACGGGGCGATCGGTTTGAAAATGTAGTTTATTTTGGCATTACCTACAATTTAGCTCCCCCCTTACGCAAACCGGAATGGAAACAGCAGGTAGATCATTTAGGTTTAAACTGGTGCATTCAAACTAATGATGAGTTTTGGCATGATTATCGTCAAGCAGATGCAATCGTCGCTGTTCGTTGTTTCGACTCCAAGGAGACTTATCCTTGGAAACCCGCCACTAAGCTGTATAATGCCTGGTTAGCAGGTGTTCCTGCCATTTTAGGAAATGAATCTGCTTTTCAAGCAGAGTACAAAAGTGAGCTAGATTTCTTTACTGCTAATAATGAGAATGATATTATTTATTATCTCAAACAATTGCGGGACAACAATTATTTAAGGCAGCAAATAAAGTCTCATTATCAAGAAAGGTCGAAAACCGTGACTATTAGCCATCTTGTTCAATGTTGGCATCAGTTTATCTTGAATGAATGTGTTCCCGCCTATAATCAATGGTGTTCCCTTTCTCTCTGGCAACAACAACAGTTCTTTTTGCGTCGTCGTGTCCTGTCGAAATTGAATCAACTGCAAATGAAAACCCTGAAAATCATCACTGCTCAATAGCCAATGGTTCTCGGTGATTGCGGACAGTAATGTTTGAAGTCCTCTTTTTACCCAGTTTTTGGGGTAGTATTCACTTATCTCTCTTAGATGGCGACTCGTTACTGAGATTGACTTGGCACTTTTTTCAATTTTCTCAGAGGCACGCCAGGGGAATTGCTTTTTTACCACTAAAATAAACTGTCTCTATCCAAATTCGCTCGCTTCTTCAATATTAATCATCACTTCCTCTAAAGTTTCCCCCTGACTCATACATCCGGGTAAATCGGGAATTAATGCCGTGTATCCTCCTTCTTCTTCGGGATAAATTGAAATCGGATATTTAAGAGACAGAAAGTATTCTAATATTGGTTGTTCCATCAATAGGTCTAAATAGGTCTAACTGAGTCGCCAATTTGAGGGTTTTCAAAAGGTAACGTTTCGGATAATTCCCGTACTAGCAGTTTATTTAACAATTCACGATTTATTAGCTCGGATATTGGCTTTTTATCGTTCTTAGAATTCGCTCCTACGGCTCTTTTTAAGAATTTTCCTATCAAATCGGACGGGGTTTCTTGTTCTTTAAGCAACAACTCCAGCAATCTAGATCCTTTATTATTGGCTCTATCCGATTGTAAAATCGATATTTTTTCTTGAACAAAAGTAATTGTCCCCGTCCCTCTCACTAAGTCAAGATAGCCTAAAGACTCACCAGTCTGAGGATCTTTTATTTCCTCTTCACTTGTATTGTAAACTAACATTCTTTGACCTTCTCGAATTCCACTAATTTCACCTCTATTGATCACTAATTTATAGTCGTCAATAACTTTGACAACTTTGGCGGGAAAGGTTCCTTTAGGAGATAAAAGGGTAGTTTCTGTGACGTTTTCCATAATGATTTATCTTTGGTATAAATCTGGTTAATATTAAATATTATCGCTCTTAGGGCGCAATAGCTATAATTTAAACTTATATTTGTCAGGATTTAATGATAAGGTCGGTCAATTGCCTTGATCATTAATAGTACCAATGTAGGAGCGATGTATTGTAACTGCAAAAAAGGGGTTAAGCGTGATAATTTCTTAATAAATTCAAAAAATTGGTATGATAAAATGCTAGAATGAAGGGGTAAACATAACTTAAACGAGGGTGTTATGGTAAAAAAATACTATCGTGACATTTCTTCCCAAAATTACTCTATTCCTAGACGGTACTTTATGGATGGTCTGGTCTCTGTTCTAGATATAGGGGGGACTTATCGTGCCAATCTAGATTATCGTTGTCGTGTTCGTGTGGGCAAAAAAGTAGTAAATTAGTAGGTCGGGTTGAGGCTACGAAACCCGACAACCCGACAGAAACCCTCTTAATCCTTTTTTTGCTGAATAAAATGCACAACTGGACTAATTTTTGATTATAACGATTAAATAGGCTTGACTAGATCGCCAACTTGAGGATTTTCAAACGGTAGTCTTTCTCCTAATTTATCAATCATTGATTTTAACTCTCTTTCTCTATTTGATTGTAACTCTTTCTTTGCTAAGTATTCAATTCCAGAAGGAGTCAAGGGAGGGATATAAGATAATTCAGACAATTCTCTAGGTTTCTGCAAATATTCTACGACCAAATAAGAAAGTTTATTTAAATCTATGTCTGGCTTTTTGTCTGATTCTATAATAGATATTTTATCTTGAACAAAAATAATTCTTCCCGTACCTCTTACTAATTCGAGAAACCCTAAAGATTCGCCAGTATGCGGATCTAATATTTCTTCGTCATCGATACGATAAACCATCATTCTTTGACCTTCTCGAATTCCGTTTTGTTCACCTCTATTCATTACTAATTTATAGTCGTCAATAACCTTAACGACAGTGGCAGGAAAAGTTCCTTTGGGGGATAAAAGGGGAGTTTCTGTGACGTTTTCCATTTCTACCTCTATGGTTGATTGTATTTCTTAATAACGCTCGGACTAACTCTAGTTTGTTGCATAACTTTTAAATCATTGTTGGCCAGTTTATCTAAAATATATTGATAGGTTATTTTTGGTTCATCGATCACCACTTGAATTCGTTTCTTATTATTGATAGACTGGACGAATCCTACTCCTATCAACCTCTCGAAATCATCTTCATCTGTATAATACAAAGATATCATAGATTGAGCGGCGAATAAATCTGATGCTTCCAGTAAGCATTCAATATTATTGTTTGCGTCCTTTTGAACTCGCAATATCTTAGGAATCATACTCTGTTTCATTTTAGCGTATTCTTCTAAAGCTTTTTCCAAAGCTCTAACCAAGGTAGCGATTATCAGTAAAGATAAAGTCACGATGATGATTAGAAGATACAAAGGAACTGATGCCTTACTAGCCACTACAGCCAGTAAAATCGAAATGGCATAGGATAGAATCGTCAAAATCGAGTTGTTGACTTCTCTAAAACTAGACCAAATTAACCCCCAAAAGTTATTTTTCATCTTTTTTGACAACTCAAGAGACCGGTAATTAGCCAGTCTCTCAAGTCTTATCTATCTATTCTACTCGATTCCTTCGATGCGGTCCTCCACTTCTTGATAAAGTTCCTGTAAGCGGTCTAAATTCTCTTGAGAAGTTTCCCAGTAACCGCGACCATTAACTTCTAGCAGGGTTCCCACCATCTTGCGGAAAGAATTAGGATTGAGATTCATCAGACGCTGACACATTTCCTCATCTTGAATAAAGGTGGTGTTGACATCTTCATACACCCAATTATCCACCGCATCAGCAGTTGCCGACCATCCCATGGTATTAACCAAACGCTTCGATAATTCTCGGACTCCTTCGTAACCGTGACTTAACATTCCCTCGTACCATTTGGGATTGAGTAACTTGGTGCGGGTATCCAAGCGCACGGTTTCCGATAAAGTACGCACCTGAGCGTTAGCGGTGGTAGTATCGGCAATATAGGCCGCCGGTTTTTTGCCATCATCGCGCAAACTAGCGACAACTTTGGTGGGATCCGAGTCGAAATAGTGGGAAACATCGGTTAAACTAATCTCGCTGGAATCCAAGTTTTGGAAAGTTGCCTCCGCAGTTTTTAAAGATGCTTCAAACAACTGACGATTATCGGCCATCATCCCAGGATTATCCGAGTCGAAAGCAAAACCCTTGCGGTTGAGATACATATTCTGTAACTCTTTTTCATCTTCCCAACTGCTATTTTCCACCGCGAGATTGATATTAGAAGAATAGGAACCGGAAGCATTAGAAAAGATGCGGGTGGCTGCCTGTCGAACCGTTAAACCCATTTCTTTTGCTTGTTCCATAGCGTGTTTACGGACATAATTCATCTCCATCGGTTCGTTTGCTTCCGCAGCCATTTTTACGCCTTGGTCAAGCAAGTTCATCTGATTGATAAATAAATCCCGGAAGACACCAGAACAGTTGACCACCACATCAATGCGCGGTCTTCCTAACTCCTCTAGGGGAATCAATTCCAATTTATTCACCCGTCCCAAAGCATCGGGAAGAGGACGAACCCCCACCATCCAGAGAATTTGTGCTAGGGATTCCCCATAAGTTTTGATATTATCCGTTCCCCAGAGAACACAAGCGATGGTTTCGGGATATTTACCGCCATTATCCAGTTTTTGCCGTTCTAACAGGCGATCCACCACGATTTTAGCCGATTTTACCGCCGCTAGGGTCGGGATAGACTGGGGATCTAAAGCGTGGATATTTTTACCCGTCGGTAAAACTCCGGGGTTACGGATGGGGTCGCCACCAGGACCGGGAAGAACGTATTCCCCTTCCAATGCTTTTAATAGGGCCCCTAATTCATTATCAGCACAGACCTGTTCTAAACAGAATTCTAGGTATTCAAACAGGGGTTTTAATGCGACCGGATCAACTTTTGGATAACCCATCTCCTGTAAAGTTTCGATCCAAGGCGATTTCTTGCCTATATTCAAGAAATTCAGCTTAGAAAGCATCGATACCCGACCTTCCGCGTCGGTTTGGGACTTGACTAAAGCGGCAACGGCAGCGCGAGTCCCTAGGGTGATGTTTTGCAGTAATTCCACATCCTCTAACACCCCTCGATCGCTATTGCGATAAACTTCCTCTAGATCCCGGCCGATGCTGTTGGCAATAATCCGGGGTAAGGAGAGTAAATCGTCTTCTTCCCGGTCTAAACTGGCAATATTGACCAAAGTTGCCACCGCTTCGAGCGCTGAGGGGGGTTTCCCGATAACGTGAAGTCCGCAGGGAAGTAAACGCGATTCAATTTCCATCAGTTTACGATAGACCGAACCGACAATATTATCCCGTTCCTCTTGACTGAGATGGGCGGTATCAACATCAGGTAAACTTATATCTTTGTCAAGATTGACTAAGAAACATTTATCGACAATGGTATTGACAATTTGCACCCCACGCCCACTATCTTTCAGGGTTTGGTAGGAACCGATCAACTCGCTTAGTTCTTTTAACCCTTTGTAGAGTCCGGCATTTTCTGCGGGGGGAGTGAGATAGGAGATGGTTTCCGCATAACTGCGACGTTTAGCGATCGTCGCTTCGCTGGGGTTATTAGCGGCATAATAGTAGAGGTTGGGAATCATCCCGATGAGGTTATCGGGGTAGCATTCTCCAGACATTCCCATCTGTTTCCCCGGCATAAATTCTAGGGAACCGTGGGTGCCAAAATGAAGAACCGCGTCTGCTTTCCAGACTTGATTGAGATAGGTATAGTAGGCTGCAAAACCGTGGTGGGGACTAGCAGAACGAGAAAAGAGCAGACGCATGGGATCCCCCTCATAACCGAAGGTAGGTTGAACCCCAATAAAGACATTACCGAATTCTTTGCCGTAGATTAATAGATTTTGTCCATCACTGTTGAGGTGTCCCGGTGGTGGTCCCCAATTTTCCTCTAAACGGACGGAATAGGGGGTTAAACGCTCGTATTCAGGTACAGACATCCGATAGGCGATATTTAGCTCCGGACTATGGTATTGTGCTTGAGCATCATGGATCACCGCTTCCATCAGTTCTTTCGGAGATGCGGGTAAGTCCTGCAAGTCATAACCATTATTTTGTAACGCTTGCATCACCTCGTAGATAGAACCGAACACATCTAGATAGGCTGCAGTTCCCACATTCCCTTTATCGGGGGGGAAACTAAAGACCGTGATGGCGACCTTTTTATTCAGTTTCGGTTTCTTTCTTAGGTTAGCCCATTTTAGCGCCCGTTGAGCGATCGCTTCTACCCGATCCTGTAAAGCGATCGCTTTACCCGTGGCCCCATCCCGGCCCGATAAGATAATAGGTTCGATCGCACCGTCTAATTCCGGAATAGCAATCTGTAGCGCCACTTGAATCGGGTGTAAACCTAAATCGCTTTCTTCCCATTCCTGGGTGGTTTGGAAAACTAGCGGTAACGCGCACATATAGGGACGATTGAGACGTTTTAAGGATTCTATCGCTTTCGGGTGATCTTGTCGCGCTGGACCTCCCACTAAAGCAAATCCCGTCAGGGAAATTACTGTGTCAACGATAGCAACCGCTTCCACTCCTTTTAAGCTTTTATCCCAGAAGTATTCTTCTACCGGTTTAGAAAAATCTAATCCCCCAGCAAAAACGGGAAGGACTCGCGCACCCATAGACTCGAATTCCTGCACGAGAGCGACATAATGAGCGTCATCACCAGTAACGAGGTGAGTTCTCTGTAAAATTAAGCCAACACAGGGAGCCAAGGGGTCTTTGAGGTCATCGGCAATATCACTGCGGTTATTGTACCAAGTGAAGTATTCCTTGACATCCTCGAACATTTTCATGGATAAAGGATGCCAGATACCCAGATCCGGATAAACTACCGGTTCTTTGTAAACTACGCTGTCATCTTTGTTGTCGAAGACGTACTTATCGGCCAACATTAACAGGAAGTTCTCTAAATTTTCTGCGGAACCTCCTAGCCAATACTGGAAACTTAACATAAAGTTGCGTGCGTCCTGAGCTTTTTCCATGGGGAGGTATTTCAGGACTTGCGGTAAGGTTCGCAATAACTTTAACATCGCATCTTGGAAACCAGCGCCAGAGTTTTCCCTGCGCTTTTTCATAAAATTAGCGATGACACTCTTAGACTGTCCCAATTGTGCCATAGAAAAGCTGCCTAACTTATTTAAGCGCATTACCTGGGGCATAGAGGGAAAGACAATCGCCGCGTCTAATTGATCCCGATGGGGACTGACAGCGGCCACGACTTTATCGGCTAAATCTTCGATAAAGATGAGAGATGCAATGAAAATATTAGCTTTGGCTACATCCTCCTGAAAATTGCGATAATTTTCCCCATCGCGCAGTTCTTCGATTAAATAACCACTAATTTCGATCGCTAGTTTTGGGTTGTTAGAGTTGATTTCCCTGACGGCACTACTCAGCGCACTTTGGTACTGAGGTTCTAGCACGACATAGACCACCTTGACCAGCGATCGACCATTCAACGCGTCGGGAACTATGTGACGAATGGTGGACTTGACGTGAGTGAACATATATGATGGTTCTCCTTAGGATTGCTGAGTCTGGTATGAAGTGATTTTCGTCATCTGATGACGATCGCCCTTTGTTTAAGGTGTTTAGATATATGTTTCTGTTTTGTATCAGAAAATGTCACCCCAATGAGCATTTACTCTGGGTTTTGACACAATTCGATAAATATCTTGCCATATTTTGTAACAGATGGTAAAGAGCTTTCGGAGTAAATGCTCAGACTTTTCTTTACAAAAATTAATATTTAATCTATTGACTTTTAATTCCAAAAGTGTTATTCATTAGCACCTCAGACGAGATGTCCCTATTCAAAGATGATCAGGGTTAGGATTCGAGGTCGTCTCGTACAGGGCCGCAAGTGCTATAACTCAATCAAGATCAGCTTTTTGTCCTTGTCCTAGACCTCTGGTAAAAATCAAAAATTGTTGTTAGGGTTAGGATTCAGTAGCAGGTAAGCTGTACTGGATTTAAACTGAGTAGGGGAAATTTTAGTACAAATGCTTGGACTGGCAACTCCGGCGCTCCAGTGCAGTCTTAAGGAGTAATTTAGACAGTCAACAGCTTAATTATAGTGAGGAAATCAGGCAATAGTTTCAGAAAATTTGGCAAGTTTAGGTTGAAAAATCAACAACAAGGAAGTAAAGTTCTTAGAGTTTCGTTATGGTGGTAGAATTTGTTTATGGCTAAAAAGTTTTTATTTGATTCGATACATCTATGACCGAGTTATTTGCTAGTGCAGCGGGACGACATTTGCAAGATGCCAAAATTTTGCTGTCTAAAAACCGTTGGGACAATGCCATTTACCTAGCTGGTTATGTAGTAGAATGCGCTTTTAAGCTTTTAGTAGAACAGTATTTTAAAAATGATCAAAGAGCCGCTAAAAAATTCGGACATGATCTCAAGGAATTAGAAGGTAAAGCGAGGGAAAGATTAGGAATTCTCTATCCTCGTTTAGAGCAACAGTTACCAGTTTCTCGCATCCGGGGAACTGTTCTAGGGCAAAATCACCCAGAAAGAAGATATTATCAATCTGGATATTGGACTGAAGATCAGGCTAACTCGGCCGTTGAATGTGCTGAAGAAATTTATCGAGATATTATTCCCAGATTAGTGCTAAACGGTTATATTTCTAGTAAGGATATTTAAGATTCTGATGATTAGTTTTAGTGAAACTTTTGCTAGGGTAAGGGACTGCTTTCTGGATTCCAGTCTTGGTTCTCTTGTAGCCAAACTAAAATCTGTGACTATTATTCGTGATGTTGAGGGAAAAATTCGCTTATTTCTAGAGTTAAAACAGGAAAACAAGATAGAATCAAACGAAGAAAACCATCTATCTACACTCCTGTCTGAAAAACTTGAGTATTACTATGGCCATGATATTTGGTGGCAAAAAGGAGAAGGAGATGCTTATAAAGCCCTGATTGATCTTATCATAGCTGAAAGAGTTCAGACACCTTGGTTCGATGAATCGGCAAGCTTGAAATGGTATATTCTAGAACGTCATCTGGCTAAACAAGCATGGACAGAGAATAAAATTGGGCAGCAATTGCCCTGGGATTTTGAAAAAGTTGAAAAAGGATATAAACCAGCTATTGTCTCCTTTTTTTCCTTCAAAGGAGGAGTTGGTCGCACCACTACTATTGCCGCTACTGCCTTAACTTTAGCGCGGAATGGTCATCGAGTCGCTATAGTTGATCTTGATTTAGAAGCTCCCGGTCTGGCCACAATTTTTTCTGAGGATTTTGCCGATAATTCTGGTGTCATGGACTATTTGCTAGAAAAGAAAGTTCAAAAAGACAAATGGAAACTGAGTTTAAAAACTATTACTGACTTGTATTTGTTAGGAGATGAAGGTGAAATATTAAAATTGCTACCAGCAGGAAATGTGGATCAAGATTATTTAGAAAAATTGGCTCGTTTAGACTTTCAAAATATTGTCAATGGTCAACTACAAGGCATTTTAAAACAAATGCTAGAAGAAATAGAAAGGTTAAACGGACCACTGGATTTTATTCTCATGGATGCAAGAGCAGGTTTTCATGATATTGGTGGTTTAGCTATTACTTATTTTTCCCATGCAGTGGTTATTTTTGGTACGGAATCTCGACAAAGTTGGGCAGGATTAACCCAAGTTATCCAACATTTAGCCCTATCTAACCCTGAGGATCCTTTACCATTAATTTTAGTTCATGCTCTCGCTCCATCTTTAGGAACAGTTGGCCGAGAAATAGAGTTACGAAAGTTTCGAGAAACCGCCTATACAATTTTCCAAGAAAAGTATGATAATTATACTGGTGAATCATTTGTCCCGATAGTTGTCCCTTACGATAATAGTCTGCGGGGGGATATTGCCCTCTTGACTCGTGACTCAACTCCAGAAGAAAAAGAGAGATTAGCAAATCTCGTGAAAGTTATGACCGATTCTCCTTATCAAACTATTGCTGAAAAGCTTTGTCAATTATTTGGACGTGATGTGATTATAAACAATCGGTAAAAAATTATGGCTGAATTCGATAAAAAAAAGTTACTGGAATTAATGAGAGAAATTGCTCCTGGAAAAGCAGCAGCCGAACAGGAAAGTGATAATGAAGAAGTATTTCTCAAAAATTTCTTGCCTGTGGTTGATTATAAACGGGCATTGGAACCAAGCATTTTATTAATTCAAGGTGGTCGGGGTGTGGGTAAAACAGAATTATTTCGTTTACTAGCCATTCCTTCTGGACGAGAAGCTTTAGTTAATAGTTTAAATATTCGAGGTCTTGCTCCTTTAAATCAGACCAGATGGATGGCAGGATTTGGTCGCACTCTCAAAACTGAAAAACGATTTCCGATACCAGAAATTATAGAAGAAGAAATGCAAAACGCTACTAATCTTGAATGGCGTAGTTTCTGGTTAGGATTGATTTTAGGTGTCATTTTACAGGAAAAAGAATCTGATATTGCCAGCATTATAGGTCAAGAATTAGATTCAAATATTACTACTATTCTTCAAAATAGGTTATCGCTTTTATCAGAATGGAGAATTTTAGTTAAAGATAATTTTGAACATCTAAATTATGTTCTTGACAAATTAGACGAACGATTAATTACTTCTGACCACTGGCTATTTATTACTTATGATGAATTAGATCGGTTATTGACTACTTATAATGCTCTAGCTAATCCGATTAGAGAATTATTAGCTTTTTGGCTCGATCGCTCTCGTCGTTGGGAGAGAATTCGACCAAAAATATTTCTTCGTACCGACCTATTTAGAGAGGAATTTTTGGGATTTCCTGATGCTTCTAAATTACAATCCCATCGGCTAGAATGGCGACCTTCTTGGCTCTATCAACTCTGGATTAAACGGTTAGCTAATTCGGCTCAAGAAATGAGAGACTATTTACAGATTATCCCTAATTTAATTTATGAAAGCTCAACCCAACTAGGATGGAATGTTAGAAGTGATGAACAATTATTTCAAGAATTAATCGAAATAATGATCGGTAAATATATGGGAGCTAGTCCTAAAAAAGGCATTACCTACCGATGGATACCTAATCATCTTCAGGATACTGGGGGTAGAATTGCTCCTCGCTCTTTTCTAAAATTATTCGACAAAGCGGCAGCCAAAAGATTAGAACATTTTGAAAGTTTTGAACAACTGACTGAGCTATACCTTCTACAACCCTCTGATCTCCAGAGTGCTTTAATGGATACTTCAGAGGATAGAATTAAAGAATTAGCACAGGAAGAATATCCTTGGTTAGAATCTCTAAAAACTAAGTTAAAAGGGTTAGAAGCTCCTATATTAAAAGAAACTTTTTTAGAGGCTGTGCGCTCAACTCACTGGAGTACTGAAAAACAACCTCCTGTTAAGGAACCTGAAGAAATTATGCAATATCTAATACAATTGGGTGTGGTGGAAAGTCTCCTCGATGGTCGAATTAATATACCTGAAATTTATCTATATGGGTTTCAAGTTAAACGTCGTGGTGGGGTTAAACGTCCTCAATAACTTGAGGATATCGACAATAATTTTATGTAGAATAAGTAGCTGGTTATAATTAAATTAAAAATGTATTTTAGGTTCGATCCCCCCTTCCCCCCTTGATAAGGGGGGTGCCGATAGGCGGGGGGATCTGGTAGTTTTTAACCCCTACCTACTTAAATAGTAAAATACATGAAACAATAATAACTAATACTGGCAGATTTTAACAGTTGATAATCTTGGTAGTTATTTTGTATTAGTCGGTGATAAACCCTATTATTTTCAGTAATCGATCGACAATGTTTTTTAATTGGATAACTTTACCCTATTTATTAATTAATCCTGTTTTAATTCCCTTGAGTATAGCTCGATCGGAAACTATTCTTGTTCAAGAAGTCAGCGATCCTAATTATCAAAAACTGGTGCAGTACGCCCAAAATACACAACTCGATCGCCTAGCCATGGCTGATATAATCCAGAATATGGCCACTCAATTTTTAGGAGCAAAATATCAAGCAGGATTACTCGATCGCTCTCCTACAGAAAAATTATTTATCTCTTTAAAAGAGTTTGATTGTGTCCTCTTTGTGGAAACAGTTCTCGCTTTGAGTCACAATTTTGCTTTAAAAAATTATCAGTATTCTGCTTTTAGTCAACAGGTTTTAAATCAACGTTATCGCCACGGTATTCTCGACGGTTATTGTAGTCGCCTGCATTACTTTTCCGATTGGATTAATGACAACCAAAAACGAGGCAATCTAGAAAATATTACTCACAAATTAGGAGGAATTACTCTTGACAAAAAGCTCAACTTTATCAGCAAAAACCGCCATCTATATCCCCAGTTAAAAACTCAAAGTAATTACCATTGTATTCAACAGTTAGAACGGCAATTAGAAAGCTTATCCTTAACCTATATTCCCACCGCTAAGATTAAAGATATTTATCCACAACTGCAAGCTGGCGATATTATCGGTGTCGTGACTAATATCGCTGGTTTAGATACCACCCATACCGGTCTAGTTTATCGCTTTGCCGATGGCAAAATTGGCTTAATTCATGCCTCTCCTGCTGGTCAAGTTACCATTGCTAAAGACCTAGAAAAATATATCACTAAAGTGGACAAAGCCATCGGTATTTTTGTCGTTCGTTCCCTTGATCCAAGAAATAGGTAGGGTTTGCTGAATAAATCTAAAAACCTTGTTGGATAAGACTTTTAGACCTTTTTGAAATCCAAAAGTGCCTGGCATGGGAGTGATCAGGGGGAAATTCAGGTACTTTTTCCCTGAAAATTAGGTAATTGACCCCCTCAAAATCGGTAAAACCCCACACCCCACACCCTACACCCTACACCCTGCTTCTAGGAAAAACTTTTTCAGCAGACCCTAGGTAGATAGGGAGCGAGGGCAGCAGAAAAAAATTGTGGTTCCACCCTATTGTTCATCTCAATTTAGGTGTTCAATGTCGGTAATAATCGGTAAAATCACCGTGATCTTTGTGCCTTTTCCTTCCTCACTTTCCAGGTAAATTTGTCCTTTGTGCGCTTCCACACAGCGTCCGACAATGGCTAATCCTAATCCCGTTCCTTGAATATTATCGACATTGCTACCGCGATAAAAAGGTTTAAATAAATGTTCTTGATCTTTGCTGGGAATACCAATTCCTCGATCGATAATTTTAAAGACTACCTGCTCGGATTCGACAATAATCTTAAATTCTACGGGGTTTCCTTCGGGTGAATATTTGAGAGCATTTCCCAGTAAATTTGTCAAGATATGTTTAATTAAATTTATATCCCAAAGTCCTCTTTCTAAGCTGCCCTTAATTTGGAAAATAATTGCTGATTGCAGCTCCGGCTTAACAATAAAAGATTCTACCAATTTCTGACAATAATCCAGTAAATCCACCGGATCAAATTGACAGTATAATCTCCCGGAATCGGCCCGGCCAATTAATAACACTTCTGTGAGCAATTGATCCATGTCTTTAATGGCCGATCGAATCATGCGAAAATAGCTAACTTGCTGATCTTTTGTCAACCGATCGCGACTTTCTTCTAATAATCCAGCCGAGAGTAAAATTTTATTTAAAGGATTGCGAAAATCGTGGGATAACATGGAAACAAATTCAGTTTTTAACTGATTTAATTCCTGAGCTTTTTCCAGTTGATTAGTGCGTTCAATCACGCTCATTTTTAAAGCTTCGTTCGATTCTCGTAAAGCTTCCTCCATCTGTTTTCGCTCGATCGCATAACATAGCGATCGAGTTAAAATTTCTAAACTTACTTCTCTTTTAATTAAATAATCCTGCGCTCCCTGACGCAGTGCTGCCAAAGCTAAATTATCATCATTAGTATTAGTTAAAACCACGATCGGCAATTTCGGAGCCTTAATCAAAAGGGGAGCTAAGGATTGCAAACCCTGACTATCTGGTAAAGTTAGATCTAATAAAATTACATCAAAATTTGTTTGTTGTAACAGAGAAATTGCCTCGGATAATCTTGACACATTAACCAGATGAAATTCTTTTTTTTCATTACCCTTAAGAATTTCCTTTAATAATCGAGCTTCGGCTAAATTATCCTCGATTAAAAGAACTTTTATATCCTGCGAGAGTCCCATTTTTTAATCAAGAGTTAAAGAGATTTGGGAGGGTAGGGATTTGGGAGGTTAGGAAGTGGGGTGTGGGGTGTAGGGTGTGGGGTGTGGGGTGTGGGGAGAATAAAGCTGACTCCTGACGACCGACTCCTGATAACTGATAACTGATCACTGATAACTGATAACTGATAACTGATAACTGATAACTGATAACTGATAACTGATAACTGATAACTGATAACTGATCATGATTCACTCCCCGGGTAAAGTAGCGGTTTCTAACCAAAAAGCCTCGATATTTTTGACAATTTTGAACAAATCGTTGAGATTGCGCGACTTGGTTATATAACAATTAACGTGCAGTTCATAGCTATAAAAAATATCCTCCTCGTTGCGAGAAGTGGTTAAAACCACCACAGGAATTCTTTTTAAACTGGGATCGTTTTTTATTTCCGCTAATACCTCCCGTCCGTCTTTTCTGGGTAAATTCAGATCGAGAAGAATCAGATTAGGACGGGGAGAATCGAGATACTCCCCTTCTCGACGCAGATAATCCATGGCGTTGACACCATCCCTAACGATAACTAATTCGTGCGGGACGGTGCTAGTTTTTAATGCCTCTTGGATGAGGCGAATATCAGCTTTGCTGTCCTCCACTAATAAGATAATTTTGTGTGGCACGTCCTCGCCAGCGCTCACGCTCGTCACCTCCTAGGGGAATTGTAAAACAGAAAACCGCTCCTTTACCTAATTGGGATTCTACCCAAATTCGTCCGCGATGACACTCGATAATTTTCTTACAAATCGCTAAACCCATACCTGTGCCGGGGTACTCGTCGCGGGTGTGTAGTCGTTGGAAAATCACGAAAATACGTTCGGAAAATCGGGGATCGATACCAATTCCATTATCGGTGACAGAGAACAGCCATTCCTCCTCTTGACGTTGGGCAGCAATATGAATAGTGGGAGTTGCTTTTCCCCGGAATTTAATGGCATTACCGATGAGATTTTGGAACAATTGCATTAACTGGGTTTTATCTGCCATGACAATTGGCAAAGGATCAACGGTGATTATAGCTTGACTTTCCTGAATTCTCCCTTTCAGGTTAGCGAGAGCTTTTTCCAGTGCCAGATTAGCATCGATGGTATTAAACTCTACCGCCTGCATATCCACTTTCGAGTAAGCCAGCACATCATCTATTAATGTTTGCATCAAACTGACACCTTCGACGGCAAAAGTAATAAATTCTTTAGCATCTTCGTCCAGTTCTTCGGTGTAGCGCATTTCTAGCAACTGCACATAGTTGGCGACTTGATTGAGGGGTTCCTGTAAATCGTGGGAGGCGACGTAGGCGAATTTTTTTAATTCGGCGTTTGATAGTTCCAAATCCCGCGCTAAACGTGCCAACTCATCCGCTTGTTTTAAGATGATATTGACGATCGCTTTTCGTAATTCTAGTGCGGCGTTGATTTCTACTGCTTTCCAGGGTAAAGATTTGAGGCGAACGGTTTCTTTCCAGAGGGAGAAAGATTTACGCGGACAGAGACGAATATCACCATCTATGGCAGTCGTTTCCATCGCTTTACCCGGATCACCACCCCAGTTCACGGTTTGAATTACTTCCGGACGAAACCAGAGGAGATAATTACGTTTAGAAATGGGAATTGCTAGTAAACCACTGGCAATGTCTTTAAACTTACCCGCATCGGCATAAATTCGCGGTAAGGAATTGGTATAGTAAACATCTTCATGGACGTTTTTTTCTAGCCAAGTAATCAGATAATTTAGTTCTTCTTCGCTCGGTGTTACTCCAATTAAGGTATAATTGCCGCCTAAACAAATAGCGGCTCCTGTGGCTTTAGTTAGATCGAGCAGATTCGGTTTATGGGCAATTAATCCATCAATAAAGTTATTAGCTTCCGCCATATAATCGATTAATTGCGATTGCACAAAATTTAATTTCACTCGATAGTCATAATCCTCGGTTTCTTCCCGTGCCGATATTTCCGAAAAAATCACTCTTCCTAAGAACTCACAAGCTTTACGGAGTTCGTAGGGTACATATTTAGGGGTGCGGTGATGACAGGCAATAATGCCCCAGAGACGTTTATTTTCAATCAGAGAAATGGTTAGAGATGCTCCCACTCCCATGTTATGCAGGTATTCTAAATGACAGGGAGAAGCACTTCTAAGACTGGACAGGGTTAAATTTAAGGGTTGTTGGGTTTCGGGATGAAGACTAGGCACTAGATCGACGGGTTCAGAGGTAGCATCGGGAATCTGTCGAATCCAATTAGCACTTAATAAATTTCGTGCCGGGAGAGGGATATCGGAAGCGGGATAACGTAAACCGAGATAGGGTTCTAGTTGCTCTATTTTGTCTTCTGCTATCACATCACCGTTATCTTCTTCGTCGAATTTGTATAACATAACTCGATCGAATCCTGTCATTTTTCTTACTTCTTTAACGATGATATTACAGAAATCTTTCAGGCTACGGGTGGCTTCAAGTTTATCGATCGAAGTTTTGGCTAGGTGATAGAATCTCAGGAAAGGAATGTTTTCATAGGAGATAGCTGGTTCTAACTCTAAAATCAGCATTTGTTCGGCGTTGCGGTGGAAAATAGCATCAAAGACGGCAAAATCATCCCCTTTAACCCGCGCCCAAATTTTGGAGGGATTGATAGCATCAAAATCGTTATTTTCTATGGCTGATTTTAGAGGATCGATCTGAAAGGGATCGAAGATTTCCTCTAGGGTTTTACCGATAATTTCCCCCGGAGAAATGCCCAATAAACTGCGGCTATTACTGCTGGTTTGGCTGACTTTTAGCTCCGGTTCGCTGAGAACTAAAAGCACCCCGTGCGGTTGAATTCGGTTATAGAGATGGATCGGTTCCCGTTCGATCGAAGTTGGGTTAATTGTCTCGGTTAGAACTTCCATGTGTATTGCCCCCAGAGGATTTTTGCCAAGTTGAAAACTCTTTGTTTATTAAAACTATTTCTTCTCACTTTCAGGGAGCGATCAAGAATAAATTTACTTCTCTTAATACTAGGCCATCAAAAGTAATAAAACTTTAATTAATCAGTTATCTATCGATCGAGCAGTTCTGTTCAGTTCCCTTTATTATAATCAGTTTTTCTCTGAGAATCTAGGGTCATTTGTTAAGAATTAAGAGTTAATGTTACAAGGGACAGATAATTCTTAATAAAAATATATGGTAGTTAAGGGGTTTCAGAACCAAAAATTGCAAGGAAAGCACCCTAGAAAAGTAGGCAATATCGCACTGTGATTGTGCAATTGATAAGAAAGAACAAATTCAAGAGATCAATTAGTAAACTTGATCGTGTTTGCCAATATCAACTATAACAATTAAAGTTTCTCCTGAATCAGTATCTTGACGAAAAGTAAAAATAATACGGCAATCGTAACTAACAGAACATGACCAATAACCTTCTAATCTACCTGTTAGCTTATGAGATTTTAAAGAAGGGGTAAAGGGATTATCTTCTAACAAATGTAGAACCTCTGATACCTTGCTTTGTAGTTGAGGATTTTTGCTGATTAAGCGTTGAAAAGCTCTTTTAAAGCTTTTGTCAGCAACTAATTTCATTCTTCTTCATCCTCTAACAAATAAGCCATTATCTCTTCAGCACTGCCTTTTTTTGCTGTTCCCATTGCTAAAGATTTTAAGGTTTCTTCGCCATTTTTAGCCATCTCCTCCCGGCGTTTCTCAATGCGTCTTTTACGAATTAGCTCAAACAAATAATCTTGGTCTTCAATGGATAGACTCTCTACCGATTCGATAATATCTTGAAAAAATGCGATACTCATTACAGTTTCCTCCTGTTAGTTAACTTTTTTCCTGATATGCTAAGTAGCTGGTTATAATTAAATTAAAAATGGATTTTAGGTTCGATCCCCCCTGCCCCCCTTGATAAGGGGGGTGCCGATAGGCGGGGGGATCCCCCCTTAATCCCCCCTTAATAAGGGGGGCATCTGACAACTTTTAACGCCTACCTACTTATCACAATATAGTCAAGTAGGGTGCGTCAGACAATCCCTTGTTTTTAGGGAAAAAATCAAGAGCTAAATATTGCCGTAACGCACCACAAAGAAAAGTGTTTGGCTACTTTTATAACCCGCTATGACGGAGGAGAGGCTCGGTACTAGGTTCGCGACCGCGGAAAGCTTTAAAAACATTCATAGGATGGGAACTTCCCCCCATAGCTAAGACAGTATCGCGAAAACGGCGGCCGATCGCTTTCACTGCTTCTTCGTTATCTAATCCCACTTCCTCGAAAGCGGCAAAAGCATCGGCGCTGAGAACTTCTGCCCATTTATAACTATAGTAACCCGCCGCATAACCGCCAGCGAAAATATGCCCAAAAGAACACAAGAAAGCATCTTCCGGTAGAGGAGGAATTATCGTCGTCGTTGCCGCTAAACGCTGTCTAACTTGTTTAGGAGTTTCGCCGCCATTGGGTTGATAACGATGGTGTAATTCCAAATCTACTAAAGACAAATGTAGCTGACGCAGCATAGCCGAACCGCTCATATAATTCTTAGCTAGGAGCAGTTTTTGATAGTAATGTTCGGGGAGAGTTTCACCGGTTTCGTAGTGTTTGGCCATACTCATTAAAGTAGGGCGATCATAACACCAATTTTCCATAAATTGACTGGGCAATTCCACCGCATCCCACTCAACGTTATTAATACCCGCTGCGCCGGAATAGTCCACAGTGGTTAACATATGCTGTAAACCGTGGCCAAATTCGTGAAATAGGGTAGTTACCTCCTCAAAGGTCATTAAACTGGGGTTTCCGTCCACTGGAGGCGTTTGATTGCAGATTAAATAAGCCACAGGTAAACGCACCTCGGCGCCGGTTTTGGCGCGACCGATACAGACATCCATCCAAGCGCCGCCGCGTTTTTCGGCGGGACGACTGTAGGCATCGAGGTAGAAGTAGGCGATTTTTTCGCCCTTTTCGTCGTTAATCTGGAAATAACGCACATCGGGATGCCAGATAGGTGCTTTACCGTCGGCAGCGATAATTTCTACCCCAAAAATCCGTTTAGCGAGGCTAAATATGCCTTCTAAAACCCGTGGTAGGGGGAAATAGGGGCGTAATTCCTCGGCACTAAAGTTAAACTTGGCCTGACGCTGTTTTTCTGACCAATAGGCTATATCCCAATGCTTGAGATCGTCGGTTCCCGCAAAAGTTTTTAAGGCCTCTAAATCCTGTTTTGCCGCTTCATAGCTTACTTGGCGTAAATTGTCAAGCAATTTCTCGATTTCATCCACAGAATTGGCCATTTTCCTGGCAAGACTGACCTCGGCGTAGGTACTATAACCTAGAAGATGGGCCTGTTCCTGACGAAGTTGCAAAATGCGATCGATTAAGGGATTATTATCCAATTCTCCCAGATCGGCCCGACTAACGTAGGCTTTATAGAGTTTTTCGCGCAATTCCCGATTATCGCTGTACTTCATAAAGGGGAAATAACTGGGAAAATCGAGGGTAATCACCCAGGGGCCAGTTTCGGTGCTGGCGTTAGTTTCTCCTTGGCCTCGGGCGGTTTGGGCGGCTAAACTAAGGAGACTAGGGGGTAAACCGGCGATATCTTCTGGGGTTGTTAGTTTCAGTTGAAAAGCTTTGGTGGCATCGAGGATGTTATTGGAAAATTTCGTGGTGATTTCCGCTAATTCCAGTTGAATCGCGTTAAATCTGTCTTTTTTCTCCCCTACTAATCCCACCCCGGCCAATTGAGCATCCCGCAGGGAAGCTTCGACAATGCGCTGTTGTGCCTCGTCTAATTGCCCCCAGCTTTCTCCTTGGCGCAGGGACAAAAATGCCTCATAAATGGGTTTACTTTGGCTTAAACGGCTAATAAACTCGACTACCTGCGGTTGTACGGTTTCGTAAGCTTGACGCAATTCTGGGCTATTTTTTACCCCCATCAGATGACCGATAATCCCCCAACTCCAGCTTAAACGTTCTTCGATCCGGGTGAGGGGTTCGACTAATTTTTCCCAGGTGGGGGCAATCTGCGCTTCTAGATCGGTTAATTCTCTGGCCAGTTCCTGCAAAAGTTGCGTCATGCCAGGGACAATCAGGCCGGGTTGGATTTGGTCAAAAGCCGGTAATCCTTGACCGGCAAGCAGCGGGTTACTGGTGTTCGTCATAATTGTTGGTCTGGAAGGGTGGGTAATCTGTATCTTTTACTACCCTAACCCAAATCCCCGACCATCTATCCGGGCGATCGAACGCCGGAGCTTTTTCAGTGGGGTGTAGGGTGTGGGGTGTGGGGTGTGGGGTGTAGGGTGTGGGGTGTAGGGTGTAGGGAAAGAAACCTCTTTCATCTGTGGGGGTGAAAATTTTTTCATTGGGACTGCCTCTGTTGATCAAAGATAAGCAAAAATTATTTATTGACTGCAAAAACTTGAGAATATTTAAATTAACATTCCGCAATATTTACAAATTCTTAAGAATTAATTGAGAAAGATTTTTATTTAACAACGATGTTACAAGGGTTACAGCGATTTGATAGAATTTCACAATGGGTTATTCTGTGCTTTTTTGGGCAGCAATGGTTGAAACCCTTGCCACACCTAGAAGGTGATCCTAATTAAGACGGTCAAATCAGTCAATTTCACCCATAACGATGATCTTTTTTTTGTGTAGTTTTATTGCAAAAAAAAAGTTTTTTTGACAAAAAGCACAAAGTATGATAGTACCCAACGTATTTCTGGCTGCGAGTAATTATTGTAGAGGGGGAGAAAGGAGAAGGGAGAGGGGAGAATAAATAAAAATAATCTCCCTACCCCACACCCTGTCCCTAGGAAAAACTTCTTCAGCAAACCCTAGTTAAGGCCTGCTCGATTCTCTGACCATCGAGGGAGCGGCCGATAAAGACCAAGCGAGTTTGCCGCATTTCCGTGGATTGCCAGGGTCGGTCGAAGAAAGAATCAAAGCGATCGCCGACTCCCTGTAACACCATACGCATCGGTTTATTGGCCACGTTAACAAATCCCTTGACCCGATAGATTTCTTCTCGGGCCACCAATTCTTTGAGCCGTTGGGTCAAAATTCGGGCATCTACGGGAGAATCGAGGCAAAACTGCACAGAATTGATCTCCTCATCGTGATCGTGTTCTTCCTCGTGATCATGATGACTAGGACGACTAGCTAAATTATCCTCGACGGCGGCATTAAATCCCAATAGCACATCGGGGCTAATTTGTCCATCGGCACAAGTAACTATTTTTACCGTTGATCGCAGTTGTGTTTTCAGCCAACTAATAATTTTTTCTAATTCAATTTCGCTGATTAAATCGGTTTTAGTTAAGAGTACCAGGTCAGCGCAGGCTAACTGATCCTCAAATAACTCCTCAATGGGCGTTTCGTGTTCTAAATTGGGGTCTGCTTGCCTTTGTGCCGTTAAAGCCTCCAAATCCGCCACCAGACGACCCCTAGCGACGGCAAAACCATCCACCACCGTGATTACTCCGTCCACCGTGGCACCGTTGCGGATTTCCGGCCAGCGAAAAGCTTGAACCAGAGGTTTAGGTAAAGCTAACCCCGAAGTTTCGATCAGCATACAATCCAACTGTTGCCGTCGCTCCAGCAATTTCTGCATGGTGGGGAGAAATTCTTCCTGTACTGTACAGCACAGACAACCGTTGGTCAGTTCCACAATATTATCGTTGGGGTTGTCGTCGCAGGTCTGACAACTTTTCAATAAATCACCATCAATTCCCACTTCTCCGAATTCATTGACCATAACGGCCACCCGTCGGCCTTGATTATTTTGCAGTAGATGACGGATGAGGGTAGTTTTTCCCGCACCCAGAAAACCCGTGATCACAGTAACTGGAATTTTGTGCATAGATAGAGCGATCGATCATGTTTCTAGATCAATCTATCAGACTCTCGGTCTAGGGTTGAGGGTTTCAGCGCTAATTCTTTAGGATTGCCCCACCAATTGCCGGACTGTCACAAACTAGCTGAAATTTTCCTAGTTAGTCGTTATTCTGGTAAAAGTTTCAGCCGGCTAAAATAATTGCTGAAGAACTTTTTTGGGAGTGGATCATGTTACAACGTCTTTTTTTAGCCTTTACCCTCGCTTTTCCCCTTTATTTAAGCATTGCTATTCAACAAACTTCTCCTCTAGCTGATAGGGTAAATCGCCCTTCTTCTCGCGGAATCAATAAAATTGAGCAGACGGTAAAAACTATCCAAAAGCAGTTAAAACAAGAGCATTCGGTTCAATTAGATTAATAAATTTTGTCAAAAAGATGAGAGCTAAAACGGGTGCATCTCATTTTTGTAAATCTACTAATTTGGGATTTTTAAGGGGAAACTTTCTCCTAAAATTGGGCGTTACTTTCGGTTTTATCACTCAACCCTAGGGTTGAGTGATAGTAGGGTTGATTCATGAATCAACCCTACCCAAACCCCCCGTTGGGGCCCAAACCCCGGAGCGCATTAGTTTTTCGGTGGGATGCTTACACGCGATTGTTCATATTTTTGTACTAATTTAAGAGTCACTGATAATTGTTAATTGTCGGTATTTCTGCAAATGTGGGATGCACTCGCTAAAACTCCTCTTTTTCACTTTTTACTTGACAAATTACTTGCCATTGGCTGCGGAGGCCGGTATTCAGGAACTAAATCTTGTAGAGACTTAACTAAGCCCTGACGGTCATTAACTTGAATATAATTAAGCAGTTGCTCTAATTTGATTTGCAATTTTTCCCAAGCAAGAAAGTGTTCATTAGCGCAAAAAATCTTTGGGTGATCGGTGGGACGAGCTTTATCGGTATCGATTAATAATTCTTCGTAGAGTTTTTCCCCCGGTCTTAATCCTGTGATTTCAATATCGATATCTTGCCCTAATTCCAAGCCACTTAAACGGATCATCTGTAGGGCCAAATCGTAAATTCTTACCGGTTCACCCATATCTAATAGGAATACCTCACCCCCCTTAGCCATGGCTCCTGCTTGCATAACCAAACGCACCGCCTCTGGAATAGACATAAAATAGCGAATAATATCGCGATGGGTGAGGGTAATATTCTTACGTTGGGCGATTTGTTCCCGGAAACGCGGCACCACGGAACCGCTACTATCAAGAACATTGCCAAAGCGGACGATAGCGCAACAGGTGGAAGTGTCGGGTAAAGCGGCCAAAGCTTGTATAACTAACTCAGCACAGCGTTTACTGGCCCCCATAATGTTAGTCGGTCTGACGGCCTTATCAGTGGAAATAAGAACTAAATTACTAACCGAATTCTCGATCGCGGTCTGAGCGACATTTAAACTACCCCAAACATTAGTGTAAACCCCCTGACTAGCATTGGCTTCCACAAGAGGAACGTGCTTATAGGCGGCCGTGTGATAAATTGTCTCAATCTGGTGTTGTTGGATGACTCGGGCCAGATGATTGCGGTCGAGAACATTGCCTAAATAGGCATACTTGCGTAAATCGCTATAATTTTCGCTTAAATCGAGATCGATTTTGTAGAGGGAAAACTCATTTAATTCGTAGATTACCAAGCATTTTGGCTTGAGGAAGGCGATTTGTCGGCATAATTCCGAACCGATGGAACCACCACCCCCGGTGACTAACACCGCTTTACCCGTGACATTTTTTGCCAAAAGTTCGGGATGGGGTAGAATTTCTTCCCGTCCTAATAATTCCGAGACATCGACACTGCGAATCTGATTGATGGCCGCTTCTCCCGATAAAATTTTTGAGAGGGGAGGGACGGTTTTGATGACGATGGGTAAAGTTTCTAGACTTTCGATGATTTGCCGCTTTTTGGCCTTGGCTACATTCGGAATAGCGAGAACAACCCAGTCAAAGGCCCGTTTTTGGTGCAGTAGTGCCAATTGAGAGGGGGGATAAACCCTAATGCCTTGGACCACTCGCTGCTGCAAATCGGGATTATCATCAACAAAAGCTAATAAACGATAGTGGGGGTCATTTTGCAGGGAACGTGCCAATTGACAACCCACAATCCCCGCACCATAGATAACAATTGTCGGTTCTCTATCCACACTACTGATGTAAATATTCAGACGGTGAAAGACAGAACGAATCAACAATCTCACCCCGATAACCAATACTAGGGTTAACAAGGCGTCGATAATCAGGACTGAACGCGGCAAAAAGGCATCCCTTTGAAAGTAGGCAAGACTGATTAAAACCCCTGAACTATAGAGGACTGCTTGCAGTACGGAGGAAAGAAACTCTAATCCTGTATAACGTACTACGGGACTGTAAATACCTTTGAGATAGAAAACTAGAGTTTTAATGGCGATTAAACCGAATATTTCCCCTAAAAAAGGTCTAATTTCCTGATATTCGAGGCTCAGATTAAATCTGAGAGAGAAGGCCAGATAGATGCTTAGACAAAAAATCAGGCCATCGGTGATAATTAGAAGAGATCGCTTCGATGACCTAGATAGGGAATTAGCCAATTTAAGGATTTTGTTCGCCAGTTTTCTATACATCATCTGGGGTAAGCTCATCTAAATTAGTATAAAGTGTACTTGACAAATTATAATCATTTCAGATGGTTCTGATACGCTCTAGACCGATGAAAACCTTATAAACTCTGGCATTGATATTCTCAATCTCAATTGACTACATAATCAAGTTCTAATCTCAAACAAGAACAGGAGCAAGAAAAAACAGCAAAAGGTTTTGGCTTTTAAAATGACTGGTTGAGACAAGCAGGGGTAGCAGACGGGGGGAGGAAGCTGGCAGATATTTATCCTGCAATTCAATCTTGACAGACCACTAAGTATTTCTCACCCAAAAGTAGATTCGTCGCTCTTGCCTTTAAGCTGTTGACTATCTAAATTACTCGTTAAGACTGCACCGGAGTTGGGAGTGCCGAGGAGGGAGGTCGATCATTTGTTCTAAAATTTTCCCTAGGCAGTTTCAATGCAATACAGATCACCAGCTTTTCATCGCTGGCAAAAAATTTTTTGCTCCCGCAAACTAGCCGATAAATGACCGCTAGTCAAGGGTTACAATCAAGAATTGATACAAAAATTTATCGAGTCAAGTTATGAGTAATCAGTACGATGCGATCGTGATTGGGTCGGGAATCGGGGGATTGGTGACAGCGACACAATTAGCGGCAAAAGGAGCAAAAGTCTTAGTTCTAGAGAGTTATCTGATCCCGGGGGGCAGCGCGGGTTATTTTGAACGAGAGGGTTATCGTTTTGATGTGGGTGCTTCGATGATTTTTGGTTTTGGCAAAAAGGGGACGACTAACCTCCTAACCAAAGCTTTGGCAGCGGTGGATATGAGTATCGAAACCATTGCCGATCCCGTCCAGATCCATTATCATCTCCCGGACGGATTAGACCTAAAAGTTCATCGCGACTACGAACAATTTTTACAGGAATTAATTAGCCATTTTCCCGCAGAAAAAACCGGTATCCGGCGCTTTTACGATGAATGCTGGCAGGTGTTTAATTGTCTCAATAGTATGGATTTACTATCGCTGGAAGAACCCCGCTATCTGACTAGGGTTTTTTTCCAGCATCCTTTATCCTGTTTGGGATTGGTCAAGTATTTACCCCAAAATGCGGGAGATGTGGCCAGAAAATATATTAAAGACCCGAAATTATTGAAATTTATCGATATGGAATGTTATTGTTGGTCGGTAGTACCCGCCGATCGCACTCCGATGATTAATGCGGGAATGGTCTTTAGCGATCGCCATTACGGTGGAATTAACTATCCTCGAGGGGGAGTGGGACAGATTGCTCTCAAGTTAGTCGCGGGATTGGAAAAAGCTGGTGGTGAAATCCAGTATCAAGCGAGAGTGAATAAGATTATTTTAGATGCGGGACGAGCGATCGGGGTAAGATTGACCAATGGTAAGGAATATTACGCTAAAAAGATTGTTTCTAATGCCACCCGTTGGGATACCTTCGAGAAACTACTCCCCCCGGAATCTCTCCCCGGCAGCGAAAAAAAATGGCAAAAACGCTATCAAAAATCCCCCAGTTTCCTGAGTTTGCATCTGGGAGTTAAGGCCGATGTATTACCATCAGGAAGCGAATGTCACCATATTTTACTAGAAGATTGGGAAAATATGGAAGCAGAACAGGGAACTATCTTTGTTTCTATTCCTACCTTACTCGATCCCTCCCTCGCACCCCCGGACCATCATATCATTCATGCTTTCACCCCTAGCTGGATTGATCAATGGCAAAAACTGCCCCCCCAAGAATATCAACAGAAAAAAGAGGCCGCTGCTCATCGTCTCATCGAGCGCCTGAAAAAACTCTTTCCCAAACTAGATACAGGATTAGATTATATCGAAATTGGCACGGCTCGCACCCATCGCCGCTTTTTGAATAGAATCGATGGCAGTTACGGCCCAATACCGCGAAGAAAACTGTTAGGTTTATTAGGAATGCCTTTTAATCGTACAGCTATTCCTAATCTTTATTGTGTGGGAGATAGTACCTTCCCGGGTCAAGGATTAAACGCGGTGGCCTTTTCTGGTTTTGCTTGCAGTCATCGTCTAGCGGTAGATCTCGGTTTACCTACTCGCAGAGATTAAAAGCTGAAAATCAGGATTTTCACCTGCGAATTCTGAAACGGGAAGGTAACACTTGACAGCGTTTCTCAGATAGATGAGGTGCATTTTTGCGACTGGAGTTTTTACTTCGGCAAGGTTTAATTCATACGTCACCTTGACGAGAAACGCTGTAGATCGGTTTTGCTGATAACTGATAACTGAAGACTGAAGACTGATAACTGATAACTGATAACTGATGCTTACTCCCTTTGATTCCCCCAAATCTTTACATTGGCAGCAAAGCTTGCGAGCGCCGATTGTTCGTCAATTGGAGATATTTGGCTTTACAATGCAGTTTTTGACTTTTTTGCTCTGGGATCGTTTAACGGGGGCTAATAGGGGCAAAAAACGGCAAAGGAGAGCGAAATGGTTAGTAGATCGCCTCATTAATTTGGGACCAACTTTTATTAAAATTGGGCAATCTTTATCGACGCGAGCAGATTTAATTCCGCTCGAATATATCGAACAATTAACCCAATTACAGGATCGAGTTACCGAATTTAATAGTCAAGAAGCGATCCGAGTTATTGAAACAGAATTAGGACAAACCCTAGATAATTTATTTGCAAGTTTTAGCGTGTCTCCCCTCGCTTGTGCCAGTTTAGGACAAGTGCATCGAGCGCGGTTATTAGGTGGGGAAGAGGTCGTTATTAAGGTACAAAGACCGAATCTAGAAGGACTATTTAATCTCGATTTTGAAGTGTTGCATCGTCTCACCCGTTGGTTAAATATTTTCCCCGTGGTGAAAAAATATAATTTAGAAGCTATCTACCAAGAATTCTTTGAGCTACTCTTTCAAGAAATCGATTATATTCATGAGGGCAAAAATGCCGATCGCTTTCGGGAAAATTTTAAGAATTATCCTCAAGTAAAAGTCCCTTTAGTTTACTGGCAATATACCACCCGCAGGGTATTAACTTTGGAGTATGTGCCGGGGATTAAAGTGGATGATCGAGAGACTTTACTAGCTAACGGTATTAATGTAGATGGGATTATTCAACTGGGGATCTGTTCCTATCTCAAACAACTATTACAGGATGGTTTTTTTCAATCGGATCCCCATCCGGGTAATATGGCAGTCAGTCAGGAAGGGGAGTTAATTTTCTACGATTTCGGCACGATGTTCGAGTTAAAGTCCGTCGCTAAAGATCAAATGATTGAAACCTTTTTCGCTATCTTGAGAAAGGATACGGAAACAGTCTTAAAAACCTTGATGTATATGGGGTTAATTGAACCCGTTAGAGAGCTGCAACCCGTGCGAAATATCGTGCAGTTTCTCTTAGATGAATTTCGCGATAAACCAGTAGATGTGAGGGCCTTTGAACAAATTAGCGATCAAGTGTATTTAATGTTTAAACAGCAACCTTTTCGCTTACCTCCCCAAATGACTTTTATTATTAAATCTGTCACCACTTTGGATGGGATTGCCCGCTCTTTAGATCCCCAGTATAATTTATTAGCAGCTAGTCAACCTTTTGTGAAAAGTCTAGCGGTATCGGGAGGAACTACCAACACAATGCTTACCCTAGCTAATCAAGCGCGCACTTTTCTTAAACAACAATGGCAAAAAGGTAATAAAAACCAGAGAATGATCCGTCAATTAGAGGAAAAAATCGAGCGAGGAAATTTAGTTTTTCAAGTTAAGTCACGGGAAAATGAACGACTTCTGAAAAGAATTTATCTGGGAATTAAAATATTAATTAATGTCTGTCTATTGGGATTTAGCCTTATCTCAGCCATATTTTTATTAGACAGCAACTATAGCAAACTGGCCATTATTCCCTTCAGTTTAGCTGGGTTATTTGCTTTATTTTTTCTGCGTTCTTCCATGGCTTTATTGATTCAGGAAAGATTAGATAAAATGTTAGAAAAGTAAATAGGGTTGGCGGCAAAAAGTTTGTTGGTGGGGTTAGTCAGCAAACCCTATAAGGTATTTGGCGATTTTTGTCAATTGTTTTTAATCTAGAACGAACTAATCAATTAAGTCTTTTGCCAGATAAGGATTTAGTCGATTTATGCCCCCCGATCGAACCATACCAAGCAACGAAGAACCATAAGGATTTAGCCGATTTCTGCCCCCTGATCGAACCATACCAAGTAACGAAGAACCGTTATAATTAATGGTAAATAATAAATTTAGCCCCAGGGCAGAAAGGTTGGGCTTGTCCTTTTCCCTAATGGGACTTAGACAAAAAACAAATCGAGAAAAGCCGCAACTCCAATCCCCGCTTGGGATTTACTTCGAGAAGCCCAAAATCGCTGAAACCCAGATATATCAAGGGAAAATCATAAATCGAGGTTAACCCTTTGTCCCGTAATGGTTTGAGCCTTTTTTGCTTACCGAAAACGCCTAAGTCCCACTAACCATGAAAACAACACAAGTAAGCTCCGATTTACATATATGCCATCTCTAGCAGATTCTTTGAGTTTTGATGGAGCCTTCCCAATCACGGCTGATTTAACAGGTTCTGGGGATTTAAGTGTATCCATCGAAACCCCTCCCTTAGGAGTCCTGAACTCTAACTCCTCCCCATCTACAGTATCCTCTGAGGCCCCCACGGTTTCAGCCTCCCCTACTGCTAAGAGTTCCCCATTGTTTCCCGCTCCTCTTAGTATTAACTCTTCTCGTTATTCCACCAGTCCAGGGTTGGGTCTTGCCTCTGTACCCGCCGCTGCCCCCGTCACCACCAGTCCAGGGTTGGGTCTTGCCTCTGTACCCACCGCTGCCCCCGTCACCTCAGAGCTAGAACCGGCAGCAACTAGGACTCTTGCCCCCCATGCTCCCAATCAACTCATTGTCAAGTTTAAGCAGGGGATCGCCAGTGCCCAAGTTGCTCAGTTTCAGTCCCTCTTTGGTGCTGTCAGAACCCAGACGATTAAACTGACGGGGGCGCAGGTTTGGAAGTTATCCGGGTCGCTCTCTGTGGAGAAGATTCTGGCACAATATCGCTCCAATCCGATTTTTGAATACATTGAACCCGACTATATTCGGACGGTGGGTGCATTTACTCCCCAGGCCACATTCCCCAATTACCCCAGTTTTAATCAACTTTGGGGACTGCATAACACCGGACAAAATGGTGGTACTCCCGATGCCGATATTGATGCCCCTGAAGCCTGGGATATTCAGACCGGCAATCCTAATTTAGTGATTGGGGTTATTGATACGGGGGTGGACTACAATCACCAAGACCTAGTTGGCAACATCTGGACAAACCCAGGGGAAATTGCCAACGACGGCATTGACAACGATGGCAATGGCTACATTGATGACATTCGCGGTTGGGACTTTGCCTATAACGACAATAACCCCAGTGATGTTTATGGTCACGGAACCCATGTTTCGGGAACCATTGCTGGCAAAGGAAATAATGGGGTAGGCGTGACGGGGGTGGCTTGGAATGCCAAAATCATGCCGCTGAAGTTTTTGAATGATCAAGGATCAGGCTCTACCTCCAATGCCATTAAGGCAATTAACTATGCGACGGCCAAAGGAGTTAAGCTCACCAATAATTCCTGGGGAGGCGGCGGTTTTAGTCAAGCGCTCTACGATGCGATTAACGCGGCGGGTCAGGCGGGGGCTTTATTTATTGCGGCGGCTGGTAATAGTTCGGCTAACGCCGATATCAATCCCATGTATCCCGCTGCCTACAACCTTGCCAACATTATTTCGGTTGCGTCCACCACCCGCACCGATGCTCTCTCGTCGTTTTCCAACTATGGCTTAACCAGCGTAGATTTAGGCGCACCTGGTTCAGACATTTACAGCACCACTCCCAACAATAACTATGCCACCTATTCAGGGACATCCATGGCCAGTCCCCATGTAACTGGGGCGGCGGCTTTATTGTGGTCACAAAATCCTACTTGGACAGCCCAACAGGTGAAAAACACCTTAATGAACACGGGCGACCCCCTGGCATCCCTTGCCGGTAAAACGGTTTCTGGTAAGCGGCTCAATGTTTTTAATGCTTTGGGGGCTAACTTACCTTCTGTCACCGTCAGTGTCAGCCCGGCCAGTGTGCAGGAAGACGGTACGACTAACTTGGTTTATACCTTTACTCGCACTAACTTAAACCTGAGTTCTCCCCTGACCGTTAACTTCGGGGCGAGTGGCATAGCCAACGCCGCCCCGGTGGGAAGCGACCCAGCCGATTACAACGTATTAACAGGTAGTGGTGTCATCTTCGACCCGACGACGAAATTGGGAACCGTCACTTTTGCCGCCGGTGCGACAACGGCAACGGTCGTGGTTGATCCGATTGCTGACACCGTACAGGAAAACAGCGAATCAGTTATTTTAACCGTCAATTCTGGGACGGGCTACATTGATGGTTCTCCTAATACAGCAACGGGAACTATTATTTCTGAGGAAGGGTTTACCACCTACTTCTCGGATGATTTTGCCAATAACACGAAGGGTTGGACTCTGGGGAAAGAATGGCAAATCGGTGCCGCCACAACTTCTACAGGTCAAAATTATGGGAACCCTGATCCCGGAACGGACAATACTCCCACAGCCGATAATGGTGTAGCTGGGGTTGTTATTGGTGGAAATGCCTCTACAGCCTTGCACGGCTTCTATTATTTAACCAGTCCGGTTATCAACACCAGCACCGCTAATAAGCTGTTCTTTGAATTTGCCCGTTGGCTCAATAGTGACTACACTCCCTTTGTGCAGAACAAAGTTGAGATCTTCAACGGTTCTAGCTGGGTCAATCTTTTGCCTAACAATTTCGACGAGGCTCCAGGAGTCCAAGATAACGCTTGGACCCCTCAACAATTTGATATTAGTGCCTACAAGAGTGCCTCAACTCAAATTCGTTTCGGGTTCAATGTTGGTAGCACTGATGTATTTACAGTAAGTTCGTGGAACCTTGATGATGTCAAAATCTATGGTGATGGGGGGATTACGACAAAATCAATCTCGATCGCCAAAACCACCGATGGTAAGGAAGCAGGTTCAGTAAGCAGTGTCTTTACCCTCACCCGCACCGGCGACCTCTCCAGTGCCTTAACGGTTAACTACACCCTGGCGGGTACTGCTACCCTCGGCAGCGACTACAATGACCCTGGAGCCGGCAAAGCCACCTTTGCGGCAGGTTCCTCCAAAGCCACCATCATCCTGCCCACCATAGATGATAGTGTGGTAGATCCCAGTGAAACCATCATCACCAAAATTACCGCCCCCACCGGCTACACTATTAGTGGACCTGACACGGCGACGGCGACAATCATCGATGACGACCTTGGCACCCTCACTCTGGGGAAAACCACCGATGGTAAGGAAGCAGGTTTAGTAAGCAGTGTCTTTACCCTCACCCGCACCGGCGACCTCTCCAGTGCCTTAACGGTTAACTACACCCTGGCGGGTACTGCTACCCTCGGCAGCGACTACAATGACCCCAGTTTAGGCCAAGCCACCTTTGTGGCAGGTTCCCCCACTGCTACCATCACTCTGCCCACCATAGATGATAGTGTGGTAGATCCCAGTGAAACCATCATCACCAAAATTACCGCCCCCACCGGCTACACTATTAGTGGACCCGACACGGCGACGGCGACAATCATCGATGACGACCTTGGCACCCTCACTCTGGGGAAAACCACCGATGGTAAGGAAGCCGGTTTAGTAAGCAGTGTCTTTACCCTCACCCGCACCGGCGACCTCTCCAGTGCCTTAACGGTTAACTACACCCTGGCGGGTACTGCTACCCTCGGCAGCGACTACAATGACCCCAGTTTAGGCCAAGCCACCTTTGTGGCAGGTTCCCCCACTGCTACCATCACTCTGCCCACCATAGATGATAGTGTGGTAGATCCCAGTGAAACCATCATCACCAAAATTACCGCCCCCACCGGCTACACTATTAGTGGACCCGACACGGCTACGGCGACAATCATCGATGACGACCTTGGCACCCTCACTCTGGGGAAAACCACCGATGGTAAGGAAGCCGGTTTAGTAAGCAGTGTCTTTACCCTCACCCGCACCGGCGACCTCTCCAGTGCCTTAACGGTTAACTACACCCTGGCGGGTACTGCTACCCTCGGCAGCGACTACAATGACCCCAGTTTAGGCCAAGCCACCTTTGCGGCAGGTTCCCCCACTGCTACCATCACTCTGCCCACCATAGATGATAGTGTGGTAGACCCCAGTGAAACCATCATCACCACAATTACCGCCCCCACCGGCTACACTATTAGTGGACCTGACACGGCGACGGCGACAATCATCGATGACGACCTTGGCACCCTCACTCTGGGGAAAACCACCGATGGTAAGGAAGCAGGTTTAGTAAGCAGTGTCTTTACCCTCACCCGCACCGGCGACCTCTCCAGTGCCTTAACGGTTAACTACACCCTGGCGGGTACTGCTACCCTCGGCAGCGACTACAATGACCCCAGTTTAGGCCAAGCCACCTTTGCGGCAGGTGCGGACAAAGCCACCATCATCCTGCCCACCACCGACGATATTGTGGTAGACCCCAGTGAAACCATCATCACCACAATTACCGCCCCCACCGGCTACACTATCAGTGGACCCGACACGGCGACGGCGACAATCATCGATGACGACCTTGGCACCCTCACTCTGGGGAAAACCACCGATGGTAAGGAAGCCGGTTTAGTAAGCAGTGTCTTTACCCTCACCCGCACCGGCGACCTCTCCAGTGCCTTAACGGTTAACTACACCCTGGCGGGTACTGCTACCCTCGGCAGCGACTACAATGACCCCAGTTTAGGCCAAGCCACCTTTGCGGCAGGTGCGGACAAAGCCACCATCATCCTGCCCACCATAGATGATAGTGTGGTAGACCCCAGTGAAACCATCATCACCACAATTACCGCCCCCACCGGCTACACTATTAGTGGACCCGACACGGCGACGGCGACAATCATCGATGACGACCTTGGCACCCTCACTCTGGGGAAAACCACCGATGGTAAGGAAGCAGGTTTAGTAAGCAGTGTCTTTACCCTCACCCGCACCGGCGACCTCTCCAGTGCCTTAACCGTCACCTACACCCTGGCGGGTACTGCTACCCTCGGCAGCGACTACAATGACCCCAGTTTAGGCCAAGCCACCTTTGTGGCAGGTTCCCCCACTGCTACCATCACTCTGCCCACCATAGATGATAGTGTGGTAGATCCCAGTGAAACCATCATCACCAAAATTACCGCCCCCACCGGCTACACTATTAGTGGACCCGACACGGCGACGGCGACAATCATCGATGACGACCTTGGCACCCTCACTCTGGGGAAAACCACCGATGGTAAGGAAGCAGGTTTAGTAAGCAGTGTCTTTACCCTCACCCGCACCGGCGACCTCTCCAGTGCCTTAACGGTTAACTACACCCTGGCGGGTACTGCTACCCTCGGCAGCGACTACAATGACCCCAGTTTAGGCCAAGCCACCTTTGCGGCAGGTGCGGACAAAGCCACCATCATCCTGCCCACCACCGACGATATTGTGGTAGACCCCAGTGAAACCATCATCACCACAATTACCGCCCCCACCGGCTACACTATTAGTGGACCCGACACGGCGACGGCGACAATCATCGATGACGACCTTGGCACCCTCACTCTGGGGAAAACCACCGACGGTAAGGAAGCAGGTTCAGTAAGCAGTGTCTTTACCCTCACCCGCACCGGCGACCTCTCCAGTGCCTTAACGGTTAACTACACCCTGGCGGGTACTGCTACCCTCGGCAGCGACTACAATGACCCCAGTTTAGGCCAAGCCACCTTTGTGGCAGGTTCCCCCACTGCTACCATCACTCTGCCCACCATAGATGATATTGTGGTAGACCCCAGTGAAACCATCATCACCAAAATTACCGCCCCCACCGGCTACACTATCAGTGGACCCGACACGGCGACGGCGACAATCATCGATGACGACCTTGGCACCCTCACTCTGGGGAAAACCACCGATGGTAAGGAAGCCGGTTCAGTGAGCAGTGTCTTTACCCTCACCCGCACCGGCGACCTCTCCAGTGCCTTAACGGTTAACTACACCCTGGCGGGTACTGCTACCCTCGGCAGCGACTACAATGACCCCAGTTTAGGCCAAGCCACCTTTGCGGCAGGTGCGGACAAAGCCACCATCATCCTGCCCACCACCGACGATATTGTGGTAGACCCCAGTGAAACCATCATCACCACAATTACCGCCCCCACCGGCTACACTATTAGTGGACCCGACACGGCGACGGCGACAATCATCGATGACGACCTTGGCACCCTCACTCTGGGGAAAACCACCGATGGTAAGGAAGCCGGTTTAGTAAGCAGTGTCTTTACCCTCACCCGCACCGGCGACCTCTCCAGTGCCTTAACGGTTAACTACACCCTGGCGGGTACTGCTACCCTCGGCAGCGACTACAATGACCCCAGTTTAGGCCAAGCCACCTTTTTGGCAGGTGCGGACAAAGCCACCATCATCCTGCCCACCACCGACGATATTGTGGTAGACCCCAGTGAAACCATCATCACCACAATTACCGCCCCCACCGGCTACACTATCAGTGGACCCGACACGGCGACGGCGACAATCATCGATGACGACCTTGGCACCCTCACTCTGGGGAAAACCACCGATGGTAAGGAAGCAGGTTCAGTAAGCAGTGTCTTTACCCTCACCCGCACCGGCGACCTCTCCAGTGCCTTAACGGTTAACTACACCCTGGCGGGTACTGCTACCCTCGGCAGCGACTACAATGACCCCAGTTTAGGCCAAGCCACCTTTGCGGCAGGTGCGGACAAAGCCACCATCATCCTGCCCACCACCGACGATATTGTGGTAGACCCCAGTGAAACCATCATCACCACAATTACCGCCCCCGTCGGCTACACTATCAGTGGACCTGACACGGCGACGGCCACCATTCTTGACAATGATGGTAACGCGGCCAATAACAACTTGGTCGGGACAGGCTTTGCCGATGCCCTGGCTGGAGTGGGAGGTAATGACACCCTTAGCGGTTTAGGAGGCAACGACACCCTCGATGGTGGGGCCAATAACGACACATACCTCTTCGACACAGATCTGGTCTTGGGTAGCGATCGCGTAATTGATGCCTCTGGAATCGATACCCTCAACTTTGCGGCGACCACAACTAAAACCATCAACCTCAATCTCGGCAGTACCGTCGCCCAAACCGTCACCGCCGGAAATCTCACTCTCACCCTAGCTAGTGCCACTGCCTTTGAAAATGTTATTGGTGGTAGCCTCAACGACAACATCGTCGGCAATACTCTGGCTAATTCCCTCAGCGGTGGAGCGGGTAATGACACCCTCAATGGTGGGGCCAATAACGACACATACCTCTTCGACACAGATCTGGTCTTGGGTAGCGATCGCGTAATTGATGCCTCTGGAATCGATACCCTCAACTTTGCGGCGACCACAACTAAAACCATCAACCTCAATCTCGGCAGTACCGTCGCCCAAACCGTCACCGCCGGAAATCTCACTCTCACCCTAGCTAGTGCCACTGCCTTTGAAAATGTTATTGGTGGTAGCCTCAACGACAACATCGTCGGCAATACTCTGGCTAATTCCCTCAGCGGTGGAGCGGGTAATGATAACCTGACAGGCGGTCTTGGCAAAGATACCCTGACGGGAAGCACGGGATTGGATACTTTGACCTACAATTCCCTCGGTGAGTCGCTGCTGAGTGGCTTTGATGTTATTCAAGGCTACAGTGGCACAGGTGCTAATCTTGAGCGCATTAATGCCCCTGGGTCTATTGCGGCAATCACTTTGACCGCATCGAAAGGGACAGCTACTTCTTTAACCGAAGCGGCGATTCAGTTGGTCTTGACGAATGCGGCCTTTGCTGCTAACACGGCGGCGGCTTTTACAGTGACAGGTCAAAGTGGTACTTTTATCGCTCTCAATAATGGAGTGGCTGGCTTCCAAGCCGCTAGTGATGCAATCATTCAACTGAGTGGTTACAACATTGCTGTCGCTACACCAGTGGTAGTGATCTAGATTGAGAGATCATTCAAGTTTGCCGGCAGTAGGAGACTCTTCTCCTACTGCCACTAGCGGTCTTTCAAAGCATAAGCTTCCTGTTGTTGTTCTGCGAAGCCTAAGAGGGGGGTGATTCGGTAGTAGTGATGGGGGCTTAATCCTTTGCTTTGCTGTGCATTGTAGTCATCGATAACTGAACTTCCACCCTATGAATATACTGGCTATGGCTAAAAGTCTTACAGAGCCTGATTTAAAGCAATGTAATACTAATAAACTACTGGGTACAAACTCCTGAAATCTTTACGCAGATAGGGCTTGAGGCAAAAATTTTCAAATTTGACCCTTCGACCATTATAGCTTGTTTCCAGGCAGAAAACCAGCAAAAACATGGCTACAGAGGGAATCGCTGACTCTAGAGATTAATGACACCATCTGTTATAATAAGGTTAGCGATCACTATACAGCCAACTCTACGGAATCGCTCTACTCCAGATACAGTCAACGGTACAGCCATTTTCAAAGGGAAAATGTACCCAGTGGCAGCTTGTCAATTTTTTCTGAGAAGCTCCAGGCAGTAAGGGTTTTGTTAATTTTTTAGTATTTCTGTATGGGGTAAGTCCAGCTATTAAAAACGGATTTTGGGTATTACCTAAGTAGGGTCTGCTGAAAAAGCTTTTCGGTGGTGGCGGGGTGTGGGGTGTGGGGTGTGGGGTGTGGGGTTTTATCGATTTTCAGGTGGTCAAGTACCTAATTTTCAGGGAAAAAGTCCAGGAATTTTCCCCCCGATCCCCGCAATGGCTGGCACTTTTTGAGGGGAAAAAAGTCCAAAAGTCTTATCCAACAAGGTTTTTAGATTTATTCAGCAGACCCTAAGTAATACTTCTATGTTACATTATTCTCAATAAGGCTGTCCTTATTGCGGTGAATAATAGAGTTCTTGGATAAATTTAAGAAAAAAATTTTTTTGTTAGACTTGTCTAGTTGTAATTACAGATGGATAATAAATTTAAGCCCAAGGCAGAAAGGTTGGGCTTGTCTTTTTCCCTAACCATAAACAGAAGGAATTCAACACCCCCAAGTAATTGACCGATTAATTCTCGGAAAATGGGGTGCGCCTGCTGATGAAGACAACACAAGTAAGTTCCGATTTATCTAGTACAAATATGCCATCTCTAGAAGATTCTTTGCGTTTTGAGCAATCCTTATCAATCACGGGTGATTTAACAGGTTCCGACGATTTAACTGTATCGAAGGAAACTTCTCCCTTAGGAGTCCTGAACTCTAACCCCTCCCCATCTACAGTCTCCTCTGAGGCTGCTACGGTTCCAGTCTCCCCTGCTGCTACGAGTCAAGTGGCGTTTCCCGCTTCTCCCAGTATTGACTCTTCTGGTTATTCCACCAGTCAAGCGTCGGGTCCCGCCTCTGTACCCGCCGCTGCCCCCGTCACCAGCAGTCCAGCGTTGGGTCTTGCCTCTGTACCCACCGCCGAGGGAGGGGATTCGAGGGTTAATCAGGACAATCTCAACCAGAAAACTGGAGAAAATCGGCAGGCTAACTCTCCCATACCAGTAGTTGATCGGGGGGATTTTTATTGGGCAGACGGTCAGCCAGTAAAACTACTACAGCGCACTACTCAAATAACTCTGACCCTGACCGACCGGGCAACCAGACTAAACGATCTATTGGCAGCCGGTCAAATCCTAGAAGGGCTGAAATTAGAGAAAAACGTCTCCCAGAATACCTACATACTAAGCAGTAAGACAGCGACTGCCCTTGATATCGCCCAGATCGAAGCCAGATTAGGGGAAATCCCCGGGGTTCGAGTAGCCCCAGTTTATCAGTCTCCCTTGACTAACACTTGGCTAGTGGCCACCAACGAAATAATTGTTTCCTTGCGGCCAGGGTTAAAGGCTCAAGAGGTTTTCGGGAATGATTCCCGTTTTGCCAGTTATCGCAGCCTATTGGGAACACCCAACCAATTTGTCGTGACTCTCCAAGAAGGACTTCCTAACCTAGCTACTGCTAATGCCCTTCAGTCCGATAGAAGCTTTCAGTGGGCAAGTCCCAACTTCTACCAACAACGGGAGCGATTTTTTATTCCCAACGATCCTCTTTTCGGCAACCAATGGCATCTCAATAACACGGGACAAGTAGGAGGGACACCCGATGCGGACGTAGATGCCCCAGAAGCTTGGGATGTAAATGCGGGGGGTAGCAGTAACGTGGTTGTTGCTGTAATCGATGATGGAATGCAGTTAAACCATCCCGACCTGCAACTATTCATCAATACAGGGGAAATTGCAGGTAATGGCATTGATGACGATGGCAACGGTTGGATCGATGATGTGAACGGCTGGGACTTTACCAGTGGTGGCATCGGAGACAATAACCCAGGGCCTAGTGTCCCCGATGATGCCCATGCCACCGCCGTCGCTGGAGTAGCGGCAGGTCGGGGCAACAACACACTGGGAGTGACGGGGATGGCCTATAACTCCCGATTACTGCCCGTGCGGATTTTCTTGGGAGGCTCTGCCACCAGTGACGCTAATATCGCCTCGGCCATTTATTATGCCGCCGGTCGCACGGCTTCGGGTACTGGCACTTGGCGTGCAGGGGATATTCTGAACAACAGTTGGGGTGGTGGTGGCTTCAGCAGTGCCATCTCCAGTGCCTTTACCTGGGCTAGTACCAGCGGGCGCGATGGCAAAGGGGCAATTTCCTACATTGCCACGGGTAACGGTTTTGGGGCTCCCGTTAGTTTTCCTGCCAATCTCTCCAGTACCATACCGGGGGTAATTGCCGTCGGTGCGAGTACCAACCTCGACCAGTTGGCCAGCTATAGTAACGTCGGACCGCAAGTGGATTTCGTTGCCCCTAGCGGTGGTCCCACTTATGGCGGTACAGCTAATATTGTTACCACAGACCGGACGGGTGCCGATGGCTATAACAGCACCTCCGACTATACCACTACTGGCGCGGATGGGTTTAGCGGCACCAGTTCCGCCACTCCTCTAGCGGCAGGAATTGGGGCATTGATTCTGGCACAAGACCCCAGTCTTACCGCCGCCCAAGTGCGGGGTTTAATGCGGAACACCACGGACTTGATTGGTCCGGTTGCCTACGATAACAAGGGTTTTAACACCCAATACGGTTACGGTCGCGTCAACGCTAACACTGCTATCCGAGGAGTAGGTATCGCAGAAATTCAGGTTCTGCAAGATCGAACCAATATTGCCGATAATACGGGCAGTTTCAGCTTTGCGGCCGGTGTAGGTCAAACCCAAACCCAAACCTTCCGGGTTCGCAACCAAGGCACAAAAGATTTAACCCTCGGAGCCATTTCCCTAGGTGGTGGTTCGGGTTTTAGCTTGGCTTCCAGTTTTACGGATACAACCCTCAGTGTCGGTGAGTCCACCACCTTCTCGGTAAATTTTTCTCCCACGACAACGGGAACTTTCAGCAATACCATTAGCTTTACGAATAATGATGCCGATGAGAGTACTTTTAACTTTACCCTTAACGGCACGGGCTTAAACAGTAAGAGCTTCAGTAACACAAGCCCGATTACTATTCCTGATAGTGGTACGAGTACCCCCTATCCTTCGACGATCAATGTTTCAGGCTTAACCGGTAATATTAATAGCCTGAAAGTAACGCTGACAAACCTGAGCCATACTTGGCCCGATGATATTGATGTATTACTGGTGGGTCCGACGGGAACCAAGGCCTTATTAATGTCCGATGTGGGTGGCTCAAGTGATGTCAGTAATGTCACTCTCACCTTTGATCCGACGGCCACCTCCTTCTTGCCCGATGAAGGGCTAATTACCAGTGGCAGTTATAAGGCCACAGACGTTGGAACCGGTGATATCTTTAATGCGCCCGCTCCCGGTGGCCCCTACGGTACGGATTTCTCCGTATTCAACGGCATCAACCCCAATGGAACCTGGAGCCTCTACGTTGTGGATGACGAGGGACCCGACGCGGGAACTATTGCTGGTGGTTGGTCTTTGGATATTGGTACGGGGGGCGGATCGACGAAAACAATCTCGATCGCCAAAACCACCGACGGTAAGGAAGCAGGTTCAGTGAGCAGTGTCTTTACCCTCACCCGCACTGGCGACCTCTCCAGTGCCTTAACCGTCACCTACACCCTGGCGGGTACTGCTACCCTCGGCAGCGACTACAATGATCCCAGTTTAGGCCAAGCCGCCTTTGTGGCAGGTTCCCCCACTGCTACCATCACTCTGCCCACCATAGATGATAGTGTGGTAGATCCCAGTGAAACGATCATCACCAAAATTACTGCTCCCACGGGCTACACTATCAGTGGTTCCGACACCGCCACGGCGACGATTGTGGATAATGATGGTGGTGGTGGCAATATCTTCAGTAACCCTAACCCGATTACTATTCCTGATAGTGGTTCCAGTACCCCCTATCCTTCCACTATTAATGTTTCAGGCTTGAGCGGTAATATTAATAGCCTGAAAGTAACCCTGACAAACCTGAGCCATACTTATCCCGATGATATTGATGTATTACTGGTCGGTCCGACGGGAACCAAAGCCTTATTAATGTCCGATGTGGGTGGCTTTAATAGTCTCAGTAATGTCACTCTCACCTTTGATCCGACGGCCACCTCCTTCTTGCTCGATGAAGGGCTAATTACCAGTGGCAGTTATAAGGCCACAGACTTTTTAACTGGTGATATCTTTAATGCGCCCGCTCCCGGTGGCCCCTACGGCACGGATTTCTCCGTATTCAACGGCATCAACCCCAATGGAACCTGGAGCCTCTACGTTGTGGATGACGCGGGAGGAGACGTGGGAACTATTGCTGGTGGTTGGTCTTTGGATATTGGTACGGCTACTACTCTTCCGGTGGTGACAGTAGCAGCCACCGATGCCGATGCTGGCGAACCCACCAACAATGGTCAATATACCCTCACCCGCACTGGTGACACCACCAGCGCCTTGACGGTGAACATCGCCATGAGCGGCACAGCAACCAATGGCACAGATTACACGACCATTTCGACCCCAGTAAATTTTGCCGCGGGTTCTGCCACTGCGTTGGTTGACCTCAATGTCATTGACGACACCCTCGTAGAAGGCACAGAAACCGCCATTCTCACCGTCTTAGCGGGAACAGGCTACACCGTCGGGTCTGCAGCTAGTGCCACAGTCAATATTGCTGATAATGATTTACCCGATTTACCCATTATCGACCTGAGCGCTAACCAAACGGTAGTTGAAGGGATCACCAGTCCCCAAAATGTCACTTATACTGTTACTCTGTCTAGTGATAGCACTGACACAATTACTGTTCAATATGCCACTGGTGACAATACCGCTATAGCAGGGTCGGACTATACTACCACCAAGGGGACTCTCACCTTTGCTCCTGGTGTTACCAGTCAAGACATCATTATTCCTATTCTCAATGACTCCCTTAACGAAGCACAGGAAACCTTTAATCTCACTCTGTCTTCTCCTACCAATGCCCAATTGGGTACAGCAGCTGTAACTACAACCATTACTGATACTCTCGTAACTGCGGCTAGTACCACCCTAGCAGCAAATGTAGAAAACCTCACCCTGACTGGAACGGCAGCAATTAACGGTACTGGTAATAATGGTAATAACGTTATCATTGGTAACAGTGCTAATAACACCCTCACAGGTCTCGCCGGTAATGATACTCTCAATGGGGGCGCTGGTAATGACAATCTTATTAGTGGTGATGGTAATGATCTCTTGTTGGGTGGTGCTGGTAACGACACCCTCAATGGCGGCTTGGGTGTGGATACTCTGACTGGTGGTGTTGGAAACGATTTCTTCAGGCTCGACAACGTAGCGAACGGTGATCTGATCACCGGCTTCTCCGTAGCCGATGACACGATCATTCTGGCGAACAGTCTTGACAGCACCTTGACCGGCCCCATTAATCCGGGGATCAAAGGTCTGCTGTTTATTAGTGGTAATGTGAACGGAAGTGTCCTTAGCGCTGCCGGGTTCTTCAAGGGAGCGGGGATCAACGGGGGAGCATCCGGAAACTCCTCCGGCATCTACGTCAACACTAGCAACGGCGACATCTGGTATAACGATTCCACCGTCGCCGGTAGTTACCTAATTGCCAATGTTGGGGCTGGTGCCGCAGCTGGCATGACCAATCTCGACTTCGTTTACGGAGTGTAAGTCTTAGCTAGGGTTTGCTGAAAAAGTTTTTCTTGGGGGCAGGGTGTGGGGTGTGGGGTGTGGGGTGTAGGGTTTTACCGATTTTGAAGGGGTCAATTACCTAATTTTCAGGGAAAAAGTCTCTGAATTTTCCCCCCGATCACTCCCATATCTGGTACTTTTTGATTGACAAAAACTCTAAAAGTCTTAACCAACAAGGGTTTTACCATTATTCAGTAAGTCTTAGCTAGGCATCATAGTAAAACTATGCCATCTCCCCCGCCGTTAGCGGGGGTTTTTTGTCGGATGTGGGATTTTGCCCGGCAAGTTTTCCCCGATGGTAGTTGCTCGCTCGTCAAGGAAGAGTCGCTCTTTTTCGCCGTCAACCCGAGTCGATGGGCTGCGAGCGTTTCCTATTGCTCGGCATTCCTCCCCCACTAACCCTACGGGTGTAACGGGGGCATCCTGCCAACATTCAAGGTGACAAGGGCAATTCTTGTCGGAGGGCAGATAAAAGTTTATGCGGATGGCGAGACTCGAACTCGCAAGGCGTAAGCCACACGCCCCTCAAACGTGCGTGTCTACCAGTTCCACCACATCCGCTTGATTTTAGCCTAACCACTATAGCACAGAAAAAAAATAATCTGCAAGCAACTTTTAAAAATTACTGCCGCACAACTTTCGCACCACCTGAGTTAGTACGGATAAACCTTTTAGGGAACCTTGAATCAAATGGAAGGCCGGGATGGGACGGATTAACATTTGTCGAGCTAGGGGCAATGGTCGCAGCTGACCTTGATTATCAATTGCCGGGGCTAAATCGGGTAAATCCTGCGTCACCTCATCGCTAATCACGCGCACAATTGCCACTTTTTGCCCCCGTAAAGCCGCTAAAATCCTTGCTCCTTCCATATCGACCACCTCATAGCCCCCTTGTCCTAAACGTCGTTTTTCCTCGGATCGGCTAATCAGGCGATCGCTGGTTAAACCTTTAACGAGACTATATCCGGTTAATTGGGCGATTTCTGCGGTTATTTCCGGTTCGCACTGCCAATAATTCCCCTTTTCTGCGCCACAACCTTGATAGATTACCCCATCTCCGACTCGATAGCGATCGCTGAGACTGCCCGCTAATCCCATCAGCACAATTTTTCCCCTGAACTTATTAAGAAATTCTAGAGATAGCTTAGAGACTGGGGAACTGTCGAGGAATTCTGGAGCGCCAAGGTTAATCGGGATAATTTGCGGGGCTAAATCGCCGATGTTCCTTAATCCTCGACGGATTGAGCTATGCTCGGCCCCCCGGGGAACGAGAATAATATCTTCAGGTGTGAGCATGAAATTTTTGAGAAAGTTTCCTAATTAGCCAAATAAAATGTTATAAACAATAATAGTGAACTAATTAGGAATAATTCTTAAGTAAATGGCCCTGCCACTGACTGGGCGATTGTCTTTCTCACCATGAAAAAGTCTGTCATTCTGCGTTTATCCGAGGTTAACAAGCGTTTTCCCGCTGCTGCTACTCTAGCTGTCGATAATATCAGTTTTAGTTTAACAGAGGGCGAAATTCTCGGATTATTGGGTCCGTCGGGCTGCGGTAAAACCACTCTACTGCGGATGATTGCGGGATTTGAAAAACCATCTCAAGGAGTGATTGAATTGGGAGGGCGAATAGTTGCCGACGAAAAAACCTTTATTCCTCCGGAAAAACGCAATACGGGCATGGTTTTTCAGGATTACGCTCTTTTTCCCCATTTAACCATTGCTGACAATATCGCCTTCGGGTTAAAAAATTCTGGGGAGAAATTATCGACCAAAGCTATTAACGCTAGGGTGGCGGAAACTTTGGATTTAGTCGGACTGCAAGGACTAGAAAAACGTTATCCCCATCAGCTATCGGGAGGACAACAGCAAAGAGTCGCCCTCGCCCGCGCTTTAGCCCCAAAACCCTCTTTAATCCTCTTAGATGAACCTTTAAGTAATCTCGATGTGCAGGTCCGGCAACGGTTACGGCACGAGATCCGTCATATCCTGAAAGCGACTGGTATCTCGGCCATTTTTGTCACCCACGACCGGGAGGAAGCAATGGTGATCAGTGACACAATTGCCGTCATTTGTCAAGGAAAATTAGAACAAATTAACAATCCCGAAGAAATTTATAGTCATCCGGCCTCGCGATTCGTGGCTGAGTTTGTCACCCAAGCTAACTTTCTCCCCGCTAGACGGAAGGGGGAACAATGGCAAACCGAGATAGGAGTCTGGGAAATTCCCGATGGTCAAGATTTGGACAAAGGGGAATTGATGCTGAGAGAGGAAGATGTCAAAATTAAGCCGGATGAGACGGGAGAGCTAGTTATTTGCGATCGCCAATTTTTGGGGCGGGAATACCGTTATTGTCTGCTAACGGCCACCGGCAGCCAAATCCACGCTAGAACAACGATTAACACCCAATTAGACATCGGTACAAAGGTAAAACTATCAATTATTCCCGATAGCGTCCGTGTATTTGCCGACTGATAAATCACATCTGACTTGAAAGTGGGTGTAGGGTGTGGGGTGTAGGGTGTGGGGTGTGGGGAAGTGGGGAAGTGGGGTGTGGGGAGCTTTTTCAGTAAAAAGGCAGCTCCGAGCTTATCGCTTAATACTATTGACTGATAACTTACCCACTGATAACTGGTAACTGATAACTGATGCAAGGCTGACGGCTAATATTGATATCGATCGCGATTTAGGACTAGGGTGGCATTTTTAGCGACAAAATCAATAATTTTTTTGGCCACATCCACACCAGTGGCCGCTTCTATTCCCTCCAAACCGGGAGAAGAATTGACCTCGATAACCACAGGCCCGTGATTGGACCGCAATAAGTCCACACCCGCAACCCGTAAACCCATGGCTTTAGTGGCCCGTATAGCCGTACTGCGTTCCTCCGGGGTTAATTTTACCTTTTCTGCCTTACCACCGCGGTGAAGATTAGAACGAAAATCCCCTTCGGCCCCCTGTCGCTTCATCGAGGCCACCACTTTTCCATCGATGACAAAACAGCGCAGATCTGCCCCACTGGCCTCTTTAATATACTCTTGTACTAGAATATTAGCCTCTAATTGCCGAAAAGCTTCAATAACTGACTTGGCTGCTTGATCGGTTTCCGCTAAGACTACCCCAATACCTTGGGTTCCTTCTAATAATTTAATCACTAGAGGGGTGCCGCCGACGGTTTCGATTAAACCATCGATATCTTGAGTTGCGTGAGCAATTCCCGTCACCGGTAAACCTATCCCTTCCCGAGCGAGGATTTGCAGACAACGCAATTTATCCCGCGACCGAGAAATTGCTTGCGAGTCGTTGGCAGTAAAAACATTCATCACCTCGAATTGTCGGACGACTGCGGTTCCATAGAAGGTTTTTGAGGCGGCAATGCGGGGAATAATCGCGTCAAAACTCTCCAAGGGTTTACCGTTATAAACAACCGTGGGTTTATGGGAGGTGATGTTCATGTAACAGCGCAAATAATTGATCACTCGTACCTCATGACCTTGGGCTTCTCCCGCTTCTTTCAGTCGCTTGGTCGAATAAAGAGAAGCATCTTGGGATAAAATAGCGATTTTCATAAATTTTCGCTTAAATATTGCTTTTAAAACTGAATAGCTCCTTATTTCCCCCTATTAACTTTTTTTGCTGGCAACTCATAAAATTTCTGCTCTCGATCGAAGTCCATCGATTATTATGGCACTGACAGTTCCCCTTGAACAGTTAGGTTAAGTAGGGTTTGCTGAATAAATCTAAAAACCTTGTTGGGTAAGACTTTTAGACTTTTTGTCAATCAAAAAGTACCCGGCATGGGAGTGATCAGGGGGAAAATTCAGGGACTTTTTCCCTGAAAATTAGGTAATTTACCCGATGAAAATGGGTAAAACCCCACACCCCACACCCCACACCCTACACCCTGCCCCTAGGAAAAACTTTTTCAGCAGACCCTAAGTATTTTGACTCACGCCCCTTCCTCTTTTGAGACGTTGTGACACTTAGGGTGCGGAATGTGGGTTTTGAGATTTTGTCCCTTGCTCGCCTGTCAAAATGGTAAAAGCGGAAGACCGGCTGGATTCCCTAAACAAATAAAAGCAGCCCAATACTTAGGAGCTTCATAAGGGCGTTCTAAATCAGATTTTTGACTTAATTCCCGCAAATGGGTAGCAGTTCCTATACTGTGTTTTTCTGCCGATTTGATGGCATCTTCCGTTAGCCATTGGGAACGCATTTTGGCGATGGTGAGACGCTGGAGGCTAGATTTGGCTTTTCTCAAAGCTTCTGCTTTGCTAAGTTTTGCTTTCAGGAGATAATAATAGAAATACTGCATTAAGATAGTGGTAGCCACATCCTCCACTTTCCAAAGGCTGATAATAACGGTTTTTGCTCCTGCTTGGATGAAGGAACGACGCAAACCGATGAGGGTTTCTCCTGTGTAGAGGTCTCCTAAGGCGGTTTCACAGGCGGATGTTACTACTAACTCTGTCCCTGCTAAATTGATAGATTGCACGTCTAGGGAAGTTAATAAGCCATCTTCGGCTTCTTCGGGTAGTTTACCGCCGTTTAACATCGTATTCACCCCCGCAAAGGCTAAACCTGAACGCAACAGGGGATTTTGCCTGGTGCCGACTTGGAATCTTTCTGAGGCGGAAAGACTCGATAACATGAAGTTTTGGTTAATTGTGTCCAGTTCGGGGGTTATATCGCCGAGAAAGTAGCCATGAGTAGCAATATGGAGAATATAAGGGGCTTTTTGGGCTTTGGAGACAAGAGGTTTTAAAGCTTTGGCGGCGGTAACGGGTTTGACTCTGAGTATTTTAGCGATTTTTTCGCCTTCGATTTCGGTGCCGGGGAGGGAGTTGAATATTTGTCCTTGTCTAGAGGTGGCTAAATTGCGTAAGGATGGTTTAAAGGGGAATTTTTCCTCATTTTCAGCAGTTGATGGCGTGTTTTCGGGACTGGCTAAGTTATAGTCAGGGTTAGCGATAACGAGGGGATAGGTGACTTTGGCGGGAATTTTGGCTTTAAAGCGCAGGATATCTCGTCCTACATTTAAGAAGTTGCAGCGATATTCATCCATTAAGTAGCTGCCTTTATCGGTGGGTAAAATTTCAAAGGGTAAGCAGTTTAATTCGCCATCGGGACAGATAATTAATTCTTGGCTGAGATAAGGCTTGATTTTCTGAAAAATAAGCTGGCTTAGTTCAATTTTTGGCGATATATCCTCTTTTTTCTTAAATACGGCCACACTTAATCCTCGTGGGTTTTCTACCGATTCCCGAAACTCTTTCACTAATTTGTCTATGGGTTCAGCTTCTCCTAAATCTATCATAGTTAGCTGTTCTGGGGCTTGGGCAGGTAGGATAAAGGCAAGATAGCGAGGGGGAAAGGATGCAGCGTCACCGTTGGCGGGAATTGCCTGAAAATTGTAGTTATTAAACCTAATAAATTCAATTAGGGTAGTTCCTTCGGGTAATTCTAAAGCGATGGTACGAAAATCAGCGTTTTGCAGTTCTTTTTCGAGGTTAAGTTCGGGGATATTTAATTCTCGTTCGAGGTTTTCTGCTTGTTGTTCGAGGGATTTAATTTCTTGTTGGTAGTAGGGAAGTTGTTCGGGGGTGGGTATATCAAAACAGCGTTTGGCGAGTTGTTGCCTAATTTGTTGCCATTGTTGGAGTTTGGGGGCAAGATGGGCGTATTGTTGGGATAAAAGGGCGATTTTTTGCTGGATGGCGGTTTCAGTGGCGATCGCTTTTCGTCTTAAGATGAGGTTATAGGCAGATTGTACCGCTTCGGGGCTATTAGGAAAGTGTTGGAAAACAAGGGAGAGAAATGTTTCTACTATATGGTAGTTTTTGGCAAGATAGTTGATGCGTTGCTTATCGGTGCTAATGCTAAAGATGGTCGAGATAGTTTTTAAATCAATATCTGCCGCTTCTTGCATTAATTTTAGTGCTTCTTCTGGGCGGTTGGTTGCTGTGTATAAAAGGGCTAAATTATTGAGAAAAAGAGCATAATTAGGGTGATCAGTACCTAAACTTTTACCATGAATTTCGAGAGCTTGTTGAAAGAGAGGTAAAGCTTGCTCATACCGTCCCATTGACCGATATAATGCGGCTAAGTTATTCAGAGAAGTGGCATAGCCAGGGTGGTCAGTACCTAAACTTTTACCACGAATTTCGAGAGCTTGTAGAGAGAGAGGTAAAGCTTGCTCATACTGTCCCATTGACCGATATAATCCGCCTAAGTTATTCAGAGAACCAGCATAGTCAGGATGGTCAGTACCTAGAATTTTACTACGAATTTCGAGAGCTTGTAGAGAGAGAGGTAAAGCTTGCTCATACTGTCCCATTGACTGATATAATACGGCTAAATTATTCAGAGAATCAGCATAGTCGGGGTGGTCAGTACCTAAACTTTTACCACGAATTGCGAGAGCTTGTTGATAGAGAGGTAAAGCTTGCTCATACTGTCCCATTGACCCATATAATACGGCTAAATTATTCAGAGAATCAGCATAGTCGGGGTGGTTAGTACCTAAACTTTTACCACGAATTGCGAGAGCTTGTTGATAGAGAGGTAAAGCTTGCTCATACTGTCCCATTGACCCATATAATACGGCTAAATTATTCAGAGAACTAGCATAGTTAGGGTGGTCAGTACCTAAACTTTTACTACGAATTTCGAGAGCTTGTAGAGAGAGAGGTAAAGCTTGCTCATACTGTCCCATTGACTTATGTAATACGGATAAGTTATTCAGACAAGTAGCATAGTCAGGGTGGTCAGTACCTAAACTTTTACCAATAATTTTGAGAGCTTGTTGATGGAGAGGTAAAGCTTGCTCATACTGTCCCATTGACTTATATAATCCGGCTAAGTTATTCAGAGAACCAGCATAGTCATGGTGTTCAGTACCTAGAATTTTACCACTAATTTCCAGAGCTTGTTGATGAAGAGGTAAAGCTTGCTCATACTGTCCCATTGACTCATATAATAGGGCTAAGTTATTCAGACAATTAGCATATTCAGGGTGGTCAGTACCTAAACTTTTACCAACAATTTCGAGAACTTGTTGAGAGAGAGGTAAAGCTTGCTCATACCGTCCCATTGACTTATATAATATGGCTAAAAGATTCAAAGAATAAGCATAAATAGGCTCATTAGTTAGTGAGTAACTTTTGGCTAAATCACAGGTTTTTTGAGCGAAGATAATCCCTTGCTCATATTGCCCCTGCTGATATAGCATTCCTATGGTTTGGTTATACTGTTGTATCTGGTTAATTATGGATTGATTGATGTTACTATCTTCCTTTAATAAACTAAGTTTTTGTTGCTGATTATTGTTGCTGATTGATCAGAGTGATTAATGGGTTTTTCTACCACCTTAAACCGCTTATAAAACACCTCACTATTACCCTGATTACCCTGAATAAATATCTCCTACAATAAGTTGTTAAAAACCTCCGTATTGTTCCAACGATAGATACTGAAATCTCGACGATCAACAGTTAATATTCTTCCATGTCCTAGATGCTCTGCTAATACAATCAAAGAAGCGTCTGCCATATCCATCGGTAAGTTAGCGTAACGATCCATTAATTCAATCATTCGTTCAATATGATGATTTTGTAAATGAAATATTTCAAAGTTATCGTTAACCAATCCCTGCAAAAAGTTGATTTGCGCCTGATTACCTATTCTGGCTAAGAGTAAATAACAGGTTTCGGTGATAACAGGATAGGTGGTAATTAAGGCTTCATTTTGACTATAAATAGTTTGAATGGCTAACGAGTGATCTTTGTCTTTTCGATTGCCAAGAGCGAGAAAGAATCCTGTATCAGCAATGATCATTTTTTTCGGATAGGAGTGAATGCAAAATGTTTTCTGAGTTTTCGGCAAAGTCAGCCTCTGCTTCAAAGCTACCGATAAAGGAACTTTGTTTTAATTTAGCTAGGGGATCGTGTGTTTTTTCTTGGAGTTGTTGATAGCGTAGTTCAATGGCTTGTTGAATGGTTTCTAAAGTATTTTCTTGGGTGGTTTGTTGAATATAGGCTAGTTTTTGAGCGTGTTCATCGTCTAGTTGAATAGAAATTTGCATTGTTTTTTCCTATTTTATGGGCAATTACTGTTGACAATGGGCAAGGGCGATCGCTGGCATGATGCGATCTGGTTATACTGTTGTATCTGGTTAATTATGGATTGATTGATGTTACTATCTTCCTTTAATAAACTAAGTTTTTGTTGCTGATTATTGTTGCTGATTGATCAGAGTGATTAATGGGTTTTTCCACCACCTTAAACCGCTTATAAAACACCTCACTATTACCCTGTTGACCCAATTTAACAAATATCTCCTCAAGACGCTCTTGACTTAAAATAATATCTGTAGGGTCAGATTCCCCATTAACCCAAGATAAATCAATGGGTTGCTCTGTGACAATTGCCAGAAAATATTCATCTCCTACTGCATCATATTGGAAAAATCGAGCTAGTCCTTCAGACGGGGGTAAACGAAGTCCTTCTGACAGCTTAGTATAAGGAATATAGGCAAATGCTCTTGAAGGACTAAAGAGATAAAAATTTCCTTCTACCGTCTCATTAATTAACAATAAATATTTACCATTTTCAGGTAAATTAACCCATAAATAATGGGGCTTGTTAAGATAAATATAATTACCCTTATCTGGCTCTGGCTTAATTACAGTACCATTCATAACTAGACCCCTTTTTGAACTCCCGTTTGAGGCTCCTCCATTAGGGGATTTTTCTACCTCAAAATTTTCATTAATATCCAGCATCGTTAACTTATTACAAGCAGGTGCAGCAACTTCTTTTGCTAATTCCCAACCCATCCGAGGAAATTTTTTCTCCCATAACCATTGATAAGTCACTTGATGAGGTTCAATTGAATTCTGAGGTTTTCCTTTCTTCTCATATTTAGTAGTAATTAAATTGACACTTAATTCTAATCCATCGTCTATCATCGCTTGTTTAAACACATCTACCATTATTCTCCTAATTCTTTTCGCATATTCATGAATAGTTGCTTCCGTATAATGAAGATTATGCTTATTTTTCATTATTTCGACAATTTCACTTCTTTTTTTATCTTGATTTTTTGGATTATATAGAAGTTGAAATAAACAACTATGATCTTGATTTTTTATCAAACCAGTACTTTGCAAGATCTGGTTTAGAAATGCTTTTTGCAATAGGTCTTTATCTTTAGTCCCTATCGTGTCAGGAATGCCAACCATTTTTAGTTCAAAAATAATCAAAAATTAATAGAGATATTTAAAGATTACATCATTTCCTCTAATTTGTCAATATTTTTATGAGAAAGAGAAAGCACTGTTATTAATTGTTATTAAAAGTTATGTACGGTTATTTAGAGCTATTTAGAGTTATTTAGAGTTGTTGGCTGATACCAATTTGTTATTCAGTATCTATTGAATGTTATTTGCTCTGAATGTTTGACTTGAATCATCAACTTAATTAATTCACAGGAGTTGACAGCTAATGCCAGTTTACAACGGTACAATTTACAATGACTTCTTGTTCGGCAGTTTCGGTAATGACACCATGTACGGGAATGAAGGGAATGATAGCATTTACGGCCAAGGAGGCAACGACTACATCGACGGTGGAATAGGCAACGACTACATTGATGGTGGAGATGGTGCAGATATCATCTTCGGCCGCGCTGGAAATGACAATGTCTTCGGCGGAAACGGTAGTGACTTGCTCATTGGCGAAGCGGGTGCTGACACTTTATCAGGCGGAAACGACACTGATTATCTCTTTGGCGGAGCCGACAACGATGTTCTATTAGGAGGTGCTGGGAATGACTTTGTCTATGGCGGCTATGGCAATGATATCCTCACTGGCGGCACTGGTGCCGATGCCTTTTTTTTCGGTTCTCTTCTAGAAGGAGTTGACGTAATCAAGGATTTTCAGTGGATAGAGGGCGATGTCATCCAGCTCAGTAAGTCCGGATTTAATGCTAGTAGCCTTAGCCAATTTAACTACAATAGCTTAACAGGTGGGTTAAGTTTTCTTGGGCAACAATTCGCAACCATTGAAAATCGCCCCGCAGGGTTTGCTGTCTCTTTAGATGTTCAGCTTATTTAATTGGTTGGGAGTGGGCGGGCGAATCTTTTGGTTCGCCTGTTCCAGACGACTGGGCAATTTTTGCTCACTGATCAAACTAAAAGCATGAACCTTGTTCTCAAGGAACAAAAGATAACGAACAACAAAAAAAGAATTAATTTTTGAGGAGCAACAAAAATGTTCAATCCCTGCAACCCCAAATATCCCTTATTTACTTTTGCTATTGCTTTATTCGTTGGCGGTATTACTAATCCAAGCAGTGCAGCAGAGTTTAAATTTCCTGATCAGGTTGATATTTACGTTAAATCCTTAGGAGGTGGTGCTGGTGCCAATTCTGAGTTTGGTCTTGGGACTACTTCAGAAAACTTTGTTCCGGTTCTTTCAGGATTGCCGAATAATCCATCAACAAACAGTGAGGTTTTTTTGGGGTCTTTTAATCCAGATCAACCAATTCCACTGGCAGTTTTAACTAACTGGAATGGTCAAAGTTTTTTCGCTACAATTGGAGGCACAGATATGGCTTCACAAATAGTTTTTTCGGATCTAGATAATAGCCTTGGTTTCGGAGGAAATACATTTGAGTTACTAGATACTAATATCTTCTTAGCTCATCTTGATGACGCTGCATCTTTCACTGTAGATGATGATGACGATGATGTTCTTGTTCAGATTCGTGTTGCATCTAAAAGAACGACTCCAGAATCCAGCAGCGTTCTTGCTTATATTACCCTTGGGGGTTTAATGCTAGGGAGTGCTATCCGCAAAGCCAGAAAGTGATCGCATTGTAGCTCGCTATTGGGTTGTTGTCAAACGAACAAGTCTCAATGGGTTCCAGGAGAAATTGTCACAGCGGGGCAAGTAGTAAAAGCGATTATTCTTAACGGATTGGGATTTGTCTCCCGATCCTTGTATTTATTTCCTCAATTTTTTGAAGATAAAGCAACCGAACATCTGCGGGGAGATGGCATCGAACCCAAACACCTGAATGATGATAAAATTAGTCGAGTAATGGACAAACTTTATCAACTTGATGTTTCGGCCATTTTCCTACTGATTAGTTTAGCGGCCGTGAAAAAATTTGGTGTGGCGACCGAGAATTCCCATTTAGATGCTACTTCCCTCTCAGTGGAAGGAGAATATAATACTAAATCCGTTGAGTATAGGCTACATATCAGGACAGGCACTCATGCAATAGGCAAGAGGCAAAAGGGGGAATAAATAATCAGTTTTTAATAACCAGATTTAGTATAAAAAGGAATACCCAACAGTAGAAATCCTTAGGCTAAGTTGAAGTTATAGTTTTAAGTATTTAATTGACTAACAAAGACTAGAGAAGGAGCAAAGGGAAAAAATGTCAATTAATGAATACAATTTTGTTACGGTTTTGCTCCTAGGGATGATCGATCGGTTAGAATGGTAAGACGCTCAACGATAACAATTATGACTTTACTAGCGAAATCTTTAGAGGAACTGACCGACTGGGTAAAAGACCAGGGACAACCCGCTTATCGGGGTAAACAATTACACCAATGGCTATATGAAAAAGGGGTGCATTCTTTGGCGGATATTTCCGTATTCCCCCAAGAATGGCGCAGCAAGATGGCAGACTATCCTATTGGTCGTTCCCTTATACATTATCGCAGTGTAGCACCCGATCGCACTCGTAAATATCTGCTAAAACTGGCGGATGGTTTAATTATCGAAGCGGTGGGAATTCCTAGTGAAAAAAGATTGACAGTCTGTGTTTCTTCGCAAGTGGGTTGCCCGATGGCCTGTGATTTTTGTGCCACGGGAAAAGGGGGTTTTACTCGTAATTTAAAAGCACATGAAATCGTTGACCAAGTGTTAACAGTACAGGAGGATTTTCAGCAGCGAGTCAGTCATGTGGTATTTATGGGGATGGGGGAACCTTTATTAAATATCCCCGAAGTGGTGACAGCGATTCATTGCCTTAATAAAGATGTGGGTATCGGTCAGCGTTGTTTAACGATTTCTACCGTGGGATTGCCCCATAAAATCAAGCAACTAGCGGAACATAATTTGCAAATAACTTTTGCTGTTAGTCTCCATGCTTCTAATCAACAAGTTCGAGCTAAATTAATCCCCAGTGCCGACCATTATCTCCTAAGTAATCTGATCCAAGACTGTCAGGAATACGTTCAAATCACGGGACGAAGAGTGACATTTGAATACATTCTTTTAGCGGGAGTAAATGATTTACCCGAACACGCAAGGGAATTAGCCAAACTGGTGAAAGGTTTTCAATCCCACGTCAATCTCATCCCCTATAATCCTATTCAAGAGGTGGATTATCAACGGCCTGATGAAAAGAGAATTAAGGCTTTTAAAACTATTTTAGAACAGGAAAAAGTCGCCGTTACTGTCCGTTATTCCAGAGGTTTAGCGACCGATGCGGCCTGTGGACAATTGCGATCGAGCGTCATGGTACAATGAACGGCCGTAAATCAGCAATTAACTAGATTGCTAGTCTCCCCGCTAGGCTAAACTAGAGAACTATAACATCAATGTAGGAGCCATTTCGATGCAAAGTCTCTCTAGTGCCAAAGAAAATCGCCTTTTTGTCTATGAAGTCGTCGGTTTGAGTCAAAATGACAATACTGATAACCTAGATTATTCTATCCGTAAGAGTGGCAGTGTCTTTTTAACTGTTCCCTATAGCCGCATGAATCAAGAAATGCGTCGGATTACCCGTTTAGGCGCTCGCATCGTCAGCATTAAACCCTTAAACGCAGCTGCGGCCCAGTAGTTGAAAAAATAATTATCGGTAATATCTGTCCCCCGCTTTTGTCCTGATCAGGCAAACTAGGGGGATTTTTAGCATAAATGGGAAAAAGTAGCATAAATCTTAATAAAAAGTAAAATGCTGCAAATGTAACAGATTTTAACCAGAGACTTAACCTATCCTATCCAAAAGGATAAAAGCGATGTCTGTGGTTTTTTTAAGATAACTCTCAATATAGGCCTAGGTGTAGTGTACCGATGGTAGGCTAAACTATGGAACGATTATCGTGACTTGAGTTGGGAGTTATATTTAATGTACAGTCCGAGTACACTAGCGGGAAACCGTTTATTTGTTTACGAAGTGGCGGGTCTCAATCAAAACGACAATACTGACAGCTTGGATTATTCAATCCGTCAGAGTGGAAGCGTGTTTTTCACGGTTCCCTACAGTCGCATGAATCAAGAAATGCGTCGGATTACCCGTTTAGGTGGTCGTATCGTCAGCATCAAACCCTTCAATGGGATTGCCCCCGTAGCAACTGTTTCTAGTGCCTCCACACCACAGCCAATCGCTCAATCATCGCCCGTCCCCGAACAGACCAAGAAAAAGGCCATGACTCAAGCGAAAGAAAAAACAGATATCCCCGTCAACATCTACCGTCCGAATCAACCCTTTATCGGCAAATGTATCGAGAACTATGCTCTCGTTGATGAGGGAGGTATCGGCATCGTACAACACGTCACCTTTGACCTTTCTGGGAGCGATTTACGCTATTTAGAAGGCCAAAGTATCGGTATTATCCCCCCGGGTACCGATGCTAATGGCAAACCTCATAAATTGAGACTCTATTCGATCGCCTCCACCCGTCATGGTGATAAATTAGACGATAAAACCGTATCCCTCTGCGTGCGTCAGTTAGAATACCAACACCCAGAAACCAAGGAAACGGTTTATGGAGTTTGTTCCACCCATCTCTGTAATGTAGAGGTGGGTGCCGATGTGGCTATTACCGGCCCTGTGGGTAAGGAAATGCTGCTACCGGGTGATGAAGATGCCACTATCATTATGATGGCCACTGGGACGGGAATCGCTCCCTTCCGAGCTTTCCTCTGGCGGATGTTCAAGGAACAACACGAAGATTATAAATTCAAAGGTCTAGCTTGGTTGATTTTCGGAGTTCCCAAAACGGCCAATATTCTCTACCAAGAAGAATTAGAGAAAATAGCGGCGGAATTCCCCGATAACTTCCGTCTCACCTATGCCATCAGCCGGGAACAGCAAAATCCCCAGGGCGGTAGAATGTATATTCAACACCGGGTAGCCGAACACGCTGACGAAATCTGGAATCTACTCCAAAGTCCCAAAACCCACGCTTATATGTGCGGACTGAAAGGGATGGAAGATGGTATCGACGATGCTATCAGTGGTGCTGCTGCTAAAAATGGCGCTGATTGGTCTGTCTATCAGAAACAACTGAAAAAAGAACATCGCTGGCACGTAGAAACCTACTAAACCAGAAAGGTTCTCTGAAAATTTTTTCGGGTGGGCATTGCTCACCCTTTTTGTCTTGGCTTCGGTTAAGATCAGTTTCTTAAAAGGCTTTTAATACTAAATCTAGTTATTAAAAACTGATTATCTATTCCCTCTTTTGCATGAGTGCCTCTTACCTTTTGCCTGTCCTCACAAGTAGCCTATACTCAACGGATTTAGTATAAAAAGATGAAATTCTCTCGACGCTTTTTTCCTGTTTTCCTTGCCCTCTGCTTACTGTTTATTTTGCTGCCCCGGGCCTGGAGTTTTACTAATAGCCAAAAACAAATTCTGGCAGATTTAAAAACAGCCGAGATTATTTATCTGGGGGAAAGGCACGATAGCCAAGCCGATCATCAGGCCCAATTAGCTATTATCGAGTATTTACAGGCTAATAATCCCCAAATAGCGATCGCTTTCGAGATGTTTCAACGTCCTTACCAAATCTATTTGGATCAGTATTTAGCCGGCAAAATTAGCGAAAATCAGTTGAGAGAAAAAAGTGAATACGACCAACGTTGGGGATTTGATTGGGAATTTTACGCCCCGATCCTGCGCTTGGCCAAGGCAAAAAAACTACCAGCGATCGCCCTAAATACACCCACGGAAATCACTAGAAAAGTGGCACGGGAGGGCTTAGAAAGCCTCTCCACCTCAGAAATGACCTACATTCCCCCTAAAAGCGAAATAAACCAGGATAACGAGGAGTATCGTCAACAGATCCTAGCCGTTTATCAGCAACACACGGGGGGCAAAAGTCAGGGATTCGATCGCTTTTTTCTGGCACAGGTCCTCTGGGATGAAACCATGGCCGATGCGATCGCTAAATTCTGGCAAGCTCATCCCGACTATCAGATCATCGTCCTAGCAGGAAAAGGTCATATTGCCTACGGTTACGGTATTCCCAGTCGAGTCCAAAGAAGATTAGGCGATCGCGTCATCCAGCGTTCGGTTTTCTTGGGAGACGCTCCTCAATCATCACCAGCAGAAACCAAAAAACCCGCCGATTATTTTTGGCAAGGGCAAAATTAAGCCAGTCAGGAGTTAGGAAGCAAGGGATGGTAAGCTAAGATGCCAGTCTTTCAATTTAGTAGATAATAGGTCTGAAAAACTGAGGCTATTTTATGATTAATTTAACCTGTCAAGATAACGAAACGCTCGATCGCATTTTAGCTGTGACTCGTGCCGTCGGTTGGGGTGGTGCTAAAATTCTTCAATCCTACTACCGGGGTGAACAGGATTTAGCCGTCAACAAGAAGAAAAAAGGCGGACCAGTGACGGCGGCGGATTTAGCGGCAAATAACTATATTTTAGGGGAATTACAAACAAATTTCTCGGATATCGACTTTGGTTATCTGAGCGAGGAAACCCATCAAGGCAATGAAGCTATCCCGAAAGATTGGGTATGGATTATCGATCCTTTGGACGGAACCCGCGATTTTATCAACAAAACGGGAGAATATGCCCTACATATCGCCTTATGTTATCAGGGAAGACCGCTCATCGCCGTGGTTGCCCTACCGGATCAAGAAAAACTCTATTTTGCCCAAAAAGGAAAAGGTACTTTTCTAGAAACTAGCGACGGAAATATTACACAGGTAAAAGTTGCCAATAAAGATAAAATTACCGAGCTCTATCTGGTGGTTAGTCGTACCCATCGCGACCAACGTTTTGATAATTTATTAAGTCAAATACCCTTCTTCGGTAAAAATTATGTGGCTAGTGTGGGCTGTAAAATTGCCACGATCCTCGAACAAAAATCCGATGTTTATATCTCCCTATCGGGGAAATCGGCGGCTAAAGACTGGGATTTTGCCGCTCCGGAGTTGATTTTAACGGAAGCCGGCGGCAAATTTTCCTATTTTGACGGTCAACCCGTGCGCTATAATCGCGGCGATGTGCGGCAATGGGGGGGGATCATGGCTAGTAATGGTCCTTGTCATCAACAACTTTGTCAGTTGTCCACGGCAATCCTCGCCCAAATTGATGCCACTGTCTAATTTCTGACTTGAAAGAGGGTGTAGGGTGTGGGGTGTGGGGTGTAGGGAAGGAAACCTCTTTCATCTGTGGGGGTGAAAATTTTTTCATCGGGACTGACTGGAAAATAGAAGCTGAAATAACGCCAATTCGTCAATCAGAATATTTTCAGGCTTGGCGGTGCCAACTTTGGCATCAGGACTGCCCCCTAACCGAGAATCAGAGATCGGTAGAATGGAAAAAAACCAGATCGAGCAATGTTACGGTTAAAAACTTGGCAAGGGTTGATTTTAGCAGTTCCGATCGCCGCCGTGGTGATTTTTCTGATCGTGGCCGCCAGTGTCCAGATCAATCAATGGGGTTTGAATTGGATTTGGGCAGTTTTTACCCTGATTTTTGTCGCTTGGCGCTTCCTGTTGGTCAAATGGACGCGCCCAGCAGTCGGGGAAATTGAAGCCGCCATCGGGGAAATTAAGGCAGAATTAACCCCTCCTGAGGGTGATTCCGGGGGAAATGTCGAGGAAATTATCGAGAGGATTATCGTCGAGGCCCGCAATGATCGCCCGGTTTGGGAAGATTGGGCGACTTTTTGGCAACGCTGTCAGGATTTGGTCAGTGCCATCGCTCATATATATTACCCCGATGTCAAGTACCCCTTATTAAATATTTACATTCCCCAGGCCTACGGTTTAATTCGGGGAACTGTGGATGATAGCGATCGCTGGATGCAGAATCTTTCCCCGGCCCTGAATCAAATCACCATCGGCCAAGCCTATCAGGCCTACGAAGTTTATCAAAAATTGCAACCCTCAGCCCGGAAACTTTGGCAAGTCTGGAATTGGGCGCAATGGGTGATCAATCCCGCTGCGGCTGTGGCTAAAGTTGCTAGTCAAAAGTACAGCGATCGAGCGGATCAGCAATTATTAGTCAATTTAGGGCAAGTTTTGCGGGAAAATGCCCTAAGAAACCTTTCTCGCCAAGCGGTGTTACTCTACAGTGGCAGTAATCTCGCCCCAACTCTCCCCACCAAGACGAAAATCGCCACTACTACTCTCAAGGAAATTCTCGCCCAAGCTGAACCGATCACGGAAATTGATCGCCAACCGGTTAATATTCTGCTGGTTGGACGCACCGGGGCCGGCAAAAGCAGTTTAATTAATACTCTCTTTCGGGCCGATTTAGCCCAAGTGGATCTATTGCCCAGTACCGACGCGATCCAATCCTACCATTGGCAAACCCCAGAAGGAGACGAGTTAATCCTCTGGGATACTCCGGGCTATGAACAGGCAAATCGGGCCGATGATCGGCAAAAGGTTCTAAATTATGCCGAAAACGCCGATTTATTAATTCTTGTCACCCCCGCCCTCGATCCCGCCCTGGCCATGGATGAGGCTTTTCTTAAAGATTTGCAACAAACTATTGACAATTTACCAGTTATAGTGTGTGTTTCTCAAGTCGATCGCCTGCGTCCGCTGCGAGAGTGGCAACCCCCCTATAATTGGCTGACGGGAGAAAGTCCCAAAGAAGTCAATATCCGCGAATGCTTGCAGTATCGGGCGGAATTATTCGAGAATCTCTGCGATCGCATTTTGCCGATGGTCAGTCAACAGCCGGATAGAGAAGCTTGGGGGGATGAGGAGTTATCAATCGCTTTACTGGGGGCAATTTCGCCCGCAAAACAGTTGCGTTTAGCCCGTTTTTTAGCGGATTTAGAAACTCGAACCCTGGCAGCGGCGAAAATAATCGATCGCTATACTTTACAGATGGCCACGGGGCAAGGTTTAACGGCCCTATTAAAAAGTCCTATTCTCGGTTTTATCTCCACTTTAGCCACGGGAAGACCGACTTTAGCTTATCTTTTAGCTGAACAAATTCCTGTGGAACAATTACCAGTAGCGATCGGTAAATTACAGATGGCCTACGAGCTTTCTTCTCTCTTAAATACGGAGAATAAAAGTTTTGATTTATTGGCACTTTGGCCAATACTATTAGAAAATTATAGCACTGCTGACAAGGAAGCTTGGGCCTGGGGTCATGCTCTGGTAGAATATTGGACAAAGAACCTATCGATCGAACAGTTCCGGTCAAGTTATCAGGGGTATTTAGAAACGACAAAAACAGGCCTGTAGTCAGATTAATTAAACTAAAACTTTCTTCCACTTCAAAAGTATAGGAGAGTGGGGAGGAGAGGTTTCTGGGGTTGAGATTTCTGGCCCTTGTACTAAAATTCCTCAGTATGCGGTTTAAATGCAGTGCAGCTTAGATGGGTACGGGAATAAAATAATTACTCAAATCTTTGTTTTTAGGTGTGTTATCGCAGAATAATATACCTGAACTTCCCCCGTATAAATATACTAGCTATGGCTCAAAGTCTTACAGAGCCTGAGTTAAAGCAATGTAATACTAATAAACTACTGGGTACAAACTCCTGAAATCCTTACGCAGACAGGGTTTGAGGCAAAATTTTTCAAAATTTTTCAAATTTGACCCTTCGACCATTATAGCTTGTTTCCAGGCAGAAAACCATCAAAAACATGGCTACCGAGGGAATCGCTGACTCTAGAGATTAATGACACCATCTGTTACAATAAGGTTAGCGATCACTATACAGCCAACTCTACGGAATCGCTCTACTCTAGATACAGTCAACGGTACAGCCATTTTCAAAGGGAAAATGTACCCAGTAGCGTCTTTTCAATTTTTTCTGAGAAGCTCCAGGCAGTAAGGGTTTTGTTAATTTTTTAGTATTTCTGTATGGGGGAAGTCCAGATATACCTTGTTTGATCAATATTTTTTTGGGTTTCTATGTCGCTATAACAATGCTAGATATCATCTAAAAGATGGTTTAATTGACCTCTCAACAAATCTAGGTTCTGATTAGCCTTTTCAAGTTCAAGACTCAGGTTTTTTATTTCCGACTCTTGAAGCTTTATCTTTTCAGAAAGATCGTCTATCTGTTGTTTGCAAGAGTCTAGATATCCACTTTTTATGATATCAATAACATCAAAGTAAGAAATTTTTTGATCATTCATAAAGCAATATATTTGACATATTTGCTCTAAATTCGACAATAAAAAATCATTTTTAAATATATCTGAAAATGACATTATACTAGACGCATCAAAACTTTTGTGTCTCAGGGAAAGGATAAGTTTTTCGATATTTTGATGATTATTGGAAAAAGTGTCACTTGAAAATATTTCTATAAATTTACTGATTTCTATTTTCTTGCTTTCTAAGAACAATAACAATTTTAGAGTTTTTGTCTTTATTCGTATTTTTAGATATTCTGCAATCTCAAGGTTATATTTTTGTTCAAAAACAAATTCCAATAGATCTCTAAATGTAACTATTTTTTTTAGATCCTTCATCGTATGGAATTTCTATGTCAAATTCCTGCTCTATTTGATACAAGAAATTTAGAGCATCATCTTCATCTCCACCATTTGATAATTCAAGAATATAATTATACTCAGTTTTAAAGATGACAAAATCTAAAACTGGCTGAGGTATTTCAGAAACTTCAAATACTTCTATCACAATATTATAAATTCTTGAATAAGTTCTTGAATAAATATCTTCATAAGTTTTCTTGTTCATATCCATAATTATAACTATTTTGTTTGTGTTAAAGGTCATCCAATGACAGACTGCCTTGAGTGTAGCATTTTTATTAAACTAATGCAAGCACAAGTAATACTCAACCCTGTTTAAAAAGTATAGAAAAGTAGGCAGGGTGGAACGGTAGGCGAGTGGACAGATTTGCTATAATGCTTCAGCAATTATTGAGATGTTAATTTATTGTAAGCGGAAATGATCGCCGCGTTTTCCCAATCATCATCAAAAGGGAGCGCATCGGGATCTGACAAAGCATTAGCCTCGATTTCTGCATCGCTCATCGATTTAACTCGCTCCCAATCGGTTAAATCTTGGCTTTCCTCTTTTGTGTTAACAATCCCCATCTTGGGGGATACTCTCTTGATACTTTCTTCGCTCACGTTCGTTTGCTCTCCTAGCACTAATCAATCGGCAAGTTTCCCCTCTTATAGTATAGACAACATAACAGATTATCCCGTTTAATTGTCCCAGCAAACACATCCTTATTTCTTGGTAATCTTGGCGATTATCTTCTCTGATTAGACAGTGACCATCGAAAATAGGAGGAACAGCCGCAAAATCTATCCTATGCTTCTCTATATTAGAATATCTTTTAGACTGATCCCAGTCAAATTCTCTAAATTGCATAAATATAGTCATTTCAATTAAGATTGAGAATATCAATGCCAGAGTTCATAAGGGTTTAACCGGTCTAGAGTGTATCAGACTTATCTGAAATGACTATATGTCGTTGATCTGAGGGTGATATAGCTGTAGCTGGTTTACCAAATGCAGATACTTCATTGTCTAAACGATAAGCATCCGGATTCTTCTTTAGAAGATGATGCACAGAGTTCCCTTAAGTTGGAAGAGCCAAAGAAGCGCTGAGGTCTTTTGGCTTGTTAACTTCCTCTGTCTCATTTTTTGAATCACTGGTCATAACTAAACAATTAGTAGTGGTCTCTGTTCATTACCTTTTTGAAGTATTAATTGAGTATCTTCCTCCGTCTCAGTTTTAGCATATAAAGCCATGAGTTTTAATCCTTTACGAATGACTTCAGACTCTGTTAAGCCTAGCTCCTTAGCTATTTCTTTAAGATATTCAGAGTCCTTTTGACTAAGATTTACTCGAAATTGTCTGGTAGCCATTTTTTTTTGTTAATTTAGTGAATGGATTGTATCGATTCACTGATAACTGATCACTAAGGTCGAGAAGAGCCATTTTTACCATTGAGGGCTATAGTAGGGTCAATTCATGAATTGACCCTACAGTCTGATTTAAGGGTTGTCATCGTCCTTTCTTATAGATGTCCATAATAGTCTGCCTGGTTCTTCGGTTTGTGTTATGCAATGGACGGGAGTTATAAGGGGTGAAACCCTTATATAGAAAGACATTGCTTCGATTTTTGCCAATTGTTTTCAATCTAGAACGAGCTAATCAATTAAGTCCCTTGCCAGATAAGGATTTAGCCGATTTCTGCCCCCTGATCGAACCATACCAAGTAACGAAGAACCGTCTGCCTTTAGAAACCTAGCATCCTAACTACAGTACCCTATCTTACCCTAATTACACCAGATATGTCAACCAACTATTACACTGGATATGTCAAGCAATTACACCAGATATGTCAACTATGTCAAATCAACATAAACGAGTCCTGATGGTACTTAATGGGTGCAATAGGTCAAATACCATCGACTTATCGACTTATTTGCTATTAAAAGGCTATTTTTCGCAAATTTTAACTAAAATAATCTTAGGTTTTATTCATGATTAGGTACAACAGGGGGTATAATAGGGTATTTAGTAGGTGGTATTACATATACATATATGCAATGCATAGCAATGGGTGTAATGTGGGTATATTGTGGGGTTTAATAGATACCACAGTGCTGAGTTCCTATGGTATGATAGTTCCATCAACTTTTAGATAGATAAAAGTATGGCAGACACAACTAAACAAGTGAGTATGCTAGAATTGGAGTTAGAAGATGATCTAATCAGACAAATTGAAGATGTAGCTGATTCTGGTTGTTTTTCAAAAGATGAATTATTACAAAGTATTTTAGAAGCATGGAGATATCATCAGTCCTATATACATAGACTTGAAAATATGGTTCAAATAATCAATATTAAGTAATTCGATTTGAGGATAACGTGGAATGATTACTATCAAATGATTACCTGCTTATTGTTTTGAGCTAACAAAAAATTTTATCACTATTTTCTTGAACAACAGTCTATTAAACTTTCATAACAAGTAACCCTGAGACAATTATCAGTTTTAGCAATTATTGAGATGTTAATTTATTGTAAGCAGAAATAATCGCCGCATTTTCCCAATCATCATCAAAAGGGAGCGCATCGGGATCTGACAAAGCATTAGCCTCGATTTCTGCATCCCTCATCGATTTAACTCGCTCCCAATCGGTTAAATTATTAATATCTGGGGGATTATTTGTTATATTTATCCTTCCTAAAGCTGGTATTTCCATAGGCGGTGGCCCGTGCAGAACTACAGTGATATACTAAGGATAACTTGATCAATACTTTCTAGGGAGATTTTGCTATCAATTCCCAGAAAGTATCGAGGTTTAGGTTTTGCGTCCGAGAAAATTAATAATCTGGGGACTAATTTCTTTTGACCAATGTTCTTGGGGATAGTGTTTTGCTTCCGCGAGGGGGATTAATTCCACTCCTGATTTAGTAGCTAATTTTTCGACGGTGACAGAAGATAACCAAGGATCGGCCATTCCCCAGACAAAAAGGATAGGTTTTTCAAAGTTCTCTAAACCTGTCTCAATTTCTGCCATAGTTTTCGATAGGTTTAAATTGCGAATCGTGGCCAGTAAAGCGCGACCCACTGCCGAAGTTTTTAGATAAGGTTGACGGAAAATAGCCAGATCTGCATCACTAATCACAAAACCGCTACCAGTTTCTAAAGTACGATCGACTAATAAGGGGTCTTGAGTCGCCATATCTCCGAGGAAAGGTAGCCCCCATTGTTTCATTATCCAGGGTAATTTGACATCACTGGAGAGGGGAGTATTTAAGATGATCAAACGCTCAATTTTATCGGGATTTTCTAGGGCGTATTGTAAACCGACGGAGGCTAAAAAACCTTGGACGATTAGGGAGATTTTCGGCAATTGGAGAGCTTGAATAAAATCGGCCAAGGCTTGACAAAAAGCGGCAGGTGTGTAGGCGAATTCTCTGGCATTGGGTTTAGCGGATAAACCGGAACCGATCCAATCGGGGGCAATGGCATTAATGTTATATTCTTCTAAACTGGTCAATAATTCCCGCCAAATATAGCCATGGGCGGGTAAACCATGGAGTAGGATCACGGGAGTTGTGTCCGGTTGTTGATCGGGGTTAACCTGTCGATAAAACCACTTGAGAGAGCCGACTTCGAGAAAATTTTCTAAAATAGCCATGGTTAATGGGGGATTAATAATCATTAACCATTGTCTAACGTCTAGGAACCGATCGCACCGGCAAATTTTTCACCCCGGCAGTTATAGGGAGCTTGCGTCGAGACTTTGTGCTTCTCCGGGGGTTAAGGGTAAATGAAGACCGCATTCTTGTTTTAAACCCTTGAAACGGGTGTCTCGTTCGTTGCTATCATCGGCGGTTAAAGGCCGACTGGAGTGCCAATCGCCGACGGAGACATAACCTAGATCAAAATAGGGATGGTAGGGAAGATCGTATTTAGTCAGATAGTCATAGATGGTTTTGGCATTCCAGTCAAGGATCGGTAATATTTTGTAACGTTCGCCCTGTTGATTGACCCATTGGAGAGTTTTGCGGTGGTCGGTTTGGTCGCGACGTAAACCTGCTAACCAAGCGGTGGCCTTTAATTCCTTCAGGGCCCGTTGCATCGGCTCCACCTTGCGGATTTTGTCGTAGAGATTGAGGGAGTCGAGATCGTTATTTGACCACAATTTACCGTGGATTGCTTCCATGCGGGCGGGACTGAGGGGAGATTGATAAACTTTCAGGTTTAAATGGAGGCGTTGGCTTAAGTCTTCGGCAAATTGATAGGTTTCTGGGGGAAGATAGCCGGTATCGATCCAAATGATGGGAATATCGGGGATAATTGCGGTGACGAGGTGCAACATTACCGCCGCCTGAATGCCGAAACTGGTACTCATCACCAAACCTTCCCCGAAGGTGGCTTCCGCCCAAGCGACGATTTCCGCGGCGTTAGCGGAGTCAAAACGTTGATTAATTGTAGCGAGGTCGAGGGATAGAGGGTAGGAAAAAGACCGGTCGGCAGTGGGGATGAAGGCAGTTTCTAGGGCCTGTGGATGAGAATTAAGCAAGTGTAAATCTGGCATTCTGGCTAAGATTTAAGGTATTAGTAGCGGCGGATACTGATAGAGTCCAATCTATCCATTAGGGGCTGAGAATAGAGTCAACTCCATCTCCTCCCCTTGAGAAACGTAGGTGAGACTTTCACCTCACACGTCTCCTAGTTTGACTGCTCCATTGTTAGGGATACAGCTTGACACTGGAGAGCCGTTTTATCATCCTGACACTGGCGGTCTAGTAGTTGGGGGTTTTTGTATTCATCCTGACGACCGTATTGTTGAAAATCTATATACTGTACTTCTACTATATCTGATGGGGTGAAGTGTGGCCCACACTAGCGACACCTTCCTTTCTCAAAAATCTCTCTGGTTACACTAGACTCAAGTTGGCAGCTGAAAAAGTCTCTGGTGACATCTAATTGACCTCGATTAATGATAACTAAGTTAAGCAAGATTGGCAGGAATTGTCGCTAGTTTTTGCAGTTGTTTTTCAATATTGGCCTTTAATTGGGTCCGGGTGATTTCTTTTCCCGTTTGAGCGGTGTGTGCATTTTCCAGAAAAATAATACTATCTACTTTTTCTAGGGCAAATAATTGGAATAAAAGATGGGTTACGGGAATCAGGAGCGTTGATAGGGGTGAATTGGGGGTATTTTGAGCAGATATGGCCATTTTTTCCGTAGCAAAGGCATAGATTACCCTTTTCTCCTGTTGCGGCTGCCGCCGATGGGCTAAGGTGGTTAGTAACCAATCACCCTGGCTATTCTGCACCACATAGTATTGTAAATGTTTTAACTGTCTGGCCATGGCCGCAAGGACGGGATTAACCGCTTCTTCCATGACTACGGGGGCCAGTCCGTAATTGACGGCGTCTCGACTTAAAATATGCAGTTGTGCCTTTAATTTCATGGCTAATCATGTCTATAAACTAATCGATATTGACCATTCCTACCAGCGATGAGCGGTTTTTCTGCCAGTACAATTTTAGGCGTTGCTCATTTGAGATCTGAATCCTCTTTGCTGGGATTTTTAAAACCTAGACCCAAACTAACTTTGGCACGGGAACCTGCACAGTTGCCATTCATCCCTTGACTCGGCAACCCCAGTTAAAATTGTCGTCGTGAAAAGATGAGGATGGAGATACCCAATAATAGACCAGTATAAACGAGACTGTAGAGGGCATTAGCGATTAAGACATCAGCACTAGGCAGCAAACCATAAACGGCCTCGTTTCTAAAATTTAATCTCTCTAAATCTGGGAGAATTAGATAAATATTTTTAGTGATAGCGAGGATATTGGCATTTTTGCTGATTATACCCAATTGGATCAGATCTTTGCTGATGTGACCCATTAGATAGACCCCAAAAGTCATTAACGTGGCTAAAATCGAACTGGTAAATACCCCAAAAGCGATCGCCACGGCCGCGATGAGAATTAATTCCAAACCGAGATAGAAAACCGAGACAATCAGGGGTAAAGCTTGAAAAGATACTTTCATCCCCGACAACATCAGCAGGTAAATCACCAACATTACCCCCAACATCACCGCTAAAACCCCGGACAAACCCAAGTGTTTACCGAGGATAAATTCGGCCCGACTCAGGGGTTTAGGAATCAAAACTAAAATAGTTCTCTTGTCAATTTCCTTATTAATTAGCCCTGTACCCACAAAAACCGCAACAATTACCCCTAATAACCCGATAGCGGCTAATCCCAAGTCAAGAAAGATTTTCTGATGGGTTCCCACCGCAATTTCTGGTAATAAACGCCAAGCGAAGGCCATCAACAAGGCAAAAAACCCGATAAAGTAAAGAATTCGATCGCGAATAACCTCGCGAAAACCATTAGCTGCGATCGCCCATATTCTCAGGATACTGATACCCATAGCCTTTCATCAAAATAATATCTGTCTTTCCTAGATTAAGAGATTGTTTTATCCCCTCATTATGCCCAATTAGGGTTTGCGGCAAAAAGTTTTTCCTGGGGGCAGGGTGTGGGGTGTGGGGTTTTACCAGTTTTGAGGTGGCCAATTACCTAATTTTCAGGGAAAAAGTGCCTAAATTTCCCCCCGATCACTCCCAGATCCAGTACTTTTTGATTGACAAAAGGTCTAAAAGTCTTACCCAACAAGGTTTTTAGATTTATTCAGCAAGCCCCAATTATTAACGTCCCTATTTGATCGAGAATACACCAATCTATTACTTTTTTGCTGGCCCTGTGTAGGTAATTTTCTCCTCGACAGTTTCGTTTATGGCTTAGGAATATCAATTTTTGAGGTTTGAGGTTTTGGGTATGATTAGGTGTTGACAATCTCACCGTTAAGCCTACGGCTATAATGGGAGATTGCTGCTTCTACTCCTCTTAACTAGACACAATCGGAAAATTATGCCCCCGTCAGACCGAATCCACAAGCATTTTAACTTAACGTCCATCGACTGCCAGGCGGCGGACGGAGCTAAATAAGGATCGGGAGGTCAGTCCCCGTCATACCTAACGATAAAGGGCGCAAACCTTACGCCCTTTACAGAATGATTTTAAACCGATTGCTCTAGCAAAATTGTCTGTTTACCCGATGTTAATAATAACTGGGTTTGCTTAATTTCTCCCTTGTGGTTACGCCATTGAATGTCAACGGGTAGAGCGGTATTAGGGTCAATTTTGCCTAAACCAAAGTGTAATACTGGACTTCTCACGCCAGAATGACCATTGCCCCCATCTACCTGCGCCACCAGCTGACTGCCATCAGGTAGAGACACCTTAACCGCTGCGCCAATTGCGGGGATACCCATTTTCCCCTTTTCTGAAGAGGGATTAGGGGAGAGCGCAGGGTTTAAAAGCTCTAATTCCAGAGATTGACCGATATTTGGACTATCATTGCGATAAAAATAAGAGGTTTCCCACTGATTTGCCACTACAAAGTCTAAATCCCCATCTCCATCCACATCGGCGGTGGCAATTCCTCTGGTGACAGAGGGATCATCTAAGCTTAATTGCGATGCCAAATCATAGTAACGTCCATCTTTACCCCGCACAAAAAAGGGATTATGTTGATGACCACTTAAATCGTCTCCATCTTGGAAATGAAACCAACTATTGGGGATTTTCAGGACTTGATCATTACTCATGGCTAACTCATGTAATTCCGGCCAACGATTGATGTCACCCTTACGAAATCCTGTAGCTTGTAACGCTTCTAACTCCCCATCATTATCAAAATCGCCGAATTTTGTTTCCCAACTCCAGCCACTACGAGAGACTCCCAAGGGTTCGCTTTTATCGACATAAGGGGCGATTCCTCGGGACATTTTCTCCGTTTCTCCCGTACTGGTAAAGAGAAAATGACTTTCCTCTAGGGCGTATTCCGAAGCAATATTACTCACATAGATGTCTAGGAGTCCATCATGGTTAATATCTCCGAAATCTACCCCCATTCCCTTAAAGCTATCATGGCCCAGTACCTTAGAATTGGGTGTCGTTAAACCTTTTTGCCCTTCCAGTAAGGCAAATTGGAGATGTCCTCTAGTAGAGCGATTATGTAAGAGGCGATCGGGTCCGAAATCATTGGCAAAATAAATCTCTGGCAATAAATCCCCGTCTAAATCGGCTGTTCCGACGGCCAATGTCCAACCATGAGCAATTTTCTCCTCCAAAGCATCTTGGACTTCTTGATAAGTCACTCCAGTGGTAGAGGCATCGGACCACAAGAAAACTCGATTTTTACCGCCATTATAAGCACGGGTCATCGAATCTTGCATTTTCTCGATTTTCTGAGAATTGACATCCAAAATCTCGGCATTATCTGGGAAGTAATTGCCAATGATTAAGTCTGGGTGTCCGTCCCCATCTAAATCCGAGAAGGTTGCTGCATTGGTGTACCATTTTTCCCTTTTTTGGCTGATTTGCTGCTGAAGATAACCTTGATCTTGCTTGATAAAAGCGATCGGTGTTCGTCCCCAATAATACACTAATAGATCCCTGAGTCCATCTTCATTGAGATCACTGGGAATACATCCCATCGGGGCCATGGTTTGGTCGTTATAGTCAAAATCGGTGACATTCAGGGTGAAGGGCTGATAACGATTGCCCGTACCCGGAACAGGGGAGATAATCACCTGATTGCTTTGGGTTTCTACATGACAGAGATCATTATCCCAGCCATCTCCATCGAGATCCCCCAGGGCAACTGCCGCCCCAACTGCCGAAATCCAGGCCGAATGACGGCTTAAACTGGGATTTGTCGGTCTTTCTACTTGATAGGGTTGATTTTCTAATTCAGGTAAGGGAAAACGAGTAAAGGCAAAGCGAGAAGCGATCGCATCTCTTTCGGCCATTGATAGGGCGGGGAGACGGGAAACAGAGAATAAGACTAAAATTAGCCCCAATGCCAAGATAGACTTACTATGGCGTCGGATGAATTTTTCCAAACGATTCATGGTTTCAAAGAAGTAACTACATTCAATCTAAGCTTAAGACAGTTGAGGGGATTAGGTGCGAAAATGACTTTGGATGGCTTGTCGCCATTGTTCATAGGCAGGGATTTGGTCGTGGTAATCTAAGCCGATGAGGGTATCATCAGTGATCTTGGCTGTTTCAGTAATAGCCATTCCACACAAAATTTGACAGGCTATTTCGGTATTTTCCTGGCAGTTTTCGGCTAGTAAACGTGCTTTTGCCGCAAAAGCTGCTCCCTGGGCTAATTCTGCTCTATAAGGTTCAGCCAGCTGTTTTAAATGTTGAATTTCTTCGGGAGACACTCCCCCCGCATAAGTACAAGCCAAGCCGATCCCACTCCATAAATGGGGTTGAAGCAGCGGGTCGAATTTTTGGATCTGATCGGCAATTTCGGCAATATTTGCCCCTTTCACAAACCAAAGACTGCGCCCTAACCCTTGGGCAAAGACAAGACGCGCATAACCCGATAATTCTTGAGGAGACTTTCTCTCTCGGATATACTTAGGCCAGGCAAAGTATCCTTGATGAAATCCATAGCCGTCAAGGGCTAACCAACCTAATAGGGAATCTGGAAAATGTTGGGCAGAATCTGCTAATTTTTGGAGATAAAAGCGCAAAGAAAAGGGAATACGGGCTAATTGCCATCCTTTCCCTACATAGGCCATGTAAATATGCTTTTTCCCCTCGTTTGCTAAAAAATGCTCAAAGCGATCGCACTTACCCAGGGTTAAACAATCTAGCAGAGATAAAGCCATCGCTGCCCCTTCATAAGCAAATCCTCTCAGATTGAGGGTGACACCTTCAAGAAGAGGAAACAAGTCCGTGAGAGAATGAGCCATAATTGCTGCATTATAGCCATAGATAAAAGTTTGCCCGATCGTTTCCAAATATATCTGTTTTTGAGGCTGAACAGCCGGGCTGCGGCTTTGCGGATCACAGATGAATCCACGCTGATTAAAGGTTGCCGCTTGGGGTGAAAGGAGCAACAATCGTTGTGGAAAACGATTTACCTGCCTAGGAGAAAATTTGTGATCAAAATTGACAGCAGGATGCTCGAAGGGTGCGCCTGAGAAATTAGATGCCATTGTTAAAAAAAGTTGACAAAGTTGACAACCCTTGATGGGAGGCCGAAGATATGACCTCATGTTACCTTAAACAAAGTTTATTTGATGAATCCTTATCCCTGTTAACAACAATGGCTAACTTTCGCCTTCAAAATTCCTATTCTTTAAAATATTGGTTTTGGGGTCTTTTAGGAGCTTTTATGGGATTTAGCTTGGGAACAACCGTTATTATCTTCTATTTTAGACCAGAATCATCCTTGAAAGCTTCCCAGTTATCGATTTCCCCGACGGTTTCTCCTGATACTCCCGAAGCTGTTGCTGCCCTTGGTTATCTTGAACCCCAAGGTGGAATTACTCAAATATCAGCTACTGCCTTTTTGGAAGGAAGTAGAGTAGATAAAATACTGGTAAAACAGGGAGAAAAAGTTGCAAAAGGCGAAATTATGGCTATTTTAGATAATAATGCCCGTTTGCGAGCAGCCCTGAAACAAGCTCAAGCAAATCTGGGTTTAGCAGCATCTAAACTCGAAAAAGTGAGAGAAGGGGCAAAAAAAGGCGAAATTATGGCTCAAGATTCCCGTATGCGTCAAAGCAAAGCGGAATTAGAGGGACAAATAATGAGGCAAACAGCAGCGATCTCTAGTTTGGAATCGGAACTTGAAGGGGAAAAACTAGGACAAAAAGCTACCGTTGAAAGAATTAAAGCAGAATTGAATAATTCTCTCACAGATTGTCAACGTTATCAATCTTTATACCGTAATGGTGCAGTTTCTCAAGGGGAAAAAGAGCGATTTTGTTTAGAGGCGACAACTACACAAAAAAGACTCCAAGAAGCTGAGGCTAACTTGCAACGCATTACGACTACCTTAGAACAAAAAATTCAGGAAGCCAGAGCCAATCTACAACGAACTCTTAATACTTTAGAACAACAAATTCAAGAAAACCAAGCTATGTTAAGTGCAGTTACGGAAATTCGTCCTGTTGATCTTCAAATTGCTCAAGATGAAGTAATGACAGCTAAGGCTAATGTAGAACGCGCTCAGGCGGAATTAGAATTATCCTATGTGCGTGCGCCCCATGCAGGAATAATTTTAAAAATTAATACTTTTCCTGGAGAATTAGTGAAAAATGAAGGGATTTTAGAATTGGGAAACATCCAAAAAATGTATGTGACAGCAGAAGTGTATGAAACCGATATTAGTCGAGTTAAATTAGGTCAATCTGTAACGATAAAAACCGATAAAATGCTCGGAGATTTAGAGGGAACTGTGGAAGAAATAGGTTGGAAAGTGGGACGACAAGATGTTTTAGGAACCGATCCTGTTGTCGATACAGATGCTAGAGTCGTCGAGGTAAAAATTAGCTTAGATCATCGCTCTAGTGCTAAAGTTAATCGGTTAACTAACTTAAAGGTTAATGTGATCATTCATCCTAACTAAATAACTCATTCAGAAGATGAATATTCCCACTGCTTGGTTACAATTAGCTCATAAAAGAACTCGTTTAATTGTTGCACTATCTGGTATTATTTTTTCCACTGTAATTATTTTTATGCAGTTGGGAATTCGAGATGCTTTATTTGAGAGTGCTGTTCATTTACATAATAGTTTAGAAGGTGATGCTTTCCTGATTAGTCCTCGTTCTACATCCTTAATTGCCATGGAAAGTTTTAGTGAGCGAAGACTATTACAAGTCTTATCCTTTAATGAAGTGGAATTAGTCAGTCCAATCTATGTAGGCTATGCTCAATGGAAAAATCCCGATACAAAAAACTATTGGCGTAATATTTTTGTAATTGGAATTGATTTAAGATATCAAGCATTTAAGGCTGTGGGAATCAAAGAAAATTGGCAAAAATTAAAGATAAAATATACCACCTTATTTGACCAAAATTCTCGGAGGGAGTTTGGAAATATTACTGAAGATTTCCAGAAGGGTAAAACTATTATTACCGAGGTGGGAAATTCTGGTAATAATCGAAAAATAGAAGTGGTTGGTCTCTTTGAATTAGGTACATCTTTTGGTTCAGATGGTAACTTACTAATGAGCTACCCTAACTTTTTAAGAATATTTCAGAATCGTTCATCTCGGTTCATTGATATTGGCTTAATTAAGTTTCAACCAGATATTGATCGGCAATCCTTACTCAAAAAGTTAAAGAAATATTTGCCGAAAGATGTCAAAATATTAAGCAAGCAAGAGTTTATTAACTTTGAAAAAAATTATTGGGCAACCAGTACAGCTATTGGTTTTATTTTTAATTTGGGTGTATTTTTAGGATTAGTGGTCGGGATTGTGGTTGTTTATCAAATTCTTTATACCAATGTTGCAGAACACTTAGCAGAATATGCAACTCTAAAAGCAATGGGATATCACAATCGTTATCTTCTGTGGCTCGTCTTTCAGCAAGCTCTGATTATTGCAGTATTGGGTTATATTCCTGGCTTTTTATTAGGGATGATTCAGTATTATTTTACCCAAAAATACACCTTACTTCCCATTGAAATGACCCCTACTAGAGCAATATTCGTCTTTGGTTTAACCTTGCTCATGTCCTTGATTGCTGGAGCCACGGCTATTAATAAGCTCCAATATGCCGATCCTGCCGATATTTTTTAGAGTATGTTTGAAAAGGTTTACGGGTAGTGTGGTCATCTAGGCCAGCCGCCTCAACAGGAGTCGGCTCATGCTGGGATAAATGAAAGCGGCGGAAGTTTCGGGTTAAGCTCATTTAAACCACTAATTGGCTATAACCAGTCTAGGAGAGTCATTTTTTATCGGTTATTTTTATCTCACATTCCTCGGGTTATCTTTTAGATCGGGATGTGATAGTTTTCTAAAGCTAATTTCAGTTGAGCAGGAATTGGAGTGGGTCTGGTTTCACTATCCTCTCGTCGCATACAGGCCGTCTGTTGTTCCCCTTTTGCTACTAATTCTTCACCTTCATCAGTCACTCGCCAATATTCAAATAACATGGTAATTCGGTTTTGTTTAATCTCTCCTAAACGCATCCGAATAATAACATGATCAAAGGCAAATAATTCGGACAGATACTCACAGGATACTCGAACCGTTACTAAGGCTAATCCTTGGCATAATTCTGTGATAATATCTGGGGCATTATCTTTGAGAAACATTTCTCGACAACGACCTTGCCATTGCACATAATTGGCATAATAAACATTACCGACTAAATTGGTTTCTTGAAAACTGACAATGTGATGATATTCGTAGGCTTTCATCATGATTATTTAGCGATTTTTCGAGATTAACAACGGTTTTAAAAGAACGCTATTGACAATTGACCAATTTTGTCAGCTGCTTGTCCTCTTATTTGGTCGATTGTTGCTTAACAACTGCGATGGCAAATTCTACTCAAATATGTCTAAACCGCGCTCTGGGTAGGCAACCCATATAAAGTTCATTTTGTCAAGGATTGTTAAGATGCGCTTACCCTGAGGGGCATAAAGTAGGAATTTTAAGATGATCATAGGTTATCCTGATAATGATAAACTAAACACAGGTTTTTTATTTTCTGATTATAACTCATGAATCAGCCGTTAACTCGTTTTTCTCAAGAATGGTGGTCTGCCTATCAAACGACATGGAACGAACAAGAAAACTTAGGTAAAAAGTTCACTAAATTGGGAAAAGTAATTCTTTGGTTTAGTGATCGTCAGGGGGTTTCTGTTTGTTCAGAATGGGATGATCAGGGTCAGATTGTTAGTTTAGAACTGATTGAAGAAATGGATGAATCTTTACCGATTTTTTCAGCAACTAGAGAAAATTGGGAACGATTTGTTAATCAAGAAATTGGTGCAGTTAAAGCGGTAATGACAGGGTTAATTGATTATCGAGGATCGATGACGATTATTGTTAAATATGGTCGTCACTTTGATTGTCTAGCAGAAGTAGCTCAAAAAGTCAATTAGTTATTTTACCTCCTAATTTCTCAGTAGTGCATTAAATCCTTCTTGTTGAAAATGGCGATCAAAAGTTAAAACATCGGAGATATTTTGTTGTCTCATAATCAACATCGAAGCACAATCTGTTAAGCTATAGCTTTTATCTTGTCTTTGGCGATACAATAGCAATGCTTCAGCAAATAACTGAGAGGTTTGAGGGATAATTTCTACTGATGAGTCTTGGTGTAATTTATCCACAATGTCTAGGGCAGCATCCCTTAAATACCCACCCCTTCCAGATAAGGCATTGAGTAGTTCAGTTAACACCATTTCGCTAGTAACAGATAGAAAATTACCTAAATTGTCAGTCATATTCAAAGCAATTTGATGAGCGTTATCTTGATAATCAGCTAATGCTTGAAGATAGAAGGTATCTAAAAAAATCTTTCTCATTCTTCCTCGTAATCTTCGTCTCTGGGTGCGCCATACATATAATGCTCTGCATTGCGAGCAAAATCTTTAGGTAATTTGTTCCACTCTTCAATGGGAACTTTTTCACCAATTTCCACAATGGCTTTCCAAAAGGGTTTGTGGTTAGCGGTTTCTAAGGAAGAAGTATCACTATTTTCGCAGGGGATAGGAGTAGGGTTAGAATTGTCCATTGTTTTTGAAAGATTAGGATATTATTTATTATATAGCAATTAGGTGGGAAAGGCATGGCTGAGGTGACAGCTAATTACGACAAAACATGGAAAGAAGCGATTAGCACTTATTTGGCAGAGTTCTTAAGCTTCTTTTATCCCAATATTTATCAAGAAATTGACTGGAATCAAACCCCTATTTCCCTTGATAAAGAATTAGAAAAAATTACGGCAGCTGCGGAAACTGAGCAACGCTATGCTGATAAATTATTGAAAGTTTGGTTATTAGATAATCAGGAAATCTGGCTTTTAATTCATATTGAAGTCCAAAGTCAATATGATCTAAAATTCCCTCAACGAATGTTTATTTATAATTATCGAGCCTTTGATTTGTACCATAAACCCGTTATTAGTTTAGCTATTTTAGGGGATGAAAGTAGGTCTTGGCGACCGGATTTTTATCAATATGGGTTAGGGGGAAGTCAAGTGAGAGTCGATTTTTTAATGGTCAAATTATTGGATTATCAATGGGAAGACTTAGAACAAAGTGAGAATATTTGGGCTATAATAGTCATGGCACACCTAAAAACTAAGGCTACGACTAATAATCTCAGGGAGCGTGAACAATGGAAGTGGAACTTAGTCAGAGGTTTATATCAAAGGGGATTAACCAAGTTTGAGATTATCAATCTAGGGAAATTCATTGATAAAATGATGACCTTACCCCCGCAACTTCAACTTAACTTTAAAACAAAACTCAGTCAATACGAGGAGGAAAACAAAATGCCTTTTTTAAGCACCATAGAAGAAATGGCTCTCGAAGAAGGAGCTAAATTAACTAGCCAAAAGTATATTATTTTAGCTTTACAAAGTCGTTTTGGGGAGATTCCTAATTCCCTGATTGAAACGATTAACCAAATTGAGGATGTGTCTGTCTTAGAGAGTCTTTTTGTTCCCAGTATTACTATTAATTCATTGGAGGAATTTCAACATTTAGTTAATGACTCTTTATCTTAATTAATACGAGGAGGAGAGCAATCATGCCTTTTTTAAGCACCATAGAAGAAATGGCTCTCGAAGAAGGAGCTAAATTAACTAACCAAAAACATATCATTTTGGCTTTACAAAGTCGTTTTGGGGAGATTCCTAATTCCCTGATTGAAACGATTAACCAAATTGAGGATGTGTCTGTCTTAGAGGGTCTTTTTGTCCCCAGTATTACTATTAATTCATTGGGGGAATTTCAACAGCTAGTTAATGACTCTTTATCTTAATTAATACGAGGAGGAGAGCAATCATGCCTTTTTTAAGGACTAGAGACAACTTTTCAGCACAATTAACTAGAAGGATAGGGTAAATACTCATTTACCCCCATTTTCCTAATACTTTCTTTAACTTTGGCTGAAATTTAAACTAATCTCCCCTCATTCATAGGTGGAAAACGATGATAATACATGGCAATCATCATGGGAATTAGAACCATTAAGTTATAGAAAAGATGCAGTTCTAACCGAGGAAACCAAATTTGTCCAATACTAATAGGAACGCGAGAATCCCATAAGTTTTGACCAATAATTGCCTGTCCTAAGAGTAAAGCGTGTTCAAAATGATGATAGAATTGTAATCCTAAAGCCAAATCCCACCAAAGACGAGCTTTTCCATGAAAAGAAGGACGAAAAATGGCTAACCCTAATAACATAAAAAGAGCGTGTCCATAGTGTAGCCATTCCGAGCGCATTAACCAAGGTTTCCAGAGTCCTAATAACCCTAAACATTCTGGTCTCGGCCATCCTAAACCCCACAATTGATAAGCTTGAATAATATGTTCTGAGATGTGGGCAATAGTCACTATCATAAAGATTTGCATCCCCAATTTATGCCAGCGTCCATTCATCGCATAAACGAAAGAACGGATGATATTTGAAATCAGTTGAATAGGGTTTCTTTGGTTAGGAATTTGTCGAACTGTGGTCATGATTTAGTTCTCCTGTGGTTTTAAAAAGGGTAAAACTGGATAATTTTTATCAGAAAAACTTTGATAGTTCTGTCTGAAGTAAGTCCGATTTTTCTGGAACTGTCTGGACAAATATTGCCAAGATGAAAGCTGTCTTGGTTTCTCGGAAATAAACAGGTAAAGTGATAATTAAATCCTTTCCTGAAGATAACCACAAAATAGGGGATAAAGGGGTTGATTGTTGAGAGAAAGACGATAAAGTTAACGGGATATCGAGACTCAAACCCGCTTTCTTAATACTTTCTTTAGCAGACCAAATGCGAGTCGCTGCAATATTTAAATCCTCATGATTCTCTTGACTAATTACCTCCGCTAAATTAAAGGAATTTTCCCCCAATAAATCCCGCCACATCTGCACATTGCGGGGGATAATCGGTTCCAGATCGCATCCTGACGCACCCTTAAGCACAAGGGTTAAATCTTCGGCATGAGACACCGAAACCGCCTCGTTATCGCTTAATTCGGGCTTGCCATCCCCCCGACGCTGAATCACACTAGGGGATGAGGTTAACATCCCTAAACTGCGATCGCTTCTGACTCGTCTTTCTACCGTTGCATCCTGATCGAGAATTAAAGTTAAATCGACATTAGGCATCACCTCCTTAATCTTTCGTTCTAAATAACAGGGTAAAAGGGCTGGAATCCAGGTATCTTGAGGATTTCTGTGTTTAATCACCTTTAATTCCAATCCTTGCCACACTTCTAAGAGATTGCCATCGTTATTGAATACCTCAAGATCATAGACAAAGGTATCTCCTTGATGAAGTCTTTCTTTGGCTGAAACAAACTGATTTTCGCCTAAATTGACAGAATATACCGTTAAGCGTTCTATGCCAGTGGGTAGAATAGTGGCATGGGGAACACAAGCTTGTAAAGCATGGATAACGGCATCTCTTGCCCCTGCATCGCCTAAAATCAGGGATTGAGGTAAATAACGACTAAACCAAGCAGTTTTTTGCTCAATGTTAATTTCTGCAATACATTCGGTTGCTTTGAGATGAGAATAACCCTTAATTCGTTGAAATCTTGCTTTATGGAACAATAAATGACCATATAAGTCCGTATCTGGGTTAATTTGAGGGTTATTTTTTCCTTCTTTAAGGGGGACAGGGGGGATCATTGGGCGACAGTCTGGCTCCCCCACAGAAGAATGGCTGATGATGGCTTCAAAATGATCGATACTAAACCCTGTATTGGCACAGCGAATAACGGCCTTAACCTTTCCAGAATCGGTGATTAAGGTAGCAATTTGTATCTTTAAGGGTTGATCGGCAGAAACCACGATCGGACGGTTAAATTTAACCGATTCAAACCTTAATCCTCCAGTTTCCCCCTTGTTAAGGGTTTGATCCTCCTTCCTTGCTAAGGTGGGGAGTAATGCAGTGGCCACCTGTGCGATCGCTTCTAACCCCAGGACACCGGGGAAAATGTATTCTCCTTGATAAACATGATCTTGTAAATAAGGATCATTGTCTAAGGATAATTCTGCTTCAGTAATCAGTTCAATTCCCGTGTAATCAACTTTCTTTGTCTCTAAAAAGCGTAAAAAAGACAATTCTTGCGGTTTTAAGCTTAAAGTCGGCGGTTCACCAAAACGCCCAGCGATAATGACAGAGGCAGTGGGTAGGGATTGATTTAAAAGTAAATGTAAGTATTTAATGCCAATATCGGGAGAAATAGGGGTAATACCTTCATTTCTTAGCTTTTCAACTGTTCCTAAACGTTCTCCCATGCCAATACCGGACCAAACCGACCATTCTAGGTTTAAACAGCGACAATTAGGGTATTTTCGACTAAATTCCGCTACAATATTCCCTAACCATTCATTGGCTAACCCATAGTCTGCTTCTCCTTTCAATCCAGTTTCGGCAATAATTGAACCGAAGCTGATTAAATAGTTGAGAGAATCGGGATTAATTTCCGTTAAGATATGTTGCAAACCCTTGACTTTTGGGGCTAAAGTTGCTAAGAAATCTTCTGGCTCAAGATGTTGAATCAATTTCGGTGTATTAACCCCTGCACCGTGTAAAATGCCCGTAATTTCTCCTAAATTTGTCTTAATTTCGGCGATAGTTTGCTGAACTGACTCAGCATCACTGACATCACAAGAATAATAATGGACTTGGATGTTTGCAGACTTCATTCTTGCTAAATTTTCGGCTAATTCTCGGTTATCTTCAGGTTGAGAACGTCCTAAAATCGCTAAGGTGGCTTTATTTTCTTTAGCTAAGGATAAGGCACATTCTGAGGCAATACCTCTCCCTCCCCCCGTCACCAAAAGAAGCTCCTTGATTTTGCTTTTATTTGGCCTTTTTAGGGCTTTTTTCTGCTTAGGGTTATCGGTATCTTTTTCTAACCCTAACAAGTTTAATTGACGAAGAAACCGTTTTCCGTTTTCATCATAATAAACTTCTGTATAGCTATCGGTTGCAGTGATTTCTGAGAGAATGATATTAACTGCATTGGGATGATGAAAAGGAATATCAATCACACAGGTAGGAATTTGACGATTTTCTAGATAAAAAGTTCTCGCAAAGGACGCATATCCTCCTCCTTGTTGAATCAAAATTAAGGGTTTTTTTTCTTTTATAGATAATTTTGCCCCTTTTAAAAGCAAATCGATTTCTGATTTATCAGGATAGGGTTTTAAACAAATAATAATCCCTTTTTCCTGCTCATGCTTTAAGGTGGGTTGTAAAAGAGATAGGTTAGGTAATAAAGGATGATCAGCATGGGCGATAATATGCCAATTTCCCGCTTTTTCTCGATTTATTTGCTTTTTATCTGATTTAATTAACGGTTTTTCGATTAATTCAACCGTAAACGCACGCACCCAATTATCAACACCCATAGGGATTGATTCTTGAGGAATTTGAGGATTATTTTTGCCTAATTCTTCTAAAGCTGCTGCTAGATACTGAATAGTTGCATTGGCATAATCTGTCGGTGAATGGGGAGGAGATAAGTCTAACTGACGCGCTGCTTCGATCACTAATTGACTGACACTGATAGAATTAAGGTGCAGATCCGCCAGCAAGCGATGATGATTTTCAATGGTTTCTAGGGGTAACTCTGTTTTTTGTGCGACTAATTGACGAATAACTTCAATTTTTGAGGTTTGAGGTTTCAGGTTTGAGGTATTAGGTTTGAGGTTTTGGCTATGATTAGGTAATAAAAGATCAATATTCTCTACTTTTGCCTGTTGACTTTTGCCCTTTGCCTTGATCTCACATGGATTGCCAATAAAATGGGGTTGATAGTCTAAATTAAAGGGACGACTAAATCTATCTTCAAATAACCCTTGATAGTTAACCTTGACACCATTAACAAACATCACTGCAACCGTTTTCAATAACCCTTGTAAAGACTCACTACTGCTATCGAGAGAAATTACGGGAATATCCGTTATATCTGCCACTAAACGGCTTAATATCGAACCAGAACCCACTTCAATGAATAAATCAACCTCTTTCTCTGCTGACTTGACTGCATCGATGAAGCGCACGGGTGAGGTGATTTGTTCTAACAAAAGCGAGCGCCAGTCGGTATTTAATGGCAATTTTTCGCCTGTTACGGTAGAAATAACCGTTTTTTCCAGGGAATTTAAGGGATAAGTTTGTAAATAATCTTCTAAGGGTTGCACAGCCCGGGCCACTAGGGGAGAATGGAAAGCGTGGGAGACAGGCAAATAAACGGTTTTAATGCCTTTATTTTGGGCTTTTTCAACAACATCTTTAATCCCTAAGGCCTCTCCTGAGATTATTGTCTGATAGGGTGAATTTAATCCCGCAATCTCAACGATACGTCCATTTAATAAACTTTTAACCGTTTCTGCATCGGCGTTAATGCTGGCCATTCTACCTGTTGGGTGGCCCAGTTGTGCCATTGCTTGACCGCGAATTTTAGCTAGATTAATTAATTGAGTCTTATCATAGGCATTTGCCCAAAATAAAGCGCATAATTCCCCTAAACTGTGTCCTATGGCTAAATCTGCTTTAATATTTAAGTTTTCTAAGAGTTGTAACCCCCCTAGGCAAGCCGTAATGATCGCCGGTTGAGCAATATTCGTCACCGTGTTATCCTTACCCTTGGCTAACTGAGCCTTGTTATATAATTGTTTAATCACAGGAAAACGTCTTTCCCAGAGTCCCCCATGAAGATAAACTGGTGCGGATTGCCCCGGAAAGAGAAAACCTATTTTATTGATCTGTTTTTCGTTATTGGTAAAGATATTATCTAAATTTTGACCGGGGGGGATCAACGAGCGCAAGCCTTGCGCTCCTACAAGGTGATTGGTTAAGCTATCGGGGGAAGATGCAATAATGGCCAGACGATAGGGTAAATGAGGATTGACCTTTTTCGCTAATTCAACGGCAAGATCCGTCATTTCTGACTGGGATATGCGAGGAACAATATTTAATAACCGATTAACCTGTGCTTGTAAGTCTTCTTGACTATTTGCACTCAATAGGAATAACTCCGCATCTTGGGGAGAATGGATTAATTTTTGTTCCTGTGGCGTTAAAGTGTGACGACGAATCTGACTTAATCCCTCTATGATAATATGACTATTAATGCCCCCAAAACCCATGGCACTCACTCCTGCCCGTAAAGGTAAGGAATTTGGCCAGATTTGCCCCTCTTTTAATACCTGTAACCTTGCCTTGTCTTCGGTTAACCGAGCCTGAGGGCGATCGCATCCCGTCACCGGTGGTAAAATTTGACGATGAACCGCCATAGTCGCCTTAATTAACCCTGCTATCCCTGCCGCCGCCTTAGTATGGCCAATATTCGCTTTAATTGAACCAATAACGGCTTTATTTACCGTATCTGGATGAATACGAGATAAAACCTCTAATTCGGTTCCATCACCCACCGCCGTTCCCGTACCATGGCCTTCAAAATAAGCTATAGTATCCCCCGTAAATTCAGCCCGTTTATAGGCGCGATTTAAAGCAAATAACTGTCCTTCCACTTCCGGGCGAGTAATTCCGCCTTTGCCATCGGAAGAAATCCCCCAACCCTGAATAACAGCATAAATCCGTTTATTTTGGGCTAGGGCATCCCCATGACGCATTAACACCAGAAAACCGCATCCTTCCCCCGGAATAAACCCATTAGACCCTTGATCATACACTTTCATCTCCCCAGAGGCTAAGGCCCCCGTTTTAGCAAAACCCACCAACTCAAAAGGGTCCATACTAATATCCACACCCCCGACTAAAGCGATATCTAAATCTTCAGCGACTAAAGCCGAACAACCATTCGCTACTGCCAGTAAAGAGGAACTACAAGCCCCATCGACGATATATCCGCCCCCTTTTAAGTCAAAATAATTACAAATTCTCCCCGCTATCGTATTCGAGAGATTTCCCGCTAAAGATTCCTCTCCAATCGGTTCAAAGGGTTCTTTAAAGCGATTTTCTAATTCATTTAAGAAAATTTGCCGTTCTTTGTCCGATAATCCTTGTTTTAATAATTGTTCTTCTACCCTATGACGCACATAGGGCCAACGCAATCTTAGGGTATTAGCCCGCGATAACTCGCCTGTGAGGGTATTTCCCAGTAAAACCCCGGTTGTTTCTTTATTTAACCCCTTTCCGTCGGGAAATCCGGCATCATTCAACGCCTGAGACGCAATATCTAACGCTAACCAGTGGGCTAAATCAGCCGAACGAAAGGTACTCCCCACCACTTTATAAGCAATGCGATCGAATTCATAGCCCTCAATAACGGCAGCTTGAGTCGAATAAATGACATCGGGGGCGCTTTTATCGGGAGAATAGTAGTCACTTAACGATAATCGCTCTGAGGGAAAGCGACGAAATGCCCGACGCTGAGACAGGACATTTTCCCATAATTCCTGTGGAGAATCGGCATCAGGATAAAGACAAGCCATGCCAACAATAGCAATTTGAGGAGAAGCTTTCATAGTCAATGACCAGGAGAATGTTACTGTAGGGGCGTAAGGCTTACGCCCTTTTCATTTGTAGTTTGTAGCTAAAAGCTGTAGGGTGGGCTTTGCCCACAAAAACCGCATAATATATTGGTTAGGGAGTTGATAAAATGCCAGAAGCCTGTACTAGGGGTAATTTTGCTTTTAAGGGTTCAACCGCTAATATCAACCCTCTGAAACAACACACCAGTGTCAATCCGAAAAACATCCCAAAAACAAGATGAAAGGACATCAAAATGCCATAAGCAACGGCTACAGATGCCCCAAAAATTATCTGCTCACGGGGGTTAATCGGTGTTGTTCCCGGATCCGTTACCATATAGAAGGTAAAGAGGACAAAAGCCACCCCTGTCATGGGTAATAGGGCGGGGATTAACGCTGTGTGAAAGATAGCACTTCTAAGGATTGCTTGTAAGATAAAAGCCCCTAACCATCCGGCAATTAAAGGCAATTTACGAGTAAAACGGGCATTTAAAAACGTTCCCGTACAAACAATTAAGACGGGTAAAATCCAATCTGCCCAACCGCTTAAATTCTCAGTAAACTGATAGGGGGGCGCGATGCCAATCCAGGGAAATAAGAGTAAGGTAACGCTAATACCAAAATTAGAAGGATTGAGAAAATGACGGGTTTTATCCGCCACTTGTAACCGAAAAATTGCTTTAGATCCGATAGCCACCGCTACTGCAAACATAATCGGAAATAAACGCTCATTAGCATAGAGTAACATAGCGATCGCTAATGAGGTAATATGGGCAGAAAGCAGAAAATCGACAAACTGACCGATACTTCCTAAATATCTAGGTTTAAAGCCATTTACCCTAGCATCAACGCTTTCTAATAATAATTCTACGCTGTAACCTGTTGCTAAAGCCACCAGAGGTTGCGCCCAAGATTGTTCAAATCCGAGGACAGTATGACCTAAAATATTGAGAAAGGTAATCGCTATAGCAAAGCGTCGTAATCCTGCTAAACGGTTAGGTTGATAGGAAACCGTAGAACGCTCTACTGAAGAGCTAAAATAGGGAAGATTAAATAATTGAGTGGTTGTCATGGTTATTGTTGAAGATGAGTTAAAGGAAATTATCTTTCCCAAAAGTGATTTACTGAGTGATGAACCCCCTATGGAAACAGAGTTACATCTGCGTCAATTGATGCTTTTGATCCAATCACTAGAGTTATTATGGAAAGACCGCCAAGATTTCTATGCTTTTGGTAATCTGACTATTTATTACAGCCCTAATCAACGAAAATCAGAATATTTTAGGGGTCCTGATTTTTTTGTGGTTTTGGGAGTAGCAAGAAAACCGCGTAAAAGTTGGGTAGTGTGGGAAGAAGAGGGGAAATATCCCCAGGTCATCATCGAGATTTTGTCTGATTCAACGGCAGAAACTGATAGAGGTTTAAAGAAAGAAATTTATCAGGAAACTTTCCGGACTCCTAATTATTTTTGGTTTGATCTCACCAGTTTAGAATTTAAGGGGTTTCAGTTGATGGCAGGAAAATACGAAGAAATTGCAGCGAATGAACAGGGCTGGTTATGGAGTCAACAGTTAGAATTATTTTTAGGGATTCATCGGAAATTTTGGGTCTGAAACCCCGCCGTTCTAGGTTGGCTTTACGTTAGAATTAAAAGGCCAGTCTCGAAAACCAAGTGGACGGCGCAGCACCTTGAAAACTCGGCTTAGGGGGTTCCGACCAGAAAAGCTTGGCCGGGTAAAAAGTCGCGCGCAACAAGTACAAGAAGCTATAGGCGGTCAACGTACCGTGGGACACACGGAATCGGGCTTCTGAAATGGGGCGAAAGTCTGTGGACTCTGTGTAAGACAGTACATGGTTTTTTAACTGTGGTATGCGACGGTGGTGGAAGCAGAAACTTAAATCGTGAGGTTTAGGAATCGCCGCACTTTTAGGGCGGCGAGGATGTCAAGACAGCCAATTACGCTTTTTTACCCCTGAAGGTAAACTTGTTCCCACCCCTGAAGAAGTGGCAGAAAAGATGGCTCGGAAATTACAAGATTTAGGGATAGATTGGCGAGATTTGGCTTAAGTTTGACCTGAAATCTCGCTCAAGCCAGCTGAACTGCAACTTATGAAGTAATCTGCCCAAATGCTACAGTTAGGCGTTTTTACCGCAATAATACACAAAAATTGAGCTATATTTGCCAGTTCTCGACATGATTTGCTATACTCCAAGAAGTAACTACATTCTTCCTCAGCCCCCAATGGGGGGCTTTTTCTTGGTAAAAAAGAAGCGATCGAAGGCTTATTTTGGCTCTTTTTTGCCTTTAAATCCGACTATTGAGCTTAAACCTACCGCAATTAAGCCTAATACAGCTGAAGGTTCGGGTACTCGATGAGGATAAACTCTATGTGTATCACCGTAAGGAGGAGCAATATGGAGAACACCTGCAGCTAAGAAAAAGTCTGTGTCAGTCATACCATCTCCCGTAACGTCAGTATTAAGACATCCAGGACCCGTCAGATTATGGCAATTAGCATCCTGATCGGGATATGCAGCTCTGACCAAAGGAGTGCCGGGCAAAGGAGTTCCAGTCCATCGTCCCCCATCAGGATTCGATGAATTATAACGATCAACTTTAAATTCTTTGGTGAAAGTGACAGGAGCGGGTAAAATTCCACCTGTAGCTACTGCATTGACCGTTAAAATGGATTCAAAAGTTCCATCTTCATAAATAGTCATAGTTCCCGTAGAGGGATTAAGAGGATCAATTGTGGCAAGAATATTACCTACACTATTAGGACTAAAACTCATTAACTCTAGTCCTGTCATTTCAATAGCGGTTGTGCAAGATCCTGACACAAAAGTACAGTTATCTTTTCGTTGTACCTTTGTGTCACTTCCTCCAGCAAAGGTAGGAACACCCTTAAAATAGACTTTTCCAGTTGAACCGCCAAAATCGTAAAAGGTATTAAAGTCAGCATGGGTAAATAGGTAATCTGTTCCTGCTACCACAGTGGTGGCTTTCACCGCTTCTGGCATCCCTAACAAAGCAACCCCCAAACCCACAGCACCAATGAGACCCGTAGTGACGGGTTTTAAGCGAGTATTAATCATTTGACTGAAACTCCTTCGAGTAACTACATTCTTTCCTGCAATTTTACAGTAATAATTTTTCTTGTCAAGTCATCAATCAGGATAATTTATTAAGTTTTATTACACTATTTACCCGGGTAAGCGCAGCTCAAACGCTGTTGACAATTCGCCAATTTTGTCAGCCCCTTGCTGTCTAGGCATTTCAAATGATAGCAGTCAATCAGAATAGTTACAAACTCGACCTATTTGGTCGATTGTTGCTTAACAATTGAGAGGGCAAATTCTACCCAAATATACCCAAATCGCCCTCTAGGTTTATTTTGTCAAGGATTGTTAAGATGCGCTTGCCGTGACTATCTACACTTCCTATCCCTCCTCTGACAGAAAAGGGATAACAAAACCCATCAGCTATCCTTAGTTGATCTAGCAAAAAGCCTTGAGAATATAATAGAGATAAAAAAGAGGAAAACCGATGATTACTATACGCAAAGCTGAGGAAAGAGGCCACGCTAACTATGGTTGGTTGGATACCTATCATACTTTTTCTTTTGCCCAATATTATGATCCCCAACAGATTAATTTTAGGAGTCTCAGAGTTATCAACGAGGACAAAGTCCTTGGAGGAAAAGGATTTCACACCCACGGACACCAGGATATGGAGATTTTAACCTATGTTTTGGCGGGAGAACTAGAACACCAAGACAGTCTCGGCACGGGTTCCCTGATTCGACACGGTGAAATTCAACGGATGAGCGCAGGAACAGGGATAAAGCACAGTGAATTTAATCATTCTGCCACTAATCCCCTCCATCTTCTGCAAATTTGGATTATTCCTGATCAAAAAAATCTAGAACCCAGTTATCAACAAAAAGCGATCGAATTTTCTCCCCATACCTTACAGTTAATCGCCTCTCCCACCGGTGCCGGCAACGCGGTTAAAGTCCATCAAGACGTTAATCTATACGCAGGAATTTTGCCCCTAGGCCAGTCCCTCACCCATTCCTTAGCTCCCAGTCGTTATGGCTGGTTACAAGTGGCTAGAGGGCAAATAACCGTGAATGGCGTGCATTTACGAGCGGGGGATGGAGCGGCAATTAGCGAGGAAACTTCTTTGGCTATTCAATCTCTAGAAGACTCGGAAATTTTGCTTTTTGACCTAGGGTAGTGGGGTTGAGTGTTAGGGTTACTAGGGGCTAAGTTTTCCTGCCAATTCCCCAGCCGACTTTTAGCCATCAATACTGTCCACCACGCTCAGAAAATCGTTGTGGATTAGCTCGGCGATAAAATTCTCCGGGTCGGTGATAGGAACAGTAACGCCTTGGCTGGCTACCATCTGTGCAGCCATCCGAGTCATGAAGTCCTGTCTTGTTTCCGTCATTGTACCCTGACATTGTTGTAATTTTTCCACCAATTCCAGTGGGGAATCGGCCACCAGTTTATATCCCTCGCGGGTGACATAAATTGTCATCTTTCCTACCTCCTAAATGATCGGGAACGAGAATTCGGCACTACTAAACCACTTCTTTTCTCGCTATCATTATTGCTAGTTAGTTAGTCCCAGCCTCGTCCGTCTTTCCCTATTTCCATTATTTTTTCGGGCTTGTCGCCTGGTAATTATTATTATCGCCAAAATAAAAGGATAAATTTGTCAATCTTTGTAACGAAAAATCAAGAAAAACTGTTCTGACGGTATCGCCCCGAACCCTTCTGGAGAAATTTGTTACAATGAATACAAGGGGACTCCCTGAGCCAGATCCCATCCCTAGGAAAAAATTGGCCAGGTGGAGAGCGGAAGCCAATAGTTCCGATCGGGACGGCATTTGTCAGAGTTTCCCGCTTCCTTTAGTTTTAGGGGGAAAAGCCATGAAATCTGCCACATTATTATCGCCCGATCGACCGCTGCCAGAATTTCTCCGGTCAGCTATCCAAGACCGCTTTCCGGGGAAAGCGATCGATGATCTCAGCATCCGCTACTATGAAAGCGTCGAGGATGTGGGATACGAGTATTTTAACGATCGGGTGTTGCCGTCCTGTAGCGATGAGCCTGTCGTCCGCTATCTTGTCCCGTTTATATCCTACGTCCGTCTAGGAGAAGCGTTAGTTTTGGATCGGCAAGACGGTCTTGTGGTTTACGAAACCGAACGAGATGTTCCCTGCACGGAAACTGGACCTTTCTGGTTGGTGACTCCTAAATCGCGCTGAAAAACCCAACCCAAGTTAAGCAGCTGAATTGGGAAAACTTAATAGTTAGGGTTGGCTGAATAAATCTAAAAACCTTGTTGGGTAAGACTTTTAGACTTTGGGGAGGTCAAAAAGTACCAGATATGGTAGTGATCAGGGGGAGAATTCAGGGACTTTTTCCCTGAAAATTAGGTAGTTTACCAGATGAAAATGGGTAAAACCCTACACCCCACACCCCACACCCCACACCCTGCCCCCAGGAAAGACTTTTTCAGCCAACCCTAGTTAAGACTCGACGGGTGGAGTCGGCAAGCAGCAAAACCCGTCGAATTTTTATAACGCTTGCGATCGCAACCAAGCCACGGGTAAATAGAGCATTTTCTTGGGTAAAGGCACGAAGGCACGACGGGCGAAGACATCGTAGTTATTTGCTTCAATTACGTCTAAAATGCCTTGATAAAGCAGTAAAGCCGCCCAAACCGGCCAACGGGAATCGGGATTAAGGGCGCGAATCCCCCTTTCGGCGGAATCGTAGTAATAACGAGCGCGCTCAATTTGGAAGCGCATTAACGCCTGCCAACGGTGATCATTAACCCCTTTGAGTAAATCGTCTTCGCTGTAGTTAAAACGCTCTAAATCCTCTAAAGGTAGATAAATCCGCCCACGATGGACATCTTCCCCCACATCCCGCAAAATATTGGTTAATTGATTGGCAATACCGAGATCGATCGCTTCTTCTTGCGGAATATAGACGCTTTGATTGCGCCGCCAAGGGGCAGAGCGATCGCCATCTTCCAATCCTAACACCGCGCTGGACATTAACCCCACCGTCCCCGCTACCCGATAGCAGTACAGTTTTAGTTCATCAAAGGTTTGATAACGACTGCGATAGAGATCCATCTGTTGCCCGGCGATCATATCCCGAAAGGGTTGGATATCCATGGGGAACTTTTCTAGAGTATCCACGAGAGCGACATCGGCATCCTCGATGGCAACCCCAGAAAAGACGGTTTCTAGCTGTTTTTCCCATAAATCGAGGGTTTCAGGGGTAGTTAACCGGGCTTGGGGGCCATCGACCAGTTCATCGGTACGACGACACCAGACATAAATTGCCCAGATCGCTTGACGTTTTGCTTTCGGCATCAGGAGAGTACCGAGATAAAACGTTTTGGAATACTTCTCTGTAATCCGGCGACAGAGTTCGTAGGACTCCGCAAGGGAGACGAGGGGTTTGGTGGGGTGGGTCGGTTTTGGCAATTGGAGCATTCTGCTGGGGCGGAATGATTGACTTAGATTAACGGCGAACTGTGGCTAATGATATAGCATTGTCTCACTCAAGGCCATTTTCGTCATTAGTCCCTAGCCAGAGAATTAACGAGCGCTGGACACTGGTGTAGATTGGGTTTTATTCAGGTTTAGCGGTGCTGCGGGGTGATCTTTGCTGATCACTGCTGCCGCTAATTTCCCCGATAAAACCGCTCCTTCCATGCTTCCTAAATATTTTTGCATGGTATAGTCACCGGCGAGATAAAAATTCTCGATCGGAGTTTTTTGAGAAGGTCGATAAGCTTGTCGGCCAGGGGTGGCTTTATAAACTGATCGGGGAGTTTTCACCAGATGATATTTTAACAATTGACTGGGATTATCGCCAGTAAAATGTTGGGGAAAGAGTTTTTCTAGTTCTTTCATCGTGGCGGCGATAATTTCTTCATCGGATTTGCTAATCCAATCCTGAGCGGGAGCGAGAACTAATTCTAACATCGAGCGATCGGGGTTAGCGTATTCTTTACAGGTGTTGCTCATGTCAGCATAAACACTGAGTAAGGGCGAACGGGAGAATAATAAATGATCGATGTCGGTTAGTTTGCGATCAAACCAGAGGTGTAAATTAATGACGGGAACCCCTTCTAATCCTTCTAATTTTTGAAAGAATTTATCTTCTTGCCAAGGTTTAGGTAGTAAAACTTTTAAAGGATCTACAGGCATTGCAGACACATAAAGATCGGCTTCAAAAAGATAATCTTCCCCACCGTCTAAACCGCGCATTAAGAAGGCTTTAACTGTGCCATCTTCATTTAAGATAATCTCTTTTAAAGGGGCATTCAAGCGCACTTCTCCACCTCTAGCGGTGATGTAATCGACTAAAGGTTGGCAGAGTCTTTCCGGGGGTGAACCGTCGAGAAAAGCCATTTTTGAGCCGTTTTTCTCCTGTAAAAAGCGGTTGAGGGCTGTTAGTAGAATCGTGGCGGAAATCTCGTTAGGATCGATAAAGTTTAGGGCTTTCGACATAGCGATAAACACTTCTTTTTCTACCCTAGGGGGGATGTTTTGTTTCTCTAACCATTCCGACCAAGAATATTTATCCATCTCCTCGACGTAACTTTGGCCTTTAACAATGGCAGGAATTAAACCGAGTCCAAATTTAATTTTTTCCTCCCAAGTTAACATATCATTATTGCGAAGAATGGCAACAATACCGTTAATTGGGGCGGGAATATCTGGGAAGTCAAACCGCGAATAGGTCCCCGGTTTTTCTGGCTGATTGAAGATCATCGAGTGTTCTTTCCACTGTAAACGATCTTCTATGCCTAATTCTTGGAATAATTGCAGCATATTGGGATAAGCGCCAAAGAAGATATGTAAACCGGTTTCGTACCAGTCCCCATCGGCATCTTTCCAAGCGGCAATTTTTCCCCCTAATACATCGCGACGTTCCAGTACGATGGGCGTATGTCCCGCATCGACAAGGTATTTCGCACAAGATAATCCGGCTAGTCCCGCACCAGCGATCGCAACTCGCATCGTTTCCTATCTACTCTCTAATGTCTTGTCTTTATCACATTCGCTATTATACTTCACATTTCGTTACATTTTTTTCAGCTTATCGAGAAGTCAGGGGGCAGGAGGCGGCTTTGTTCTCCCCACACCCCACTTCCTTGATAACTGCTGACTGCTTACTGGTCACTGATAACTGATAACTGGTCACTGATAACTGATAACTGGTCACTGATAACTGATAACTGATATTGTGATATGTAATTAGCTTAATTCGCTTACCTTTTTAGTTCACGCGTACACCCTCTTCAATCGATCGCTATGACTTTTCCCACTACGTCACCTCAAGTCTCGGAAATAGAGAATAATCGTGCTTGGCATAATTTAACTGGGGAACAAACCCTAGAAATACTGAGAACCAATGGGGAAACTGGCTTAATCGAGGCGGAAATTGTTAAAAGAAAGGATTTTTTCGGATTAAATGAACTAAAAGAAACGGGGGGACGTAGCCCGTTAATGATTTTATGGGAACAGTTTACTAACATTATGTTAGTGATGCTGATCGCCGTGGCGGTGGTTTCGGCAGTTTTGGACCTGAAAAAAGGGGAATTTCCCAAAGACGCGATCGCTATTTTTACAATTGTTATTTTAAACGGTATTTTAGGATATTTACAGGAAAGTCGGGCAGAAAAGGCATTAGCAGCCCTTAAGCAGTTATCCTCGCCCAAAGTTAGAGTTATTCGTAATGGTAGCACCTTTGAAGTGACGGCCAAGGAACTTGTCCCCGGGGATATCATGTTACTGGAAGCGGGGGTACAAATTGCCGCCGATGGCAGATTATTAGAAGCACAAAACCTGCAAATTCGCGAAGCTGCCCTCACGGGGGAAGCGGAATCGGTGAATAAACAAGCACAGAAGGTTTTACCAGAAGATGCCTCTTTGGGCGATCGCATTAACCTCGTCTATCAGGGTACAGAAGTAGTACAGGGACGGGGGAAAGTGGCGATTACCAAGACGGGAATGGACACGGAAATCGGTAAAATCGCCGCCATGTTACAAGGAGTAGAAAGTGAACCCACACCCCTACAGCAGCGAATGTCGCAGTTAGGTAACGTTTTAGTGAGTAGTTCCCTAGCTTTAGTGGCTGTAGTCGTGCTTGGTGGCGTAATTCGCTTTGGTTGGCAGTTTTTTGAATCATTCCTCGAAACTTCCCTCAGTATGGCTGTGGCCGTTGTTCCCGAAGGTTTACCGGCAGTGGTAACGGTGACTTTGGCAATTGGAACCCAAAGAATGGTGAGAAGACAAGCTTTAATCCGTAAATTGCCGGCAGTGGAAACCTTAGGCTCGGTAACGACGATTTGCTCCGATAAAACCGGAACTTTAACTCAAAATAAAATGGTGGTGCAGAAAGTTAATACTTCCGAGCAGACAATTACTGTCACGGGGGAAGGTTACGCGCCCATCGGTGAGTTTAATGGTGCTAGTGAAAGTGATCCCGAACTACAGGCAATTTTAACGGCTTGTGTGCTGTGTAATGATGCACTTTTGCAAAATAAAGCTCAAGAATGGTCAATTTTAGGCGATCCCACCGAAGGAGCTTTACTGACGTTAGCGGGTAAAGGAGGACTATATCGGGAAGCATTGGCACCACAAAGCCCTCGTTTAGGCGAATTTCCCTTTTCTTCCGAAAGAAAGAGAATGTCAGTAATCTGTGAGAATGCCCAGTTAGGTTTGGGGGATTCTGCCTATTTAATGTTTACCAAAGGATCACCGGAATTAATTCTCGAACGTTGTTCTCTGATCCAAGTTGGGGCGGAAAGTCAACCCTTAACACCTGAACAAAGAAGCCGTATTTTGGCACAAAATGACGAAATGGCGGGTAATGGCCTACGAGTTTTAGGTTTTTCCTATAAACCGATGACAGAAGTGCCAGAAGCGGAAAGAGAAGATAGTGAGGAACAATCCCTGGTTTGGTTGGGATTGGTGGGAATGCTCGATGCACCCCGCAAAGAAGTTAAAGAAGCGGTTGCCCTCTGTCGTCAAGCGGGAATTCGTCCGATTATGATTACCGGAGATCACCAATTAACGGCCAAGGCGATCGCCATTGAATTAGGCATTGCTGCCCCCGGGGAGCGAGTAATCACGGGTAAAGAATTAGAAAAAATGTCTCAGAATGACCTAGAGGGAGAGGTAGATGGTGTTAGCGTCTATGCTCGCGTTTCTCCCGAACATAAGCTGAGAATCGTCCAAGCTTTGCAAAAACGGGGCAAATTCGTCGCCATGACGGGGGACGGGGTGAACGATGCTCCGGCACTAAAACAAGCGGATATCGGTATCGCCATGGGGATTACGGGAACCGATGTCAGCAAAGAAGCCAGTGATATGATTTTGCTAGATGATAATTTTGCCACCATCGTCGCCGCCACCGAAGAAGGGCGCGTGGTTTACAGTAACATTCGGCGCTTTATTAAATACATTCTCGGCAGTAATATTGGCGAGGTTTTAACGATTGCAGCGGCTCCTCTGCTCGGTTTAGGCGGTGTACCCCTTTCTCCCTTGCAAATCCTCTGGATGAACCTTGTCACCGACGGTTTACCGGCTCTTGCTCTGGCAATGGAACCCGCCGAACCTAATGTGATGAAACGTCCACCTTTTAGCCCCCGGGAAAGCATTTTCGCCCGCGGTTTGGGTTGGTATATGATTCGCATCGGCATCGTCTTTGCCATTCTCACCATTATTATGATGTACTGGGCTTACCGATATACTCAAGCAACTCCCGAAATCGGAGATCCCGGACGTTGGAAAACCATGGTATTTACTACCCTCTGTTTAGCACAAATGGGTCATGCTTTGGCGGTGCGTTCCCATACCCAGTTAGCTGTGCAAATGAATCCCTTCTCTAATCCTTACATTATTGCTGCCGTGGGCTTGACAACGATCCTACAATTGTTGTTAATTTATGCTCCTCCCCTACAAAGCTTCTTCGGTACTCAATGGATTAGTGGCACAGAATTATTAATCTGTTTTGGATTTAGTGCCTTAATGTTTGTTTGGATTGAGTTGGAGAAGTTATTTATTCGCTGGTTCATGACGAAAAAATAAATCAATGCCAACACCAATTATTCTGACTTTAACGGTTTTAGTCGTTGCTTTAGTCGCTTTCGTGGCAGAATGGCTACCGGTAGATTTAACCGCTTTATGCGTGGCTATTGTCCTCATTCTTTTGGGTTTAGTTACTCCCGAAGAAGGTATCGCCGGATTTAGTAATTCTGCCACGGTGACGGTGATGGCGATGTTTGTGCTTAGTGCTGGAATTACCCGCACGGGAGTGATTCAAGTAATTCGCGATCGCTTGCTGGTTTGGGGGGGCAAAAATCCCCACCAACAGGTATTTGTCTTAGGGGCATTAGTGGGGCCGATTAGTGCTTTTATTAATAACACGGCAGTGGTGGCGATCTTTTTACCTATCGTTGAAGATTGGTGTAAAAAACAAAAAATTTCCCCTTCTAAGTTATTAATTCCCCTTTCCTACGCCACGGTTTTAGCGGGGATGATTACCGTGGTAGGAACTTCTACTAACATTCTCGCTAGTGGTATTTCTGCCAAGCTGGGTTATGGGGAATTTAGCTTATTTCAATTCACTGCTTTAGGATTAGTAACTTTTTTGGCAGGTTTGATTTATTTAACAATTTTTGCCCCGAAATTACTACCCGATCGCAAATCTTCCACCGGGGAATTTTTAGAGGATGATTATGGTTCTAAAGTATATCTGAGTGAGGTAATTATTACCCCTCGTTCTAATCTTATCGGTCAAACTTTATCCCAAAGTGGACTACAAAGAAAGTTTAATTTTGATGTGTTGGAATTAATCAGAAATAAGGTACATTTACCCCAACCTTTAGCTGATAAAGTTCTCAATGCTGGCGACATTTTAATCGTTCACAGTAGTCGAGAAGAACTATTAAAAATTAAAGATGAACGAGGCTTAGAAATCTTTGCCGATGTCAAATTTCAGAAAGGAGATATTGAATCGACAATTACTACAGGTGAGGAAAAATTAGCCGAGGTTTTGCTTCTCTCTAATTCCCGTTTAATTGGGACAACTTTAAAAGATTTGAAATTCCGTCAGCGTTATAACGCAACGGTTTTAGCGATTCGGCGTGGTTCAGAATTACTGCAAGGAAGATTAGGGAAAATTCCTTTAAAGTTTGGCGATTTGCTCTTGGTTCAGGGACCAAAACAGAGTTTTATTGGTTTACAAACCACGCGAGAATTATTAGTCTTAGAAGAAAAAGAGATCGAATCATTGCGACAGGATAAAGGCATTATTGCTTTAATGATTACTTTGTTGGTGATTATTATTGCTGCTTTTGATATTCAACCGATTCTCGTCACCAGTTTAGTTGGGGTGGTTTTAATGGTAATTACTGGCTGTCTAAAACCGGGGGAAGTCTATGGTTCCATTCGTTGGGATATTATCTTTTTATTAGCGGGTTTAATTCCCCTGGGTACTGCCATGGATAACTCGGGAACGACTAAATGGTTGGCAGATAATTTAGTGGCTATCGGCGGCAATCTTTCGGGGTTTTGGATCTTAGTTTTTTTCTATCTAATTACTTCAGTTTTAACCGAAATCCTCTCTAATAACGCCGCCGTGGTTTTAATGATTCCCGTCGCCGTGGAAGTGGCGAAAACTTTGGGTTTAAATCCTTTGGCTTTTATGTATGCTGTCACCTTTGCTGCTTCTAATAGTTATCTAACACCAATTGGCTATCAAACTAACACCATGGTTTATGCACCTGGCGGCTATAAATTCCTCGATTTTACCCGTTTGGGTGCGCCCCTAAATTTAATTTTGACGATTTTAACCCCTAGTTTAATTGTCTTGTTTTATGGCTTGAAATAAAGAAAGAGATCGAAGAATCTTCGCTCTCTAAAAAGAATTTGATAGTAGTCAAAACTATTTCGATTCAGCGAAGCGTTTACGCAGGGATTCGGCTCGCTTTTTCGCCACGGTGTTATTAGGATCAAATTTGAGAGTTTCTTCGTAGGTTTCGAGAGCTTTTTTAGCCATTTGTTTCTTTTCGTAAACATTGCCAAGATTATTGAGAGCGATCGAGTATTGAGGATAAAGTTTAATGGCTTCTTTGTAGTTACGAATCGCTAATTCTAATTGTTCTTGAGCAAAATAGGAAAAACCGATCGCATTGTAGATTAGGGCTTGATTTTCTGGTTCGATGCTTTCTTCCTCAGAGATTTTTAAAGCCTTTTGTAGTAAACTCAATGCTTGAACATAGAGTTTTTTATCGAGATAAAGACTCCCTAATTCATAGTATTCTTTAGCTGTACCTTTTTCTTTTTGCAATTTCTTTTGTAGCTTGTTAAAGGTTCCTTCCACTCGGCGGGTTTTAAAGATTTGCACGATGACAAAAATTCCTAAACCAATCACGAAAATTAGCAATCCAGAAACGTAAATAAGCGGCAGGGTATCTTCCATAATTAGCGATCGAGCAATTAATATTTTTATACTTATTCACTCAGATTATAGCAGGATTTAGTCAGTTATCAGTTGTCAGTTATCAGTTGTCAGTTATCAGCTTTTTTCTCCCCACACCCCACACCCCACACCCCACACCCCACACCCCACACCCCACACCCCACACCCCACACCCTACACCCCACACCCCACACCCCACACCCCATCACCCTATCTCCCCATTTCCCGAATTCTCAGGGGTAAGCCCCAATAGTTCACCCGTTCTACTAACCAGCCGGTGGATTCTAGCCGCTCGATCGCTTGATTGACGCGTTCTCGGAGACTTTGGTACTGTAAACCTTTAGGGAGAACGACTCCTAGAGCGATCGCACCCAACTGGATCGGTAATTGACGATAATTGGGGAATTGCTGCACCCAACCAGTTAAAAGGCTATTATCAGCCGCAAAAGCGTCTATTTCCCCCGTTTCCAGTAAATTTAAAGCTTCTTGATAGGAAGCAACCCCGCGCAGGGTAGCCTTAGGTAAATGGGAACGCACAAGGGCGATTGTCGTCGAGCCGTTGAGTACGGCGATTCTAGAGTTAGCTAGGTCTTCTAAACGCTGAAATAGCAGGTTTTTCGTCACAAAACCGCTGCTATCGAGGTAATAAAAGGGGCTAAAATCCACTAAGCGCTGACGTGCGGGAGTAATCGCCACACGAGCGATCGCAAAATCTACTCGATCATCAATAACCACCTGTAAACGTTCTTGATTACTAACGGGTTTGAGAATAATAGCAGTATCAGAACCGAGAATTTCTTCAGCTAGACGTTTAGCGATGTCGATTTCCAATCCTTGCAGATTGCCCTGAGAATCAAGGAAAGCGAGGGGAGGGAGATTATTTTTGACAGCGACAATTAATTTTCCCCGGCGTATAATCGTATCGAGATCGGCGCTAAAACTTGGGGCTACACCTAAGAGCAAAAAACCAAGAATAAATAACAAATTTTTCATACTGTTTTACCTAAACTAACTCGATTTCTACCTTGATTTTTAGCGGCGAACATGGCATGATCAGCCCGCTCGATCACCTCTTCCAGATTATTATCTTGAGGGCTAAATGTTGCCACACCGATACTAGCAGTAACTCGCACTTTTTGTTGAGCAAGTTCAATATTTAACTTGTTAATTACTTGACAAATGCGCTGGGCTGTGGTAGCAGCATCTTCAAGATTAGTTTCTGGGAGAATAGCGACAAATTCCTCGCCCCCAAAGCGCCCAAAACTATCCACTTGACGCAGACAGGTTTTAATTGCCCCAGCGACAGTAATTAAAGTTTTGTTTCCCAGGGTATGACCAAAGGTATCGTTAATATGTTTAAAATGGTCGATATCGATGAATAGAACCGAAAAATAACGATGATAACGACGACATCGTTGAAATTCTTTCTCACCTAAGTAGAGAATCTCTCGACGATTATTTACCCCAGTTAGGCTATCAGTTCTGACTAGCTTTTCTAGTTGAGAATTGATATTTTTCAGTTCTTCTTGAGTCTTTTTTAGTTCTAGATGAATTTTAACTCTGGCTAACAGTTCCCAACTATGAAATGGTTTATTTACATAGTCCACAGCCCCAGAATTAAAAGCATTGATAATATCTTCTTTTTCCTTACTATCTGTCACAAAGATAATTGGTATATGAGCGTATAAAGTGTCAGTTTTTAGTCTTCGACAAAGTTCTATTCCCCCCATATCTGGCATCATTAAGTCAAGAAGAATTAGGTCAGGATTAGCAGTTTTTACTCGTTCTATTGCCTGTTTAACACTACTAGCAAAACTGGTGGCATAACCAGCAGAATCAAGAATCTCCACAGCTAATTGGAGATTTTTGCCCACATCATCAACAACTAAAACTAGACAGTCTTCAGTAGAAAATTTAATCATCATCAGTCAGTATAAGTAATCAAGTTAAGGAGAAAATAGAGATACAATTATTAGTGATAAGCTGTTCGTAATTTAAATTGCTTGTTGAGACGAGGCAAGAGGCAAGAGTCAACAGTAAAGGGATTGGGAGAGATTCGGCTAATCTAAGAATAAGCGGTTTAAATACCTCTTAGCTTACAGCATTTCTGATAAAAATGAAGTATGATGGGATTGGGCATCACCCCCAAAGGTTAAGCTTGTCCCTAGTTTCTAGAAGTACGCCTTTTTCGACTAGAATCAAAAAAGCCAGCCAGAATAGCCACAATTAAAAAAATTTCTCCTCTTAGACTTGACGTGAAAGAGTCCCTTAACCCTACTTCTTTGAATCTCAAAACCATTTTTCCCTTTAAACTCGACGACTTCCAGCACTCGGCGATCGCCGCTCTTGCTGCCGGTAAATCAGTGGTCGTCTGCGCTCCCACGGGTTCCGGCAAAACTTTAATCGGAGAATACGCTATCTATCGCGCCCTAGAAAGGGGCAAACGGGTTTTCTACACCACTCCCCTGAAAGCTCTTTCTAACCAAAAATTCCGGGATTTTCAAGAAAAATTCGGTCGCACCCCCACCGATGGCGATGAGGATTCCCCGCTGCTCTTTGCCGAAGTGGGATTGATTACCGGCGATGTGGTGATCAATCCTTCAGCATTAATTGTAGTCATGACTACAGAAATTTTTCGCAATATGCTGTATAAGACCCCGATCGGTCAGGTAGGCACTTCCCTAGAAAACGTGGAAACCCTGGTTCTCGATGAATGTCACTATATCAGCGATCGAGGTCGCGGCACCGTTTGGGAAGAATCAATTATCTACTGTCCCCCTAGTATCCAATTAGTGGCCCTCTCCGCCACCATTGGCAACCCGGGGGAACTCACCGACTGGATTAACTGGGTGCGGCAACTGCCCCAACCCGGCGACAATCAGCAGACCTCCAGCTGCGAGCTAATTAACTCCGATTTTCGCCCCGTCCCCCTGCGCTTTTATTTCGCCAATAAAGAGGGATTATTCCCGCTGCTCGACCCAAAACAGAGCAAAGTTAACCCGAAACTACGCTCAAAAGTCGGCCACGGCAAACCCCGACGCTTAAAACGAGAAGATTGTCCCACCATCGCCTCCATTGTCACCACTCTGCGGGACAAGGATATGCTCCCGGCTATTTACGTCATTTTCAGCCGCAAAGGTTGCGATCAGGCGATTCGAGAGCTAAAAAACCTCAATCTCGTTAATCCAGAAGAAGCTAGAGCCATTTACTACCGTTTACTCATTTTCTTCCTGGAAGATAATCCCAATCTGCAAGAACTGACCATTTCCTTCTTTGCCGTCGAAAATCCGCCCCTACACCAGAAATTACTGGCTTTTTTCGCTAATAACCCCCAGTCTGACGAGCAACTCCTCAGCCTCTTAACCGCCGACCCCGAGACGAAAAATCAACTATTTGAATTCCTGGCCAGTGCTTCCCAATTGGTGCGCGCCGACCAAGTGGAACCCCTCACCCGGGGCTGTGGTGTTCACCATGCCGGGATTTTACCCCTCTGGAAAGAATTAGTCGAACAACTCTTTGAAGCCGGTTTAATTAAGGTGGTTTTTGCCACCGCTACCCTCTCGGCCGGGATTAATATGCCCGCCCGCACCACCGTTATCTCGGCCCTCTCCAAACGCACCGATGATGGCCATAGTATGCTGACTCCCTCGGAATTTGTCCAGATTGCCGGCCGGGCGGGTCGCCGGGGAATGGACGCGGTGGGCCATGTGGTGACAGTACAAACGCCCTTTGAAGGGGCAAAAGAAGCGGCTTTTCTGGCCACCGCCCAACCGGAACCCCTGCAAAGCTGTTTTGCGCCCAGTTACGGCATGGTCTTAAATCTCCTGCAAAAACACAGTCTAGAGGAGGCCAAAGACCTCTTAGAGCGCAGTTTCGCCGAATATCTCGCTCGTTTGAAGTTAAGCCCCGAACGACAACAGATTACCGCCTTAACCACCGAATTAGCTAAGTTGGATATGGAGTTAGCCGGTATCGAGCGGGAGCAGGTCTTCAGTTACGAAAAGCTACGGGAAAGACTGCGGGAAGAAGAAAGACTGTATAAAATCATCGCTAGTCAGTCAGAGGCCCAGAAAAGACAGGAAATACATCTAAAATTGCCGAATATTCCCGTCGGAATCATCCTCCATCTCAAGGGCAAACATATTAAGGTCCCCGTCCCCGTCCCCGCTATCTTTGTCAATACCCTGCACGGCGCTGGTCAAGTGCGAACTCTTGTTTGTTTAGGCAGTGATAATCGCTGGTATTTAGCCGCCTATGCCGATATTAGCGAGATCGATCGAGGTTTTCTCGCTCCCGCGGAATTAGGCGAACTGATCCCCCCTTCCCTAGCAGCAGTTTCCCTAGGGGGGTGGCGCAAGGGTGAGGAAAATACTCAGGCGATCGCCGATTTCATCCCCCAACAAGTGCAGGGCATCCCACCGGTGGTGGAACTGGAAACACAGGCACAAAAAATTGAAATTATCAATAGTCAAATTGCCGCTCATCCCCTGCAAAAACGCAAAAATCCGGGGCGATTGATGAAATTATACTACGATCGAGAGATTGCTCGCGATAAGTTACACAAGACCCAGATTAAATACCAAAAACAACAATCGCGTAAATCCTACTACTGGGAAGAATTTCTGAATCTAATCGAGATTTTGCGAGAATTCCAAGCATTAGAGGGTTATTTGCCCACTCCCCTCGGAGAAGCGGCGGCCACTATTCGCGGGGAAAATGAACTCTGGTTAGGATTAGCGATGATGTCCGGAGATTTGGACAGATTGACTCCTAGCCAACTAGCCGCCGCCATCAGCGCCATGATTACGGAACCCCCTCGCCCCGATACTTGGTGCAATTACCCGCCTGTGCCAGAAGTTATCGATATTTTGCGGCAAGGAGAGGGAAATTCCCCCGGTCTGCGAGAAGTTCGCCGTTTACTCTATCAAGCTCAATCTCGCTACGATATCACTATTCCCGTCTGGTTAGAAACCCAACTGATGGGGATTGCCTCCCGTTGGGCCCAGGGGACATCTTGGCCGGAATTGTGCGAAAATACCAGTCTCGATGAGGGAGATCTAGTGCGATTATTACGGCGCACCGTCGATGTTCTCTGGCAAATTCCCCAAATTCCCCGGGTTTCTCCAGTCCTTAAAGATAATGCCCGTCTCGCCGTCACAGCCATGAAGCGCTTTCCTTTATAATATTGATCGCTCTTTTAAACAATGGGAGATGGTAAGGAAAGTAACTGTTGGTGAATCTGCTCGATGAGGGCGAGGATTTGCTGATAATTGTGGTGCAATCCCTGTTGATAGAGGTGATTGGCTCCTTGATTTAAATCCGCTAAAGCTGATTGATAATAACCCAATTGATGCCGCAGTAATCCCCTTCTAATATAAGCATCGGCATAAAAAGGATCGATGGCAATCGCCTGATTTAAATGAGCGATCGAGCGGTCGTATTCACCTAATTGGTGAGCGGTACAAGCTAGATTATAGTAGGCTGAAGCGTTATTTTTATTTAACCGGAGAGCTTGATTAAAATCCGCTTTGGCTGAGGTAAAATTGTGGAGGGCTAAATGAGATAAACCTCGATCATTATAAATAGTGGCTAAAGTGTCGGGTTGCCAGTTAGTAATTTGACGCAAGGATTGATTAAAATCAGCTAGGGCAAGGGGATAATTTTTCATGGCTGCCTGAACTAAACCCCGATTATAGTAGGCTTGATAATAGCTGGGTTTTAACCGGATAGTCTGGTTATAATCGGTCAGCGCCTGTGGATAATCTCCCAAACGATAAAAAGCTAAACCCCGATGGAAATGGGCTAGATAATTATCGGATTGCTGTTGTAAAGAGCGGGTGCAGTCCTGCCAAGCGTGGAGATAATCCTGCAAATAAATCTCAGTTAAACAGCGATTACTGTAGGCTAGGGCCAAGTTATTTTCCCGTTCGATCGACTGATTGAAATCCTGCAAAGCTTGCTGATAATTACCTGCCTCTAGTTGTTCAATTCCCGATCGCAACCAGTAGGATAAATGTACTGATTGAGCCGCTTTTCCCTGCCGAGGCCATCCCCCCAGCACAAGCGAGCAGAGCAGTGCAACCATAACCAATCCACCGAGGCGAGGAAGAAAATTTTTCAAAACCGTTGACATAGGAGTATCTTTGTGCATATACTCCCAATTCTGAGGAAACTTTCTCGCTCGATCAACAGACAGCCTGTCAAATACAGGAGACAGGAGATTATTTTTATTTATTTTTCCCACACCCCACACCCCACACCCCACACCCCACACCCCACACCCCACACCCCACACCCCACACCCCACACCCCACACCCCACACCCCACAGTCTAGGACTGGTCTATGTCTCTAGAGGTCAGTCTGCGATAAGCTGATATAAGTAAAGATTGTCACCGAGCAATTATGGTGGCGTTACTCGCTAACGCAGTTGACACCCGATAACCGATAAATGATACAGGAGTTATCTATGGAAACTATTTTTATCCCCCACCTCCTCAAATCTCCTGATCGACAAAGAGTCATCATCATCGATAATTTTATCCCCGGTCTAGAAACCTTGACACCAGTGCGGGGGACCTTGCTGGTTAGACATGGGGGCAATTTTTTGGAAGTATCGGTGAAAGCAGAAACCATCGTCACCTTAACCTGCGATCGCTGTTTACAACAATATAATCATCGTCTGCAATTAAACACTTCCGAATTAATCTGGCTAGACAAAAATAAAGACTACGATCACTCCTATCCTCTAGAGCGAGAAATAGCCTACGAAGACCTCTCGGAAACTCTCGATCCTAACGGGGATTTTGACCCGCAAATGTGGTTATACGAGCAGTTGTGTCTAACTTTACCCCCCCGTCAACTCTGCGGAGCCAATTGTCAACCACCGGATTTTTTTCTTCCGGAAAATACTGCCATCGATGGTCGTTGGGCCTCCCTAGAATCGTTGAAAAGTCAGTTATCTCAATCGCAAAATTGAGCCTTGATGCTGATTTTTTTCGGGTTTCGAGCCAAGAGAAAAGCGATCGAAACCCGATTCTTTACCTGCCCCAAATCTTTTTCAAGACAGTTTCGGGAGTAATATCGGCGACTTTTCCCGTATTAGCTTCAATATATCGATGACGCTCTCCCCCGCTCGGTAAAACTCTCTTAGACAACGAAGGAACCAGCAGAGAGAGGGTATAGGTTCCCACGGCCACGGCTAACTGTAAAGGGACACTTTCGGTAGCTAACAATAAATTGGCACCAGCGATCATGGCCGCCATTTTACCGATATCGGCCGTTCTGGACACTTTTAAGTTATTATCCATGGCTTTGAGCGCTAAAACCCAAGCTTCATCCAGCTCTCCCTCGATCGCTACAATTGGCAAATCTGGTTGTTGATGGCGAATACCTTGGATAATTTCTAGCCAACTCTCTAGGGGATAAAGCGTTTCCAGTCCTTGGCTGATGCTCAGATCGCTACCGCCAGCGTAGAGGAGAATATAGCCGCTATCCTTGATATTGAGGCGTTGCTGCTCCATTTCGGCCCAATCGATATCATCGCGATTCAAGGTTAGTTTTAAAGGTGGACAGGGTGGAGCAATCTTTAACCCTTTGACCAGTGCCTGATAATTATCCGCTAGATAGCCTTCCGTTGGCCGGGGTACTTGTTGCGATAAGAACCAGCTGCCATTATTTTCATAGCCTATACGGTTAGGGACACCATTTAACCAGAGTAAAAGATTGATAGCAGGACGATTGGTGAGACTAATGGCGATTTCGTACTCCCGGTCCCGAATTACTCCCAAAATATTTAAATAATCCGCTAATCCGTACTGATCTCGATAGTCAAATAAAAGCACTTCCTTAACCTGGGGACAGAGACGATAGGCAGCTTTTGCCCTAGGTTCGACCAAAACATCAATGCTGCTTTGGGGGTAAGTTTGCTGGAGGGTTTCTAGAGTGGGAAAAAACAGCAGTTGATTGCTAATTCCTCCCGGTACAAGGGTTAATATTCGCATTTTATCTGGATATACCTGAATCGATCAGCTTAATTTTAGCAGTGTCCCTCGTTATTCACTAAATCTGGGCAGCGATGTTTTTTCTCAACAGAATGCGATCGCAGATTCTCTAATTTCCCCTTCCTCTTAACTATTACCCGAAGGATTAGAACCGTACATAGCATTTAAAACCAAAGCGGGGTCAACGTATTGATTGCCGTACATCAGTCCCCAGTGCAGGTGTGGTCCGGTGGTGCGTCCTGTCATTCCCACTCTAGCCATGCGCGCCCCTGCCGGTATATCCTGACCGAGAGTAAGGACAATTCCTCCTTCCATGTCAATCAAAAAAGTACCGCGGCTATCGGATTGAACCGAACCCATGAGATGACAATAAATATGTGTCCATTGACCGGATTGCATCTTAATCATGGTGCCACAGCCTGTATGATCGGATAATTCGACGATTCTGCCGGCCCACCAATTGCGAATATAACTGCCCAAGGGTGCGGCCAGATCTAACCCGGCATGAAATTGTTGACTGCCATCCATGGGAGAGGAACGATAACCGAAACCAGAGGTATAGGTTTGAAAGTTTTCCACAGGGAAGGAGGCCCCGGCCCAAGCATTTTGAGCTATGAGGGTGGGATTAGCTTTAACGGGGTGTAAACGGTCAAATCCTAGAGAAATTAACGTGACAAGACAGCTAATCGCTAAAAAACGCAGGAATTTAACAGGCAGATATTTGAGCATGAGACTTAACTCCAGACACCAAAATTAAATATACCCCAGTTTCCGCTGCCGCTAATTTTACCGGCGGCTTTTAACCGATATTTTAGTTAAGTTTTGAGTTATTATTGACCATTGGTTAGGGGTTGAGAACATTTCCCCTCAGGCTGCCAATTCCCCGACTCCCCCACTTAATTTTTATTTTTTACTGACTTGTAAGTAGGGAGGCACAATTATTTGTAGGATGGGTTAGCGGTAGCGTAACATGAGCGGGCGTCGGGTTTCATGCTTCAACCCAACCTACGTTCTCCGTTCATCTTATATTTAATTCCACCCACCCACTTACCATGTTAGACCTAAAGCAAATTAGAGAAAATCCAGAGGAAGTACAGAAACGCTTAGATAGTCGGGGAGGTAGTTATGATATTGCCCCTATTCTCCAGTTAAATCAACAACAGAAGGCTTTAGAGTTAGAACGCAGCAGTTTACAGGGCCGGGGGAACGAAATCGGTAAACTGGTGGGACAAAAAGTTAAAAGTGGCAGCGATGCCAACAGTCCCGAAATTTTGGTGCTGAAAACAGAAGGAAACGAGATTAAAAGTAAACTAGCTCAATTAGAACCGCAGGAAAAAGCAATTAAAGCGGCTATTGACCAAAAAATCTTAGATTTACCCAATTTACCCAGTGAAACCACTCCCATCGGTAAGGATGAACGGGAAAATGTCGAAGTCAGACGCTGGGGAGAGGAATATAAACCCACCAACCCGAATATTTTGCCTCACTGGGAAATTGGGGAAAAATTGGGCATTTTAGACTTTGAACGGGCAGTAAAGATCGCCCAGAGTCGTTTTGTTAATCTTATCGCGCTCGGGGCAGCCCTAGAAAGAGCTTTAATTAATTTTATGCTTGATCGCCATATTGTCGCCGGTTATACAGAAGTTTTACCGCCAATTCTGATTAATAGTGACTCCCTGCGCGGGACGGGACAACTGCCAAAATTCGCGGAAGAAAGCTTTAAATGTCGAGATGATGAGCTTTGGTTAGCACCAACGGCAGAAGTACCAGTAACTAACCTCTATCGCGATGAAATCCTCTCATCGGAGCAATTACCGATCAAACACTGTGCCTATACCCCTTGTTTTCGTCGAGAAGCGGGCAGCTATGGCAAAGATACGAGGGGCTTGATCCGTTTGCATCAATTTAATAAGGTGGAAATGGTCAAAATCGTCCATCCTGACGCTTCTGCTCAGGAACATGAAAGTTTAGTCGCTAATGCGGAGGCAATCCTGCAAGCTTTACAGTTGCCCTATCGGGTGATTGAATTGTGTAGCGGTGACTTGGGTTTTTCGGCAGCCAAATGTTATGACTTAGAAGTGTGGCTACCTTCGGCTAATACCTATCGGGAAATTTCCAGTTGTTCTAATTTTAGAGACTTCCAAGCACGACGGGCAAATATTCGCTTTAAAGAAAAAGGGCAAAAAGGCACTAATTTTGTCCACACCCTCAACGGTTCGGGATTAGCGATCGGTCGTACTATGGCTGCTATCCTAGAAAATTATCAACAGCCGGACGGGACGGTAAAAGTGCCGGAAGTGCTGCAACCCTATCTAAAACGGGAAGTTATTTGTTAATTTTTCTGAAAAATGCTTGACAAAATGTCTATATAGGGTTTGCTGAATAAATCTAAAAACCTTGTTGGGTAAGACTTTTAGACCTTTTGTCAATCAAAAAGTACCGGATATGGGAGTGATCAGGGGGAAAATTCAGGTACTTTTTCCCTGAAAATTGGGTAGTTGACCACCTGAAAATCGGTAAAACCCTACACCCCACACCCCACACCCCACACCCTGCCCCCAAGAAAAACTTTTTGCCGCAAACCCTATATAGTGCATTGAAAGAATTGAGCTTAACCCCACTCTAGAATTGCCTGTTTTAAGGCTCCTTCGGGCAAATTGGCGGGATCAAAAGAATCACCCGCTTCTATTCTGGCTAAAGCTTCAAAAAAAGCCCTCACACCACTGGCCGGTCCCGATGGGTGGTCCATAATTCCAGTTCCCGCATTGAGGATAACATTACGTCCGTAGTCCCCAAGTACCTGGGGAACAATACCTGGACGAATGCCGGCCGAGGGAACCGGAAAAACGTTTCTATCGCGCAAAATATCGCGAATTTTGCCCTCCTCCTGGGGGTCGAAGGGTAAACTACCATAAGCGGCGGGATATAGCACCGCATCGGCTCCTGCGTGGGCCATCATCGTCCCCAAAACCACAGAATAGGCTAATCCCGTATCGCTACCGGCACACATCGCTCCAGCAAAGGCAGGATGGGCGAAAATAGGCACATCGATCGCCGGATCACTGGCTAAAGCTTCTAAAACGGAAAACCCGTAGGTAAGAACGTTTAATAACAGGGCATTAGCCCCATGTTTCACTAATAAACGGGCTTTTCTCTGCAATTCGTCCGCTTTTCCAGTGACATTGACCGCATAGAGAACATTTCTACCGGTTTGCTGCCGCACTTCCTCCAAAACCAGGCGACAACAATCTAGGCGCTCGTGGGTGGGAGCCACGGGAAGATCCGCCATGATTTCATCATCTTTAATCACGTCTAAGCCCGCAAAAGCCACTTCTCGCAGGATATCGGCGTGATCTTGGGCCGATAGTCCTAAAGCGGGTTTAAAAATTGCCATGACTAGAGGTCGATCATAAACCCCCAAACGTTGCCTAATTCCTGTGATTCCCACCTTGGCTTTCGTGCCGTAGGTTTCGGGGAGATACACCCCCACCACTTTTCCGGCTCCAGCCATGGAATATTTGCCGAAAATCATCGTTAAAAGACTGGCGATGTCATTTTCAACGTTTATCTGGGGAAAACGCACCCTAGCCACCTTATAACCGTCGGCTTCCTCCCTGATCCCCACCACTTCCCCTAGGTGTTGTTGCAGCTGCTCTTGACGATGACTGTGGCGCTCGCTCCAAGTGCCGGCGGTTTGACCGATAGCGATCGTTTTTGCCTGTTTTTCGGCATTAATAGCGGGAGGAAAGCGATAATCGACAATGATAGTCATAAAAGATAAAAAAGGGAGTAGGAATTATGAATTATAAATTATGAATTGGGAGGTGGGGAGATGGGGGAGGTGGGGAGGTGGGGAGGTGGGGAAGTGGGGAGGTGGGGAATTGGGGAGGTGGGGAATTGGGGAGGTGGGGAATTGGGGAGGTGGGGAATTGGGGAAGTGGGGAGCCTTTTTTCAGTAAACAGTAATCGGTGAACTGAAAACTCACATCTGATAACTGATAACTGATAACTGATAACTGATAATGGCTTCGATCGGTTTTCTCACCTATTGACAAGGGATCCGCTAAAAGCCTACAAGTATTTTGGATAGGTATGGCCATTGAGGAACCGACCAAAATATGAAAATAAAGACAAGATTACGGGAATCGGGCAAATTTTTCTTAAAAAGCGGTGCTAGTATTGCCCTAGCACTATTTTTAATCTTAAGTCTGTTCACGGTTAAGGGGACTGCTCCTGCTTTAGCTGTGCTTGCTCAGGGTGATGCGGTAACGGATCCCACCGCTATTTTACGCAATGCCTTACCCATAGATAATAAACCAATTCGCCAAGTGCAACAATCGATCGAAGATATTGCCAAACATCTGCGGGCCAAACGTTGGAGTCCGATTAAAAAAGATGTCAAGGATGCCAATTATGCCCTTTCTACCAAAAGCAAGGCTATCTTAGATAGTGTTCCCGAAGCAAGTAAAAGCCAAGGGGAGGAATTAATCGAAAAACTCAAAACGGGAGTGGCAGACCTCGATACGGCCGTAGAAGCGAAGGATAAAGAGGCAGTTTGGTCAACCAGACGGGAATTGCTCAATAATATCACCGCTTTAGAAGAATTAATGGTGGTGGGTTTTCCCTTTAACGTTCCCCCAGAATACGCTAACTTGCCGCAATTGCGAGGACGCGCCACCGTAGAGATGCAGACCACCAAAGGAGATTTAACTATCGTTGTCGATGGTTACAGCGCTCCGATTAATGGGGGTAACTTTGTGGATTTAGTCCAACGGGGTTTTTATGATGGTTTACCCTTCATTCGCAGCGAAGATAATTTCGTTGTCCAAACCGGGGATCCCGTTGGTGCCGAAGAGGGATTTATTGACCCTAAAACTAAGCAATATCGCTCTATTCCCCTAGAAATTTTGATTAAAGGAGAAGAAGAACCAGTTTATGGCAATACTCTCGAAGAATTAGGGATTTACTTACCCAGTCTCGCCTTACCTTTTAACGCTTTCGGTGCATTGGCCCTAGCGCGTCCGGATACTAATCCTAATGGGGGTTCCTCGCAATTCTTTTTCTTTAAATTCGATAATGAATTAACTCCTCCTGGGTTTAATCTCATGGATGGTCGTTATTCGGTTTTTGGCTATTTAGTCCAGGGAAAAGAGGTGTTAGAAGAACTTACCGATCAGGATAAGATTATCACCGCTAAAGTGCTTTATGGCTTAAATAATCTCATTCAACCTAGCTAGGTTGGCCTTTTTAACTGGGTCTTGTCAAGGCAAAAGATTAGTCAAGATAGGGGAAGCAGCTCAGATTCTGGGCGCTTCCCCCGATATCCCCAGAAAGTAGCAATTGTCGGGGTAAATATTCCCCGCTAGTGAAGGCAAGGCAGCTAGTAAATGTTACTGTGTTAATGACCTTTTCAGTCCAGAGGAAGGTAAATCGTCCACTATTCGCTTATGTCGGAGTCAGCAGTCACGATCAAAAATTGGTTAATAAAATCAAAGTTCTCACCCCTGTTTTTGCCGATAATTTAGCCGAGCTTATTCGGGGATGCCTAGAGGATTTATTAATACAAATTTTCTATCAAAATGGAGAATTAGAAATTACTGTGATCGATAGTCCTTCTTCAGAAAAAGAGCAAGAAATTGTTCAAAAGTTTCAAGAGAAATATCTCTATATTATTGATCAAAGAACTGATAAATTAGAACAGCAAAAGAATAATCAATTGTGTAAAAACTATCAAGTACAGCGTGGGGAAATTAGTGATTTAGAAGTTAATCATGATCTAGGTGTACCCTTAACTGAAGATGAGCGAGAAAACTTACAAGTAATTCAATCTATGTCCGAGCAGAGAAAACCTATTGTTGTAATTGATGGCGTTATTTTTCAAATTAACCAAGGAGGAATAGCGAGAGTTTGGTATTCAATTCTACAAGAATGGAGTAACTCAGAATTTGGTCAACATATTATTATTTTAGATAGAAATCAAACCGCACCGAGACTAAAAAACTTAAAATATTGGTTATTAGAAGCCTACGATTATAATCATAGTGGAGAGGATACTAGAAAAATTCAAGCAATCTGCGATCAGCTGCAAGCAAGTTTATTTATTTCCACCTATTATACAACGCCTTTATTCACTCCCGCAGTTCTCATGGTTCATGATATGATACCTGAAGTCCTAGAAGCGGATTTAAATCAACCAGAATGGCAAGAAAAACACTACAGTATTTTGTATGCGTCTCGTTATATTACCATATCAGCTAATACTGCCAAGGATTTAGTTAAGTTTTATCCCCACATTACCCAGGATAAAATTGATGTTGTTTATAATGGAGTCAGCCAAGAATTTTCTCGAAGTATAGCTCAAGAAATCGATGGTTTTAAGCAAAAATACCAGATTTTAAAACCCTATTTTCTCATCGTTGGTTCCCGCATTAGTCTCAAGGGTTATAAAAATGTCAAATTATTCTTTGAAGCTTGGAATAATTTACCTGAAAATAATAATTTAGCAGTGGTTTGTGTCGGTGGTGATTTAGAGTTAGAGCCAGAATTATCGAAATTAGCTCCAAATATTACCACCTATGTCTTAAAATTAGATGATCAGGATTTAAAAACCGCTTATTCGGGTGCAATTGCCTTAGTTTATCCTTCTCTTTATGAAGGATTTGGACTGCCAATTATTGAAGCAATGGCCTGTGGGTGTCCGGTGATTACTTGCTTTAACTCGGCGATTCCAGAGGTAGGAGGTGATGCAGTTTTATACATTGACGGCACCAGTATTGATGAGATGATACAAGCTATCAAAAAAATACAAATTCCTGAAATTCGTCAGCAACTAATAGACAAAGGATTAGAGAGATATAAACAATTTTCTTGGCGGCAAAATTCCGAAAAAATTTCTCAAATTATCCTAAAAAATATTGACGAAGTTAAAGAAAATCCTTCGGGTAAAGTTTGGTTAGAATTGAGAAAATTACAAGAGGAAAAACAAAATCAATCTCTCCAGTATTTAATTACATCTAGGAGTCTTAAAAAAATGGAATATTCTCTAGAAAAATTCAAGAATCAGAATAGGGAATTATCAGAAAATATTGAGAGTCTGCAAGAGAAAATTAAGAGTTTATCTACAGCGAAATCAGCTATTAAAAGACTGCTTAAGATTGTCATCAAAAAATCTAAACTTGCTTACTTGATAAAAAAGAACTATTAGTCTAGTAGGCTTGTTTAGGAATAACTAAAATATCAATATATTCCCCAGTGTTTAAATTATCTTGATAAAATGTATCGAGAAAATCTAAACTTGTTTCAACAAATTTTCCCCCTCGCAATCTCCATACTCTAGAGGCAAAAGTTTCGATAAAGCTTAAATAACTTTTCTTTCCGGCTAGTCGATTAATTCCGTAGGGCCAAAATTCCACATATAAAGGAACAGATATTTCTCGAAAAAATTCTTGTCCTCCTTGAAATATTAGTCCTTCACTACCCTGACAATCTATCCAAACAAAACCAATTTTTTGAGGATTTAAGATTCCTCGATTCCTTAACTCATCTAGAGTAATAAACTCGGCTAATTCTCGCCTATAGTTGTCTTCATTAAATAAATTATCTGTGACATTGACTGGTTGAATACGGAAGTCGCCACAATTATCAGGGTTACAAACTAATTCTTCTGTACCGGTAAAATTAGCTAATCCGTAGTTCAATGCTTGTAGTCGCTCAGTTAACTGGTTAATCTGAGTATTAAAAGTCAGAAATTGATAATTTAAACCCGAAGCTTCGATAGAGATAGCGGACTGGAAGTAATTACCTTTTAAAGCATAAATGGATGTGGAGCCAATATTAGCACCCAAATCGAGAAAACAAGACTTATCGGGGTGGAATAGACTATGATTTTCCAGAAATGTCATACAGGCTAAAAAATCATTTAGCTGAAATGCTTTTCCCTGTAAAGCTCCCTGAAGTTGGACTTTATCAAAAGTGGGATAGAGTAAATAACCGTCAATTTCATCACTTTTGATCATAATTCCATACAGGGATTCTGGCGGCTTTTTGAGACTAAAATTATTGACCTGTTTATATTCTGCTGATTCTCCGAAAATATGTAATATTTCTAGTAAAGTATGGGAGGTATTCAGCCAATATTCTAATTCTGAGTTATCGGGATTTCTTTTTAATAAATACTTGTATAAGTTAGTAATAAATTTTCCTTGCTGCTCATTATTATTTTGATTATTTTGGCTATTTTGTTGATGCTGCTGAAATTCAGAAGACTGTAAAAAAGACTGGATAACCTCCTGAAAAGAACGTCCTAATTTGATCTGTTCTAGATAGTATCTTTTACCTTCTATATCCGCAGCTCTCTGCAAAAAAGTTTCATAACAAAATTCAATAAAAGTTTCTGGTTGAATAAACATAATTAGTCATCAATTTTTATGAGTCAAAGATTTTTGGTGATTAAGTTAATAATCACTAGAAAGAAAATTTATCTGAGAAATAGCCAAGCTTAAGTTTCTATCATCATCGCTTAGTCCTAAATTTTTAGGTGATGTGGAACCCTCTATTTTTAATTCAATAGTTATTAGAGATGAGTTTTCATTGAGTAGATTTTTAGAGCAGTAAATAAACTTACGAAGATTATTTTGGAAACGATTATATTCAAAGTTCCAAATATCCACTAATTTTTCATTTACCCATACCTCCACCTTAAGTGTAGGGTTTTCTGACGAGAGAAAAACTGTCACTATTTGCCATTCTATAAGTAGGGGAACAGTACAGTCAAGCTGGATAGTAAAAAAAACATAATCACCTTTTAACCAAGTAAAATTTTCTTCAGGTAAGTAAAACCCTTGTCGGAATAATTGAGGATGAAGGAAATTAGCTAAATAACCAGCAAAACTTACCCGCTTATTCAACTGGGCAAATATTTGATAACTTCCCTCTATTATATTGGCAAATTTGCCTGTTAGTAAAATTTCTTGCGAACTTAAATATTCTCTGTGCAAAGGATCGGGAGGATGACCTTTTTCCAAATTTCTATAGGGTAAGCAACCATAATAATTAGGAGGTACATAAATTAACTCTGGGATATTTGTGTTGAAAAAAATGAGATTTTTTTCGCTTAAAATATCATTTCTAACCATAAATAAATTGATCCCTTGACTATCAGCATAAATCAGGGAATAACCCTTCTTATCTGCTAAATTTTTCCAAGCTAAAATACTAGCTCCAAAATAATTTGTTCCATCCCAACAACGCTGAGTAGAGTAGGGGACAACCTTATCTTCTTTGGGTGAGTGGGAAGAATTGTATTCCACTACTACCACTCGCGGTTGATAGATTGTTTCTAAACTAAACCAGAGATAAAAATCATTACCGTCCACATCAATAGAAAGCAAATCGAACTCGTGGGGAACCTGATACTTGATAAAAACTTGATTGATATTTTCGGCAGTAATTAACTCTTGATAGAGATGAAGTTCTGGGTTACTATAATCCCTATCTAACTGGATACCATGACAGTCATAAACTTCTCGCAGATAACGCGTATTGCATTCTCTGCCATCTTCGACCCCAATTTCCACATAATAGCGGTTGGTAAAACCAATGAGAGCAAAAATATGCTCAATCACACCATCTTCTCCATTCTGGGAGAAAACTTTTTTCTCGAAAGATTGTAAATTGATGACTGTCATGGTTAAAAATATCCAGTTTCTAGATACATCCAGATAGTATTTACTAAATACCTAGTTTTTGCAATGTTAGTAAACGTTCTTTACTAAACTGCTCGTACACTGTTTTCAGATGAGTAATATTTTCCTCCTCTGTTTCCAAAGTTTTCCCATCTTTAACCACTTTTTTGCCTTGACTTGCCAAAATTTGCCAAACAAATTGTACTGCATCTTGGTTAGAGGATTTAGCCAAGAGGAATAATTGTTCTAAACGATTGACCACTACTCCAGTACCAATCAAAGGAGAAGCTAAAAAGCTTAATTCCTCACTATAGACTGCTTTCGCTTTCACTGCATTATTAAAAGCATCAGTAGATGGTTTCCGTTGTTGGCAAGTTTGCTCATCGACAGCAGGATGAATATAGCCAATACCAGTTAAAATCATAAGAGCTTGGTAAAGACCATTTAAGTTAATATTTGAGGTTTTGGGGTGATTTTGCAGTTGCAGTAAAGTTTGGGGAGATTCCGCCAAAACCTGACAAATTGGCTGATAAATTGCCTCCTGTAACTTAACTTCTCCCATGGGAAACTGCTGCTCGAACTTGATATTTGCGGGATTAACCAGCAGAGCAAACCGGGTTTCTTGTAGTTGTTTAAGCTGTTCTTGGTTGGTTAAACTTAAGGAGCCTCGAATAAAAATATCACGGCGAAATTGATTGTTAAGAAAGAAATCTCGCACCACTTCCCGATAGATTGGGTCGCTGATTTTGGCTAATTTCTCTTGAGCTGCTGGGGAGAGATTGACCGCATCAATATGGTCATTAATATGGGCAGAACCCACATATTTAAGTTTCGCATCCTCTAATTCTTTCGCTACTTCATCGAAGTAAAAAGAATTCCATTCCTGATTAAAATACTCGTGAGCTAAATAATAACGATTTTGTTCCTTCAGGCGCTCGTAACGATTTTTTAAAATTGGATTTTGGGCAAAATAACTAGCATTAGCTTCTAATAATTCTCCTGTAAAATTAAGTGCCTGTTCAATGCGGGTTAAAATTGGTTCGGAACTGTGTTGACCATGACGTAACATTAAAGCTTGCATCGGCATCGCTGCTGACCAACCCGGAAGGGCATTATAGGAGATATAAACTAATCCCCCTACCTTGAGATTGCGGAGCATAAAATTAACTATTGCTTGGCGATTTTTGGCACTAATCCAGCTATAAATTCCGTGCAGGCTGATGAAGTCAAATTGAGGTAAATCTCGCTCTAAAAATTCCTCAAAACTATCATCAAAGAAAAGAATATTCTTCATTCCCGCCTTGGCCGCTAAATCTCTAGCCGTGGCGATATGGCTAGGATTGAAATCATTGGCATAAAATTGGGCGTGGGGATAGGTAGCCGCTAGAATATTCGTGGTAAAACCCTGACCACAGGCCAGTTCACAATAGGTAAATTCTTGGCTGGAATCGGGGGGTTGAATCGATTTAATCAGAGTGGCTAAACCTAATTTTAGGGGACTTAACTCGCCGTAAAAACCGCTAGTGTAGTTAACTTCCAATACATATCCTTCTGTCCAACTCATAGATTTTCCTCAAATATAATGACAATTCCTAAAATTAAGACTTGATTATACAGGAAAAGAGCCATGTCCCCTAGATTTTTGTGGGTGACAGCAAGGAGAAAAAATTATACAATGCCTATTAATACTAGAGTATTAACCTTTTAGCCAAACGATTCGGCAATTGCCAATAAACCCTAGAAGCGAGATTTCTCGTGAAAACTGACAGTCTCTTTTACCAAATCTTCCTGCGCTTTCCCGACAGTTTCTTTGACCTAATCGGACAACCGCAACCGGGAGCAGCAAACTATCAATTCACCTCCCAAGAGGTGAAACAACTCTCTTTCCGTCTCGATGGCTTATTTATACCACTCAGAGAAGATAGTCAGCAACCCCTCTACCTAGTGGAAGTGCAGTTCCAAGCGGACGACACCCTCTACTATCGACTTTTTGCGGAATTGTTCCTGTTTCTAAAACAATATCGACCACCTCACCCCTGGCAAATTGTCGTCATTTATCCCCATCGTGGGGTGGAACGGGAACAATCCCTACATTTTGGCGAAATCCTCAATTTATCAAGCGTTAGACGCATTTATCTCGATGAATTGCCCCAGGTGTCTCATCCCTCCTTAGGAATCGGTGTGATTAAATTAGTAGTAGAGTCGGAAACGGCAGCGGTGAGGACTGCTCAAACCCTAATCGAGCGGACCAGAGAAGAAATCACCGACCAGTCCAGTCAACGGCAGTTAATTGACCTAATCGAAAGTATCATCATTTACAAATTCCCCCAGAAAAGTCGCGAGGAAATTGAAGCTATGTTTGGACTAAGTGATTTAAAACAAACGAGAGTCTATCAAGAGGCACTGGCCGAAGGAGAAGAACGGGGTCTAGAACGGGGTCTAGAACGGGGTTTAGAACGGGGTCTAGAACGGGGTCTGCAAGAGGGGGAACGTCTGGTGGTGGAAAACCTGCTCCGAGTCCGTTTTGGTGAGTTAGACCCACCACTGCAAGCTATTATCAGCCGGATTTTACAATTGTCCCCGGAAGAATTTACTCCTTTACTCCTCCATTGTTCCAAGCAGGAACTCTTAAAGCGATTTCCCCCAGAAAAGTCGCGAGGAAATTGAAGCTATTACACCCTTATCAAGGGTAGGGTTAATTCATGAATTAACCCTACTACTTCCCCCAGAAAAGTTGCGAGGAAATTGAAGCTATGTTTGAACTAAGTGATTTAAAACAAACGAGAGTCTATCAAGAGGCACTGGCCGAAGGAGAAAAACAAGGTCTAGAACGTGGTCTGCAAGAAGGTCTAGAACGGGGTCTAGAACGGGGTTTAGAACGGGGTCTAGAACGGGGTCTAGAACGGGGTCTAGAACGGGGTCTAGAACGGGGTTTAGAACGGGGTCTAGAACGGGGTCTAGAACGGGGTCTGCAAGAGGGGAAACGTTTGGTGGTGGAAAACCTGCTCCGAGTCCGCTTCGGTGAGTTAGACCCAGAAATTCAAGCTATTATCAGCCGGATTTTACAACTGTCTCCGGAAGAATTTACTCCTTTACTTCTCCATTGTTCCAAGCAGGAACTCTTAAAGCGATTTCCCCCAGAAAAGTCGCGAGGAAATTGAAGCTATCACCACCCTTATCAAGGGTAGGGTTAATTCATGAATTAACCCTACTACTTCCCCCAGAAAAGTCGCGAGGAAATTGAAGCTATGTTTGAACTAAGTGATTTAAAACAAACGAGAGTCTATCAAGAGGCACTGGCCGAAGGAGAAAAACAAGGTCTAGAACGGGGTCTGGAACAAGGTCTGGAACAAGGTCTAGAACGGGGTCTAGAACGGGGTCTAGAACGGGGTCTAGAACGGGGTTTAGAACGGGGTCTAGAACGGGGTCTAGAACGGGGTCTGCAAGAGGGGGAACGTCTGGTGGTGGAAAACCTGCTCCGAGTCCGTTTCGGTGAGTTAGACCCACCACTGCAAGCTATTATCAGCCGGATTTTACAATTGTCCCCGGAAGAATTTACTCCTTTACTCCTCCATTGTTCCAAGCAGGAACTCTTAAAGCGATTTCCCCCAGAAAAGTCGCGAGGAAATTGAAGCTATCACCACCCTTATCAAGGGGGGAAGGGAGGGTTTCCTTCGAGAATAAACGAAAAAAGACCACCCTTTTTCTGGGTGGCCTTTCTCTAAACTATTAGCTTAAAACCAATCGGGGTCTAAGCAAAGTTAACCGAGGTCAGCGTCAAATCATCAGTGAGTTGGATAAACAAATCACCAGCATCTACTACGTCTATGGCGGAATTATTTGTTCCCAGAACGAAGGTGTTATCTTTGAAGAGATCCTCTGCCCCAGTGTAGGTAAACGCAGCCAGTGCGTTTTTGCCAATATTAAACGAAACCGCTTTGGCGGCATCTAGTAAAGTGTCCTGTTTAGCTTCGAAAGTACCCAAGAACTGGGTAGAAGTAAAGCCAACTGCCTTCAGGTTGAGGACATCACCCGCCACCTGAAAATCGGTAATGGTATCGAAGGCAATGGTACTGTCGAAGTTCGAGTCAGCAATACTCTTATACACGAAGGTATCATTGCCAGTGCCAGGACCACCAGTTAAGGTGTCAGCAGAAGCGCCACCAGTCAGGGTGTCATTCTTGGCGCCACCTTCCAAGGTGTCTTTTAAAGCTCCACCGATGATATTCAAGGTACCATTGGTTTCCAAGCTGCCATCGTATGTAAGTTTTGAAACCGTGAAAGAGGAGGCATCAACGGTGGCAGACTTGCCACTGGCAACGAAGGAGTCATTGGGGTTAAGAACCGTATTAACAAAGGACGTTTGCTTGACGATAACCGTCTCCACATTCGTGACTCGATTTAGGGCGAGAATACTTGTCTCGTCTCCAAGGCTGGCGGTTATGGTATCCTCACCGTCACTGCCGTTGATGGCGACACCGACCAATTGGTTGGTAATTGCCGTCAAGGTGAAGGAGTCATCGGACTTACCACCGACAATCTGTTTGACACTAAATGGATCAACTTCTGTAGAAAGAATGTTGGCCAGATTGAGGGTCAGCTTACCGGTCAAAGCAGTGGCATCCAATTGAGCGGTGGAGTTTCCGCGAGCCATCTGAACAGCACCATCAATGGTGAGGTTCTTGTCACCACTGATGACGAAATTAGTATTTTCACCAGTCTGCGTATCGCGTATGGTCGGATTGGTGGTGGTATCACTCGCTTTGAGGACGCTATCGGCCTTAACCACGATGTTGATCTGACTGGCGTTGTTCTGGAAACGAGTGTCTTTAATAATTAGATTATCCACTAGCCCATCGACAATTCTCGTCCCTGCTACCGTACCGTTTAGGTTAATGGTAGTTTGGCTGTTTTTATTCGTCTGTAGTACCGTCAGGGTCCCAGCGTAGCCTTCCGCTAGATTAAGGGGGTGCTTTTCAGAAGTGAGAACTGTTATGTTACCCGTGACAAATTCTAGAGTCTTGACATCAGTGATGTTAGCGATATCAACAACACCACCGGGGGAACCCGTGAGTTTGATGTCCTCGATCTTACTGATAAAGGGGATGGTTTGGAAATCAAAGACATCGGGCAGGATGGTCGCCGTTAAGACATCATTATCGGAGGTACTGGGGTCTTGGATAACGCTGCCATCCAAGAAAACTGTACCGTTGATCTGATCGTTAGCGGTGGAGAGAAACTTATCGGCAGGGGAAACATGGGTGGAAGCGGCGGCTGTTAAAACGGCTCCTTGTTCTAACAGGGTGAAGGTAGTACCCGTGCCACCACCGATAATATCAATGATCGCCTGCTCGATGGCATCTTCAGCATCGGCAACGCTTTCGTCGGTGAAAGTCACCGTGTCGATGATTTGCGATGAGGTGGCAAATAGGGAAGCAGTGAAAGGAATGCCCGCATTAAGTGCTTCTTGGGTAAATTGCAGGGCTATATCGGCACGGTTTTGGAGAGCGACCCTGTCGGTTCCTTGCGCTCCTTGAGCCACTGCGAGGACAAATTCCGCCACAGCCTCAGGAGAGCTATCCTGTTCGAGAACACCTGACCAGTACTCTAGTCCAGCGTCGTCCGCATCACGACCAAAGGCATTCTGATAGATTTCATTAATAAATGCTACGGGGTCGCCTAGGGTGGGAGATGCCAAGAAGGGGTAAAGGGATTTAGCCTCTGGGGAGGCACCGAACTGGGCGGCCATCTCCTCTATGGTTACATCTTGGCTCTGCCAAAAGGTTAGGCCCTGTGGATCAGGGGAGCGGTTAAAGTAGATGACGTACAAGCCGACGATCGAATTTTGATCTACAGTCATAGTTTATTTTTCACTCCTCGAACAAAGTAAAAAGGTGTTCACACATGGCAGATATACTAGCATAGATGACCTCAATTATCAAGCTATGGCAAAATTTTTTTTTGTGGGAGTAGTTTCAGTCAAGGTCTTCTACAGTTGGTAATGATCGTTGAAGACTGACCCACGACCAGATTGAGTAGATTCTTTAAGACTTAAGGTTATATTCCCATCCCCCAGAATACACCCTGATTCACCTTGATTTGGCAATTCGGTTACAATATTTAAACTGTCTTAGTTTATCGAGATGTATCTATAGGTTAGTCCGACTTATGCCATTTTTCTAAAGTAATGGCATAGATGGTTAATTACCCTCACCCTCACCCCCCCCGACATCGGGGGCAAGGGGAGGGGAGAGGGGCGTAGTATGCCTGCAAAGAATAAAGAAAAATGGTATTACTCCGTCAATTTTGCTGGGGCAATTTGTCCAACCCTAGCCATCTGAGCCTCACTGCTGGTGCTGGAATTTGGCGGGAGTTTTTTCGGGCTGCTAATCTGTGTGTGTTAGGGGGAGCGGAAACAAATCTAAAAATGTCTAGTCTGGTATCTATCGAACTCTTTTCTGATTCTGAGGTTTAATTTTTTGGTTCTAAAACCTGATGGGCTATTGTCGAGAGAGCCAGAAACTTGCCGCTCCGTCACCACAGGGCAGCAAATGTCTTGTTCGGGGAAACTTGATTAGAAAAAAGACGGTCTTAACAGCAATGCCATCCCAGCCTGATGGTACAGGAACCTGTAAGATGGGATTGGTAGCCACTATCGGGGAGCAAGATTCTCAATCAAGGCAGTTCCATCTCTCTCGGTGCTGGGATAAACGAAAATATTAAACTTAATTTTTTCTTCTAAGCTAAGACGCATTTTAACCGCTCATCCTTAGATTGGCTAAATCTCCCCCAATCCCTTGCCTCTTACCTGTTGCCTCTTGCCTCATCTCAACAAGTAATTTAAATACTTAACAGCTTATGACTATCGAAACTTACTATCCCCATCTAAATGTCAAGCATTTGCTTGATAAAATTCGCCAAGAAGCCCTGCGTCAAAATCTGCACCTTGGGGTTCCCTCAGCACCATTACCACCACCACCGGCAGCGACAAGGGAATTAGTCCTGAAGGGGGATTTTGATCGGGAAGCAATTAATAATCAAATCGATTATATAGAGGGATTTATCAAAACAGCCGAGTCAAGAGCGGCAGTGCGTAACCAACTGCCAGAGAAATTTGGACGTTTTCCCTGGTTATTATTTAAACCCTTGCAAGCTCTGGCTTTAAAGATTCTCAATACCATATTTCGCGATCAAAGGGAAGTGAACTTCAATCTGGCCAGTGCCTTGCGAGAATGCCTACAATTAAATCGACAGTTATTATCAGAGGTGGAAAGTTTGCGATCGCAATCCCAGCGAGATTTAGAGAATTTAATGGCGGTTAGTCAGAGTTTATCTGGTTACAGCCAAGCGGTGGAGAAAAATCTGATCAATAATACCCAAAATCTACAGGAAAAACTGCATAATCTTGACCAAAAATGGCAGGAGCGGCAGCAGCAAAATCAAGATGAACTCCAAGGAGAAATCCAGGAACTTGAGCGAGAGATGCAAAGCCAAATCGAGCAACTGGCTCAAAAGGGGGATAGGATCGCTAATCAAATTCAAGAGGGGCTGCAAAGCCAAATCGAGCAACTAGATCAAAAGCGCGATCGGATCGCCAATCAAATTCAAGAGGGGCTGCAAAGCCAAATCGAGCAACTAGATCAAAAGCGCGATCGGATCGCCAATCAAATTCAAGAGGGGCTGCAAAGCCAAATCCACCACCTCGATCGAGAGTTGTATCAGAAGACCGAGCAATTGCAGGAGTATCTAGAAACCCAAATTAAAGATAGTAATGAGAAGAATTTTCAAAATAGCCATTATTTAAAGATAGATTTACTCCAACAAAAGCGCTTAATGAATAAGTTTTTAGAAGCGACAGCAGGAGCGGAAGGGGGATTGGCGAGTGAACCAGCGCAAATTTTTGCGGGAGAGTTAGATCATTCTCTAGATGCCTTTTACTTCGCCTTTGAGGAGCGTTTCCGCGGCAGTCGCGAGGAAATTAATAAGAGATTAGAAGTGTATCTTCCCCGACTCAGAGAAGCACAAATTGCCCCAGTAGACTCGCTGATTTTAGATTTAGGTTGTGGTCGGGGAGAGTGGTTAGAGCTTTTGCGAGATAATGGTTACAGAGCCAGAGGTATCGATCTAAACCGAGTCGTCATTGAACAATGTCAAAGTCGAGGATTAGAGGTTGTAGAAGGAGATGTTATCGCTTATTTGCAATCAATGCCAGACGAAAGCGTGGCGGTAATCACGGGATTCCATATTATTGAACATCTACCCTTTGAAATATTAGTCAAGCTATTAAATGAAGCATTTCGAGTGCTGCGTCATCGAGGTTTGGTTATCTTTGAGACTCCCAATCCTGCTAATGTTTTAGTGGGCAGTTGTAATTTTTACTTCGATCCAACCCACCGCAATCCTCTACCCAGTTTAATGACTCAATTCCTAGTGCAATACTGCGGTTTTGCCGAGGTAGAAATTCTTAATTTAAACCCTTCTGATGGATTCAAAGCTGATGAGGGAAATGAATTAGATGAGTTATCTAAACAGTTTAATCAGTATTTTTATGGTCCAATGGATTATGCTGTTATTGGTTATAAACTATAATTAATCACGAGTAAGTATTCATGAGAGTTATTATTACAACAACACAGGTTCCTTTTGTCTATGGCGGTGCGGAAATTCACGCTCAGGAATTATGTAAGGCTTTAGAATTGGCAGGCCATGAAGCGGAAATAGTCGCCATTCCCTTTCAAACCTATCCCCTGGAGAGAATTTTAGACACAATGTTAGTCTGTCGCTTATTAGATTTGACTAGCGCCAATGGCAGAAATATTGATCGATTAATTGGCTTAAAATTCCCAGCTTATTTAATTCCTCATCCCAGCAAAGTTCTCTGGATTCTGCATCAACACCGACAAGCGTATGAACTATGGGGTAATCCCTATGGTGGGTTAGATTTAAGTGCCAATGGTTTACAAATTCGTGAAAATATTATCCGGGCAGATAATAATGTTTTTGCTGAAACTCATAACATATTTAGCAATTCTAAAAATGTGGCAAGAAGGCTAAAAACCTATAATAATGTTGATTCGATACCCCTTTATCACCCTCCCCAGAATGCTGATTTTTTTCAATGTCAACCAGAAGAAGGTTATCTATTCTTTCCTAGTCGGATCAATCCCTTAAAACGTCAAGAGTTAATCCTTGAGGCTTTAGCCTTGACTAAAAACCCTGTCAAAGTGATTTTTGCCGGTCAACCAGAAGGGGATTTTGGTGACATTCTAGAGGAAAAAGTTAAGCAGTTGGATATTGCTGAAAAAGTGGTATTTTTAGGCAGAATTAGTAACGAGGAAAAACTCGATTATTATGCCAGATCCCTAGCAGTGCTTTATCCTCCCTTTGAGGAAGATTACGGTTACGTTACCCTAGAAGGAATGTTAGCTTCTAAACCAGTGATTACCTGCCAAGATTCGGGAGGACCCCTAGAATTTATTCGTCATCGCGAAACCGGTTTAATTGTGGAACCTAAGGCAATGGCCATAGCAGAGGCCATGGACGAAATTTGGGAAAATCGGGATTGGGCGGCAAAATTAGGTAAATCTGCCGGTGAATACTACAAAAGTCTCGATATTACTTGGTCAAACGTTATCAAAAAACTACTCGCATGAAAATTAATTGGTTTTCTCCTTTGCCTCCTGCTAAAACTGATATTGCCAATTACACGGTTCGAGTCCTACCTAGTTTAATCAAAAATTGTCAACTAGAACTGTGGACTAATCAAACGATTTACGATCGAGAACTAAACAACTATGTCCAAGTTAATTCTTACCATAGAGATAACATAATGTGGTCAAAAATTAACCAAGCAGACATAAATATTTATCATATTGGTAATAACCCAGATTTTCATGAGGATATCTGGCGAATTAGTTGTCAATGCCCCGGTATAGTCGTCCTTCATGATTTAAAGCTGCAGGATTTTTTTAGTGAAATTGCTAGAATCAATAATGATCGAGATAGCTATCTTAATCAAATGTTCTATTACTATGGGCTGGAGGGAAAAATAGCCACAGAAATGTGGTGGAATCAGAAAATTACTATGCAATTTATGGCTGATAATTATCCCCTAACTCCTTTAGCGTTAAAAAATGCTGTGGGTGTGATTACCCATACCCAGGAAAGTTATTGTCAACTGCAAAAAGAACAAGAGCTTTTAACTGCCTATATTCCCCTTCCCTATCCTAGTTTCGGTTGCTCATCAAATCAAGAAAATCAGAGAGAAAAGGGTTGTTATCAATTAATTATTTTTGGTCACATTGGTAAAAATAGATGTGTGGATATGATTCTGGACTCTCTGGCCAGTTTTCCCCAAAAACAAGCTTTTCGCTTAGACATCTATGGAGAAGTATGGGATAGTAATTATCTCCTTCAAAAAATTAATAGCTTAAATTTAAATAATTTAGTAACCTTGCATGGTTTTGTCACGGAAGCCAAATTAGAAACCGCCTTAGCTAACGCAGATTTAGCAATCAATTTACGTTATCCCACTATGGGGGAAGCTTCCGGTAGTCAGCTGCGGATTTGGAGCCATGGTTTGCCAAGTTTAGTGACTAAAATAGGTTGGTATAGTGAGTTGCCGGAAAATACCGTAGGTTATGTGACTGTTGGCAACGAAATCGCCGATTTACACCAACATTTCTCTCAATTTCTTCACGATCCGCAATTCTATCAGACTATTGGGAAAAATGGTCAAATTTGGCTAGAAAATAATCACTCTCCCGAATCATACGCCAAAGCTCTGGTGGATTTCGCTCGGGAAGCCTGTCAACAAAGATATCGTTATGCAGCCAATTATTTTATCGAAAAAGTAGGCAAAGAAATTAGTTATTGGAATGATGACAAAATCTCGGATTTAGAGCTAAAGTCCCTAGCGGAAACCATTCATTTTCTAACCAGCTAAAGTGCTTCCCCATCGGGAATTATCATCTTGCCTTGGCAGACTAGAACTGATGCACCACCCACAGAAACTTCCGTAATTGACCGGTTATTTTTCTGAAACTTTAATTGTATGTTGCTTGGTCTGCCCATTTCCACTCCCTGGATTATCGTCCATTGATTCATCCCTTCCCTAGAAGATTCTAACCCCCCTAGATAGCCCGCTAAAGCGGCCACAGCCGAACCGGTGGCGGGATCTTCCATAACTCCTAAACCGGGGGCAAACATTCGGCCATAGAGACGAGATTGGGGTGATTCTGGTTCAAAACAGCAGACAAAAAGGGAATTAGCGGGGGATTGTCCCAATAATGATGACCAGAGACTTAGATTTAGTTTTATTTTCCCTAAAATATCGCGGTTTCTAACGGGGATGAATAAAAAAGGAAGGCCACAGGAAAAGGCGCGAGGGGGATAACCGGGTAAGAAATCGGCAACGCTTAGGGAAAGAATCGCCGCTAAATCATCGAGAGCATAATTATCCGCCACTAATTCTGGCAATTGTGCCACTTTTAACTCACTATAGACCGGTTTTTCCCCGTCCATGAGAATTTTTACCTGTACTAAACCGACTCCTTCCTCCAGATAAATCGTGGTTTCTTGGTGGGGGGGAATAGCACCGATTAGGGCTAAAATATAGGCCGTGCCGACGGTAGGATGCCCTGCAAAGGGTAATTCGATACTGGGGGTGAAAATACGGACTTTTTTGCTGCCTTGGTCTGTTTCTGGCGGAAAAACGAAGACTGTCTCTGAGAAGTTAAATTCGGCGGCGATTTTTTGCATCTGGGTGTGGGTTAATCCAGACGCTTCCGGAAAAACCGCCAGGGGATTACCGCCAAAAATGCGCTCGCTAAAAACATCGGCGGTATAGTAGGAATAGATAGGCACGCGGGGGATAGGGCAACAGTTATCGGAGAATTTTTTTATCTTACACCTATTTTCACCCGTGACCGGCCCGGCGGTCTGTCTAGGGATAGATTCTCCTTGTCAGTCCTGTTAGTCTCTGTTTATTAAGAAATAATTAAAATACAGAGTTTTTCCTAAAGATAAGGTATGTCTTGATAGGGCATCGTCTCGGAGTCTCCTAATAACTCTACTACTTGTTCGGTTCTAATCTGGCTAATAAACTGACTAACTTATCTCTGACGGAATTGTGAGTGTATTCGTCTTCAGGGTGAGGTTTTTGATGGGGTTTTTGAAAATAGGGACGTTCTCCGTATAATTGTCCCCATTTCACATCGACTCGGTGTACTAATTCATAGAGTAATTCTTGATTGTCTAAAATTTCTTCTAGGATTAACTGTAAAGCTTGAACGGGATTATCTAAATTTTGACTGACTTTTGTTAATTCTTCATCAACGATAAGCTGTAAAATTATCTGCAAAGCTCCCGAAGAATCCCCTAAATTAGCGGCAATAAACTGTTTAATTTCAGTCCTTACCTGCACTAATTTGGGGACAGGAGATTCCCCTTTGAGGAAATCCGCCCCCTCTTGAGCGATAAAATCTGCTAGGGTAAACTCGCGCCTTTCGATGATATCTTGGGAAAAATCTGGTTCTTCAGGGGTCATAAACTAAAAAGATTAGCGATAATAGACTCTAAGACTTATTGTGACATTTTTAGGAATATCTATGAGCATCGATCGCAGAGAGTTTCAGCACCGTCGTCAGCAAGTAATGGAAAAAATCGGCCATGGAACCGCAATTTTTCGCAGTGCGCCCATGGCGGTCATGCACAATGACGTAGAATACACCTATCGTCAGGATAGTGACTTTTTTTACCTGACAGGATTTAATGAACCCGATGCGGTGGCGATTTTAGCACCCCATCACCCCGAACATCAGTTTATCCTGTTCGTGCAGCCAAAGGACCCAGAAAAAGAAACCTGGACCGGCTATCTCCACGGTGTGGAAGGAGCAAAGGAGATTTTTGCTGCTGATGAGGCCTATTCTATCGAAGAATTGGAGGAAAAATTACCCCAATATCTCGAAAAAGCCGAAAGAATTTATTATCATCTCGGACGGGACAAAACTTTTAATACAAACGTTCTTAATCACTGGCAAAAATTAATCGCCACTTTTCCCCGTCGCGGCACCGGACCGACTGCTTTAGAGGATACTAATTTTATTCTCCATCCTTTGCGCTTACTGAAAACTGCGGCCGAATTGGACAATATTCGCAAAGCAACCGCTATTTCGGCCCAGGCACATAATCGGGCCAGAGAATTCACTAAAGTTGGTCACTATGAGTATCAAATTCAAGCAGAAATTGAGCATACTTTTCGCCTAGAAGGGGGTATGGGTCCTGCTTATCCTTCTATTGTTGCTAGTGGTGCTAATGCCTGTATTCTGCACTATATCAACAATAATCGCCAAGTACAAGAAAATGAGCTTTTGTTAATTGATGCCGGTTGTGCCTACAATTACTATAACGGTGATATTACCCGCACTTTTCCCGTTAATGGTAAATTTACCCCCGAACAAAAAATTATCTATGAAATTGTTCTAGAAGCTCAATTAAAGGCGATTGAGGTGGTAAAAACTGGTCATCCTTATAATCTTTTTCATGACACAGCTGTGAGAACAATTGTAGAGGGATTAGTGGATTTAGGGCTATTGGTCGGCCCCATTGATGAGATAATTAAAGAGGAAAAATATAAGCCTTTTTATATGCACAGAACCGGTCATTGGTTAGGATTAGATGTCCATGATGCGGGAGGTTATAAAGTTAACGAAGAAACTTGGCAAACTTTGCAGCCTGGTCATGTTTTAACCGTGGAACCGGGGATTTATATCTCCCCCGATATTAAACCTGCTGAAGGACAGCCGGAAGTGCCAGAAAAATGGCGAGGTATCGGTATCCGTATCGAAGATGATGTGTTAGTTACTGCCACAGGAAATGAGGTTTTAACTGCAACGGTTCCCAAAAAAGTTGAGGATATCGAATCTTGAGTAAAAAGCTAGGTGTTAAAAATTGTCAGTTTCCCCCTAACCCTAGGGTTGATTCATAGTAGGGTTGATTCATAGTAGGGTTGATTCATAGTAGGGTTGATTCATAGTAGGGTTGATTCATAGTAGGGTTGATTCATAGTAGGGTTGATTCATGAATCAACCCTACCCCCCTTAAGGAGATTCAATTAAGTTTTTTCTAGAGATTATCATGATTGCTACCAAAGAAAAATTATATACCTTTGCGGAATATTTAAATTATCAGGACTCCACAGATAATAAATACGAATTATTTAACGGAGAATTAATTTCTATGCCTCCCGCTAGTGGCTTTCATGCTTTGATACTTAGATATATATTTAAGGTGTTAGAAAGGGAAATAGAGAGGCTACAATTGGACTGGCAAGTTATGCCTGCTACGGTGGGAATTCGCACCGATAAAGCTAAATCGAGAATCCCAGACTTAATGATTTTAACTGCTGAACAATGTCAAGAGATTAGAAATATGACCGCAGCAGTGATTGAATTTACTCCCCTCTTAGTTGTAGAAATTGTTAGCCCCAATAATGCCGACGATGACTACCGTTATAAACGTTCAGAATACGCAGTGAGAGGCATTCCTGAATACTGGATTATCGATCCTATTGCTCTAAAAATATCAGTTTTAACCCTGATTTCGGGATTTTATGAACTGGCAGAATTTAATCAGGAAGATAGGATAATATCGGTGACATTTCCCGATTTACAATTAACTCCTCAAATGGTCTTTGAATACTAAAATCTCGGCTGGAGGTTATCATGATTGCTACCCGACAAAAAATATATAGCTTTGCGGAATATTTAAATTATCAGGACTCCACAGATAATAAGTACGAATTATTTAACGGGGAATTAATTTCCATGCCTCCCGCTAGTGGCTTTCATGCCTTAATTCTTGCCTTTCTTTATGATTATTTAATGGCAGAAATTAAAAGATTAAATCTAACTTGGAAAGTCATGCCTGCTACCGTGGGAATTCGCACCGATAAAGCTAAATCGAGAATTCCAGACTTAATGATTTTAACTGCCGAACAATGTCAAGAGATTAGAAATATGACCACAGCAGTGATTGAATTTCCTCCCCTCTTAGTTGTAGAAATTGTTAGCCACGGTAATGCCGATGATGACTACCGTTATAAGCGTTCAGAATACGCAGTGAGAGGCATTCCTGAATACTGGATTATCGATCCTATTGCTCTAAAAATATCAGTTTTAACCCTGATTTCGGGATTTTATGAACTGGCAGAATTTAATCAGGAAGATAGGATAATATCGGTGACATTTCCCGATTTACAATTAACTCCTCAAATGGTCTTTGCACAGTAGCATTATTAACGATTATGACTATCCCCTTAGAAATCCAACAACGTTGCCAACAACTAAAAACAGAACTACAAAGAGCCAGTTATGCTTATTATGTTCTTGATGATCCTTTTATACCCGATAGCGTTTATGATCAACTTTATCGGGAATTAGAAGACATAGAAAAGCGTTATCCTCAATTAATCACCCCCGATAGTCCCACCCAAAGAGTCGGGGATAAAATCTCTAGTCAATTCGTTTCTGTCCGTCATAATATTCCCCTGTATAGTCTCGAAAATGCCTTTAACCTCGAAGAATTAAATAAATGGGGCAACCGTTGGCAAAGATATGTAAATGAAACCCAAGACACGGAATATGTGTGTGAATTAAAAATCGATGGTTCCGCGTTAGCTTTAACCTACGAAAACGGCTTTTTAGTCAGAGGTGTTACTAGAGGGGATGGAGTCACTGGCGAAGATATTACCCCCAATGTGCGGACAATTCGCTCTATTCCTTTACGCTTAAATATAGACAATCCCCCGGCAATCGTGGAAGTGCGCGGCGAAGCTTTTTTACCCCTCGATACCTTTGATAAAATCAATCAAGAAAGAGAAGAAAAAAGGGAATCTCTCTTTGCTAATCCCCGCAATGCGGCAGCGGGAACCCTACGACAATTAGATCCGAAAATAGTTGATAAAAGACGCTTACAATTTTTTGCCTATACCCTGCATTTAGACGATAACAATATCACTAATCAATGGCAATCCTTAGATAGATTAGAAAGCATGGGATTTCTGGTTAATCCCCACCGTCAACTCTGTCCATCCCTGCAACAAGTGGCGCAATACTATCAAGATTGGCAAGAAAAACGTCATCAATTAGCCTACATGACCGATGGTGTCGTAGTCAAAATCAACGATTTACAGCGACAAAATCGGTTAGGATTCACCCAAAAATTCCCCCGGTGGGCTATCGCTTTAAAATATCCTGCCGAAGAAGTCCCCACGGTAGTTAAAGATATTATCATCAATGTGGGACGCACCGGCGCAGTTACACCCATGGCGGTGATGGAACCGGTACAGGTAGCAGGAACCACCGTACAAAGGGCTACTTTACATAATAGCGATCGAGTGGCCGAATTGGATATCCGAGTCGGTGACACGGTAATTATCCGCAAAGCGGGGGAAATTATCCCAGAAGTGGTGAGAATCCTGCCAGAATTGCGTCCTAACCACACCTCACCCTTCCAGATGCCCACTAATTGCCCTGAATGTCAATCTCCCCTAGTTCGTCCGGTGGGGGAAGCGGTGACGCGCTGTGTTAATAGTTCCTGTCCGGCGATTTTGCGGGGAAGTGTAGTACATTGGGCCAGTCGCGATGCTCTCGATATCCGGGGATTAGGGGAAAAAGTGGTAATTTTGCTGATTGAACAGGGATTAGTTACCGCCATTTCTGACCTCTACAGCCTCGAAAAAACGGAAATTGCCAAATTAGACCGAATGGGCGAGAAATCAGCCTTAAATTTGATTACAGCTATGGCTCAGAGCAAAAATCAAAGCTGGTCGAGGGTACTTTATGGGCTAGGAATTCGCTATGTGGGCAGCGTTAACGCCAAAATTCTCGCCGAAAGTTTTCGGACTGTGGAGGAGTTAGCTAACGCCAGCGTGACTGATTTAGCCTCTATCTATGGTATCGGTGAAGAAATCGCTCAATCGGTCTATGATTGGTTTAGAATCGAGGCTAATCGGGATTTAGTCGCTAAATTACAGGCAGCGGGTTTACAATTTGCCGCAGCAGCAAAAACCACCACCACTAAAGCGACTTTAGCAGGGAAAACCTTTGTCATTACTGGCACTTTACCAACTCTCAAACGGGAGGAAGCGAAAGAATTAATCGAAAAAGCTGGGGGGAAAGTGACGGGTTCTGTCAGCAAAAAAACCGATTATTTAGTGCTAGGAGAAGCGGCGGGTTCTAAGCTAGAAAAAGCCCTAGAATTGGGCATTACTCAGCTAACCGAAGCACAATTACTCGAATTAATCAAGGCTTAAAAGCTTAAGATTGGAGCAAATCTGCCGAAGCATTAAGTAGAGTCTGCGGCAAAAAGTTTTTCGGTGGGGGTAGGGTGTGGGGTGTGGTGCGATTCGTTGGCTAGAAACTAGACAGTAAGACGTTTAGAGGATTAGCCGCTTGGTAAATGTAGTACCTTGATAACTTTATAACCCTACAGGTGCGGGTTAGTAATAACCTTAGTCCTGTCCTCTAGATGCCTAGAGTGACGGCATTTCCTGCTGCTTTAGACTTGGTACATCTGAGGTAGTGAGCGAGGAAAAAAAAGCGGTATCTGATAGCCTAAATCAGAAACCCGTTGAGCCAGAACCTATGGATAGCCCTGGGGCGAAGATACGAATTAACCATCGTCAACACCCACGAGCCAAAAGGCTGACAGGCTCGAAACAAAAGTTAACAGAGTTGGGGCTGATAGCTCATACCACTATCAGTAAGGCATTCCCGTTACTCTGTTGTGGACAGTATCATCCTAAGGGTTCAACCAATGGTTATAGGGAACGAAGTAACCCTGATTGACTCTGCCCGTTCGGGGCAGTAGGAAACCATCCGCAAGTCAATAGAGGGAGAGGATGTCCTTAAAAGCCAAGGCTTTGAGTAATATCAAAGATATGCTGACAAAGGACGGGTAACTAGGAAGTCTAAGCAACAATCAACGGTCATATACGCCCTAAAACCAACAATCTTGTCTGGTGGGGATACAGCCAAGAGGGTTGAATAGACAAGGAAATAATAATTCCCATTATTATTCTACTAATGACAGTAGCCTAAGCTAAACGGCGCTTAACCTGCATGATCCAACAGCTATAACCCTTTTGGAGTCTATATCGGTGATCCGAACCCACATTCCGCACCCTCAACTGTCACATAAGCTGTCCCCCGCCAGAGACTTGAGTAAAAATACTTAGCTGGTGAAGGTTTTCTCGGTGGCCGTTAGGGGGAGCTTGAGACCCCTAATTATGAAAAAATAGGAATTGTTGGAAAACTTAGGCAGTGGGCTGTTCGACCATGAATCAATCAACAGAAATTGAAGTCAAAAATCTAGACCATCTGGGATTAGTAGCCGGAATTATCGATGAAATAGGAATCGTTGAAATTATCAACGAACAAGTCTCAATTGAGCGAGGAGAAATTGTCACAGCGGGGCAAGTCGTGAAAGCAATTATCCTGAATGGATTGGGATTTGTCTCCCGAGCCTTGTATTTATTTCCTCAATTTTTTGAAGATAAAGCAACCGAACATTTGCTGGGAGAGGGCATCGAACCAAAACACCTGAATGATGATAAAATTGGTCGAGTAATGGACAAACTTTATCAACTTAATGTTTCGGTCATTTTCCTACGGATTAGTTTAGCGGCCGTGAAAAAATTTGGTGTAGCAACCGAGAACTCCCATTTAGATTCGACTTCTCTATCAGTAGAAGGAGAATATAAAAAGGAATACCCAACAGTAGAAATCCTGAAATCAGGAGCAGTGGGAGAAGAAATTGAAACCAGACAACAGCCAATAAAAATTACCTACGGATACTCCCGCGACCGAAGACCTGACTTAAAACAATTTATGATTGACTTAATCGTAAGTGGGGATGGAGATGTACCTTTATTCCTGAAAGTAGGGGACGGAAATGAAGCGGACAAAGCGGTTTTTGGTCAAATCGCCCGAGAATTTAAAAAACAAGTTGACTTTGACAGTTTAATAGTCGGCGATAGCGCCCTCTATAGCAAAGAGAATTTAAAACTAATGAAAGAAATGCGTTGGTTGTCTCGAGTACCATTAAGCATTAAAGAGGCTCAAGAGTTAGTCGATAGCATCTCAGAAAAAGAGTTAACCGATTCAGAAATACCGGGTTATTCCTGGCGGGAAACCATCTCTAACTATGGGGGGATAGAACAAAGATGGTTGCTAGTTGAAAGTCAAGCTAGACAAGAATCAGACTTGAAAAAATTAGAGAAAAAAATCGAGCAGGAAAAGAAAACAGCCCAAGAAAAAATCCGGCAACTATCCCGAAGAGAATTTGAGAATAGAGCGGTGGCGTTGGCGATAGTCAAAGGATTATCTGACTCCTTAAAATATCATCAGTTAACGGAGATTAAAGTCAATCTCATTCCGCCTGAGTCTCAGCAGTCAAAACTCAAATCAAAAGACGATTTACCCTCTCAAAGCTATCAAGTTCAAGCCGAATTAGAGTTGAATTTGGCAGCGATTGAGAGGCTCAAGAAACGAGCAGGACGATTCGTTTTAGCAACTAACAATTTGGAGAAAAAACGATTAAGCAGTGAGGATATACTCAAAAAATATAAGGGGCAACAAGCTCCAGAAAGAGGATTTTCTTTTCTCAAAGACCCCTGCTTTTTTGCCCACAGTGTCTTTCTCAAATCTCCCCATAGAATCGAGGTCATGGCCATGCTCATGGGCTTGTGCCTGTTGGTTTATACTATTGGTCAAAGACAACTTCGTCTGAATTTAAAACAGCAGGAGACGGGACTGAAAAATCAGTTGGGTAAGTTAACTGACCGACCAACATTACGCTGGATATTTCAGAACTTTCAAGGGATTCATCTCCTACGTATTCAAGACAATCAAAAGATTAGCAACTTAACGGATGAGAGGCGCAACATTTTGAGATTTTTTCCCAAACCTTGCCAAGAATATTATCTCTTATCTTGACCAGATGGATTGACTTCAAGGGGTGACAAAACAAAGCGAGCAACTGGAACATCTCCCCCTAGATGTTAAGTCTGATTGACCGGTCATTCTCAACAAGCACTGTTTATTGAGAATGACCGGGGGAACTCTGAAATTTTCGGCTTAGTTGCCGGCAGCTTGCCGCCAACTCACTCCTCTAGATAAGTATTTTGACTCGCGCCCCTTCCTCTTTTGAGACGTTGTGACACTTAGGGTGCGGAATGTGGGTCCGAAGTAAAAGCCGTTTAGCTTAGTTACTCAGGAGCCGGATACGGCGAAAGTCGTAAGTCCGGTTTTGAAGCAGGGGGTGGGAAGGCGACTTCCTGCTCTACTGTAACGGGTGTGGGGTGTAGGGTTTTACCGATTTTCATCTGCCAGCCCTAATTAATCGGGTAAATAAAAGCTGATAACTAAAAAAACTGATAGCTGATAACCCGGGAGAAAATATAATTGTAGCTACCTACCCATTCCTGATTAATTCCTATGGCAGAAGAAACCACCACCCCCGCAACTCCGGCAGCAGAAGCAGCAAAACCGGCTCAACCTGCGGCTGCTAAAAAACCCAAGGAGCCTACCGTCGAGGAAAAACCCTTCGCTGAATTTATTGAGCAGCATTTTCAGCCCGCACTGGCGGCAGCTTTGCAAAAGCTCGGTATAACTGATATAAAGCTGTCCTTTAAACAGGATAAAATTCCCGTGCAGGGCTTTTCTAGCTCTCCCTGTTGGCAGTTAACTGGCAATTGGCTCGAGGGAATGCGTCAATTTAGCATTTATTTTTTGGAAGAAAACATCAATGGTAAAAAAGCTTTTTCTCAAGCTGAGGGCGGTGCTCAACCTAGTACACTTGAATCATTTATGATCGATGAAAGGAAAGTTAGTCTTGATTTACTGTTGTTTTACACCCTGCAACGGCTTAACGGTCAAAAGTGGTTGACTAGAAACTAAAATTGCTGAAGATTAGCGATCGAGAAGGGGGGTAAAATGAGTATAGACGACCACCGCTTATCGATCGCTAATAGTAATTATGCGTGTATTTGTACTACTTTTTAACGCAGGCACAGAAAACGAAGGTATCCACACCATTCAAATGGGAGCTATCAATAAGGTGTTGATGTTTGAATCGGAAGATGATGCCACCCGTTATGCTCTGCTGTTAGAGGCACAGGATTTTCCGACTCCCACGGTAGAGAAAATTGATTCGGAGGAAGTGGCAGAATTTTGTCGCGGCGCCGGCTATCAAGCGGAAATGATTGAAGCGGGTATGTTAGTAATTCCCCCCGAAAGCAATGCCTCAGAGTTGGATTGGCAAAAAGAGGAAGTCCCCCCCGCCGAGGAGGAGTTTTCCGAGATTCCCGATGCGGAGTTAGACAGCATCCGTCGTCGTCTAGAAGGACTTTTGTAATAAACCTCTTGTAAAAATCGAAAATTGTCCTGCTTGGTTAGGAGACAGGAGACAGTAGCCAGTAGTCAGGAGTTCGGAGTCAGAAGACAGGACAATAAATCGGCGTTGTTCCCTGTTCCCTGTTCCCTGACCACTGATAACTGATAACTGATAACTGTTCACTGATAACTGAATATGACAACCGTGGGGGAATTAGGCGAAAATTTGGTGGCGGATTGGTTGCAATTACAGCAATGGCATATCCTCCAGCGTCGTTGGCGTAGTGCTGGCGGTGAAATCGATTTAATCGTCTTGTCTAAATCTCAGGCGACTCTCGCTTTCGTCGAGGTTAAAACCCGCAGTGCTGGCAATTGGGATTTAGGGGGCAAATTAGCGATCAATGACCGTAAACAAGGGAAAATTTACCAAGCTGCCCAGATATTTCTCGCCTTTTATCCCCAATGGTCTGATTTAAGCTGTCGCTTCGATGTGGCGTTAGTTAGTTGTCAAAAAAGTTCTCTATTAGCTTTACCTGAGTTTTCCCTTGATTATCCCTGTCAGCTACAGGCAGGTTATCAATTGCAATTACAGGAATATCTCGTGGCGGTTTTCTAAAAACACAATAGGCCCGCCTAGGGAGGCGGGCTTCATCTTGTACAAACGATATGGACTCCTAAAAAATTAACGGACTCAATACAATAGAGGTTTACAGAACCCACAACAGTCTATCTGTCAACTATCAAGATTCCTCAGTTTACCGACTCAGGTGCTGATTACGGCTCACTCCATCTGTCCTATATCGAGCAACAGAGGCGAAACCATACTTTACTTTACAAACTTTGAGAATCTGCGTCCGATTTAGCTGTTGCGTTGAGCTAGAGCAGGTGGCACAGGCTCTAGGTCTTTTTGCCTGGAAGGAAGTTGAGTCGCTTCCTTTATGCCTTATGTTTTTAAGATAACACGTTTGTCAGGACTCGATCGACCTTGTGATTAAAGTTTACACTTATTGATTTTTAGCAAAAATTGCCGTTACAAAACTATAGATAAGTGGCTGATAGATGTAGATATCTTACAACTAAGAAGAAGGGGAGTAGTAAAAAGCATCGACCGGAGTGGGAAGGAAAGAAATCCAGCGATGAAGGTCAATCGACAAACCTATGTGTATTGACAGAGGTGATCCCCGGCCTCTTCGATAACTACTTTTGCGGTGGAATTGCGAACAGTAAACCGTTCACCGGCACGACCATTTTCGTTGAGGAGAGTTTCGAGAGTGCCGTAGTAGGAGGTTTCTTTTACTGCTGCTTGGGAGGAGTGGATTTCTTGCCGGTTGCGAAAATAGTTGACGAGGGGATTGATAAAAACTGTAGTCTGGATAGGGTTTGCGGCAAAAAGTTTTTTGTGGGGGTAGGGTGTGGGGGTAAATAGGGTCTGCTGAAAAAGTTTTTCCTAGGGGCAGGGTGTAGGGTGTGGGGTGTGGGGTGTGGGGTTTTACCGATTTTGAGGGGGTCAATTACCTAATTTTCAGGGAAAAAGTCCCTGAATTTACCCCTGATCACTCCCATATCTGGTACTTTTTGAGGGGAAAAAAGTCCAAAAGTCTTATCCAACAAGGTTTTTAGATTTATTCAGCAAGCCCTAAATACAGAAACGAAAATTCTCTCTAAATCTCCTCAAATTTCCTTAAACCTCCTGACTCCATCTAGCTAGATGGTTAAAAGAAGTAGGTTTTAAGGGAGATAGATTTTGAGAGGGTTATCAGCTGCAATCAAGACAGGAAGCTAGTTGAACGCCATATCATCACCAAATGCCATCCTTGCTGGTCAGAAATTGACCGAGCTGCTTTTTTGTCAAAAAATCTCTTCAATCTAGCTAATGGGACTTAGGCGTTTTCGGTCAGCAAAAAAGGCTCAAACCATTACGGGACAAAGGGTTAACCTCGATTTATGATTTTCCTTGATCTATCTGGGTTTCAGCGATTGTGGGCTTCTCGAAGTAAATCCCAAGCGGGGATGGGAGTTGAGGCTTTTATCGATTTGTTTTTTGTCTAAGTCCCACTAATTACCACTATCGCCAATATTTCTTGGTTGAACACAAGAAATTAAATTTTAATCAACTCTATCACCAAGTAGCTCAAGGTTCTGATTATTTAGCTTTACCAACTAAGGTAGCCAAACAGATAATCAGAAGGTTGGATAAAGCACCGTGCCAATATTTTTCTTATCTGTGAAAGTTATTTTCTTTCTATCATTGGATAATTTCCCACCAGAGTGTTTATACTCTACAGAACGATTATTCTTTGGGAATTTAGGATAACCTTTTTTACCTTTTACCTTTTATCATACCAAATCCGTTTTTAATAGTGTGATTAACTGCCAAGTTATGGATTGTTTCTCCCTGCTCCCCACCCTCCGCTCCCTGGTCTCCTGTACTTTTTAAACAGGATTTAGTATCACTATAAATAGGAGAGAGTCACAAATATTGAGATGCACCCAAAAAATGAGTCTAAAACTTTACTTTTTGCGTCATGGCGAAACCACAGCCAGTCAAGCGGGGAGTTTTTGCGGTCGATTAGACTTGCAACTAACCCCGGCCGGCGATGAAATGGCCAAGGATTTCGCTCTTGTCTATCGAGATGTGCCTTGGACAGCGATCTATTCTAGTCCCCTCAAGCGCACCATGGCCACGGCCACCCCTTTAAGCGATCTCTTAGGTATTCCCATCCACAAACGGGAAGGATTAAAAGAGATTGCCTACGGCCAATGGGAGGGAAAAACCGCAGCCGAGGTTAATCGGGAGTTTCATGATGATTATGTGCGCTGGTTAGCAGATCCGGGCTGGAATTCTCCCACAGGGGGCGAAAAAGGCATCGATATCGCTCGCCGCAGTTCGGAAGTATTAGAGGAAATCGACCATAATCACGATGATGGCCATATTTTGATCGTTTCCCATAAAGCAACGATCCGAATCATGTTATGTTCTCTTTTAGGCATTGATATCGGCCGTTATCGCGATCGAATTGCCATGCCCGTGGCCTCGGTGACGATCGTCGAATTAGCCGAACACGGTCCCCTCTTTCAAGTCATGGGCGATCGCTCTTACCTCCGCAATGACCTGCGCTCGCGAGCGGGAACCTAACCAGTCAACAGTAACCAGGGAAGCCCCGAATTTGGTCTCCTGAAAAACTATGTGCTTGATGTTATATTTTCTACGACACGGACAAACGGCCTATAGCAAAACGGGAGGATACTGTGGTACTCCAGAAAATGACCCCGGTTTGACTGCCGAAGGCATCGAAATGGCGGAGGAATTCGCCGATGTCTATCGTTCTTTACCTTGGCGCGCGGCCTACGTCAGTCCCCTACAAAGAGCTATTCAAACCGCTAAACCCCTCTGTGAAGCGGTAGGACTGAAATTAGAAATCCGCCAGGGATTACAAGAGATCGGTTATGGTCTTTGGGAAGGAATGCACCCCAACGATATCGATCGTCAATATCATGATCTCTATGTACGTTGGTTGACGGATCCGGCTTGGAATGCTCCCCCCAACGGGGAAAGGGGGATCGATATCGCCCGTCGTTCGGCGGCCGTTTTGGAGGAAATTGAACACACCCACAGTGATGGCAATATCCTGATCGTTTCCCACAAGGCCACCATCCGGATCATGCTCTGTAGTCTGATGGGTATCGATGTGGGCCGTTATCGCGATCGGTTTGAAATGCCCGTGGCAGCTGTCAGTATCGTCGAATTAGGCAGTCGTGGCCCGCTTTTCCATGGCATCGGTTTACGTTCCCACCTCAGTGAGTACCTGCGTTCTCTCCCCTGCACCTAATCAGGAGACAGGAGACAGGAGACTCCGAGACAGGGGACAGGAGACAGGAGACAGGAGACAGGAGACAGCTTTTTTCTCCCCACACCCCACACCCCACACCCCACACCCCACACCCCACTTCCCCATCTCCCCACTTCCCCACACCCCACACCCCACACCCCACACCCCACACCCCACACCCCACACCCCACACCCCACACCCCACACCCCACACCCCACACCCGTTACAGTAGAGCAGGAAGTCGCCTTCCCACCCCCTGCTTCAAAACCGGACTTACGACTTTCGCCGTATCCGGCTCCTGAGTAACTAGGCTACTGTCATTAGTAGAATAATAATGGGAATTATTATTTCCTTGTCTATTCAACCCTCTTGGCTGTATCCCCACCAGACAAGATTGTTGGTTTTAGGGCGTATATGACCGTTGATTGTTGCTTAGACTTCCTAGTTACCCGTCCTTTGTCAGCATATCTTTGATATTACTCAAAGCCTTGGCTTTTAAGGACATCCTCTCCCTCTATTGACTTGCGGATGGTTTCCTACTGCCCCGAACGGGCAGAGTCAATCAGGGTTACTTCGTTCCCTATAACCATTGGTTGAACCCTTAGGATGATACTGTCCACAACAGAGTAACGGGAATGCCTTACTGATAGTGGTATGAGCTATCAGCCCCAACTCTGTTAACTTTTGTTTCGAGCCTGTCAGCCTTTTGGCTCGTGGGTGTTGACGATGGTTAATTCGTATCTTCGCCCCAGGGCTATCCATAGGTTCTGGCTCAACGGGTTTCTGATTTAGGCTATCAGATACCGCTTTTTTTTCCTCGCTCACTACCTCAGATGTACCAAGTCTAAAGCAGCAGGAAATGCCGTCACTCTAGGCATCTAGAGGACAGGACTAAGGTTATTACTAACCCGCACCTGTAGGGTTATAAAGTTATCAAGGTACTACATTTACCAAGCGGCTAATCCTCTAAACGTCTTACTGTCTAGTTTCTAGCCAACGAATCGCACCACACCCTACACCCTACACCCATCTCCCCACACCCCACACCCCACTTCCCCATCTCCCCACTTCCCCACTTCCCCACTTCCCATTTATGCCCAAAATCCATCACTTTGAGCTATTACCTTCCACTAATACTAAAGCTTGGCAATTATTAGAATCGGGGGAAAATCCGCCTTTTGTGGTGATTGCTAGTCAACAAAGTGCCGGGAGAGGACAATGGGGACGGGAGTGGATTTCTGAACAGGGCGGATTATATTTATCTTTGGCGTTAAATCTTGATTTAGAGGTGGATAAATCTGCCCATCTCGTTCTCGCTACAGTTTGGGGCATCGCTCATCACCTGAATTGTCAAGAAATACCCGTTAAAATCAAATGGCCGAACGATTTAGTCCTATTAGGGCGCAAACTAGGGGGAATTAACCTAGAAACCCGTATTCAAGGCCAAAACATCCCGCAAGCAGTCATCGGAGTGGGCATCAATTGGGCCAATCCCGTCCCCCCCACCGGCATTAATTTACAAGCTTTGGCCGGCAATAAAATCACCTCGATCGCTCAATTAACCGATGTCACCAGCGATGCTATCCTATACGGCTATGAATATTACTGTAATCACGGCATAAAAGCCTTATTAGCCTCCTACTTAGAACTTTTTGCCAATTTTTGTCAAAAGATAGTTTTCGAGGGCTATCAGGGCATAATAACGGGGGTAAGCGATCGAGGAGAATTAAAAGTTAAACTCACTTCGGACAATGCCAGTAGCGAAATTTATATACCGGCCGGTAGGGTTAGTCTCGGCTATAATTGAGTCTAAATATTTTTTTGACTAAACTGTGAGAAGTGAGGCCGCCCTATGTATCCTTCATCGGTGATATTGAAACTTTTTCTAGGAAAATCCTTAAAAAAGAAGCTGAGTTTATGCAGTGGTCTCGGTTTAGTAATCAGCGGTCTGATTACTCTTGCTCCCAATGCGATCGCTAATTCCGAAACTGGCAGCGAAACCCCAGTGGTGGAAAATGCCGCCCCGACTCTGAAAGCCCCCGTTATCAAAGAAAATACTAATCCTGCCCCCCGTCTGGCTATCCCCGAAAACCATCAAACCGATATGCCTACCCTTGCCCCCCGGGCCGGCGGTAAAAATAATTTTATCGATACTAGAAACTTTAACCCCCCCAGTTCCGTTGTCGTCACCGAGCGCCGCAGTGGTTGCCAAACCATCGCCCAAAATGGTCAACTGGTAGGAGGTAGCTGTAATCTGGCGGCCCGGTCTTCCCGTCGTCAGCCGGTCAGCACTGTGGCCAAACCCTTACCCCCGGTTAATCTGGCCCGGGTGCGTCTCAATCCTAATCCAGCCGTGCGAGTAGGACGGCAGCCCCGAAATCAGCCGGTTATCGCTAATAATTCCCTGGGTCGTTATGCCCCCACTCTCATCGCTTCTAGCGCCCCGGTACGTCTGGCTGCCCCCACGGTGATTCCCAGTCAGGTGGTAGCCCTCAATCCCCCAGAATGGAATGGCGTAAAATTGGCTTTGGCCCCGGTGACTCGCGCAGAAGTGGAAGCAATCAGCGAAGCGACCACCTATGAGCGGGCCACCCGTTTAAGTCCCACGGATTCTAACCAAACTCAACGCACGGATTTACTCTTTCCCCTCGCCCTTCCCGCCCAAATTACCTCGGTTTTCGGGTGGCGAAATCATCCGGTCAGCGGGAATCGGGCCATGCACGCGGGTACTGATTTAGGCGCGGCGATGGGAACACCTGTATTAGCCGCCTACGCAGGGGAAGTGGCCACCGCCGACTGGTTAGGAGGTTACGGATTAACGGTGATTTTACGTCACCTCGATGGTAGTCAAGAATCTCGTTATGCCCACCTTTCGGAAATTACCGTCAAACCGGGAGAATGGGTGGAACAGGGCGCGGTTATCGGTCGTGTGGGTAGTACGGGACTTTCTACCGGTCCGCACCTACACTTTGAATGGCGACACCTAACCGAACAGGGTTGGACCGCCGTAGATGCCGGTTTACATCTAGAATTAGCCCTCGATAATCTGGTGCAGAGAATGCAAATGGCCGCAGCCACTGACTCTAATCAGAATTAATTTGTTTTGGGTTACAACCATAGCGGTTTTTGGAGCTTAAAAACGCATCGTTGAGCTTTTGCCCAATTGATGCGTTTTCATACATTCGCAGTCTTAAGTAGGGCTTGCTGAATAAATGTGAAATGTAGGCAAGGTAAGGGTTTTGTGGCTTTTCTCGCGAAACAGGTGCAAGATTTTGAGAGAATCGTGCTTCAAAACCTGGCATCTTGAGCGGCGCTCGCGTCCTGTAGGGGCGAAGCATTCGGGCAATAACTTATCGGTGAAACCGTAGATTTTCTATCCGAATGCTTCGCCCGTACTTTTTCAGCAAACCCTATGTTCTATAAAAATGGTAATGCAAGGTTTTTGAGGCTCCCAATCCTCATAGTGTTAATATTCGCTAATCTCATCCAATTGGAAAGGCAAGATTTGAGAAAAAAAGGAGAAGTTAAGGAATACGGAGCATTCGGTCTTCGATTTCTTGCCAGACGGTAGGGGAAATATTAACAGCCACTTTTTGGCATTTGAGAATCAGGCGATTAATATAAAAATAATGCCTGTCTATTTTGCAAATTTCTTGGATGGATAAATTAAGTAATTTAGGCGTTAAATTAAAAGCAGTATTCCACATTTTAAATAATTGATCAACAAATTCTTGACGTTCTTTTTCCGTTGCTTTATCGTCAGGAATAATTTGTTTGAAAGCTTCTAAATCAGCGCTTAATTGGGAAAAATTAACCTTAGAAACAATTCGATCCTGAGCAAATAAGTTAACTAACTGGACAAACTCATCGATGAGTTTGGGGGTAAAGGACATCTTGGTGATTAAGTAGGCGATCTCGGGGGCGTAGGCGTAGGCGATGACGATGCTGTGGATGATGGCGGTGACGTTGGGGATGTGGATGACGTTGTAGCTGTAGATGATGCAGGTGTAGAAGATGACGAGCCAATAGACGATCGCTCTTCTTCCTACAGGTTTAATCGGACTATCAACAGAATCTTTAGTCATCTCATCTGCCCATTGTAAAATCGGCACTAATTTTTGACCGAGGGGCGTTGTAAGATAATTATGGGCTTCTTTCTCCATTGCTAATAACAATTTATCGGCTTTCCCTCGCATCAAACCCGCCACTAACAAAAAGACCTCTTGCCAACGAGTTTCTGTTATATGATTCTTAACTGTTTCTTCAATCAAATCATTATCATAGATATACTGAGCCGTGAGGTATTCCTGAAGGGTTAAATGAGAAAAAGAATAGATATCTCTCGCCCGCTCTACTAAAATTCCCTGTTCAATTTCAATGGTTTTTAATACTTTTTCTCCGTCTAAATGTTGCGGAGCATTTAAGTTTTGTTTAAGGTGATCTTTAATTTGCTTAACAATTTCTCGTTTTTCTAAAAAAAGTTTATCTGCTACAAAATTCTGATAAGCGACTTCAGATAGCAAAATTTCTTCTTGCTCAATACTGAGATTTTCATAAACTAAACCGCGATTAGGTAAACGTTTTTCGGCTGACCATTTTTCCAATAAAATTCGTAACGCATCTTGATAAAGGCGACTGCGATTTGTGGGAAAAGATTGATTTTCATCATAAACCAAACACAAAAAAGTCAACAATAACGGTGTATGGGCTAACTCTTTTGTACTTTTATACTCCTTTTTTTGCAACAGTTCCCAACAATTTTTAGCCGTCTCATTTTTCCGATCTAATTCGGAACTAAACCAATGTTCAATAAAACTTTGAATTTGCTGATCATCAAATTCGACAATTTCAATATCGGTAAATTGTCGAAGATGAGTTCTAGCAGCAGTACGGCAGGAGAGAATAAAACGATTTTTATGATGCCTATCTACAAAATCTTGAATTTTCTCGATTACATTATAAACATTAGCTGTTGGCACTTCATCCAAACCATCTAATAAAATTAGTAATTCTCCTTTTTCTAGTTTATTGCTAATATTTTTTTCCACATTGGGAAAACCACAGATTTTAAACTCCTCTTCAATTAATGCCTGAATATTAATCTCGTTTTCTTTAAAGTTTTTCAACTCCAGTAAAACAGGTGTTAGAGGATGCTGATAACTGCCTTTATTTCCCTTGAGAGCTTCTAGCCCAACTTTTCGCAAAAATGTAGATTTACCAATGCCGGGATCACCAAGTACCATTAAATATTGTTCTTGATTAGCCAAAAGTAAACCATCTTTTTTACCATCATCCCTAAAGTTAAACCGTCGCTGCTTACTCTCACGATATTTATTTTCTAAATTTTCATCATAATAATCCCTGACTAAATTCCCCAAACATTTGACATTAATATAAATTGACTCCAAATCCATCGGCTTAGACATTTTTAAAACCTTAATCATGCCGTGCCGCTCCCAGTAACGTTGAGTATATTCCCGCAAAAAAAGATACTTTCCTTCTTTGATAAGCTGCCCGACATCTTTATTCAATAACTCATTTTTATTAATACCCTCCCACCCCGATTTAATCATTTGGCCAATAAAATTATTAGTCAATGCCGTTACAATGGTTGTTTCAATTCCTGTCATAACTTAACCCCTGTAAATCCTCTGAAGCTTAGTATAAGCCAGAAAGCGGGTTTCTCATCAACAACCCAGAAAGCGGGTTTCTCATCAACAACCCAGAAAGCGGGTTTCTCATCAACCCAGAAACCCACTTTCTTTAAGAAAGCGGGTTTCTAATCCTTAAACGGCTAAACTGAGAATAGCTGCCTGTCTTGACTCTCATTTCTCAGATTGTAAAATAATGCAAATTTATCTTGACTATAGTGCCACTACCCCCACTCATCCCCAAGTGATCGAGCGGGTTGCCACTATTCTCCGGCATCATTGGGGCAACCCCTCCAGTTTACACAGTTGGGGACAGGATAGGGCGACAGTCATCGAAATGGCCAGAGAACAGGTAGCAGGGTTAATTAATGCCAATTCAGACCAGATTATCTTCACTTCTGGCGGTACGGCTATCAAGCTAAAATTGATCAGCCCCCCGGTAAACCGCCCAAGGCTGGTTCTAATGTTAAGGAGAAAAAATAAAAATTCTTGGGTGGGAAATGTGGCCGCATCTCATAATCCACTGATTATCTATTCCCCCTTTTACCTGTTCCCTATTCTAACTGATAACTGATCACCGATTACTGATAACTGAATATGGCTTATTCTCGCATTAAAAAACTAGCAAATTATCTACGTCCCCATTGGCAAATAGTAACTGGGGGGGTAGTTGCTCTGCTTATTGTTAATCTTTTGGGTGTTTATATACCGCTTTTAATCCGGGATAGCATCGATGATTTGAGTAAATCCTTTGACTTTCAAAAAATCATTTATTATCTGATTTTAATTGTCGCTTTAGCCTCGATTATGTGGTTTATCCGCATGATTTCCAGAGTATTGTTATTCGGGATCGGTCGTCAAGTAGAGTTCGAGCTTAAACAAAAAATCTTTCAGCATTTATTAACCCTTGAACCTGCCTATTTTTCTCGGCAAACTTCAGGAGATTTAATCAACCGGGCCACTAGCGATGTGGATAATATCCGTCGTCTGGTGGGTTTTGCTTTGCTCAGTTTGGCTAATACTTTTTTTGCCTATGGGTTAACTTTGCCTGTAATGTTAGCGATTCATATTCCCCTTTCAATCGCCGCTATTTCTGTCTATCCTTTGATGTTAATTGCTGTGCAGTTATTTAGTGGTCGTCTGCAGCGGCAACAGAAAAAAGTACAAGAAAAACTCTCGCATCTGAGCGATTTAATTCAAGAGGATATGAGTGGTATTACTCTGATTAAAATTTATGCCCAAGAAGGTAACGAGCGCCTAGCATTTAAGCAAAGAAATCGCAAATTACTACAGGCTAATTTAGATTTAGTCCAGACTCGTAATTTTCTTTTTCCCCTGATTGAAGCTTTGGCCTATGTCAGTTTATTGGCGTTGCTTGCTCTCGGTACTAGACAAATTATAGCGGGTAATATCACCATTGGGGACTTTATTGCTCTGTTAATTTTGGCAGAAAGATTAGTTTTTCCCACTGCTTTATTAGGTTTCACTATTACTGCCTACCAACAGGGAGAAGTGAGTATAGATCGCCTGGAAACTATCCTATTAGCCGAGGCTAAAATTAAAGACAATGCCGATTGTATTCACTTAAAAAATATTCAAGGAAAAATTACCGCCAAAGCCTTGACTTTTTTCTATCCTGATGCTAAGGAACCCGCCTTAAAATCTCTTTCTTTTACCATTAATCCGGGGGAAACGGTAGCCGTCGTCGGTGCGATCAGATCGGGAAAATCTACCCTTGCTAACGCTATTCCCCGTCTTTTGAATATTGCTGAGGGACAGTTATTTATTGATGATCAAGATGTCACTCAAATTGCCCTGGAAGAGCTGCGAAAAGCGATCGCTTATGTTCCCCAAGAAAGTTTTTTATTTAGTACCACCATTGAAGATAATATCCGTTATGGCGATCCGCTGCTGAATTTTTCGGCAGTGGAATCGGCGGCCAAACAAGCGAGAATTCAGGAGGAAATCGAGAATTTCCCGCAAAAATACGGAACTTTAGTGGGAGAACGTGGGATTACTCTTTCCGGTGGTCAACGTCAACGGGCCTCTTTAGCGCGCGCTTTAGCCATCCAAGCACCGATTTTAATCCTTGATGATGCCCTATCTAGCGTCGATAATCAAACGGCTACAGCTATTTTGGAAAATATCAGCCAAGAAAGCCAAAAAACCGTGATTTTTATCTCCCATCAATTATCGGCCGCTGCCACTGCTGATCGCATTTTTGTCATGGATCGCGGAGAAATTGTCCAGATAGGAACCCACGAGGAGTTAATCGCAGTCCCCGGAGTCTATCAAAATCTCTGGCAACAGCAGCAGTTAGAGTCTAAGGTTTTACATTAGCCGATAAAATAGGGAATCTGCCAGTTATTGCCGGTTAAGCTGTGGACTATCTCAATTACTCCTTAAGACCGTTTAAATGCAGCACAGCAGTTATCTTTTAGCGACAATGAACAAGAATCAACTTTTAACCGAACCTTTTTTACAATTACCCACCGAAACATCAGTACAAGTGATTTGGTTTACGGAATTTTTTGGCGCTCGTCATCAGGTGCGCTACGGGGAAAAACTAGAGAAAATTGCCCTCGCTCGCACTAGCAAATTAACTAGAGTTAGAGAAGATGCAAAATCGAGAACCGTTGAAGCTTATCAATCTTTAACCGCTCGAGAAATCTGGCGACATCAGGCCGAAATTACTGATTTAAATCCCGGGGAAAGGATTCCCTATCAAGTCACCAGTTTTCAGGAAAATACAGCGATTATAAGTGATATTTATACCCTTACCCCAAGACCCAAAAAAGGAACTAATCTCAAAATTTTGCTCACTTCCGATCATCAATTAATGCCCATGACTGCCGCTAATTTACAAAAAGTTAGCGAAACTATTGGACAGGTAGATGCAGTTTTTTTAGCAGGAGATTTAGTTAATATACCCGATCGAGCTTCCGAATGGTTTGATGATATTCGCGGTGGGGCATTCTTTCCCTGTTTACAAGGTCGTGCCAATTATACTCTGACAAAGAATGGTATTCAGACTATTTATAAAGGGGGAGAAATTATTCAAAATGCGCCCTTATTTCCTGCTATTGGTAATCATGAAGTTATGGGCAGATTTTCTACTTCCAGAGGTTTAAATGAACAGTTTGAAGATGCTATTCCTCAGTTTACTGCTAAACAACTAGCAGAGGATACAGCAGCAATTAATGAAACCTGGTTAAAAAATAATGCTTTCAACACAGAAACCTACGAAGAAATTTTTTCTTTGCCTCAAAATAAATATTATTCTCTAACCTTTGGCGATATTCGTTTAGTGGTTTTATATGTTACTAATATCTGGAGAAATCCCAATTTAGAACCCAGTGCAAGGGGAAGATATTACGAAAATCAAAGAGATTTAGATAGACCCGACCGCTGGGGTTACGGTCAGCATATTTTTGAGCCAATTGCTCAGGGTAGTCCTCAATATCAATGGTTAGAAAAAGAGTTAAATAGTCGAGAATTTCAAGAGGCTAAATATAAAGTAGTTATGTTTCATCATCCTCCCCATACCCTAGGAGGAAATATCGTTCCACCTTACACCAATCCCGTGCCGACAATTCAACGGGATACCACGGGAAAAGTTACATCGGTACGTTATGATTATCCCCGAGAAAATGATTATATTATTCGTGATCTAATTCCTTTATTAGAATCAGCCAAGGTTAATTTGGTTTTTTATGGTCATTCTCATTTATGGAATCGTTTTCTTAGTCCTAAGGGTATGAATTTTCTCGAATCTTCTAACGTTGGCAATAGTTATGGCGCTCATTTAGGAGATAAAAAACGTCCTGTACCCCTCGATAGAAATTATGCAGCCATCGGTAATCCTAATGGATTAGAAGCAATTATCCCGAACATTGCTCCTCTAGTGGATTGGGTTAATCAACCTTTACCCTATATTGCCAGTAATGATCTGACGGTTTTTAGCATTTTAGATACAGAAAAAGGAACCGTGAGCAGTTATCGTTTTGATACCCGTTATCCTGACTCCGAGGTAATTAAATTTGATGAATTTTCCCTTTTTAGCGTAGGTGAAGTCTAATAAAATCAAAGAGTGCCGGTTAAATAGATTCTCTTGGGGTTAATTCTATGACTACTGTCACCAGCAATGATATTCAAGAATTGAAAGACTTACTCTCGGCAATGCGACAGGAAAACCGCAAGCAAATGATTTCCCTGCGAGAAGAAACCCGCAAGCAAATTGATACGCTAAAGGAAGATAATCGCAAACAACTAGAAACCCTGAGAGAAGAAAATAACAAGCAATTTATTAACCTACACCAAGAAATTACGGAAGTCAAAATTATCACAGCTAAAATTGAAGGAACAATTCAATCCCAAGCAGTATTAACCCCAAAAATTCCCGATTTAATCGAGAAAGTTGGGGAATTAAAAAACTGGAAACAAATAGCTATTGTCGCTATCACTGCTTTTACCAGTGCCACAATTACTTGGTTTATTCGAGGAGGAAATCGCCAATTCAAAAATGAAACGCATCAACCTCAAGAGTTGACAGAAAAAGGCTCATCAGGTACTGTCTGAGCATTAACAAAAACAAATCAGACCCAAAAATGAGCCGAAAACATCTTAACATAGAACAAAGAAACTTACTCTACCAACTTAGTCAAGAGGGAAATTTATCTCAACGGCAAATGGCCGTCTGGCTCGGATGTCATCAAAGCACGATATCACGAGAATTAAGAAGGAATCAAAGTTCCCTGGGGTGCTATCTACCTGACACAGCACAAGCTCAAAGCGAGACGCGCCGAAAAAATGCCAAACAACCCTTTAAAAATGTCAGCGAGTCGGCCTTAGAGTTGGTGAAAAAAGGATTGAAAGATTATCATAGTCCCGAACAAATAGCAGGTCGTCTGAAAAAAGCTGGTCAAGAATCGCTCAGTCATGAAACCATCTATCAAATGATCTATCAGAACTACCCTTGACTGTGGAAAGTATCAAGAATGCCTACGTCAAGGACGAGGAAAAAGAAAGAGTCGAAATGGAGCAAAAAGTAAGCGTGGAGGGATTCCAGGGCCTGTAGATATCAGCGAGCGACCAGCAATTGCTGACCAGAAAACCGAAATCGGTCATTGGGAAAGTGACACAATGATTGGAGTCAATCATCTAGGAGTTCTCGTTACTCATGTGGACAAGGCCTCGAAATTTCTAGTAGCAGGATTAGCCAAAAACAAAACCGCATCGGAAATCAACCCTTGTCACAGAAAAACTTTTCCAAGAGATTCACCCTGACAAAAGAAAAACCTTTACTTGTGACAACGGCAAAGAATTTTGTGGACATCAAGAGTTGAGTCAGAAACTAGGAGCAGATTTTTATTTTGCTACTCCTTATCATTCTTGGGAGAGGGGATTAAACGAGCATACCAATGGACTGTTAAGTAGTCGTGCAAAATTAATTTCCTAGTGAAGATAGGCAAGAGGCAAGAGGCAAGAGGTGGTTAGATATGTGTAATTAATTTTGCTTAGGTACTTAAGACAATTTTTTTCCAAGGGAACGAATTTCAAAATTGTTAAGCCAGAGCAGGTAGAAAGAGCCGTAAACTTGATTAACAATCGTCCTCGAAAATGTCTTGACTATCGTACCCCGAATGAGGTATTCTATGAAGGTAGATCAGACGGTGATGCAATTCAGACTTGAATTGGCCGACTTCATTATAGCGGTAGAGACATATTTATACTAAATCCGTTGAGTATAGGCTACTTATGAGGACAGGCACTCATGCAATAGGCAATAGGCAAAAGGGGGAATAAATAATCATTCTTTAATAACCAGATTTAGTATGACTTTCCTAGCAAGGCTTTTGATGATTTTTACAAATCTTTATCGATAATGCCAGCTAAATTATGGTAGATAAATAGGGTTTGCGGCAAAAAGTTTTTCCTGGGGGCAGGGTGTGGGGTGTGGGGTGTGGGGTTTTACCAGTTTTGAGGTGGCCAATTACCTAATTTTCAGGGAAAAAGTGCCTAAATTTCCCCCCGATCACTCCCAGCTCCAGTACTTTTTGATTGACAAAAGGTCTAAAAGTCTTACCCAACAAGGTTTTTAGATTTATTCAGCAAGCCCTAAATACTCCACTACAATCTGGCACTAATAATTTTTGATCATTAATTCTCTGCCAGATGCCGCCGCTCCTTGTTTATAATTATTCATGCCATACTGAAGATTCCACTCGATAATATGGGCAAAATCAAAGAGTTTTCGTATCTCTGGACAATCATCGTAGGTAATTAACCATTTAGCCTGACATTGACGCATATTATCGGCAAAACGTTGATGATCGAAGCTGGTATGTAAATTACCTCTTACACCGTACAAACGGGATTTTGTGGCACTATAGTAGGGGGGATCGAGAAAGATAAAAACTTCTTTTCCCTCAGCAAATAATAATTCTTCGTAGTCTTGGTTAGTAATTTTGACCGATGCTAATAACGGCGCAATTTGAGTTAATCTGGCTATCGATGAATCAGTAAATCTACTGGTAAAAGCTGCTTGGGAATACCCCCCCGAATCCACTGTTCCCGAAAAAGTAATCCGATTTAAGATAAAAAAACGCACCGCTTTCTCAAAGTTGGTTAACTTTAAATCTTCCCTTGTCAAATCTTGAAATAATTCTCGTCCGCTATCATATTTCTGTTTAATTTCTGTTATTTTTGCTACCAATAACTCAATATTTTCTTGAGCGCATTGCCAGAAACAATATAAATCATAATTTAAGTCATTAATCCAATAGGTTTTTATTTGTTGTCCAAAGAGTTGCTTAACAGCAAAAAACACAGAACCACCACCAAAAAAAGGTTCTCTATATTCCCTAATATTGACAGAAATTTGCGGCAGAATTTGCTTAATTGCCCGGGATTTCCCCCCCGGATAGCGCAAGGGACTTTTAATTTTTGACATTTTATACTAAATCCGTTTATTATTGAATTTCGTCTAACGACCAAGTTAGTCCTCGTGCTTCTCCCCAGACTTCTACTTACTTTGTCTAGCTTGACCAACTTTTAGCCATGCAAAGATTTGTTGTGGAGTCAGTGTCAACTGAACCCCTGCAATTACCTTAAGCTGGTGATCCCCTCTGCAAACTTCCGGCTCTTGTTGGGGAGTAAACATTAAAACAGAATAATCATCTGGATCAAGCATCCATCCTAATTTACTGCCATGTTTTAAACAATGTAAAATGTTGTCAATTACACGGTTTACCTTTTGATCCGGTGAAAGAATTTCGATAGTCCAATCAGGTGCTTCCCTAAAGTCGTCCTCTGGTTCACCTGCTTGATTGAGGTTAATTCGATTCCATGCAATTACGGCAACATCAGGAACGATCGAACGCCCGCCGAAGGTACATCGCAACTCAGGTAAGGCTGTATAATCAACAGTGTGGCTGTCAACCGCAGCTAAAAGACGTTTTTGCAGGATAGAGTGTCGAGTCTTAGGCATGGGTTTCTGAATTGCGACTCCATGCAAGTATTCCCATGCTGGAGAATCTTCCAAATATGGCAATTCGAGGAAATCTTCAAGGGTGATACCCTCAGTCAAGGAAGTCGTCATCGGTTCAAGCAAAGGTTTTTTTGTGACTTTATTATAAATGAACTTTATCTGGGTTGCTTACCGACGATTCAGGTATATTTGAGGAGAATTTGCCCTCTCAATCAAATGGGTCGATTTCTTAACTATTCTAACTGACCGGTATCACTGGAAATGCCCACGGGGATCACAAAATTGGCCAATTGTCAATAGCTTTTCAGATGCTCTCACCTTGGTTATGGCGCTTCCCACTCTTTCTTTTCTAGACACTCTGCAATTCGATATGTGTTTGCAATTCCTCCTATTTTTCCATGAGATCCTAATATTGGTAAATGGCCATGTGGAGCATTCAGAGAAAAGTTAGGATCTTTTCCTTTTTTCCATCCCACTGCACTGCGAAACCTATGGTAAGCCTCTGAATTCTCATCAGTTAAATAGGGTTCACCGCCTTCACTTTTCCATATTTTTTGCTGAGTATCAAAGCCAAATCTGCCTTGACTTGCTTTTGACCACAAATCTTCAATAATCAACAAATCTTTGCAAGGAAATTCTTTCATAGTTTTTGTATCTATAAATCCTTCTCCTTCTCTATTGACCGTTTGCAACATTAGTCTTAGAGTCTCTCTATTAGCGTCCTCCCACCTATTTTCTTTAAGCAGTTTACGAAGACATGAATAATAAGCATCTCTGTTTGACGAAAATCCCTCCATAGGTTTACAAGTTACAAAGTGGCGATCATAGAAAAAATAGACAAAACCCATAATTGTAGCCAAAGCTGATAGAAAAGCTACAATTTCGATAGTAGTATGAATACCTAACTTTTTCCCAGACATACAGTCTCTCAGCTAGTCAATTTGATTGAGTCGGGTGCAATGATTGGTGATACCTCGATCTGCTTGCATCATGGCTTAGAACACTTCGTGACCGCTCCCGCTTATCGATTCTTAACCTTTGCGATCATCGATAATTTCTCGGAACTCAGCAACGAAGCTAACCATTTTTGCTCGTCTAATCCCTTCGAGAAATAGACAAACTTAATGGGTATATCGCTATCGATCTAACGGTTGAACTCACCCGCCTTGTCAAAGTCTAGCAGAAAGTCGGGTGCAGTGATATGTCAGACAGTCGGCAGCCGGTCATAGGCTTCTGGCTCAACATCGGGAACTTTTGTTAAGATTGCCTGATACTTTTCTCGACTTCCCTTTTTGGACTTTTCTATTAGGTAATTTTCTGTCATCAACGCTGAAAGTTTCTCAGCGATCGCAGTAGAGATAAATTGATCGATCGAAATTCCATCACGAGCCGCTAGATCATCTAAACTTTTCTGTAATGAGTCGGGAATTTGAACTTGGATGGTACTCATGGTAACTTACCTATTAATCGTAGGAAACCTGAAGGCTCAAGCAGACATAAACCAAATTGCTCAACACCAGCAAAGTCACGGGTGTTATATGTGATTATACTCTGACATCCTGCTTTAACTGCAAGCTCCAATACCATATCGTCTTTGGGATCACGCAGAAATGGTCGCCACAGGAAGAAAATTTTATGAGGTATCCCCACCGAGCAATAGAAATCAATTAAGTCATCTACTTCTTCTCGACTTAAATAGAGATTGGGCAACTCCCGCAATAGGACATCTGTATATTCCAAGACGAGAGGAACAGATAAGTGCATATCAAATTTTCCTGTACCTATAAGGCTAAGAAGTTGAAACGCACTTCCACGCCTAGATCTTAATCCAGCAATAATGACATTGGTATCAATAACAATCTGAGGTAACGACATTCGCAACTGGGCAACGATGATTATTGGTACAGTTACATCTTAACTTTATCATCACAGAACAAAAATAGCGTGGGTTTCATTTTTGAATTGGCGCTCTTACAAAAACCTAGCCACCTTTACTCGATCGATAAATTACGATCAAACCAATTAGATTAACTATCTACTTAACTGTTGGTTTGCGGAATTTGGAAGGAGAAGGAAAATATTCTACCCGTTCATTTTTAAGAGCTTGTGCCATAAAATCGCGCCAAATGGGAGCGGCAAAACCACCACCGGTGATACCTTTGCCTAAAGTGCGGTTTCGGTCATCTCCAATCCACACTGCGGTGGCTAATTGGGGAACATAACCGACAAACCAGACATTTTTCTCGTTATCGGTAGTACCGGTTTTTCCCGCTGCTGGACGACCGATTTGGGCCGAGGTTGCTGTTCCTCCCTGAATAACTCCCTGTAGGACAGAGTTAAGAGAAGCGGTGGCCCAGGGGTCTAAAACTAGCTTCGGTTTGGGTGTATTATCGAGCATGACGTTACCGCGACTATCGGTAACACGCATGATAAAGGTAGGATCGGAATGCCAGCCATTACTGGCAAAAGTAGCGTAGGCCCCCGCCATTTCCAGAGGGGTAACATCCACGGAACCCAAAGGTAAAGAGGTCACGGCAATTAAAGGACTCTCGAAACCCAACAGACGACAGACTTCAATGACTTTATTTATCCCGACACGACGACCGAGAACAACTGCGGGAATATTCAGAGACTGCATCAGAGCGCTACGCAGGGAAACTTGACCAGAATAGCCGCCACCGTAGTTTTTTGGGCTATAGAAGCCGCCGGCCTCGCGAAAACGAATGGGAGCATCATTAACTACCGTTTCGGGGGTAAAACGACCACTAGCGAAGGCAGTATAGTAAACGAAAGGTTTAAAAGCTGACCCCGGTTGACGACGGGATTGGATGGCGCGGTTTAATTGACTTTTATTGTAATCAACGCCACCGACGAGCGCCTTGACGAAATGGGTGCGGGGATCCACTGCGACTAGAGAAATTTGTAGGTCTTTGGTGCGAATACCGCGACGACGCAAGCTATTATAGGCCCGTTGGATGGTGGACTCGGCCATGTTTTGAAAGTCGAGATCGATCGTGGTTTGAATCCGCATTCCCCCTTTAGTTAGGGTTTCTTTGCCAAATTTTTGCCGCAATTCTGCCACCACTGCATCGGTAACGTAGGGTAATTTACTTTCTTGCCAAGCGGTGGGTTTACCCAGTTTCAGAGGTTCCTTTAAAGCGGCCTCTTCCTGTGCGGGGGTAATCCAACCTAAAGTACGCATCCGACTGAGAACCAGTGCCTGTCTTTCCTTGGCGGTTTTATAATTATTAAAAGGACTATAAACTTCCGGCGCTTGGATTAAACCAGCCATCATCGCCGATTCTGCTAAATTTAACTGGGCAGCGGGTTTATTAAAATAACTTTTAGCGGCGGTTTGCACTCCGTAATTATTATGACCCCAATAGATATTATTGAGGTACATTTCCAGAATGTCATTTTTGCTAAAAACCTGTTCCACTCGTACTGCCAGGACCGCCTCGGCTAATTTACGGCTAACGGTGCGCTGATGGGAGAGAAAAATATTTTTGACTAACTGCATGGTGATAGTAGATGCACCTTCCACCACACCGCCACTTTTCCAGTTAGCGACTACTGCCCTGCCGATACTATTAGGATTAATACCACGATGGTGATAAAAATGGCTATCTTCGATCGCCATCACGGCGCGTTTTAGATTGGGAGAAATTTGATCGAGTTCCACCACCTCCCGATTCGCTTCCCCGTGTAAGCTGGTCAGGGGTCTGCCTTTAACATCGTAGATATAACTGGTTTCCGTGGGGACGTAACCCCGTAAAATCCTCACATCGGGTAGATTGCGGTAACTAATCGCTAATCCTACCACAGCCCCAGTCACCACGGCCGTGGATACCATCAACAGGCCGAGAACAGTTCCCCCTGCGACTCTGGAGACTCCTTGGAAAAAGCTATCCGAGTCACTACTAGGTTTCTGCTCTTTGTCTTGATTGCCGAGGGTACTGGTGGACACGATGGTTACAATTTCCTTTTTCCAAGAGGGGACTGATCGATCGAACTGACTTGAAAGTCTATTCTAAAGGTTGTGTTAAAAAATTGAATACTAGCTTACAGCAATTATGGCCGATCTGGCTCTAGTTTGATCGGTCATGACAGCGCGATTCGGGGCAGCATAGTTAGGTATCAGCGACAAAATAGGGTATCGCGGGTATTTCTGCCAGTTACTGGGTTAGTTCCCGTCGCTCTCTCACAAAGATATTTTTCCACATCGGAGCGAATAATTGCATCGGTAAAATCGGCCCCGTCGATAATTGCACCTTTGATTAAAATGTTAGTGGCAAAAGCTCCTTCGAGAACGGCATTGGTAAAGTTGGCTTTGGTTAAACGGGCCGATTCTAAATCCACATTTCTCATATTGGCATCGCTAAAGTTGGCCCCCTCCAAGTTGGCAGAAAAAAAGCGTACTCCTTCCAGGTTGGCACGACTGAAGTTACTACCGCGCAGATTAGAGTGATCGAAGGTGGAATCGCGCAAATCCTGCCCCGCAAAGTCATTATCGGTCAAATTACGGTTATTATAACTTAGCGCCTGGGCCGGAGCTAAAGAGGATAATAATACTAATATACTAGCAACCAAGGTTAGTAGAGTTTTGCGAGAAAATTGCGCCATATTGCCACCTGATCAATCAACCTTTTCTATAATAAGCTGTACTGGATTTAAACCGCATATCGGGAATTTTAGTACAAATGCTCGAACTAGCCGCCCCCCTATAGCTTCCAAACAGGATTTATGATCATTAGACCTCTTGGATAATTAATTTTTGATGGTTCAAAAACGGCAAAAATAAGAATTAAACTGCCTAAAATCTGTAAATAGACCATTTAGTTAATTATTATTCATTCTTAATTCTCCTGACGACCGGCTACTGACTCCTAACCCTAACAACAATTTTTAGTTTTCACAAGAGGTCTATTACCCGGCACTCGTTGACAATTATCCCCGGATTTACCAAGGGCGATCGATCTGCTAGATTTTTGATGTTGGATATCTTAGACAGATATGGCTGGTCATAGTAAATGGGCAAATATTAAACGACAAAAAGCCCGAGTTGATGCCAAAAAAGGGCAAACTTTCACCCAGTTATCCCGGGCCATTATTGTGGCTACCCGTAACGGTGTTCCCGATCCGGCGGGCAATTTTCAGCTACGCACGGCGATCGAAAAAGCCAAGGCGGCCGGTATTCCCAATGACAATATCGAAAGAGCGATCGCTAAAGGGGCGGGAACTTGGGAAAATGACTCGGCTTTTGAGGAAATTCGCTACGAGGGTTATGGTCCGGGGGGTGTGGCGATCCTGATCGAAGCACTGACCGATAATCGCAATCGCACAGCGGCGGCTCTGCGGGCGGCTTTTAGCAAAAATGGCGGTAATTTAGGTGAAACGGGCTGTGTGGGCTGGATGTTTGACCATAAGGGGGTAATTCGCCTTGAGGGAACTATTGATGAGGATAAGCTTTTAGAAGCTTCCCTAGAGGGCCAGGCCCAATCCTACGAGTTTTTTGACAGTGAGGAGGAAGGTCAAGGAGCAGAAGTATTTACTGAGGTGTCTAACCTGGAGAGATTGAATAAGGTTCTGCAAGCAGCGGGATTTAAGGTCAAAGAAGCAGAATTACGCTGGATTCCCACTAATACCCTAGAAGTGAGCGATCGAGAACAGGCCCGTTTTTTATTGAAGTTAATCGACACCCTAGAATCCCTCGATCATGTGCAATCGGTAACGGCTAATTTTGATTTAGTCGAGGAATTGATGTTACTGGATCTGTGATCCTAAATTCCTAGGCAGTGATCACTGATCAGATTTGATTTTTCAGTGCGCGGTATGAAGTGAGAGTAAGTAGTGGGACAATCTTGATTACTGATCACTGATTACTGTTTACTGATCACTGATTACTGATTCTGGGCCTGATCAAGAGATAATCTGTCCCCAAAATCCCGTAAAAATTCGGGCTCTTCGGGACTTGGTATGGTTCGATATGGGGGCATAAATCGACTGAATCCTTATCTGGCAATAGATTTAATTGATTAGTTCGCTCTAGAGCAAAAACAATTGACAAAAATCGCTAAATGCCTTTCTATATAAGGGTTCCATCCCTTATAACCCCCGTCCATTGCATAACACAAACCGAAGAGCCAAAATTCGGGTTCCGTCTTTGAGAATATGAATTTCCACTTGATCCGATGCCCAATTAATCTGATCTTCCAGAGCGGGATTGAGGACATGAATCCGTTGATTGCTAGAAGAAACGGGAGAATCGGGGGAATGAATAGCGAGGGATTCCACATAGGCCCCATCCACCAAAATATCTAACTGGGCCAATAATTCTTGAGAGTGAGGCGGTGCTTGGGTTGAGCGCAATTGTTCGATCGTAAATCCCGTGAAGGACATCACATTTAAGCCTTTTTCTTTAACATATTTAGCTAATTCTGTCAAGGCTTTTGCTTGCCAAAAAGGTTCACCTCCGGAGAAAGTTAGGCCACTATTGCGGGGATTAGCCAAAATTTTGGCAGCTAGAGACTCAACAGTAATTAATTGATTGATCTTAAAGGACCAGGAAGCTGGATTAAAACAACCCCGACACTCGCGAGAACAACCCTGTACCCAGACCACGGCCCGACAGCCAGGGCCGTTAACGGCGGATTCATCCACATAGCCCATGATATTGAGATGATGGGCGGGAATTTGTGCTAATTGGGCAGCAATAGTCAGACTCATCGCTTATAATCCTCGATCGATTCCTATCTTTTTCATGCTAGGGAAAAAACGACAAAAATCGATCGCTCTGGCAATGATTTGTTAACCTTTGACACACAGCACCTGCTTGAGAGTGGCGACAATTTCCACTAGATCCGCCTGTTGATTCATCACCTGTTGGATCGGTTTATAAGCTCCCGGAATCTCATCAATAACTCCCTCATCCTTGCGGCATTCAACCCCTTGAGTTTGGGCGATTAAATCATCAAGAGTAAAGGTTTTTTTAGCCAGATTTCTCGACATCAAGCGCCCGGCCCCGTGGGAACAGGAACAGAAGCTATTATGTTCTCCTTTGCCCTTAACAATATAAGATTGCGCTCCCATGGAACCGGGGATAATACCATAATCGGTTTCTCTAGCGCGGACTGCTCCTTTGCGGGTGACATAAACCTCCTCCCCAAAATGAATTTCTTTTTCAGCATAATTGTGATGACAATTAACCACTAAGAGGGGTTTAGTTGGTTTGCCTCCCGCTAGATGTTTTTCAACAATGCGTTTAAATCTAGCCATCATAATTTCCCGATTATAACGGGCATATTCCTGCGCCCATTGTAGATCGTGCCAGTAGGCGGTAAATTCTTCTGTACCGGCAACAAAGTAGGCCAGATCGAGGTCAGGTAATTTACCTTCTGCTAGTTTTGCTAACTCTTTGGCCGTATCAATATGACATTGTGCCAGTTGATTACCAATACCTCTAGAACCGGAATGGAGCATTAACCAAACTTGATTGTCTGTATCTAAACAAATTTCGATAAAGTGATTACCACCCCCCAGAGAACCCATTTGTTTAAGGGCTTTTTTCTCTAGGTTCTGCACGCCTCGATGAATCTGTTTAAATTCCGCCCATTTTGGCCATTTAGTCACTTCCCGATCTACTTCTTTATTTTCCGCAAAACCGACGGGAATATTCGCCTCTACATCGAGGCGAATTTTTTTGAGTTTTCCCTGCAATTGTTCGCCAGTAAAAGGCATTTTTAGGGCAGCCATGCCGCAACCGATATCGACTCCGACGGCGGCAGGAATTACGGCATCTTTGGTGGCAATCACCGAACCGACTAAAGCGCCTTTACCCAAGTGAACATCGGGCATTAAAGAAATGTGTTTATAAACAAAAGGTAGGGAAGCGACATTTTTGGCCATTTGGGTTTCTTGGGGTCCTAATTCATGCCCCGCCCAAGATAAAATCGGTGTCGGTGTGGAAATATCCAGAGTTTCGTAAGCCATAGTTTTTATGAAATAATCAGGTAAAAAGCCGATGTAACCAAGACAATAAGGCAATTGAGATTCTGCGATGAATTAGATAAATTGTGATCGGCGATCGTGTTTTAGCGCCAGAGGATAAGCTGTTGACTATCTAAATTACTCGTTCAGACTGCCCTCCGGGAGAATTTTTGACTTTCACCGCAGGTTTACCGACTACTGTAATACTACCAAAAAGGTTCGGATACCTACACTATCGAGAAAGCGGGGTTATTTTGCACTATAGAGATAACGAAGGAACTGATAGGGGTGGGTATCGCCTAAAAACCGAGTACAGTTCCGATTCTAGAAGTCACTATAGTTGTATCGGAGCAGCACAAAGATTATGGGAAAAGTAGTTGGAATTGACTTAGGGACGACTAACTCCTGCGTTGCGGTTATGGAAGGGGGCAAACCCACCGTTATCGCCAACGCCGAAGGATTTAGAACCACGCCCTCAGTCGTCGCCTACGCCAAAAGTGGCGATCGCCTAGTAGGACAAATCGCCAAACGTCAAGCGGTAATGAACCCGCAAAATACTTTTTATTCCGTCAAACGCTTCATCGGCAGGAAATTCAACGAAGTTACCAACGAAGCCACAGAAGTATCCTACAAAACTCTCCAAGACGGCAACGGCAACGTTAAATTAGACTGTCCCGCCCAGGGCAAACAATTCTCCCCCGAAGAAATTTCCGCCCAGGTACTGCGGAAACTGGTGGAAGATGCCAGTAAATACCTCGGCGAAACCGTTACCCAAGCAGTCATCACCGTACCCGCTTATTTTAATGACTCCCAACGTCAGGCCACCAAAGATGCCGGTAGAATTGCTGGGATTGAAGTTCTCCGCATTATCAACGAACCCACTGCCGCCTCTCTTGCCTACGGATTAGACAAAAAAGCTAACGAAACCATTCTTGTTTTTGACTTGGGTGGGGGAACCTTTGACGTATCGGTTCTAGAAGTGGGTGATGGTGTCTTTGAAGTTCTCGCTACCTCTGGAGATACTCATCTCGGTGGTGATGACTTCGATAAAAAAATCGTTGATTATCTAGCCGGAGAATTCAAAAAAGTTGAAGGAATAGATCTCCGTCAAGATAAACAGGCCCTGCAACGTCTCACAGAAGCGGCAGAAAAAGCCAAAATTGAGCTTTCTAGCGTTACCCAAGCGGAAATTAACCTGCCCTTCATCACCGCTACCGCCGAAGGGCCAAAACACCTAGATACTACCCTAACCAGAGCTAAATTTGAGGAAATTTGCGCCGATTTAATTGATCGCTGTCGGATTCCCGTCGAAAATGCCATCCGTGATGCCAAAATCGATAAATCTGCCCTCGATGAAGTGGTTCTCGTCGGTGGTTCAACCCGGATTCCCGCCGTCCAGGAATTAGTTAAAAAAGTTCTGGGCAAAGATCCTAACCAAAGCGTTAACCCCGATGAAGTGGTAGCCGTCGGTGCTGCCATTCAAGGTGGTGTTCTCGCCGGTGAAGTCAAAGATATTCTTCTGCTTGATGTTTCGCCCCTGTCTTTGGGTGTGGAAACCCTCGGCGGTGTGATGACGCGGATTATTACCCGCAACACCACTATCCCCACCAAAAAATCGGAAGTTTTCTCCACGGCAGTAGATGGACAAACTAACGTGGAAATCCACGTCCTGCAAGGGGAACGGGAAATGGCCAAAGATAACAAGAGTTTGGGAACTTTCCGACTCGATGGTATCCCTCCCGCTCCTCGTGGTGTGCCTCAAATCGAAGTGGTCTTCGACATCGATGCTAACGGTATTTTAAATGTCACCGCTAAGGATAAAGGTACAGGAAAAGAACAATCGATCAGCATCACCGGCGCTTCTACCTTGCCCCAAAATGAAGTGGAACGCATGGTTAATGAGGCAGAATCGAACGCCGCAGTCGATAAGGAACGTCGCGAACGCATTGAACGCAAAAATCAAGCTGAAAACGTGGTTTATCAAGCTGAGAAGCAGTTAGCCGAGTTGGGCGATAAGGTTCCCCCATCCGAGAAAAATAAAGCCCAGGCATTGATTAAGGAACTGGAAGAAGCGATCGCTCAAGACGATGATGGTAAGATCAAAACCATCCTACCGGAATTACAACAAGCCCTCTACGCGATCGGTAGCAGTATGTATCAGCAAGGGGCCCCTAGTAATCCCACCGGTGGCAATGATGGCAATGGCCCCTCTGGTGGTGCTGGTGGTGGCGATGATGTCATCGATGCGGAATTCTCCGACGCTAAATAAAAATTAAGTTCCTAGCTTCGGCAAGGACACAATTTACTTTGTGTCCTTTTTTCATTGCGGCTTTCTTACAGATAAGGTTGTTACTGAAAATTAGGACTAAACTTAAGTAGGGTCTGCTGAATAAATGTGAAATGTAGGCAAGGTAGGGATTTTGTGGCTTTACGAGCGAAACAGGTGCAGGATTTTGAGAGAATCGTGCTTCAAAACCTTGCGTCTTCATCGGCCCGCGTCCTGTAGGGGCGAAGCATTCGGGCAATAACCTATCGGTGAAACCGTAGATTTTCTATCCGAATGCTTCGCCCGTACTTTTTGCCGCCAACCCTAAGTAGAGCATCTTGGAGAACTAAGATTAAGAAAATGGAAATTTACCAATTTAGCCAACGCCAGACAATTATTATGGCTATTCTAGTCCTCTATCTCGGTAAGTATTTAACCAAAAATATCAAATTTCTGCAAGACTATAACATTCCTGATGCCGTTGCTGGTGGTGTCTTAGCTTCCTTATTTTTCGGTCTATTTTTTGCTGTTTTTAAATGGCAAATTGAATTTACCCTTAATGTTCGGGATGCCCTGTTAATCGTTTTTTTTACTACTATCGGGCTGTCCTCAAAACTAAAAACCCTGCTGCAAGGGGGTAAACCCTTGCTAATTTTATTAATAACCGCCGTGGTTTATCTCATTCTACAAAATTTAGCTGGGTTAGGAGTGGCAAAAGTGATGGGATTAGATTTACCCATCGGTTTGATTGCTGGTTCCGTTTCTTTGAGTGGCGGTCACGGGACTGCCATTGCTTGGGCTTCTATTTTTCGTGATAATTATGGCATCGCCAAAGCATCAGAAATCGGTGTAGCTAGTGCTACTTTTGGGCTAGTTTTAGGGGGAATTATTGGCGGACCGGTGGCTAAATGGTTAATTACTAGAAATCGACTGCGAGCCAATAATCAAGACCAAGATTTAACGGTGGGAATTAAACAAAGCCAGAGGAATGTCAATATCGATTACAATACAATGCTCCATTCAATCTTAGTGATTGGTTTAACTATCGGTTTAGGTAATCAGATTAACTACTGGGTAACTCCCCTTGGTTTAAAATTACCGGATTTTGTCCCCTGTTTATTGGCAGGAATTATCCTGACTAATACCGTACCTTTGGTGTTGAAACGCTTTCCTTGGCCCGCTAATACGCCCTCTTTAGCCTTAATTTCTGATGTTAGTCTCGGTTTATTCCTATCTATGTCCTTGATGAGTTTACAATTATGGACATTGATCGATTTGGCCGGACCGATTGCTATCCTGTTATTAGTGCAGTTCTCACTCAGTATTATTTATACTGTTTTACTGGTCTTTCCCGTAATGGGAAAAAACTATCATGCTTCAGTAGTTTGCGCCGGTTATTTGGGTTTAACTCTAGGGGCAACTCCCACAGCGATCGCCAATATGACCGCGGTGACGGAACATTTTGGGGCTTCTCCCCAGGCATTTATTATTGTTCCTTTGGTGGGGGCATTTTTTATCGATTTGTCTAATGCTTTTATCATCCAGCAATTTTTGAATTTTCTGACTTAAAAATTTTTATCGATCAAGTAATTTTTGAGGAAAGTTGACTAATCTTTTCCGTCAAGATTGGCAAAAGCTTGCAGTAAAATCGGAATAATACCAAATCCGTTTTTAATAGTATCATTAACTGCCAATCAAGCTTTAAAAACCCAGTTATGGATTGTTTCTTGCTGCTCCGGCACTCCCCGTTTCCACAAGGACACAAGTTACCTTGTGTCCTTTTTCAGGCTCAAAATCGGAAATTAGGCCAATCCGACTAATTTAGCGCTGTATTCCCACATTTTTGCGCCTCTTTCATCGTCGCGAGCTTGAGGAGAAACCCTTTGAACAAAGGATTTACCCTCTTTTTTCTGACGATTGCCCCAACTCCAGTAAGCACCGGATTGACGGTATTCGGGGTCAGCAACCACCATAGCGACTCTTTCCCCGGCTAATTCTTGGGAAACATAGCCACCGGTGATATTTTTCTGGAACCAGGGGAAAAACTGCTGGAAAAAGGGGTAATGGTTGCGGAAAAGGGGTGTATCGGCCACACAACCCGGATAGAGGGAAGTAAAAGTGATTCCGGTCGATTGGTGATAGCGTTTGTGCAGTTCCCGCATGGTGAGAACATTACACACCTTACTATCTTTGTAGGCTTTGACCGATTCAAATTTTTTGCCGTCGGCCATAGTAATCGGCTCTTTGAAACCCTTGGCAAACCCTTCCAAATCGCCCAAATCGGGACGAGGAGGAATTTTACCGCCTAATTCATCGGGATTATGGGTGACAGTGCCGAGAATGACTAAACGGCGGTCGGGAGAGGGAGAATTTTTTAGATCTTCCAAGAGCAAATTTGACAACAGGAAATGACCTAAATGATTGGTGGCCATGCTCAATTCATAACCGTCGGGACTTCTTAAGGGTTCTTTGAGCAAAGGCAGATAGATAGCGGCATTGCAGACTAAAGCGGTTAGAGAGCGGCCCAAGGCCCGGAAATTTTTAACGAAGCGCCGGACGCTATCGAGGGAACCGAGGTCGATAAATTCAATACAGTAGTTATCCCGGGGAATGTTCAATTCCTTGGCAGCCTGTTCCATTTTCGGGATATCCCGACAGGCCATAACCACAAACCAACCTCTTTGAGCAAGGGATTTAGCGGCGTAGAGACCGACTCCAGAAGTTGTCCCAGTAATGATCACCGTGGGTTTTTTATCTTGTATCATTTTTTGATAATTTTCGTTAATCGCTCTGGTCTAGGGAATATCCAAAGGATTCCGATTATAAATTTTATCTCAAATGTCGGGGTTTCATCCCGTCGCTTTTAGGGACGGGATGAAACCAAGCGCCAATATAAAACAGCACTTCGACACATTTCGACAGGCTCAATGTAAAGGCTCAACGTAAAGGCTCAGTGACACGAAGCACGATTAAAAATAAGCGTCCAGTCTCCTGACAAAATCTCGAATAACTTCTTCTTGTAAGGGTCTTGACCTACTCAGGCCAAATAGCTACCATGTAAGTAGAGCGGATAGGGTAATCAACCGCTTTAAAAACCCATGTAGTCTAACCACTACGCTATCTGCACCTTGACAATTAAAGATATGGGGTTCTACTCAATAGTTCTAGTTTCCCCCTGCTCGTGATGTAAAATCTTTACAGGAAATAGACAAAGCAGTATTTGAAGCTAACGTTTCAATTCAAGCAAACTTTGTACCCCCCCCTTGCCCCCCCCGACGTCGGGGGGGGGCAAGGGGGACTATCGTAGGGCATACGAAAAGTAACGCTTAGGGAGAGAACCACCTCTGGGTTGGATAACGCAAGGCATCTAATTTAAGTGGACTCGTTGAACTAAGAATCCCGAAGCGCTTAGTGCGACGGGAGTGTCAAATAACTTCAAATTTTCGTGAGTGTTCACTTATCAGTGATCAGTGATCAGTTATCAGTGATCAGTTATCAGATTTAAGTTTACCGATCTTCCCACTTCCCACTTCCTCACTTCCCCACTTCCCCACTTTCCGATTCATAATTCATAATTCATAATTCCCGATTAACGAATGGGTTTAGCTAAATCACCGACTTTAAAACCATTACCGGTAATGATGCGACCGACGCTAGATTGACCATCAGCTTCGACAATTTCGAGAGTGCCAATCGGTTGAGTAATCTGACGGATAACCTTACCCGTTTGCGGATCCTTGACCGTTTGAGTCGTCCGTTCGATGGAAATGCGTAAACCGACACGATAGCCTTCTCCCGTACCTTTATTGAGAATTACCTGATTTCCCGCCACGGCAGCCACTAAAGCGGTGACAGTCGGGAGCGAGCGAGGTGTAGCGGCGATTTGGTCGGCTTTATCATTGAGATTATCCACCACCCGCGCCACTGCCTTATCGGTGGCAATACTGAGTAATTTCCCTTCATTGGAAGTTTGGGAACCACCCCCAACGCCTAAAACCACGGTTGAACCATCGGATTGATTGGCAGTACCATCTCCCTGAGCGGTGGTAATAATTTCGGCCGTGGTGGTATTAATTGCCCGGACATTTAACTTGACAAAAGCATCGGTTTCTGTCTTGGCGGTGCTAAAAATAATAAACGAGCCACCGGATTGTTTTTTTTGTAAATCGAATTGGGTAATCGAACCGATAATCACCACATCTACCCCCAAAATTTGCCCGATTTGAGCGGCGGTAGCGGCATCTACCCGTCCCGAAGCCCCCAAATTCTGTTCTCTGAGGACAGCATCAATGCGACTGCGCTCAATGACTGTATAGCGACCACTTTCCACCAATCTATTGACGAGAATATCACTGACACCACTGGCTCCACCATTGAGAAATGTTAACCACTGGGGATTACTGAGACCGCTATAATCGAAGTCTAAAACCGCTACTCGCACCTTTTCGCTTTTTTGGGCTAAGAGTAGGGGTAAATTGTTAGAGATAGCTTGGGAGAAAGCCGGTGCGTTAAAGCTAAAACCCAAACTAGAAGCGACTCCCACAAGGGTGATTAGGGCAGAAAAACCACGGATACTATCTCGATCGAACATGATAAGGGGTTCTCCAGTCAAATAGAATATAGATCATAATACATCTGAAAATTGCTCTAACTATCGAGAGTGATCAAGAGCGAGAATTTTGAATGGCAGTAATTAAACCTCTCACCTCCTCGGTTCCCTCGGAAGCTTCAAAGGAAGTGGGAAATTTACCCTTAGCAATCATCCGCAATCCCAAGGGGGCAATACTTAATAAACCCTGTAAATCGCGCCAATAATTGCCCACCACATAGAGGCCGAATTTGCGTTCATCAACCCATCCCCCTGCTTTGACTAATTCCACTAAAACTTTCCGGTGACGAATGGGACGACTACTATCGTCCGACTTGCGAGCGAGTATTTCCTGTTTAATTTTACTAATCTGATCCATGGGAGCCACTTCCATGGGACAAACCGCATTACAGAAATAGCAGCGCGTACACCCCCAAACCCCTGCGGTGCCTTGATTATAAAGTTCTAGGCGACTTTCCTGATTACCATCGCGGGAATCTGCTAGGGTGCGCTGCGCTTTTGCTAAAGCGTGGGGACCGACAAAATCGGGATTCACTTGCTTGGCATTACATTCCGAATAACAGGCGCCGCACATAATGCAGTTACCCATCTGATTGAGATTGGCTCTTTCTTCTGGAGTTTGCAGAAATTCTCGTTCGGGAATGGTGCGTGCTTGACTACTGATATAAGGTTCAACCTTTTCTAAATCGTCCCAAAACGGTTGCATATTGACGATTAAATCCCGGATAATCGGTAAATTACCCAGAGGGGCGATCGTGATTTCGGGAATTTCTCCGGCATCTTTTTGGCTACAATGGTTTAATTCACTGGCGATATTTTTTTGACAAGCCAAGGCCGAACGGCCGTTAATTTTCATCGCACAGCTGCCACAAATTGTATTGCGGCAATTTTTACGAAAGGCCAAAGTTCCATCAAGTTCCCATTTGATGCGATTAAGGCAGTCGAGAATTGTATTTCCCGCCTCCACCTCTAGGGTAAAATTTTCTAGGTAGGGGGTGTCGTTGGGTCGTTGACGCAGAATTTTAAAAGAAACTTCCATACTCGGCACGGGGATGAGGGACTCCTAATACTCAGGATAATCGATGTTAACGGGCCAAAGGGGAGCTAGTAATGGTAATTAATCCTTAAGATTTTCCCCGGTCGGTTGAGCCAAGGGGTGGGTATCTAGACCTAATCATAGATGGGCAAGTCGATGGAAAACAGTTTAATCACCCCGGATTTACTGCTCTGGGTCATTAGTTTTTTGCCAACTCCAACCAGAAGTATAGTTTCTCAATTCCTTGCTAGGTATAGCTTGATCGGTTTTATGTCCTCACTTTCTCCTCCCTGTTTTCCTCGCACCCGACCAAAAATTGCGAGAGTCTTAACCAAAAATTTCCTCTCCCCCACAAGGTTTACACTTACTACCTAGTCTGGGGTCTTCTTAGCACGATTGTCATCACCGAACCATCAGTTTTAAAAAATTTATTATTCCCCTCTAGACATTTTTGGCAAGATTTTTGGTATGATCAATTTGTCAGTGTAAACTTAATTGACAGTCAGTCAAAAATCAAGGGACATTTAAAAGTACCATGAGTGATATCTCTCCTACTCCCCTAACCGGGAAAGCTCTACTACAAAAAGTCAAAGAGTTGGCCCACTTACCCCGTCGCGAAACGGCAAAACGTTGTGGTTACTACTCCCAAAGTAAAGATGGTCAAGTTCGGGTCAATTTAACCGACTTTTACGATGCTGTTTTGGGTGCAAAAGGGGTTCCTCTCGATCCCGAAGGCACTAAAGATGGCCGCGGCCGCGAACCCACTTTCCGGGTTAGTGTCCACAAAAATGGTCAAATCGTCATCGGTTCCACCTATACCGAACAAATGAACTTGCAGCCCGGCGATGAATTTGAAATCAAACTTGGCTACAAGCACATCCACCTCAAACAAATGGAATCAGAAGAACCAGTAGAAGCTTAAATAGGTTACGGAGTAGGGATAAGGATAAAAAAAATCGGCAGTCAAAAGGGCTAGTTTTGACAAGACCGACCAAAAAGACAATATAGATTCTTATCCCTAATTCTAACCCCTGACCGCCTCTTTCATCAACTCGAGGGGTTTTCCTTAAGCACTTTTTCTTCTTTTTCGCAACCCCCTAGGGATGGATTTTTGTTGGAGCTAGGCTTTTCCAGAGCAAAGTTCCACAGTTATCCTATGCCTAGGGGGTTGGTTTTATGGGTGTTAGGAGACAGGAGACTCCGAGTTAGTATTCAGGAGATTATTTTTGTTTATTCTTCCCACACCCCACACCCCACACCCCACACCCCACACCCCACACCCCACACCCTACACCCCACACCCCACACCCCACACCCCACTTCTCTAACACCTAATTGACAATGGACATTGCTGCCTTAATAAAAATTATTATTTTCCTGTTAGTCTGGTTAATTCTCTGGCTGCCCATTGCCATTGTTTTAGGGAGTCGTTTGGGATGGCAACCGCTGCAAGGGACAAAACCTGACCAGAAATTGCCACTGGTGGCCTCTCTTTACGTCTTGGCTCCCTTAGTTATCTGGGGATTATTAAAGATAGAGGGGAGCAGCCTCCATAATTACGGATTAATTTGGTCATTTTCCCTATTTATCTCCCTAACTAAAGGATTAATCCTAGCAGTGGTGGGATTAGGGATAATTTTTTTCCTAGAGGGGATTTTGACATGGGTACATTGGCAGCCCAAAAACCTCACTCGCGCTTTTTTCTTGAGTTCACCCCTGTTGATAGTGGCCCTCTGGGTGGGTATTACCGAGGAATTAATCTTTCGGGGCATCTTTTTGAGCCAATTAAGCCAAGAATACGGTTTTTGGGTGGCGGGAGCCATTTCTAGCCTAATTTTTGCCCTGCTGCACCTGCTTTGGGAACGTCAGCAAACGCTGCCGCAACTACCCGGTTTATTTCTGATGGGGATGGTTCTGGTCTGGGCGCGGGCGATCGATCATGGTAGTTTAGGATTAGCTTGGGGACTTCATGGCGGTTGGGTATGGGGATTGGCCTTGCTAGACAGTGCCGAATTGATGTCTTACAGCGATTCTGGGTTAGCTTGGGTTAAAGGTATCTATAACCAACCTTTAGCGGGTTTAGCCGGCATTCTTTGCCTCTTGGGGACAGCTTGGGGGTTAAACTTGCTTCAGTAGCCAAAAGCCGGTAAAAGTGCGACCAGAATCATCCGGTTGTATGAGGAGAAAGTGTAAACCTTGGCCTTCCTCTTTGGTTGCTTGATAAGCATTGGCTGCCCGGGCCACTTCTTCATCTTCGTAGGTCAGGAAAATCCAACGCTCATTTAGACCCGATTCCAAGACTAAACCGCCCGATCGCCCCGTTTCTGTGGGAATATGATCGATAAATACTGGGTTAATTTCCTCTAACCAACGAGCGATCGCCAGAGATTTTTTACCACCGGTAATAACCACACTGGGGATCATTAAAGTGGAGGCTAAACCTAGTTTTAAAGGAGAAAAGGCCTCTGGTAGGGAAAGAATCGGTATTCGGCGATCGCCAAAAAAGTTAACTAAATCAACGGCGGGAAAACGAGCAAAACGCCACTCTTGACCTAAAAATTGGTCGGGTACGGGTTGTGGTGGAGGATAGTCGATATTTATGGGGATTTGCCGCAATTCTAGCTGTTTTTTCAGGGCGTTAACGTGACGGGTTAACTCGATTTTGATCTGTAAATTCTGACCAGCGAGGAGAAATAAATTGGCGCATTGGGGGCGAAAAACTTGGATAATTTCTGGGGGGGAGACTTGACAAGCTTGCTGTAACTGTTGGGTTAACCAGTCGCTATTAGCTTGGGATTGGGGACAGGAATTTTCATAGATAAGATGACCGAGAGGATCGGAAATTAACAATTGCCAGACTGTGCCAAGAGGGGAAGAAGATGAAGATTTATAAAAATCCGCTTGCCAAATAGTCATAATTCAGTAAAAAGTCACCAGTAAAAAGTCAAAAAATGGTCAGGAGTAGAGGTCAACTAAAAATTTTACCTTACCAAGACTTTTAAAATCTAGGAGCGAGACAAAAAAGGCTATATACTAGGGAAAGCTATAGCAAAAAATATCGAGACAATGGAAGAAAATTGGCTAGAAATTGGGACAATAGTAGCACCCCAGGGACTGGAGGGAGAATTGCGAGTTTTATCGGTATCAGATTTTCCCGAACGTTTTCAGAAGCGAGGGATGAGGGGAATACAAGGACCCCAGGGGGGAGAAATCCGAGAAATTACTCTGCTCAGGGGACGTGAGCTACCGGGCAAAAATGTTTATGTTATCAAGTTAGAGGGGGTTGAAAATCGGGAACAAGCCGAAGCTTTGCGCGGATATAAATTATGGGCGAATAAACTAGAAAAACCGCGCCTAAAAGCGGATGAATATCATGTTAGCGAGCTAGTGAACTTAGAGGTTTATCATCACCTTACAGGAGAAAAAATCGGGGTTGTGGTAGATATTTTCTGGGCGGGTAATGACATTTTAGCAGTGCAACTAGAAGCAAATCTCGCCTCTGTCAAGAAAAAAAGTCCATCCTCCGACTCAGAGGCCAGGGCCTTGGTCCCCTTCGTCAAAGAAATTGTTCCACTGGTGGATCTGAAAGCGGCACGCATCGAGATTGCGCCACCACCGGGGTTATTAGAGATCAATTTATCCTAGTGGGACTTAAACGATCAACAAGAGTATAATAGAGTATAATCGTTACAGAGTAAGCACTTGACGTTGAGAGAGCAGCGATGAAAGAGACAACCCCAGCCGCAATGCCCCCATGCTTTGACCGATGGTGTCGGCGGTTTGACAATTGCTTCAAAAACGAAGCGCAAAAAAACGGCTTCAGACAATATTTAGGAGGATTATTAGGGGAAAGTGAGAGGAAAAACCTCACTCAAATGGCCAATAATGCCGTCGGAGTAGTTTATAACCGATTACATCACTTTTTGACCGAATCGACTTGGTCAGACCGTAAGGTAAATGAATGTCGGTTGCAAGTGATGAACCAATGCCGCCAGACGGGAATCCCCCGAGGATTTGCGCTGATTGTCGATGACTCAGGACATCGAAAAAGCGGCAATCTGACCGCCGGAGTTGGGAGGCAGTACCTGGGAGAAATTGGCTCCCACAGACAAGGGAATAGTCACCGTCACTACCCATCTCTACGACGGGAAAAAAAGTTGGTAATGATTCGGTAGTAGTGGCGTAGCCCTCTTGCTTACCTGGTATGAATTGTGTAAAATATTTATTAATAAAAATAATTGCAACCCGCTCAGTCTTTAAACCTCTAGCTTGATCATGACTTTTCTAATAACTGGACTTCCCCGTTGACAAAAAGCCATAACCTATGCTGTAGGAGGGATTAAGAGAATTTCCAGCACCCCGTTACTGGGTACAAATCAGGGAAACTCCCAATAAATCTAACGCTTTTTGTTGCAGTTGAGTCGGTCGAGTTATCTTAGAAAAACGATAACTTCCCTCTCTAATCGTACATTCCACTGTATTCAAGCAAATTGTCCCCAGGTCTTCCAACAAAGTCCGAAAACTATGCACAGGAAAGTTCTCTTGATTCCGTTTTTTTCTTTCCTTAGATTGCACCGATTCACTGCGACTCGCTTTAATCACATTCAGAGAACCATCATCAATTTCTTCATCCTCAAATAACAAAGGAGCCAAAGACTGTTTTAAATGCCATTCCACATAATAAGCCAACATACATAAAAAGGCTCTTCGTTACCCTTTATGCTAAATCAACATACAAGATGCCAAGATAACATACTTCTAACCCAAAAATTCCGAAAGTTTCTCAAGCCATAGCCTCTCCGTTTTATTAGTTTAAGTTTATTGTTGATTCCCTCGACCACCCCATTCGTTGTCCTTCGCTCAAAATAACTAATGATTTCTCCAAACCAGTTTCGGATTGTTTGACAACTCTTGGTAAAAACAATGGAGGATTTTGCCAACCATTCCGAGATGGATAGCAGTCCCTCTGTCGGATTCTTTGAGGTTTCATAAATCTTTCTGAATTCTTCCTTTAATTCCTGCATCTTTTTCAAATTTGGGAATTTTTCTTTGATAGCTTCTAGTTTAATTTTTTGGGGTTCCGTTAAATCTTCTTCATTTTTTAACAGGCTATATTTACTTCGCTTTAAAACTTCTAGCTTCGCTTCTTTTTCCGCTTTCTGTTTTTTATTTTTCTGCGCTTCTACGGCTCTTTTTTCCGCTCTTCTCTGTTCGTCTAACTCTTGATTAATTTGTTTCATGACATGGAATCTATCGGCGACTACCTCGGCCGATGGCATCAATTCTTTCACCAAATTTTTATAGGGCAACCAAAGGTCTATGCTCACTTCTTCAATTTGCTCTAACACCTCTTTTCCCCACCCAGTAAGCGTTTCCCTCAACTCTTCTTGTGTTCGCTTCTCTAGAATAGCTATTAGTTTTCCCGTATCTAAATTTACTAAAACCGCACAGTAATTTTTTTGTCCTTTGACTAGAGCGATTTCATCAATTCCTAGTCTTTTTAATTCCGATAGGTCTGGCTCTGTAATTTCTTCGGCGATGTCCTCTATCATTCTTTGAATCTCTTCTTCCGTTACGTCATTTATTCGACTAACATTTAAAATATCTCCTTCTTTTAATTGTTCGAGTATATTTGCGGCTAGTCTTTTCGTATAGGTTCGTTTCTTGGCGACAAAATCTAACTCTTCGCTCAAGGGTTTCTGACAATTATCGCACTTAAATTGACGACGATTAACTTGTAGGTATACTGGTTGACCTGAGATTGGTAAATCTTTGACTAAATGTCGATGATTTTGGTGGAGTTTATCGCTCTCTAACCCACAACGAGGACAGGTTGCTTTTTGATTTTTCGATTCGATTCGGCAAACTATACCGATATTTTCTAGGTGTAGATAGCCTTGAATACAGGTTCCTTTTAGGTTCAAAAATTTGTCAAGTATCATAAGTAAAATAATCTCGTTTTTGGCTATTATATCAAATCTTAACTCAATTGTCTATCTTTTGGTATTAACCTGTTTGTGCCTTAAGTCCTTCCCTGTATGGATTTCAGCTACTTTTGAGCGTAGGCGCTCTCATCGAATTTTATTTTAAGTTAATTATTTGCATAACAATTCCCGAAGAGCCTGAATATGTCTCTACCGCTATAATGAAGTCGCAAAATAAAACCTTTGCTTGAACCGATGACGACTTCCTTGACTGAGAGTCTCACCCTTGAAGATTTCCTCAAATTGCCATATTTGGAGGATTCTCCAGCATGGGAATACTTGCATGGAGTCGCAATTCAGAAACCCATGCCTAAGACTCGACACTCTATCCTGCAAAAACGTCTTTTAGCTGAGGTTGACAGCCACACTGCTGATTATACAGCCTTACCTGAGTTGCGATGTACCTTCGGCGGGCGTTCGATCGTTCCTGATGTGGCGGTAATTGCCTGGAATCGAATTAACCTAAATGAAGCAGGTGAACCAGAGGACGACTTTAGGGAAGCACCTGATTGGACTATCGAAATTCTTTCACCGGATCAAAAGGTAAACCGTGTAATTGACAACATTTTACATTGTTTAAAACACGGCAGTAAATTAGGATGGATGCTTGATCCAGATGATTATTCTGTTTTAATGTTTACTCCCCAACAAGAGCCGGAAGTTTGCAGAGGGGATCACCAACTTAAGGTAATTGCAGGGGTTCAGTTGACACTGACTCCACAACAAATCTTTGCCTGGCTAAAAGTTAGTCAAGCTAGACAGAGTAAGTAGAAGTCGGGGGAGAAGCACGAGGACTAACTTGGTCGTTAGACGGAATTCAATGCTTTTAAGGTTAAGTAAGTGGTTATAATTAAATTGAAGATAGATTTTGTCTTTGATCCCCCCTGCCTCCTTGATAAGGGTGGTATATGATAATTTTTAACACCTACCTACTTATGACGTTGAAAGAATTTTTTAAGCGGCGATTTGAAGAACTAGATGAGCAAGCATCCCAATTAGAATCTTCTAAAAAAGTTCTCCAAAGAGAGATAATTGGCACTGGTGAATTTATCGATAGCTACTTACTTTTAAGCTGGAAGGTAAAAGTAAGAAACTTATTGTCTAAACTTTGTGGTGAAGATTCTCAGTACTTTAAACAATTTGAGCGGAAAGAGAACGGGCATACAACTTATGGGATGTTTAAGGCATTTAAAGCGGTATTTTTGGCAGCAAAAGAAGATTTTGAGGGTGGTTATCTCTCGTCTATTAAAACACTGGTTCAAGCCGAAGTTTTTGATTCTCAGCTTGAACAAGCAAATGAGCTTTTTTCTAGTGGTTATTATACCGCTGCGGCTGTGATTGCAGGAGTTGTGTTAGAGACGGCATTGCGAGAGTTATGTGATAGAAGTGGGATTCCGCATGGGAAGTTAGGGACTTGCGCTTTGATAATGTACCATTTATGGCTTGTCTGATTCTTCTACAGAGCGACTGTCTGGCTGGGATATTATTCCTACGCAGGTCCTTTAGATAAAATGAATTCCGACTTGGCAAAAGCTGGTGTATATAACAAACTTAATCAAAAGCGAATAACAGCGATCGCAGATATTCGTAATAGTGCTGCCCATGGAAAACAGAATGAATTTACAGTTCAAGATGTTTCTGACATGATTAAAGATGTTAGCCGATTTCTTGCCGACTACCTTGTAGATTAGCTTGTCTAACAAGTGGGATAGGAAATTATCGGCATTGGGATTTTTCCCTATTGAATTATGACTGAACTGCTCCAACAGGCGATCGCTAAAATCCCAGAACTCCCACCCGATCAGCAAGATGCGATCGCCGCTCGATTTTTGGCAGAGTTGCGGGATGAGGAAAAGTGGGAAACCCGTTTTGCTGCCACAACAGACGAGCAAGGGGAGACGATGGCAGCAATGGTGCGGCAGGAAATAGCGGAAGTTGACATACCCCACGCCGTTTACGACGTGGATTCTTCTCGCATCACTGCTGTGAATTTCTGGCTCAACGAGTCCACTTGAATTAGATTCCTGGCGAAATCCCACCCAGAGGTGGTTCTCTCCTCAGACTTTCGCGACCTTACAGAAGCCTGTTTTCGGGGTCCCCTACGATACAGTTCAAAACCTCTAAAATAATTGGTTTCTCTGGTACTTGACGCTGAGAGCTTTTACCTATAGGAGCACTCCCCTAGAGAACCCCATAACTCTAGTTTTCAAGGTGCGTTCATCGGTTGATGACTGGGTTTTTTAAGCGGTTGCTTACCCTGCCCCCTATTCTTAATAGCATACTAGAGCATCAATTTTGTTTTGAGGGATAAAAAAAGAGCTAATCTGGAAGAAGTTATCCAACTTCAGACAAAAAAATGCCGAAGAAAAAATATATTGTAGAGCTAACAGACTCCGAAAGAACTGAACTCGAGCAGCTAACCAAGAAAGGAAAAATAGCAGCTTACAAAATGAACCATGCCAGAATACTACTTTTAGCAGACGTCAATCAACAGGAAGGTGGTTGGGAGCATCTCACTTACGCGATAAGTAATTATACTTAGCCTAAAAGCCACTCTTAATCGTGTCTTGGAACGAAATAGAGGCTTTTAAAGACTGCGTACATGGAGAATTAAAACAAGAATTACCCTCGAAAAGCCTATTTTTCCACTAAGTATTTATGCTCATTGCAAAGGTGAGATGCTCCCAGGTGGTTGGACTGACTCGAAAATTAGTGAAGCCTTAAATGTTGCTCAAGCCACCATTGAGAGAGTACGACAAAGATTTGTCGAGTCAGGAATTGAATCATCATTAACTCGAAAAAAGCAAGAACATCGCCGTGCCAAAATTATCGATGGGGAAAAGGAAGCAGATCTGATTGCCATCGCTTGTAGTGAAACACCAACGGGACGAGCAAAATGGACACTTCAAATGCTGGCAGATAAAATGGTCGAACTTGAATATGTGGAAAAAATATCACGAGAAACCATCAGAAAAACCTTAAAAAAAATGAATTGAAACCATGGCTGAATCAATCATGGGTCATTCCCCCAAAAGAATCAGCGGAGTTTGTCTGTGCCATGGAAGATGTCTTGGATATTTATCATAGTGAGTATGACCAGCAAAATCCCTGGCTGTGTTTTGATGAGAGTTGTCAACAATTAGTCAAAGAAACAAAAGAGAAAATACCAGCCGAACCGAGAGAACCAGAAAGGTATGACTATCAATATGAGCGTAATGGTGTAGCCAATATGTTTATGTTTTTTGAACCATTACAAGGTTGGCGACATGTAGAAGTTACACAACAAAGGACGGCGAGCGATTATGCACACCAAATGAAATATTTGGTTGATGAGCGTTATCCGGATGCCCAGAAAATTAGAGTAATTCAAGACAACTTAAATACTCATGTAAAAGCCTCATTATATAAAGCCTTTGAACCGGAAGAGGCCAAGAGAATTTTAGATAAACTCGAATTTCATTACACTCCCAAACATGGCAGCTGGTTAAATATGGCAGAAATTGAGTTGAGCGTTTTGAATCGTCAATGTCTCGAGCGTCGTATCCCAGACATGGATAGTTTAAAACAAGAAATTAAGGCATGGGAAGAAAATCGAAATGAAAAGTCAAATTCAGTTGACTGGAGATTTACTACTGCTGATGCTCGTATTAAATTAAAAAAACTCTATCCCTCAATTCAAACTTGACAGACTAATACATCAGATCAAGTCGCCCTTTTAGGGCGAGGCTTTAAACCCAATTTTTCGGTAAAGTTTTGCCAAGGCAAAGATGAAGTCAAGTGTCACCAACTAGCCGAAGCTAAAATATAGGGGCAATCTTGAAATCAGGGCAAGCTAATGACAGTACGACAACGACGTTATCCCAAAGAAGAACTAGCCCGGCGCGGGCAGCAGCTTTATGAGTCTGGTATTCGCCAGCAAGTGGAAGCGGGCAACGAGGGCAAAATTGTGGCAATTGACATCGAAACCGGGGATTTTGAGGTTGATGAAACCGTTATGGGTGCAACCGAGCGCCTATTTGAGCGCCGGCCGGATGCCCAGCCTTGGGGAATTCGGATTGGGTATCCCGCCGTTTATCATTTTGGTTCGAGAAGCCTGAAAAAGAACTAATGATATACGGAGTCGTAAATTGGCGGCGTGAAGCCACACTCCCTTTGGTAGTTGCTAACTCAATCGGGCAAAGAGAAGTCATAAAAACCGTTATTGATACGGGATTCGATGGGTTTTTATCTTTACCATCAGAAATCATTGCTCGTCTTGAACTACCCTGGACTATCTCGAATCTAGCAACCCTGGGGGATGGTAGTCAAGTATTATTTGACTTTTATGCTGGCACTGTTATTTGGGATGGGCAGTACCGCACGATTGATATTGCAGAATCGGAGACAGAACCACTGCTAGGATTGGCTATGCTCTATGGCTATCGCTTACAAGTCGATAATATTGAGGGCGGTATTGTTAAAATTGAAGAGCTATGATTCGTGGTGAGGCTTTGTCTAACTATTCGCTGTACTTGGACGGACGAATGATCGCTGCCGGTGTTGAACGAGAGGGATCGCGTCCGCCCGTAAGCTCATGGCCGTTGATGACTTCTCTTGGGGTGAAGGGGATTCATCCATACCCAAACTAAACTGCGGCCAGTAAATTAGTAAATAAAATGTCAAAAATGGTTCTTCGGTTGGTGCTATGCGATGGACGGAGTTATAAGGGATGAAACCTTTATAGAGAAGGACATTGATGCGATTTTTGTCAATTGTTTTCGATCTAGAACGAACTAATCAATAGAACTCTTGCCAGATAAGGATTTAGTCGATTTATGCCACCCTATTGAACCATACCAAGTAACGAAGAACCTCAAAAATTAAAAGTCCTCTGCGCTATCCAGGGGGGAAATCCCGGGCAATTAAGCAAATTCTGCCGCAAATTCCTGTGAATATTAGGGAATATCGAGGGCTCTTCGGTTTGTGTTATGCAATGGACGGGGGTTATAAGGGATGAAACCCTTATATAGAAAGACATTGCTGCGATTTTTGCCAATTGTTTTCGATCTAGAGCGAACTAATCAATTAAGTCTCTTGCCAGATAAGGATTCAGTCGATTTATGCCCCCATATCGAACCATACTAAGTAACGAAGAACCATATCGAGAACCTTTTTTTGGTGGGGGTTCTGTATTTTTTGCTGTTAAGCAACTCTTTGATCAACAAATAAAAACCTATTGGATTAATGACTTAAATTATGATTTATATTGTTTCTGGCAATGCGCTCAAGAAAATATTGAGTTATTGGTAGCAAAAATAACAGAAATTAAACAGGAATATGATAATGGACGAGAATTATTTCAAGATTTGACAAGGGAAGATTTAAAGTTAACCGACTTTGAGAAAGCGGTGCGTTTTTTTATTTTAAATCGGATTACTTTTTCGGGAACAGTGGATTCTGGTGGCTATTCCCAAGCGGCTTTTACCAGTAGATTTACTGATTCATCAATTGCCAGATTAACTCAAATTGCGCCGTTATTAGCATCGGTCAAAATTACTAACCAAGACTACGAAGAATTATTATTTGCTGAGGGAAAAGAAGTTTTTATCTTCCTCGATCCCCCCTACTATAGTGCCACAAAATCCCGTTTATACGGCGTAAGAGGGAATTTACATACCAGCTTCGATCATCAACGTTTTGCCGATAATATGCGTCAATGTCAGGCTAAATGGTTAATTACCTACGATGATTGTCCAGAGATACGAAAACTCTTTGATTTTGCCCATATTATCGAGTGGAATCTTCAGTATGGCATGAATAATTATAAACAAGGAGCGGCGGCATCCGGCAGAGAATTAATGATCAAAAATTATTAGTGCCAGATTGTAGTGGAGTATTTATCTACCATAATTTAGCCGGCATTATTGATGAAGATTTGGAAAAATCCTCAGCAGCCTTGCTAAGTAGTCATGCAAAATTAATTACCCAAATAAAAAATTAAGAAGTATAATACATAAAAAAACGAAGCAGCAGGAAAATACAATGAGATTGATTAGAGACCTAAACCCCGAGAGCCAGAAAATGCTAGAGAGAATTTATCGAGCTAGTAAACATCATCAAGTAAGAGAGCGAGCGAAATGTATACTCTTAAGTTTTCAGGGAACCACGATAGAAGAATTGAGCGGAATATTTGGAGTTACGAGAAAGACCATCTATAATGGGAGCATCTCACTTACGCGATAAGTAATTATACTTAGCCTAAAAGCCACTCTTAATCGTGTCTTGGAACGAAATAGAGGCTTTTAAAGACTGCGTACATGGAGAATTAAAACAAGAATTACCCTCGAAAAGCCTATTTTTCCACTAAGTATTTATGCTCATTGCAAAGGTGAGATGCTCCCTCTATAATTGGTTGACGGCCTGGGAAGATAGAAAACTAATTGGTTTTTATAATCGTCGAGGAAGAGGGAGAAAACCTAAATTGACAGAAGCACAAGGTCAACAAGTTATTGACTGGGTAAAAGAAGAACCGAAAAGCTTAAAAAAAATCCAGATAAAAATTGTAGAAGAAGGGAAATTAACCGTAAGCAAAGACAAGATAAAAAGACTCATAAAAAAAATCAACATGAGGTGGAAAAGGGTGAGAAGAGGGGTCGCCAAAACCCCTGATGAGTGGGAGCTTGAGGTCAAACTACCTATTTTAGAAGAACTAAAAAAACAGGAAAAAAGAGGAGAGATTGAGATAGGATATTTGGATGAAATGGGAGGGGATTCAAAGCCTTGTATTCCTGACGCTTGGCAAGAAGAAAAAACCACGATAAAGTTACCACCAATTGAAGGTAAAAGACTAAATATTTTAGGAATAATGAAACGAGATAATCAATTATTTTATGAGACACAGGTCGGAACGGTTACTAGCGAGATAGTTATTAATTTTCTGGATAAATATTGCCAAAATATACAGAAAAAAACTGTCATAATAATTGACCAAGCTTCCATTCATACCAGCGAGGCATTTATGGAGAAACTTGAGGAATGGGAAAAGAAAAACTTGAAAATATTTTGGTTGCCCACTTATTCACCTCATTTAAATTTAATTGAAATATTATGGAGATTTTTAAAATATGAATGGATTGAATTTAGCGCCTATAAAGACCGAAAGAGCCTCCTCGCTTACGTTAAAAAAGTGCTGGACAATTTTGGAGGCGAGTATGTAATTAATTTTGCCTAGGTACTTAGGAAAGTCATACCAAATCCGTTTTTAATAGGATGATTAACTCCCAATCCAACTTTAAAAACCCGCTCCCCACTCTCCTATACTTTTTAACCCACTTTCCGCACTTCTTAACATTCAATTGATAATTTTTACTAATACATTGCTTACAACCCTTTGCCAGTAAAGATTGTAGCTACAAGGATCGATTTTCATCAAGGTGAAGAATTGTAATTTGTTTTCTCAGAAAAAATCAATTATTGAAAATGTTCTCAATAGTAGTTTCTACAATGAAGCTTTTTCGTCAAAACATCTTGGGGAATGTAAAAATATATAAAGGTATATGAAGATGTGCGGAATGTCGGTTTTAAATATGTGGCAGTTCAGGGGGAACTGGAATAGGTGTACAAGCTGCCGCACCTATTCCAGTCAGTTTATTCGTGTTGCAAACGTTCCAACGCGGCCACCAGCGCATCCACCTCGGCTTTAGTATTGTAGAAAGCCAAGGAAGGGCGCACCGTTGCCTCTAGACCAAAGCGTCGCAGAATGGGTTGAGCGCAGTGATGGCCTGCCCGCACGGCAATCCCTTCCCGGTTCAGGGCCTGTCCAATGACTTCCACATCAAATCCCTCCAGCACAAAGGAAAGCACGGCAGCCTTATCGGCTGCCGTCCCAATCAAACGCAGGCCCGGAATGGTTGTCAGTCCCGCAGTGGCGTACTCCAGAAGTTCATGCTCGTAATTGGCAATGGTGGTCAAACCAATCTGCTGAACATAATCCAAGGCCGTCCCTAAGCCAACGGCATCGGCAATATTGCCCGTTCCGGCCTCGAAGCGAGTGGGAGCCGCCTGATACACGGTACGCTCAAACGTCACATCCACGATCATGTTGCCGCCGCTTTGCCAGGGAACCGTGGCATTCAACAGGTCTTCTTGACCATAAAGTACCCCGATTCCTGTGGGACCAAAGACTTTATGTCCGGAAAAGACGAACCAATCACACCCTAATTGTTGAACATCGATCGGAATGTGGGAAACCGATTGAGCGCCATCTAACAAGACTTTGGCCCCGACCCGATGGGCTAAGTCAATGATTTGTTTGGCGGGAGTAATGGTTCCCAAGGCATTGGAAACATGGGAAAAGGCCACCAGTTTTGTGCGGGAGTTGAGTAATTGTTGGTACTCTGCCAGTAAAATCTGCCCGTGGTCATCCACGGGGACAACCCGCAACTTTGCTCCCGTTTGGGCGGCTAGTTGCTGCCAAGGCACAATATTGGCATGGTGTTCTAGATGGGTGAGGACAATCTCATCCCCCGCTTGTAGGGTTTGTTGTCCCCAGCTTTTTGCCACCAGATTAATGCCTTCCGTTGTTCCCCGCACGAAAATGATTTCGTTGGCAGATGAGGCATTGAGAAAACGGCGTACCGTTTCTCTGGCCGCTTCGTAAGCATCTGTGGAGCGAGCCGCTAATTCATGGGCGGCACGATGCACATTGGAATTTTCATGGCTGTAGAAATGAACGAGGCGATCGATGACTGCTTGGGGCTTTTGAGTTGTTGCGGCGTTGTCGAACCAGATCAGTGGTTTGCCATTCACCCGTTCTTGCAGGATGGGAAAATCCAGGCGGATGGTATGAACATCAAAGAAGCTAGGTCTTTGAACGCTTCGCCCGCTGGCATGGGGGACAAAAAGGGGATCGATACCCGGGACTTGAACAAGCTGGCCCGGTTTGGCCACTACCGCCGGAAGGTCGGGGATTTTTGTTTCTAACTCCTCAATGAAGTAGAAAGAGGGGGTTGCTAAGGGTACAGCCAAGGGAACTGTGGGCCGTTCGCCCACAGCAGCTGGGGAGGTTGCGGGGGTAGCCGGCAAGTCCAGGGTTGGGGGAATCGCCGCGGCGGATGGCACCAGATAATCCCGATCTGTACTCAACCCCTTCGCCACCTCGGCCTTAAGGTCGTGCCGTTGTAGTTCTTGAATTATCGTCTGGGCGAGATGCTCAAGAAGGTCAGGTTGAAATAAGGGGTTAAGAGAAATGTTCTCGACCTCAGTTGGGGCAGTGGTGGGCGGGGATAGAGCGGGTAGATTCCCCCCCGCCTTTTCAGGGATCAGTTCAGGGTTAGTCATAGTCGTAGATGTGGTATTGGTTGACATCAACGTTCTCCAGTACGGCCGCCGCGTCGTCGGTCAACACTGCCAACGAACAGTAGAGGGAGACCAGGTAAGAGGCGATCGCCTTGCGACTAATCCCCATAAATCGCACCGACAAGCCAACTCCCTGTTGACCGGGTAAATTGGGCTGATAGAGACCGACCACCCCTTGACGGCTTTCTCCTACCCGCAATAACAAAATATTGGTTTTGCCTTGTTCATTCACAGCCAACTTATCGGAAGGAATCAAAGGCACGCCCCGCCAGGTAATAAACTGAGACCCGAATAATGACACCGTGGCAGGGGGTACACCCCGTCGGGTTGCTTCTCGGCCAAAGGCCGCGATCGCTTTAGGATGGGCGAGGAAAAATGCCGGTTCTTTCCACACCTTCACCAGCAACTCATCCAAATCGTCCGGCGTGGGCGCACCATTGCGAGGTTGCACTTTCTGGGAATCAACAATATTGTTGAGCAATCCGTACTCATGGTTGTTGATCAACTCATTTTCTTGACGTTCCTTCAGGGTTTCGATCGTCAGGCGCAATTGTTCATGGATCTGATCGTGGGGACTGCTGTAGAGATCGGACACGCGAGTGTGAACATCCAGTACCGTATTCACCGCACTCAAGAAATACTCCCGGGGGGTCTCTTCGTAATCCACAAAGGTTTCGGGCAGCTCCCGCTCATCTCGTTCAGAGCAGGCCACCTCAACCCGGGAGGCATCCCTGACTTTATTGAGACGATAAATCCCCGCTTCAACGGGTAGCCAATGCAAGAGGCGAACGAACCACCGGGGTGAAATGGTCAATAACTGAGGAACGGTCTTTGTGGCATTGGCTAACTGCCGAGCGGCAGCATCTCCCAAAGCCAGTTGCAATTCATGATCTTGGGTATAGGTCATTGAGTTAAATCCTCCAATTCAAAAAAAAGTAACAAAGCGACTGTTATGGCCGAACATTCACAGTCAGGACAGCCCCTCAAATTCCAGAGCCGTCATCAAACATTTCCTGTCGTAGTTGCGCCTGGGAGACAAAACCCCCCGGCGGCACACTGCGGGTTAACCAAACATTTCCACCAATGGTTGCGCCCCGACCGATAGTTACCCGACCGAGAATCGTTGCACCTGAGTAAATCACCACATCATCTTCAATAATCGGATGACGGGCTTGACCTTTGATTAAACTGCCCGATTCGTCCCGGGGAAAACTTTTCGCCCCGAGCGTGACCGCTTGGTAAAGGCGCACGCGGTCGCCAATCACCGTGGTTGCCCCAATCACCACCCCCGTCCCATGATCGATAAAGAAGCTATTGCCGATCGAGGCGCCGGGGTGAATGTCAATCCCCGTTAAGGAATGGCCAATTTCACTGATAATCCGCGCCAACAGGGGCGAGTCCAAACGATACAGGGCATGGGCAATGCGGTGATAAGTGATTGCCGTTACCCCGGGGTAACAAAACAATACTTCATCTAAATTTCTGGCCGCCGGATCACCTCGATAGGCCGCGGTGATATCGGTTTCCAGTAGAGCTTTCAGATGGGGTAATTGGGTGGCAAAGGCTTGTACCGTCCCTTGGGCGTGTTTCTCAATCTGGTCTGACGACCAGTGCAACTGTGACCCCAGCAACCACTGTTCGCGACAAACCTGGTGATGCAGCAGTTGCAAGACTTCATTGAGGGTATGACCGATAAAATAGCGGCTGGATGTTTCGCCTAAATCGGGATTGCCAAAGTGATAGGGAAAAAGAACGGCACGCAGTCGATCAACAATCCGAAATAAGGCCTCACGGGAGGGCAAGGGGAAATGGCTTCGTGATTGAGACCAACTGTGGAACGACTCGCCACGAGGTTTAGACAATTGAGTGATAATCTCATCGAGATCCAAGGACAGGGTCGATTGGGAGAGAGCGCTGGAACTGCTCGGATGCTCGCTCGTCATGCCACTAACCCTTGCTCATTAAATACCCCCTGGAACAGGATGGAACTCAAATACCGTTCTCCGGAATCTGGCAAAATCACGACAATGGTTTTGCCTTGGTGTTCGGGTTGTTGTGCCAAGCGAGCGGCGACGGCGACGGCGGCACCGCAGGAAATGCCGGAGATAATCCCTTCTTCCTTGGCCAACCGTTGGGCATAAAGAATGGCCTCTTCGTTGGAAACGGTTTCAATCCCATCCACGAGGGATAAATCCAGAACTTCGGGAACAAACCCCGCCCCAATGCCCTGAATTTTGTGAGGGCCAGACTTTAAGGGCTGACCTGCCCGGGCTTGGGATAGTATGGGGCTGGCTTCTGGCTCCACTGCTACCGATAAAATCGGTTTTCCCCGGGTCTTTTTGACATAGCGCGAAACTCCCGTAATGGTTCCGCCCGTTCCCACACCCGACACGAGAATATCGATCGCCCCGTCTGTGTCCTGCCAAATTTCAGGGCCGGTGGTTTCCTCATGGATGCGGGGATTGGCAGCATTGCGGAACTGTTGCAACAACACATAGCGATCGGGATTAGACGCGGCAATTTCTTCTGCCTTTGCCACTGCTCCGGTCATTCCCTTAGTCCCTTCTGTTAACACCAGATTGGCTCCATAGGCGAGCAACAGTTTGCGCCGCTCCAAGCTCATGGTTTCAGGCATGGTCAGGGTGAGGGGAATCCCCTTAGCGGCGGCTACAAAGGCTAGGGCAATGCCTGTATTGCCACTGGTGGGTTCCACCAGTTCTTTGCCCGGCCCCAATAGTCCCCGTTGTTCCGCATCCCAGATCATGGCCGCACCAATACGACATTTGACCGAATAGGCCGGATTGCGACCTTCAATCTTGGCCAGAACCGTGGCGTGAGTGTTGCCAACGACTCGATTAAGGCGCACTAGAGGAGTCCGCCCGATCGACAAACTGTTATCTGCGAACCATTTCTTACTCACAAAATGGCAACTCCATGATTAAAATACGACAGTTCACCAGATTGGCTCATCTTGAATTCATTTTAAATTCATTTTGAATCCATTTAAAATTCATCCTAGCCTATGCACTATCAACCTCTGGTCAAGCTAAACAAATCTTTACAATCAAGGGGGGTGGGCGATCGCTGAGGTTGAAGAATCAAGGTATAGGAGGGCGGGAAGTGGAGATAAGGGAGCGGGTTTTTCAAGTTGGATTGGGAGTTATACTTGAGACTAAATCCGTTGAGCATAGGCTAGTTATGAGGAGAGGCACTCATGCAAGAGGCACTCATGCAAAGGGGAGAATAAATAATCAGTTTTTAATAACCGGATTTAGTATGATATACGGAGTCGTAAATTGGCGGCGCGAAGCCACACTCCCTCTGGTAGTTGCTAACTCAATCGGGCAAAGAGAAGTCATCAAAACCGTTATTGATACCGGAGAGGCCTGGGTGCTAATATCGAGGCATTGATCATCGAAAATTTGGGTCTGAAACCCCGTCGTTCTACGACGGCTTTACTGTTAAATATTAGAACATTTACGAAATATATGCTAGAATGTGAGACATGGAAAAAGCCTACTCGTTCCGATTTTACCCCACACCCGAACAAGAGTCGCTATTGCGGCGCACGTTGGGCTGTGTAAGATTAGTTTACAACAAAGCTCTCCACGAACGAACACAAGCATGGTACGAAAGACAAGAAAGAGTAGGCTACGCTCAAACTTCTTCAATGCTAACCGATTGGAAAAAGCAAGAAGAATTAGACTTTCTCAATGAAGTAAGCTGTGTACCTTTACAACAAGGGTTAAGACATTTACAAACAGCTTTTACTAACTTCTTTGCTGGTCGTACTAAGTATCCTAACTTTAAGAAAAAACATCAGGGAGGAAGTGCCGAATTTACCAAATCTGCTTTTAAATTTAAAGACAGACAAATCTATTTAGCTAAATGCACAGAACCTTTACCTATTCGATGGTCAAGACAAATACCAGACGGATGTGAACCAAGCACAGTAACAGTCAGATTACATCCATCTGGACGTTGGCATATCTCAATAAGATTTGATGACCCAACGATTAAGCCATTACCAGTAACAGATAAAGCCATTGGAATTGACTTAGGAATTAGTAGCCTTGTCATTACCAGCGATGGTGACAAAGTATCTAATCCTGAGCATTTTAACAAGCATTATCGGAGACTGCGAAGAGCATCTAAAAGTCTTTCTCGAAAACAGAAAGGGTCAAAAAATCGGGAAAAAGCGAGAATCAAAGTAGCCAAGATTCACGCTCGAATCACCGATAACAGAAAAGACCATTTACACAAGCTAACCACTCAATTAGTTCGTGAAAACCAAACGATTGTTGTTGAGAATTTAGCCGTCAAGAATATGGTCAAAAACCCGAAATTATCTCAGGCAATATCTGATGTAAGCTGGGGAGAAATTACCCGACAATTAGCCTATAAATGCCGTTGGTATGGGAGAAATTACATCGAAATAGATAGATGGTTTCCTAGCTCTAAAAGGTGTAGTAATTGCGGGTATATTGCCCTTGAAAATGCCGTTAAATGTTCGAGAGTGGGACTGTCCAGACTGTGGGACTCACCATGACCGAGATATTAACGCCAGTAAAAATATTTTGGCCGCAGGGCTTGCGGTGTCAGTCCGGGTCGCGACTATAAGACCAGAACAGAGTAAATCTGTTAAGGCAGGTGCGAAAAATCCTTCGGGAAAGAAACAGAAACCTAAATCGTGAGGTTTGGGAATCACCGTCCGTTCACGGCGGTGAGGATGTCAATCAATCGCCTCTACCTGAATCCTAAAGATATGGGGCTCTTCGGGAATTGTTATGCAAATAATTAACTTAAAATAAAATTCGATGAGAGCACCTACGCTCAAAAGTAGCTGAAATTCATACAGGGAAAGACTTAAGGCACAAACAGGTTAATACCAAAAGATAGACAATTGAGTTAAGATTTGATATAATAGCCAAAAACGAGATTATTTTACTTATGATACTTGACAAATTTTTGAACCTAAAAGGAACCTGTATTCAAGGCTATCTACACCTAGAAAATATCGGTATAGTTTGCCGAATCGAATCGAAAAATCAAAAAGCAACCTGTCCTCGTTGTGGGTTAGAGAGCGATAAACTCCACCAAAATCATCGACATTTAGTCAAAGATTTACCAATCTCAGGTCAACCAGTATACCTACAAATTAATCGTCGTCAATTTAAGTGCGATAATTGTCAGAGACCCTTTAGCGAAGAGTTAGATTTTGTCGCCAAGAAACGAACCTATACGAAAAGACTAGCCGCAAATATACTCGAACAATTAAAAGAAGGAGATATTTTAAATGTTAGTCGAATAAATGACGTAACGGAAGAAGAGATTCAAAGAATGATAGAGGACATCGCCGAAGAAATTACAGAGCCAGACCTATCGGAATTAAAAAGACTAGGAATTGATGAAATCGCTCTAGTCAAAGGACAAAAAAATTACTGTGCGGTTTTAGTAAATTTAGATACGGGAAAACTAATAGCTATTCTAGAGAAGCGAACACAAGAAGAGTTGAGGGAAACGCTTACTGGGTGGGGAAAAGAGGTGTTAGAGCAAATTGAAGAAGTGAGCATAGACCTTTGGTTGCCCTATAAAAATTTGGTGAAAGAATTGATGCCATCGGCCGAGGTAGTCGCCGATAGATTCCATGTCATGAAACAAATTAATCAAGAGTTAGACGAACAGAGAAGAGCAGAAAAAAGAGCCGTAGAAGCGCAGAAAAATAAAAAACAGAAAGCAGAAAAAGAAGCCAAGCTAGAAGTTTTAAAGCGAAGTAAATATAGCCTGTTAAAAAATGAAGAAGATTTAACGGAACCCCAAAAAATTAAACTAGAAGCTATCAAAGAAAATTTGACAAATTTGAAAAAGATGCAGGAATTAAAGGAAGAATTTAGAAAGATTTATGAAACCTCAGAGAATCCGACAGAGGGAATGCTATCCATCTCGGAATGGTTGGCAAAATCCTCCAGTGTTTTTACCAAGAGTTGTCAAACAATCCGAAACTGGTTTGGAGAAATAATTAGTTATTTCGAGCGAAGGACAACGAATGGGGTGGTCGAGGGAATCAACAATAAACTTAAACTAATAAAACGGAGAGGCTATGGCTTGAGAAACTTTCGGAATTTTTGGGTTAGAAGTATGTTATCTTGGCATCTTGTATGTTGATTTAGCATAAAGGGTAACGAAGAGCCAAATATTAGGAGGTTCTGAAATTGAAAGCAGAAAATTGATGTGTCTAGATAAAACTGCCGGGATCAGTTTCGTCGTAGGTATGGTGCTAATCGTTATAATTGGGATGGATTCGGCGGGGTTTTTCCAGTTTCTGTGTGGAAACGATGTCTATAGTGATAGTTTATTGTGCAAAATAGTCCTAAAAGTCTTGCCCAATAAGCATTTCACGATGCCATAATCAAAAATTATCACACACAGTCAAGAAGAGCCTCGCCGGTAGTTAACTTAACTAAAAAAGGAACAAGCTTGACATCCTCACCGCCGTAAACGGACGGTGATTCCAAAACCTCACGATTTAGGTTTCTGCTTCTTTCCCTTGCGGGGTTCCGCACCTGCCTTAACAGATTTACTCTGTTCTGGTCTTATGGTCGCTCTACAGACTGACACCGCAAGCCCTGCGGCCAAAATATTTTTACTAGCGTTAATATCTCGGTCATGGTGTGTTCCACAGATTGGACAGTCCCACTGTCGAACATTTAACGGCATTTTCAAGGGCAATATACCCGCAATTACTACACCTTTTAGAGCTAGGAAACCATCTATCTATTTCGATGTAATTTCTCCCATACCAACGGCATTTATAGGCTAATTGTCGGGTGATTTCTCCCCAGCTTACATCAGATATTGCCTGAGATAATTTCGGGTTTTTGACCATATTCTTGACGGCTAAATTCTCAACAACAATCGTTTGGTTTTCACGAACTAATTGAGTGGTTAGCTTGTGTAAATGGTCTTTTCTGTTATCGGTGATTCGAGCGTGAATCTTGGCTACTTTGATTCTCGCTTTTTCCCGATTTTTTGACCCTTTCTGTTTTCGAGAAAGACTTTTAGATGCTCTTCGCAGTCTCCGATAATGCTTGTTAAAATGCTCAGGATTAGATACTTTGTCACCATCGCTGGTAATGACAAGGCTACTAATTCCTAAGTCAATTCCAATGGCTTTATCTGTTACTGGTAATGGCTTAATCGTTGGGTCATCAAATCTTATTGAGATATGCCAACGTCCAGATGGATGTAATCTGACTGTTACTGTGCTTGGTTCACAGCTTTCTGGTATTTGTCTTGACCATCGAATAGGTAAAGGTTCTGTGCATTTGGCTAAATAGATTTGTTTGTCTTTGAACTTAAAAGCAGATTTAGTAAATTCAGCACTTCCTCCTTGATGTTTTTTCTTAAAGTTAGGATACTTAGTACGACCAGCAAAGAAGTTAGTAAAAGCTGTTTGTAAATGTCTTAACCCTTGTTGTAAAGGTACACAGCTTACTTCATTGAGAAAGTCTAATTCTTCTTGCTTTTTCCAATCGGTTAGCATTGAAGAAGTTTGAGCGTAGCCTACTCTTTCTTGTCTTTCGTACCATGCTTGTGTTCGTTCGTGGAGAGCTTTGTTGTAAACTAATCTTACACAGCCCAACGTGCGCCGCAATAGCGACTCTTGTTCGGGTGTGGGGTAAAATCGGAACGAGTAGGCTTTTTCCATGTCTCACATTCTAGCATATATTTCGTAAATGTTCTAATATTTAACGGTAAAGCCGTCGTAGAACGACGGGGTTTCAGACCCAAATTTTCGATGAGCCAAGAAAAATCCTCTGATACTCATCGTCAATCTGTAACTGTGAAGCATAGTTGGAATGGAGTGGTCAAGCTACGTCCCCAACCTCCAAAGGCTTCCCAGACAACCCCTAAACCTAGTCCTAATCTAACAAATCCCTCGGCAACTTCAGGTGGTAATGGGTCTAGCAGCGCGGGTGAATCAGACAGTAGTAACTGATAACGTCCGAACGTCTGAACGTCCTCCCTACCCCGCTACGCACTCAGGGACTCATGGGGGTTTGTTGAAGACGGCTGTTGGCCAGGATCTCTTATAATGGGGAAGTCGGAATGTTTTTTCTTCCTATGCCAGTAAGCGCTGAAGCTCTTAAGCAAGACTTGGATCGACTGACTGATAATCAGCTTCAGCAAGTAGCTGATTTTATTGCCTTCTTAAAGTTTCGCAGTCAGCGTCATCAGGCTGTCCTCGATCCAATGCAACTGGCCGATCTGTTTGCGGAGTTTGCTAATGAAGATCGCGCCTTTGCTGAAGAAGGTATGAATGACTATGCAGTAATACTCCATCAAGAAGACCAATGATCACTAATCCTCTGAAACGGGGTGAAGTCTGGTTAGCCGACCTCAATCCAACTCAAGGTTCTGAAGAAGCGGGCATTCGTCCCGTCATCATTTTCCAGAATGACCTTGTTTCCCAGTTCTCAACTACGATCATTGCTATTCCGCTCACCACCAACCAACGTCGCGCTGCTTTGCCTATATGCTTACTGATAGAACAAGGTAATGGTGGACTCGGCCAAGATTCTGTTGCCCTATGTTTTCAGATGAGAGTGCTGGATAAAACTCGTTTGATCCGCACACTGGGACAACTGAGTCCCGAAATAATTGCCCAATTGGAAGAAGTGGTTTTGCTAACCTTAGGATACGAGTCCTAAATGTGGAATTAAATGGAATTCTTAAGCAATCCCAAGTTACAGTTGAGGAGTTTATTGAGCATCTCTAGTGTCTAAATAGGTCTTGCGGCGGATAGCCTCAACACCCAAACCAAACTGCGGACAGTAAATTAGTCAATAAAATGTCAAAAATTAAAAGTCCTCTGCGTTATCCAGGGGGGAAATCCCGGGCAATTAAGCAAATTATGCCGCAAATTCCTGTCAATATTAGGGAATATCGAGAACCTTTTTTTTGTGGGGGTTCTGTATTTTTTGCTGTTAAGCAACTCTTTGGACAACAAATAAAAACCTATTGGATTAATGACTTAAATTATGATTTATATTGTTTCTGGCAATGCGCTCAAGAAAATATTGAGTTTTTGGTAGCAAAAATAACAGAAATTAAACAGAAATATGATAAGGGACGAGAATTATTTCAAGATTTGACAAGGGAAGATTTAAAGTTAACCGACTTTGAGAAAGCGGTGCGTTTTTTTATCTTAAATCGGATGACTTTTTCGGGAACAGTCGATTCCGGGGGTTATTCCCAAGCGGCTTTTAACAGTAGATTTACTGATTCATCAATTGCCAGATTAACGCAAATTGCGCCGTTATTATCATCGGTAAAAATTACTAACCAAGACTACGAAGAATTATTATTTGCTGAGGGAAAAGAAGTTTTTATCTTCCTCGATCCCCCCTACTATAGTGCCACAAAATCCCGTTTATACGGCGTAAGAGGGAATTTACATACCAGCTTCGATCATCAACGTTTTGCCGATAATATGCGTCAATGTCAGGCTAAATGGTTAATTACCTACGATGATTGTCCAGAGATACGAAAACTCTTTGATTTTGCCCATATTATCGAGTGGAATCTTCAGTATGGCATGAATAATTATAAACAAGGAGCGGCGGCATCTGGTAGAGAATTAATGATCAAAAATTATTAGTGCGATGCCGAAGGCACTGGGTAGCAGTAAGCTAATCTTATATGTTGGGTTGACGACTGTACTTCATCCTATTAATTTAACCATTGGTGCAAATCTTCTAAATCCGAAAAATCCAATAAAGCAAGAGCTAAATTATCCAATTGATTAGGATTTAACTGTTTAATTTTTTGTTCTACCTTTAAAGGAATAGAACCTAGTTTTAAGTTTAGCTGACGCAAAATTAGGCTTTTTTTAGCCGATAATTCTCCTTCCTCTCTGCCTTCCTCTCTGCCTTCCTCTCTGCCTTCCTCTCTGCCTTCCTCTAAAGCTTCTTGATAAACCTTAGTTTCTCTTAAATCACTTAAACTAAACATAGCTTCTATCTCCTTACGGTTTAATTTCGGTAATTTATAAATGAGAATTGTCTCAATTAATTCTAGAATGTCCTGTCTTTTTAAAGACTCCTGAAATTGTTGTCTAACTTGTTGAATCAGTTCTTTTCCTTGGGCTAAGGTGTTTGGTTCCGATTCCACAATTAATTGTAACACTTTTACCCCCAGAGAATCCCCCTCATCTAATTGATTCAGATAATAACAGTTAACCCGTCCTGACTCAAAGAATTCTTGATAACGAGATTTGGGACTATTTTCAATTCCAGGATGAGGATGAATGATCACCCCTTGCCAATTGTTATTACTCTCACTTTGATGAAAATAGAGAAATATTTCACTAAAAAAGCGCGAGTAAAACCGTTCATCTTTTTGAAATTGTACCTCAACAAAGTAAATCGGTTCATTAAGGTTATCAGGAAGAAAGACCCCATCTAAACGAAAAGCGAGTTGTTTAACTTCTAGGGAGGAAAATTGATAATGATTGACGGTTTCAGGGGGAAGATTCAGCAAATCAAAGAAACTTTCAGGAAAAGTCTGAAAGAGACGATAGAAAATACTGTCCGTTTTCACTCAATTTTGTCCCTCAATGACTTGTGGTACTTGTTCAATATCTAAGTCTAAAGTTTGGGCAATTTGTTCTACACTTCACCCTAAAGCCAATAAACGGGGAATAGAGTTTAATTTAGCGGTTAATGCTCCTTCCTCTCTGCCTTCCTCTAAAATATCTTGATAGATGACTGATTCTCTCATAATGTCACTCCGAAGGATTTTTTTTATCGTCTCTCGATTGTAATTCTTCGATCGCGTCGGGGGATAAATCAGTAAATCGGGCAATTTCTGAGATAGGAAAACCAGCAGATAGCATTTTTAGAGCAATTTGTCGGGCTTTTTCTTCTTTACCTTCCTCTTTGCCTTCCTCTCTGCCTTCCTCTAAAATATCTTGATAGATGACGGATTCTCTCATAATGTCACTCCGAAGGATTTTTTTAATCGTCTCTCGATTTAATACTAACCCAGCGAGAATACTGGTAGCGGCGGCGAGATTGCTTTGCACCTGTTTTTGAGAGATAAGCTAAACGGCGCTTAACCTGCATGATCCAACAGCTATAACCCTTTTGGAGTCTATATCGGTGATCCGAAGTAAAAGCCGTTTAGCTTAGTTTCTAGAGAACGGGACACCTGACTTAACACCTGTTCGGGATCATCGGTATTGCTGAGGACGGCAAAGGGTAATAAACCGGGTTGATGGAAAAATTGTGGCGTATTTTCTTCCCAAAGACGGATGACTTGGAAGGAATGAAAGGTTTCCCCCAGACGGAAAGTATTTTCTTGCACTAGCGGGGAATCACTACGTCGCAGATAAATTACCACTTGACGCATTGGTTTTTGGGGATGACGACGATAGACGCGAATGCGATAATCGAGCATTCGGAAAGGAATCTTGGAGTCGGGGTCGGTTTGAAACTCGGTATGGAGAATTAATTGCTCTGACTGCAAAAAAATCAGAGAATCGGCACGAATGGGGTCTAATTGTCATTCCGTCGGGTCGAGGACGGTTAAGGGGAGGGGAGAACCCAATAACCAAGTGGCTAGATCATCGGAGAAGTTTTCGGCAATAAATTTACAAATATTATCAAACATCGTCAGGGATTACTTTCCGTTTCTCCTAGGATACCCTCGGTCGCCGGTGTTCACATCCTGTATTCGCCGTAACTGTTGCCGAGGAGAATCGTAGCGCAGAATACATTATAGGCAAAATTCAATTCTACTCATCGACTAAATTGTATGGATATCGGCAAATTTGTCACATCTTCCCAGAAATTTCTTGACAATTGCTAGAGGAAAGGGTATATTAGGGGCAGATTTTCTGAAGTTTTATGTCCCTATCTAAAGTTATTAATCATGGGGGGCGGGAGAAGCGTAGCTTATCAAAGGCTCTGCTGAAATCCTTTTCCCTAGTCACGGCCACTGCGATCGGATGTATTAGTGTCGCCACCAGTGCCACTGCGGCCAGTTTTTCCTTCGCTTTCGGTAGCCAAGGTACGGGGAACGGTGAGTTCGAAAGCCCCCGTGGTATCGCCGTCAGTAGAAGTGGTGATATCTATGTAGCCGATACGGATAACAATCGGGTACAGGTATTCAACTCTAGTGGTGTCTTCCAGTCCGCTTTCGGTAGCTTCGGTACGGGGACCGGTCAGTTCCGAAGCCCCTACGGTATCGCCGTCAGTAGAGGTGGTAATGTCTATGTAGCCGATACGGACAACAATCGGGTACAGGTATTCGACTCTAGTGGTGTCTTCCAGTCCGCTTTCGGTACCAATGGTACGGGGACCGGTCAGTTCCAAGGCCCCTACGCTATCGCGGTCGGTAGCAGTGGTAATGTCTATGTAGCCGATACGTTCAACAATCGCATACAGGTATTCAACTCCACTGGTGTCTTCCAGTTCGCTTTTGGTAGCTCCAGCCCCTACGGTATCGCTGTCGGTAGCAGTGGTAATATCTATGTAGCCGATACGTTCAACAATCGCATACAGGTATTCAACTCCACTGGTGTCTTCCAGTTCGCTTTCGGTAGCCAAGGTTTGGGGAACGGTGAGTTCAATAGCCCCTTCGGTATCGCTGTCGATAGCAGCGGTTATATCTATGTAACCGATACGTTCAACGATCGCGTACAGGTATTCAACCCCAGTGGTGTCTTCCAGTCCACTTTCGGTAGCTTCGGTACGGGGAACGGTGAGTTCAGTCTGCCCTACGGTATCGCTGTCGGTAGCCGTGGTAATATCTATGTAGCCGATACGGCCAACAATCGCGTACAGGTATTCAGAACGCCCGAACCTTCTAGTATTATCGGATTAGGCATACTAGGGGGGGGTTTAGTGGTGCGTCGCCTCGCTAAACGTGGTTAATCGGTGTGGAGTGGGGAGACGGTTAAAATTTTCCTAATTCCCCACCCTTTGCGGTTAAAAGCTTTAATTGTCCTGCTGCCTTTGTAATTCCTCGATCGCGTCGGGGGATAAATCAGTAAATCGGGCAATTTCTGGGATAGGAAAGCCAGCAGATAGCATTTTTAGAGCAATTTGTCGAGCTTTTTCCTCTTTGCCTTCTTGCAATCCTTCTTGTCGTCCTTTTTGTAGTCCCTTTTCCTCGCCTTCCTCTAAAATATCTTGATAGATGACGGATTCTCTCATAATGTCACTCCGAAGGATTTTTTTAATCGTCTCTCGATTTAATACTAACCCAGCGAGAATACTGGTGGCGGCGGCGAGATTGCTTTGCACCTGTTTTTGGGAGATATAGTCATTTCAAATAAGTGTGAGACGAGGGAAAAATAAGGTAAAATCAAGAGAAACGAGCAACCCATACAGAAAAATGTCTTATAGCCTAGACTTGAGAAAAAAAGTAATCGATTATGTAGAGAATGGGGGAAGCATAACCAAAGCCGCCGCTCTATTTAATATAGGAAGAGCGACGATATATAGATGGCTAGGTAGGGAAAAACTGGAAGCAACAAAGGTAAAACACCGTCAGAGAAAGCTGGACTGGAAAGCACTGTCAAAAGATGTCCAAGAAAATCCCGAGGCAAGATTAAGAGACAGAGCCGAGAAATTTGGAGTGAGACCAAGTGCCATTTGCTATGCCTTAAAAAACATGAAAGTTACCAGAAAAAAGAAGGAACTTCGTTATAGAGAAAGAAACCGAGAAGAAAGAATGAAATACTACAGAGTGCTGAGAGAATTGATTAAAATATATGGAAGTGAAAGCCTTGTATTTATTGATGAGTCAGGGTTTGAAGAATTTCAAGCCTGTTTTTATGCTTGGTCAAAAAAAGGGAAGAAAGTCTTTGGAGATAGACAAGGAAAACGAGGAAAAAGAGAGAACCTTGTCGCTGGTAGAAGAAAGGGAAAAAAAGACTTTATTGCACCGATGGTATTTACGAGAAGCCTGAATGCCGAAGGTTTTGAAGGGTGGTTATCTTTATATTTGTTGCCCTCTCTAACCATAACATCAGTATTAATTATGGATAATGCACCAATTCATCGGAAGACAGTCATTAAACAACTGGTAGAGGAAGCAGGTCATCAGGTCGTGTTTTTGCCAAAATACTCTCCTGATTTAAATGATATCGAACATGATTTTAGTGCATTAAAGAGGGCAAGAATGTATGCTCCTGTGGGGACACCCCTTGATGAAATTATTCGTACTTATTGTGTCGCCTAGTGTCTCGTTCTTATTTGAAATAACTATAGTTTCTAGAGAACGGGATACCTGACTTAACACCTGTTCGGGATCATCGGTATTGCTGAGGACGGCAAAGGGTAATAAACCGGGATGATGGAAAAATTGCGGCGTATTTTCTTCCCAAAGACGGATGACTTGAAAAGAATGAAAAGTTTCCCCCAGACGGAAAGTATTTTCTTGTACTAGCGGGGAATCACTACGTCGCAGATAAATTACCACTTGACGCATTGGTTTTTGGGGATGACGACGATAGACGCGAATGCGATAATCGAGCATTCGGAAAGGAATCTTGGAGTCGGGGTCGGTTTGAAATTCAGTATGGAGAATCAATTCCTCTGACTGCAAAAAAATCAGAGAATCGGCGCGAATGGGGTCTAATTGTAATTCCGTCGGGTCGAGGACGGTTAAGGGGAGGGGAGAACCCAATAACCAAGTGGCTAGATCATCGGAGAAGTTTTCGGCGATAAATTTACAAATATTATCAAACATCGCGAGCGTTCTGCCTTTGTAATTCCTCGATCGCGTCGGGGGATAAATCGGTAAATTGGGCGATTTCTGGGATAGGAAAGCCAGCAGATAGCATTTTTAGGGCAATTTGTCGAGCTTTTTCTTCTTTTCCCTCCTCTTTGCCTTCCTCTTTGCCTTCCTCTAAAGCTTCTTGATAAACCTTAGTTTCTCTTAAATCACTTAAACTAAACATAGCTTCTATCTCCTTACGGTTTAATTTCGGTAATTTATAAATGAGAATTGTCTCAATTAATTCTAGAATGTCCTCTCTTTTTAAAGACTCCTGAAATTGTTGTCTAACTTGTTGAATCAGTTCTTTTCCTTGGGCTAAGGTGTTTGGGGAGCATCTCACTTACGCGATAAGTAATTATACTTAGCCTAAAAGCCACTCTTAATCGTGTCTTGGAACGAAATAGAGGCTTTTAAAGACTGCGTACATGGAGAATTAAAACAAGAATTACCCTCGAAAAGCCTATTTTTCCACTAAGTATTTATGCTCATTGCAAAGGTGAGATGCTCCCGGTGTTTGGTTCCGATTCCACAATTAATTGTAACACTTTTACCCCCAGAGAATCCCCCTCATCTAATTGATTCAGATAATAACAGTTAACCCGTCCTGACTCAAAGAATTCTTGATAACGAGATTTGGGACTATTTTCAATTCCAGGATGAGGATGAATGATCACCCCTTGCCAATTGTTATTACTCTCACTTTGATGAAAATAGAGAAATATTTCACTAAAAAAGCGCGAGTAAAACCGTTCATCTTTTTGAAATTGTACCTCAACAAAGTAAATCGGTTCATTAAGGTTATCAGGAAGAAAGACCCCATCTAAACGAAAAGCGAGTTGTTTAACTTCTAGGGAGGAAAATTGATAATGATTGACGGTTTCTGGGGGAAGATTGAGCAAATCAAAGAAACTTTCAGGAAAAGTCTCAAAGAGACGATAGAAAATACTGTCCGTTTTCACTCAATTTTGTCCCTCAATGACTTGTGGTACTTGTTCAATATCTAAGTCTAAAGTTTGGGCAATTTGTTCTACACTTCACCCTAAAGCCAATAAACGGGGAATAGAGTTTAATTTAGCGGTTAATGCTCCTTCCTCTAAAATATCTTGATAGATGACGGATTCTCTCATAATCTCACTCCGAAGGATGTTTTTAATCGTCTCTCGATTTAATGCTAACCTGGCGAGAATACTGGTGGCGGCAGCGAGATTGATTTGCACCTGTTTGTCGAGGACGGTTAAGGAGAGGGGAGTACCCAATAACCAAGTGGCTAGATCATCGGAGAAGTTTTCGGCAATAAATTTACAAATATTATCAAACATTGCGAGCGTTCTGCCTTTGTAATTACTACCATCCACATCAATAAATTCAAGATTACTTGCTATCAATTCCTAAACAATTAAGCTAAATAAACCCCCGATCATTAGTAAAAGTCTTTGATTTCATGGTAATCTTTGACCCAAGCTTACGAAATATTATATCACCGATTAAGATAGATCATGATTTAATCTTGTTTTAAGTTCACAAACATAATTAACGGTAGCATGATCTGTCTTAATAATTAACTTTACTTCAGCCAATAATTGACCAGATATATAGGTTTCATCTTGAATAGTTTCCTGAAAATTAGGTAAGGATTCCAGACAGGTCAAATATTTATGAAATAGGGGATGTTTGGGCTACATAAGCAATAGAAAGTTACCTTTTCTCTAAAATTAGTAAATATTCGGATTTCATGCCATCAGGATTTTTATTCTTGCGAGATTTGAATAATTGTCTGGTTTTAATTCTATCCTCAAAGACGCTATCAAAAATAAAGCCATTTTCCTGAAAATATTCCTGTAATATTCGCCAAGTTTCTACTTCCACCCCATCCACTTTCGGATTACCCACAAAAATGCAAGCTTTCCCAGCTTGTTTTAATTTTCTGGTGGCATTTTCTAAAGCATTGATAGTGTGACAAAAATAGGAATCGAGTATTTTATGTAAATTCTCTTTCTCTAAACTCGATCTCACTTGATTTAAGGTTTCGGTTTCGATTAATCTGGTAGCCTGTCGGTAGGGAATTTCTAGCTTAGAGATTTTTTGCACTTCTTTTTCTGTATATCCTAACCAATATAAATCTAGTTTTGCTGTTCTGATATATTCCTGTGCTTGCAGATAGGGGGGGGAACTAATTAAACAATCTAACTCTAGATTTTGATCGATCTCAAAAGTGGCACTATCTACTCCCCCATAAAAAAGCACCTGATTACAATTATGCCAAGTGACGGCAATATATTGATTAACGCTGGTTAAAGTTTCAAAACTCATCTCTTTAATCGTTCGTTTTAATTCCTCTTGCCAATCTCTTTGTAATAGTTCTTGTATATCTGATTTTTTGTATTTCGATTGAAATAATTTAGGTTTGGTATGTTCTGCATAGGAAAACTGTTTACTAACTTTCACTAAAACCGCTTGAATGATCTGGGAATATAAATCAGGTTCTAGATTTTTTTGACCTGCCCAAAGTTTCTGTAAAACTGCTAAAATATCCTCTGGATACCAATAGTTTAAATTTGACCACTGAGGGATAAATTTATCCTTGCTGGCAAAAACTTCTAAGATTTTTTTATCTAACTCTGAGTAACTCAATTGTTCTTGGTGTTCTGTGATCTTAATCGGTATAATATGGTTTAAAAGATAATTCAGGTCAGTTAAAACTGCATTTCTTTGACAAAGTTTAGCCTCTAAACCCACCGTACCAGAACCAGCAAAAGGATCGATAATCCAATCATCCTTTTTGGTGTAATTATCAAGACAAAATCTCACCACTTGGGGAATAAATTTGGCAGGATAATAATAGATGCCATGGGTTAGATAACTGGTGCTGGTGATTTCTGGTACTAAATCTCGAAAAGAAACTAATCGCGGGGTTCCCCGATTAAATTCTTCTAAATTATTAAAATCGAAAAGTTCTAACTGCATGATTCGGCTATCAATTCTTCCTAGGGTAGGCCAGCCAATTAAAATAAAGATTAAAACCGTAGCTGATCAATATTCTAACTTATCGTCCCTTAACCTAACCGAGAACTCAACTTTTTTACTTTTTACTTTTTACTTTTTACTTAACGTGATATACTGCCAGAGGAAAAAATGACGTTTTAATTAGTCTGCGTGAATAGCCAATCCTCGACGATCATAGAACAGGTTAGAGTCCTTGACCCCCTGACACAAACCGATCGCATTGCCGATGTCTGGATTGAGGAGGGGGTAATTAAAGCGATCGAATCTCAGCTTCCCCCAAGAGAAAATAGTAACTATATTTCCGGTCAAAACTGTATTTTTGCTCCCGGATTAGTCGATCTCTACAGTCATTCTGGGGAACCCGGCCACGAGGACAGAGAAACCCTTGCATCTCTGATCCAAGCTGCCACGGCCGGAGGCTGCACCCGGTTGGCAATTCTCCCCAATACTCTCCCCCCCCTCGATCACCCCGCACTTATTAGCACATTACAGCAAAAAAGTCAAGGGTTTTTTGACTCAAAATCGACTCGTCTGCATTTTTGGGCAAGTCTCACCCTAGGAAGGCAAGGGCAAAAAATGACGGAATTAGCCGATTTAATGCCTGTAGCGGTGGGTTTTACCGATAATCGCAGTCTGGAAGATTTGGGACTGTTGCGGCGCTTATTGGAATACCTAAAACCCTTCGGTAAAAATATCGCCCTTTCCCCCGTAAATCAGCAATTAAAGGGTAATGGAGTCATGCGTGAGGGAGAAACCTCGATTCGCTTCGGTTTACCGGGGGATCCTGCTATTTCCGAAACCACTGCTTTAGCCACAATTTTAGAAATCGTCGGCGAAATTAATACACCTGTTCACCTAATGCGAATTTCTACCCGTCGAGGAGTGGAATTAATTCGCGAGGCAAAAATGCGGGGATTGCCGATAACCGCTAGTGTGACGTGGTTGCATCTGCTCTTAAATACAGGATCGATCGCCAGCTATCATCCCAGTTTACACCTCGCTCCACCCTTGGGCAACGAAAGCGATCGCAAGGCGTTAATTGCGGCAATTAAGGAGGGAATTATCGATGCAATCGCGATCGATCATCGTCCCTATACCTACGAAGAAAAAACCGTCTCTTTTGCAGAAGCACCCCCCGGCGCGATCGGGTTAGAATTAGCTTTACCGCTACTCTGGGAAAAATTAGTAATAACTGGGCAATTATCAGCTTTACAATTGTGGCAAGCGCTTAGTCTCAATCCCTGTCATTGTTTACAACAAAAACCGGCATCTCTCAACCCCGGTAATCCCGCAGAAGCAATTCTTTTTCATCCCCAAGCAAGCTGGAAAGTAACAGCAAATAATCTTCACTCCCTCAGTCACAATACTTTCTGGTTAAATCAAACAATTACGGGAAAAGTCTTAGAAATGTGGAATTTTTAAAGGGTGGCCAATTTCTATCTTGAGACTCTCCTAGTTTTTTGGATAATGATCAGCTAGAATTCTAGAGAAAACTAGAGTAATGACATGGAAAAAGAACTGGTATCGGAAAAGCGCGGTTATCTGCTTCGCACGGTGGCAGAAGCTAAAGAAATTGTCCTTAATTGGTTGCGAGAAATAAATTTAGTTAATGCGATTAAATTAGGTTTACCAGAAGTGGATGACAGATATCATATTTGGCGAATTCCTCTATGTAATGAACAGAAAAAAACCGTTGGGGAAGTGGTGATAGATGCCTACACCACCGAAATTTTAGCCGATAGGACAACCCGCACTGAAATTATTATCGCTCGTCTGTTAAAACAGGATGAATCTAAATTAGAAAACCGCAAGAAAACCAAAAAAGAATACAAGCTTTCTTCTCTGAGAAATACGATCGGATTTGGTGATTGTAGTGAACTTTTGGAGGAAATGCCCGCAGAAAGTGTTGATTTAATCTTTACCTCACCACCCTATTTTAATGCTCGCCCGGAATATTCGGAATTTGAAGAATACGAAACCTATCTATTGAAGCTGCGACAGGTGATCAGAAAATGCCATCGAGTTTTGAGTGAAGGACGTTTTTTTGTCATTAATATTTCTCCCGTGCTGTTGCGTCGTGCTTCCCGTAATCAAGCTTCTAAACGTATTGCTGTCCCCTTTGATTTGCATCGAATTTTTGTTGAGGAAGGTTACGATTTTATTGATGATATTATTTGGCTAAAACCAGAGGGAGCAGGGTGGGCAACTGGTAGAGGGCGCAGATTTGCCGCCGATCGCAATCCTCTCCAATACAAAACTGTGCCGGTGACTGAATACGTTTTAGTCTATCGTAAACACACGGATTTACTCATCGATTGGCATATTCGTAATCATCCAGATCAAGAAGTAGTAAAAGCCTCAAAAATTGCCGATGGTTATGAACGCACTAATGTCTGGAAAATTAACCCAGTCACTAACTCAAAACATCCCGCCGCTTTTCCCGTAGAATTGGCAGAAAAAGTGATTACCTATTACTCTTTTAAAGGTGATGTGGTTTTAGATCCCTTTGCTGGTTCAGGAACCGTGGGACTAGCGGCCGCTTCTTTAGATAGACGTTTTGTTTTATTCGAGAGTAATTTTAATTATATTGAACTGATACGAAAGCTAATTACTGAAGGCAATAAGACTGATTTAGACTCAGTTATTTTGCTTAATTGTCCGTTAGAAAACTAACAATGAGCGAGGTAAACACCATGACAGCCAGTAAAAGTCACGCTTATTTTACTCCAAAAGACTATCTGGAAATAGAGAAAATTAGTCCCATTAAACATGAATATATGCAAGGGCAAATCTTGGCGATGGCGGGGGCCAGTAAAGCCCATGTTATCATCACAGGTAATCTTTCAGCCCAATTAATTAATCATTTACGGGGTAGTGGTTGTCTTGCCTACGCTACCGATATGAAAGTGCGTCTCCCTAGCTTAAATATCTTCTATTATCCCGATTTTGCCATTACTTGTGACCAACGAGATCGAGTTTCCCAGGAAGATTTTATCCTGCATCCGCGAGTGATTATCGAGGTTTTATCCGACTCCACGGCAGCCTTTGATAGAGGCGATAAATTTGCCGATTATCAAACTATCCCTGAATTAGAGGAATATCTATTGATCGAGCAAAAACAAGTCCTAATCGAACAATATCAACGTCAATCTAATAACCTCTGGATTCCCCATATTTATCACGCGGGAGATTTAATCACTATTAACTGTATTAACTTTTCTTGTCCGATAGAAATTCTTTATCAAAACCTAGAAATTCTTAGCTAGAATCTTGGCCGTAAAAATAGTCAAATGGGGTCAGGTATTATAGGAGAAATTTGCCCTATTTCCTAACCCCCCAACAACTTAGATAATTAACCCCTTTGTCGAGTATTGATCACCTCACCGGCTGCATTAACTAACTCTAGCTGTAGCGGCATTTGTCCCATAGCGTGAGTGGAACAACTTAAACAGGGATCATAGCAACGAATACCCGCTTCCACCCGGTTTAACATCGCTTCGGGAATTTCGCCACCATGGATATAATGTTGGGCGATTTGTTTCACCGTTTGATTCATGGCCAAATTATTATTACCCGTGGCAATAATCAAATTCACCGTTTCAATCAAACCATTTTCATCCACTTTATAATCATGGAATAAAGTACCCCGGGGCGCTTCACTAACTCCCACCCCTTGCAGATTATTAATTCCTGCTTCGGCGCGGCAGCGTGGAGAAACTATATCGGGATCGTCGATTAAAAGTTCGATACGCTCTAAACAGCCTAAAATCTCCACTAATCGGGCATAATGATAGTAAAAAGAAGAGGTGGCTACACCACCGACCCGATGGCGATATTCCCGTAACTCGATATCCGCTCCCTCCGTGCCAAAATGGGAACAAACATTTAAGCGCGCCAACGGACCAACCCGATAGATACCGTTGGGATAACCGAGGGGTTTATAGTAGGGAAACTTTAAATAAGACCATTTTTCTACTGATTCGCCGATATAATCGCGATAATTGTCTTCGCTGAGGTTATCGGCCACAATATTGCCTTGACTATCGGTAAAACGAATATGACCGCCGTAGTGTTCCCACTCGTCCCGTTTACCGACCAATCCCATAAACAGGGAAGGGAAATTACCAAAAGCGGCGATTTCTGTGGTTAAATTGTCTAGAAGTCCTTTAAATAGGTTTAAGGCCGTGTAAAGAGTCGCTTTAGACTCCGGCAGTCGTTCTTTAATCCATTGTCGCCCTTCTTCGCTCAGGGGAGAACGCACACCTCCCGGGACAGACCAAGCGGGGTGAATTTTTTTTGCTCCCAAAAGTTCAATAACTTTCTGTCCAAATTGACGTAAACGGATGCCCGCTCGCGCTAGGTCGGGATCGGCGGCGATTAAACCGAAAATATTCCGTTTAGCGGCGTCACTTTCCCAACCAAGCAGAAAATCGGGACTGCTAAGATGGAAAAAGCTTAAAGCATGGGATTGGGTTAACTGTCCCAAATTCATCAAGCGCCGCAGTTTTTCCCCCGCGGGGGGGATTTGCACCGCTAGAATTTTATCACCAGTTTTGGCGGCACAAAGTAGGTGACTAACGGGGCAAATGCCGCAAATTCGGGCAGTAATTCCCGCCATCTCCCACATCGGCCGTCCCTCGCAGAATTTCTCGAAACCGCGATACTCGACCACATGAAAACGCACGTCATCCACTTCCCCCCCATCGTCAAGGAAAATCGAGATCTTGGCATGGCCTTCGATCCGGGTGACGGGATCGATAACGACGGTTTTAGTCATAGTAAGTCCTCATTGTTCAGGAGTTCCACAGAACGGTATTGTGGAGAGTGCGATCGAGCTTGGTTTAGACGATAATTTATCCCGATCTCCGCCCTGCTGTCTCTATGATAGTTATTACCCCCCTAGCAATCCTAATTTTTATAACAATTTTTCCCGATTCTCAATCGCGGCTAATTTGGCATTTTGTAGCAAATACTACAGAAAATAGTTCGGAAATCCGCAATGATTATCTCTCCCTTTGCTGGTGTTGATCGGTCATTATATATATAGAAGTCGGTTCTCGTCTGTTAGTTTTCAGCCTGGTTCTGCTTTGCTCTCAAAGCTGAGGGCGAAAGGGTCGAAAGTCGGCCAGATTGTTTACAGCTAATCGGGAAAATAACCTTTTTGTCCTGTAATCTTACCTAACAGTATCAGCGGCACTGCCGAGGATTCAGGAAAAAGCGACCCAAAAACAAGCGATTGTAGTTGATAGTCCTACACTATAATACTTTTGTTCTGGATGTTGAGAAAAAAGCATAAACTTAACATCATACCAAAGAATGAATTAACTTTGAACCTTTAGGGGATTGCCCGCGTCTAAAAGCGCAGGATACAATCAAAGAAATTCCGATCAAACTCATACCGACTTCAGATAAGCCAGACTCACCCGCGAGTCGGAATAGTAACAGACTTTTTCTGTGTCAAGGAGTCACCACCAAACCAATGCCCACCGCAAAAACCAACCAAACTCAATCACAGCCCACCCTCAATGCCGATATGGTGCGTACCTATCTGCACGAAATTGGGCGAGTTCCCCTCCTAACTCACGAACAAGAAATTATTTACGGCAAACAAGTCCAACGGATGATGAGCCTGTTAGAAACGAAAGAAGCACTATCGAAGCAATTAGGACGGGAACCAGATCGCTTGGAGTGGGCGGATTCGGTGAATTTAAGCGAAAATGAACTGGATCGCGCCTTGAAAACCGGCGATCGAGCTAAACGGAAAATGATTGAAGCTAACCTCCGCTTGGTGGTTGCGATCGCCAAAAAATATCAAAAGCGGAACATGGAATTCCTAGATCTAATTCAAGAGGGTAGTCTGGGATTAGAAAGAGGTGTAGAGAAATTTGATCCCACCAAAGGTTATAAATTTTCTACCTATGCTTACTGGTGGATTCGACAAGCAATTACTCGTGCGATCGCTCAACAGGCCCGCACCATTCGTTTACCCATCCATATCACCGAAAAACTGAATAAAATCAAAAGAACCCAGCGCGAACTCGCCCAAAAACTGGGGAGAAGTGCCACTCCTGCCGAGATTGCCCTGGAATTAGAGCTAGAACCCGCTCAAATCCGCGAATATCTCAGTATGGCCCGTCAACCCATCTCCCTTGATGTGCGCGTCGGCGATAACCAAGATACGGAATTGTCGGAATTATTAGAAGATAGCGGAGTGTCTCCCGATACCTTCATCACCCAAGAATTATTACGGCAAGACTTAGCCAATCTCCTGGCCGAATTAACTCCCCAACAACGGGAAGTGATTACTCTCCGTTTCGGTTTAACCGATGGCAAAGAGTTATCCCTAGCCAAAATTGGTCAGAGAATGAACATCAGTCGGGAACGAGTGCGACAATTAGAACACCAGGCCCTGGCTCATTTACGCCGTCGCCGGGCCAACGTCAAGGAATATATTGTCGCTAGTTAGTAAAATTAGCCAATAATCAAAAAGGAGAGCTTGCGCTCTCTTTTTTTTGGTTTTATTAACTAATCTTAACAAAAAAAAGGGGGAATTCTTCAAGTTTCGTTAACTGCAAGATCGATACAATGTTAATTTTTATGTCAATTGCAATCCGTCTTGACAAAATCTTTAAAAATATGTCCAACTTTGTAGAAAAAATCTGGGTAGCTTTGTCAACTTTTGTCCATTTTTCTTCATAAAATACACCCAAAAAAGACTTAAATTTAAACCAAAAAATACATGAATCCGCTTGATTTTAAAAATACAATTATCTATACTTCAGGCAAGTTGAGTGAGAAATATTTAAGGAATAAATTGAGTCCTTAAATCTCTTTGTCTGACCATTGAAATAAACAGATGACTGGCGTATAAACCAGACTCAACTCTTGGCAGGGTAAGAGCATCTTCTTTGTAAGCGATTCCGCTTTAATTGGACACAAAAATCATTAAGGAGATAGTTATGATGAATGAAAAATATGGCTCTTCTGGGCGAGTGAGTCACTCAATCAAGATCGCTCTAGGTTTTGCTCTAGCCGGTGCCGTTGCTTTCCCGGCAGCAACTCAGGCCGCGACTAATGCCCAAAAACAAGCGGCGATCGATTCTGGCTTGGCCTGGCTGGTAACCCAACAGCAAGCTAATGGGAAGTGGATTTACAACGGAGGTAGTGGAGATGTTGCCGCAACTGGCGCTGCCCTGCTGGCATTTATCGAGGAGGGAAACACCCCGACATCGGGAACCTATAGCACGAATGTGACTAACGGACTGAATTACCTGTTCAGCAACGCCCAAAGTGCGGGTGTGGGGCTGAGGTTCGGTCCCAACGATAACAATCAGGTTTACAACACGGGGTTAGTCCTGCCTGCTATTATCAAGGCGGCTCCCCTGAGTACGGTGATTAGCTCGACAAACCCCCTCGTCAACGGCAAAACCTATGGCCAGGTGGTTCAGTCGGCGATCGATTACCTGGCTGACGCACAGAATGACACTGGCACTGGGGGTTATGCTGGCGGCTGGCGCTATACGCCCAACTATGGCAGTTCCGATAACTCGGTCTCCCAATGGCCGGCCCTGGCAGGGTTGTATGCTCAAGGGGCAGGTATTACCTGGCCTACCAGTGTGAAGAATCTGCAACTGAACTGGATCGACTACAGCCAGAATGACACGACGGGCGGCTTGGGCTATACTGATCCTAACAGTACAACTCCCCTGCGGACGGGATCGGGATTGGTACAGATGTCCGCTGCTGGCCTAGGTACTAGCAGTTCCCGCGTCCAGAATGCCCTAACCTATATCAACAATAATTGGCAAACCTTTGGAACTACTGGTACTTTTGGCGACTACTACGGTATGTGGGCAGTCTATAAGGGGTTAGAAAGCACTATCGGCCTGGACGATACGACCACAATTACTAACCTCTACGGTCAGGGAACGAATCTCCTCGATCCTGGGAGTACCTGGAACTGGTGGGAGGAATTTTCCCAATACCTTGTTGACAACCAAAACGGTTCTGATTATTGGTCTGGCGGCTCCTATGGCACTGCGCCTATGCAAACAGCCTGGGCGATTAATATGCTGCAAGCAACCCAGATCCCAGGACCGGAACCTGAAAAAGTTCCTGAACCTACTTCAGTCTTAGGCTTACTTGCCATCGGTGCTTTGGGTGCAGGTTCGGCTTTGACGCGCAAATTATTAAAGAGGGTCTGCTGAAAAAGTTTTTCCTAGGGGCAGGGTGTAGGGTGTGGGGTGTGGGGTGTGGGGTTTTACCCATTTTCATCGGGTAAATTACCTAATTTTCAGGGAAAAAGTCCCGGAATTTTCCCCCCGACCACTCCCATATCTGGTACTTTTTGATTGACAAAAAGTCTAAAAGTCTTACCCAACAAGGTTTTTAGATTTATTCAGCTAACCCTACTTAAACATCGATCACTAAAAGCGATCGCACTCAATCAATGCAGTGCGATCTTTTTGAACGTCAGTCCTCAGCCTTGAGAGACTTTGTACCTCACCGATATGAGAATTGCTACAATATAGAATCCCGATTAGTTTTCACCTGTGGCAGTTCCTTCATGACTAGAGCGACAGAAACAGCGACCCCAACACTATACGAAGAAGATTTTTATCTCTGGCTAAAAACCACGGCAGAACAATTAAAAAAAGGCCAGTTTGCCGAGGTGGATTTAGACAACTTAATTGAGGAGATTGAATCGATGGGGAGAAGTGAAAGACACGCGCTCAAAAGTCTTTTAACTCGTCTCCTAGAACATTTACTCAAATTAACTTACTGGCAATCGGAAAGAGACCGGAATGGCAATCATTGGAATGGAGAAATCAATAATTTTCGGGCAGAAATTCAAGATTTACTGGAGGATAGCCCTAGTTTAAAGCCCTATCTTCGGGAGATTTTTGAGCCATCCTACCATACAGCTTTAGAGGCCGTCCGGAAAAAAATGGGTTTATCCCCCGGCGGTTTACCGAGTCAGATAATTTTTAATCTCGAACAGGTTTTAGATGATCAATGGCTGCCGATCGATTGGGAATAAACTATTGACTATCTAAATCACTCCTTGATCGCTAAACAGTCATCAGTGAACTAAAAACTCAAATCTGAAAACTCAAATCTGAAAACTCAAATCTGAAAACTGATCACTGATCTGGTTTTACTCAAGCAACTTCTTCAGCAGGGCATCCACTTCCTCCAGGCCGGATTGATTATTTTTCAGCACATAAACCGCTCGCGCTTGCTTAAAAGCTTCCTCCGCTTCTCTTTTTCGTCCCCGGCCCGCGTAGGCCCGACCGAGATTAAGATAGACATCGGCGTTATTGGGGGCAATTTCGGCCAAATCTTGATAGGCGATAATTGCTGCAAGATAATCTTTTCTGGCCAGATGGATGCGACCGATTCCCGCTTGTGCTTCCAAAGATTGGGGTTGCAGGAAAACAGCCCGACGATAAAAGGGGAGAGCCTCGTCAAAACGCTCTTGTTTTTCGAGTAAAATCCCTATTTTTAGCTGAATTAAAAAATTTCCTGCACTTTGTCGCTCTATTTCCTTTAAAATTTGGGTTCCACCATTTAAATCGCCCTGTTTGAGCAAAAGGCTGGCCAGTTGCAATCTTAATTCACTATTGTTAGGGAATCTTTGCAGGGATTTTTGGAGAAAATCGAGGGCTTCGCTGCTTTTATTCTGTTCGATCAAGGCTTTACCCATGATTTCGTGGGCTTGCTGATTATTGGGGTCGAGAGCTAAAACCCATTGGTAAACTTCGCCCGCTTTAGCATAGTTTTTTTGGCGTAATAACACCACCCCTAAACCGAGGTAGTGTTGGACGTTTTTCGGTTCTATTTGGATAGCGTAGTAGTAAGCGGTGGCTGCATTGTCATAATCACCGATATTAGCCAAACTATAACCGAGAGCATGGAAAAAGTCGGGATTACTCGGATCGAGACTTAAAGCTTTTTGGTATGCTTGGGCGGCGGCGTTATAATCCCCTTGCCGCGTTTGTAAAAAGCCAATCCCAGAGAAAATTTTGGCATTATTGCCATCAAGGGCGGCAGCCCGCTCGTAAATGGCTATAGCTTCCCCATAATTGCCATTTTTGACCAATTGCCGCGCTTGACGCAGTAGTTCGTTAACCTGTGAATCCTTGCTCACGATTGCCCCCGCCGGATTATCTGCGATCGCAATTGAGGCAGAGAAACAGCCCCCCGCGAGAAGACCGACGAGCAAGATTAAACGGGTAAATTGTTTCATCGCTTTACCTTTGTTAACGATTCTTAATTAAAGTTTATTGTAAATTGTATTGACAAAAATCAACTATTCTGCATCACCCTTGGACGAGATTATTGCGGGCCTCTTGGGCGACTTGGGCGCTTTTGTCGCCGGTTAACTGGGTCAAAACAGCGATCGCATCTTGCCCCCCTAAGCGGCCTAAAGCTTGAGCGAGACGATAGCGCAGTTGCCAGTCATCATCATTAGCCAAGGGAACGAGTAAAGAGACGGCGCGAGGGTCGCCTAGTTCCCCGAAAGCACTAACGGCGGCCGTTTTTACCAATTCATTATCAGAGTTAAGGGCGATTTCGAGCAGTTCAAAGCCCCGGGGTTCCCCCAATTCGCCCAAAGCTGCCACAATGCTAAATTGAATTAACCAGTCGCAGGATTGTTGATAGACGGCCACCAGATCATCGTAGGCTGCCGTTAATTTTAACCCCCCGATCGCATCGGCCGCGGCCGCTTTCACGTCTGCTTCGGGATCATGCAACAAGCGATCGCGTAGAATAGTTAAGGCCAGATCAGGATTCTGACGACCGAGGATATCTAGCTGACTTACCGCCGAATAACGCACCCTAGCGTTACTATCGTTAATTACAGGCTGTAACATCTCGAAGGCGATTTCTGGGGCTAAATAACGCAGTTGATTAACTCCCGATAAGCGATCGCCATAATCATCGGAATCGAGCAGCCGTTGCACGGATTCAGGGGAATAATTCATAATTTGATGACACCCTTAACAATTGGACTGGTATTAATTGTCCCATGAATAGTTATCGACTCCTGACTATTTTGATCATGTTTAGTTCCCCGGTTTTTTGGGGCTGTAGTCCTCCCGCTCCCCTTAAAAAAGAACCTACGGCCGAGATGCTTGTTCCTCCTTCTCCCAGTCCGATTATTTCCGCATCAGACATTAAAGCTGCTAATCGTTATCGTCAATTGGGATTACAGTATCGTCAACAGGGAGATTTTATCAAAAGTATTGAAGCTTTAAAAAAATCGGTACAGTTAAACCCCAATCATCTAGACGGGAGAGTAATTTTAGGATGGACACAACACCTAGCTAAACAACCTTTAGCGGCACAAACAACCCTCGAAGAAACGATTAAAATTGCTCCCGATCATGTGGCTACTTATAATGCTTTGGGTATTGTTTATCTTGTCGGTGGTCATCTTGAAAAGGCCGTAGTTACGCATACTAAAGCCGCTAATTTAAAACCCGATAATGAAATTGCCTACTATAATTTGTCCCTCGCCTATCATCGCTTAAAAGATTTTAATTCAGCTATTACTAACGCTGAAAAAGCAGTTAAATTAGAGCCGAATAATCCCCATCCTCTTGTGGCTTTGGCAATGGTCTATTTAGATCAAGGTGATAGTAAAAAAGCGCAGGATACCTACAAAAAGGCTAGGGATTTAGACGGTCGTTATCGACAAAAATGGTTTCTGGCACATCTGAAGGAAGCTGGTTTTAGTCAGGAGCAAATTAAATTAGTCGAAAAGTTACTATCTGGTTAGATTTAAAAATTATTATTTCCCCTTAGGATGCCTGTCGATGTCCCAGTTTTAGGAAAATAGTTTCTAAATCTTCGCAGCAAGTATAAAACTCGCTTAAGGTCAGGCCAGAAACCACTAAAGATTTCAACAATTCGGCACTATCTTCTAGGGTTCCCGTAAATTTAACTCGGAGAGTATTAGTATTAATAATTCTTTGCCAACTTTCCACAAAAACACATTGTTTAAGAGCGGTTTCTAAGGCTTCTAAATTGCCTAGAGTCGTGATCTGCAAGTATTGGCCAGCTAGACGTTGATTTAATTCTTGTAAAGAGGTGCTTTCCACTAGATAACCTAATTCCATGATGCCCACAGAACTACAAAGTTCGGCCAAATCACTAAGGACATGGGAGGAAATTAAAATAGTCATACCTGCCGATTGTAAGACTTTAATAATCTCACGAAATTGTAGGCGAGCGATCGGGTCTAATCCAGAAACCGGTTCATCGAGAAGTAAAATTAAAGGTTCATGAATAATCGTTCGGGCTAAACTTAAACGTTGTTTCATCCCCCGGGACAAAGTAGCGATCGAATTATGGCTTTTACCGGTTAATTGTACCAGTTCTAGAACCTCATAAATGCGGCGATGACGTTGGGAGCGAGGGATATGATAAAGACGGGCAAAATAATCCAGATAATTCCAGACATTTAGGTCATCGTAGAGGGGAAAATTATCGGGTAGATAACCTAAGTTTCTTTTGAGACGGGGATTACTCTCATCTCTTAAAAGACGTTCTCCGTGCAGATATATTTCTCCCGTTGTCGGTTCTTCCGCTGCCGCTAACATCCTAATTAAAGTGGTTTTTCCCGCTCCATTTGGACCGATTAACCCGTAAACTTCCCCCGCTTCAATCTGTAAATCCACTTGATTAACAGCCCCATGGCGGTCAAATTGTTTGGTTAAACCAACGGTAGCAATGGCTAATTCTGCTGTGTTCATAAAGTTTTAGTAGTGGGATTGCTGACAAACTGGCCACCACATTCTTAACATTAACGTTTGGGTTTCCCGTTATCAATAGAACCACTCTTGATGGTATGGTGAGAACCACAACTAGGACAAGGCAATACAGGCGAAGAGGTGATTTTGTTCTGTGTTAGACTGATATTTGAGTAAGTCTAACACGAACCACAAAAAGATATTGATCAGAAAACTGATCATCAAGCTAGATGTTTAAAGACTGATTGGGTTCCAATTATTTTTTTTTGTTAATGAATATTTTACACAGTTCATACCAGATAAGCAAGAGGGCTACGCCACTACCACCAAATCCTTACCTTGCGCTATTTTACCCCCGAAGGTGAATTGGTTCCCACTCCCGCAGAAGCGGCAGGCAAGGCAGGAAATCAAGTCCAACAGGAAAGGCAGAAAGCCGCAAATTAGCGGCTAAATTGCGGGAATTGGGCATAAATCCCCAAGACAATTTCTAATTAGGGTTTGCTGAATTTAATCCCATGTATAGACGAGAATTACTGCAATTTATTGGCTCTCACGCTCTTTTTGGGGCTATTAATCCAGAATTTACTTGGAATTATCAAAATATTGACCATTGGGGCGAATTATCAAGGAATTATCGTCTCTGCACCACGGGAAAGCAACAAACACCGATCGATCTGAGTATAGTGACTGAAAAAGAGCTATACCACCCCACTTTTAATTATCGTCCTGTACCCCTAAAAATTCGCCATAACGGTCGTACAATCTTGGTTCAGACCGAAAAAGGTGGAAATATGAGGTTTCACGGCGAAAACTGGGATTTATTGCAGTTTCATTTTCATCACCCCAGCGAACATCAGATTAAAGGTCAGTCTTTCCCTCTAGAAATTCATTTAGTGCATCGAAATGGGAAGGGAAATTTAGCAGTTGTGGGTATCTTAGCCGAAATCGGCGCAAATAATCCCTATTTACAAACCATTTGGGCTTATTTGCCCCAAGAACCTTCTCCTGAAATGATTATCCCCGATACTTGGGTCAATGCCGGGCTTTTACTGCCAGAAAATAGCGATTTTTATGAATATCGGGGTTCTTTGTCCACTCCCCCCTGTAGCGAGGATGTTCTCTGGTTAGTCTGGCAAAATGCGATCGAAATTTCTCCCCAACAACTGCAACAATTGGCTGAGATTTTTCCGAGTAATGCGAGGAATATTCAACCCTTAAACGGGCGCTCGATCCTGCATTCCTAGCCGAAATTGTCGGCATTTTGGCTAATTTAGATAATTTTATCAACTTTTAGACCAAAAATGGTAAATAACTCAGGAATGCGCTCAATAACTAAAGCTTCGGTGGCTGTCCAGTCACTTTCCTTAGTGGCTAAAACCCCCAGAACACTCAGAGGAACCTGTAGAAATAGGTGACTTAAGAGGAGAGCGATCGCAGCTATTACTAAACCTAAAAGCCGCCATTGGGGGAGATAGGCGGCCACGGCAGCCGCTAGAGGGGCAAAATTGTAGATTGGCCAAGTGATGAGAATTAAGAGGACGACTCCCAAAAGAGTAAGAAGACGATGGCGAGGACGTTTAAAAAGAGAGAGAATTTTTAACTGTTCGGGGGTGAGTTGACTCGGTTTTAGAGCAACCAACAAAAGACTAAAAATATCAAAAGGTTTTGTCCACTGCATCCAAAAGACGGGTATGATAGCGATCGCTCCTAGAAATAGCCATTCTAGCCAAAGAAAAGGCAAGGGATCGCCCACAGCTAAACCAATCCAAGCGATTTGTAAAAAGATTGGCAAAGCCGCTAACCCTGCCAGATGAATCCACAAAAAAGGTTCTGATTTCATAGAGGGAAGTGGGGAGATGGGGGAGTGGGGGAGCAGGGGAGTGGGGGAGTGGGGGAGTGGGGAAAAAAAAGCGGCCTCCTGACTCCTGACTCCCGACTCCTGACTCCCGACTCCCGACGGTTCAAGTCTAATTAACTGGATAAAGTGCGACGTTTCATGACCATTTCGTAGGCTTCGATAATGTCGCCTTCTTTCCAGTCATTGAATTTAGAAACACCGACACCGCACTCGAAACCGGTAGCTACTTCCCGGGCATCTTCCTTCATCCGTTTGAGGGAATCGAGAACTCCCTGATAAACAATTTCCTTGCCGCGACGCACGCGCAGGAAGCGGTTCCGCACCAGTTTACCAGATTGGACATAACAGCCCGCCACAGCCCCACGACCGACGGTGAAGACGGCGCGCACTTCGGCGAAACCGAGGTGTTCTTCCACTTCTTCGGGGTCGAGAAGACCTTCCATCGCCCCTTGAATATCATCGAGAAGCTTGTAGATGATATTGTAATCGCGGATATCGACCCCTTCCCGATCGGCGGATGCGCGCGCACCACTGGCAAGGGTGGTATTAAAGCCCACCACCACCGCACCACTAGCGGCGGCCAGATCCACATCGGTTTCGGTGATTTCCCCCGGAGAGGCGAGGAGAACGCGAATCTGCACTTCGTTTTGGGGTAACTGTTTGAGCGCACCGAGGATGGCCTCGACGGAACCTTGCACATCTGCCTTGAGGATGAGATTAAGTTCCTTGAGTTGTCCTTCTTGAGCTTGGATAGAGAGGGTGCTAAGGCTAACGCGACGGGAGGAGAGGGCCTGTTGTAAACGGGTGTTGCGTCGTTCGATCGCCCGTTGATCAGCGATTGATCGGGCCTCTTTCTCACTTTCATAGACATCGAACTCATCGCCAGCGGCCGGCACATCACTGAGACCGAGGATTTCCACGGCAAAGGAGGGGGTGGCCGCTTCGACTTTTTGACCGCGATCATCGATCATGGCCCGAATTTTGCCGAAAACGGAACCGGCGACGATGCTATCACCGACGCGGAGAGTGCCATTCTGGACGAGCAGGGTAGCCACGGGGCCTTTGGTGCGATCGAGGTTAGCTTCGATGACGGTTCCCTTCGCCAAGCGGTCGGGGTTAGCGACCAATTCCTCCACTTCTGCCACCAAGAGGATCATTTCCAGCAGATTATCGAGATTTTCACCCCGCAGGGCGCTCACGGGAACCATGATCGTCTCACCGCCCCAATCTTCGGCCACCAGTCCCTGTTCGGTCAATTCCTGTTTAATCCGGTCGGGGTTAGCCGAGGGTTTATCCACTTTGTTAATCGCCACCACGATGGGGACTTCGGCGGCCCTGGCGTGACTGATTGCCTCTTTCGTTTGGGGTTGTACGCCGTCATCGGCGGCTACCACCAGCACGGCTATATCGGTGACTCTCGCCCCGCGGGCGCGCATAGCGGTAAAAGCTTCGTGGCCGGGGGTATCCAAAAAGACAATCTGTTCCGGTTTGCCGTTATGTTCCACATCGACGTGGTAAGCACCGATGTGCTGGGTGATGCCGCCTGCTTCCCCCTGGGCGACTTTGGTTTTGCGGATCGAGTCGAGGAGGGTGGTTTTACCGTGGTCAACGTGACCCATAATGGTGACGACGGGGGGACGACGCTGGAGACTTTCCCAGTCGGAGACATCGATCATTTCCGTGGTTTTGATCGCCGCCGACTGGGTGCTGGGGGTTTCCACGGCGATCTCGAAGTCCCTGGCGATCATTTCGATCGTGTCCACGTCGAGAGTTTGGGTGATATTAACCGCCATCCCTTTAAAAAATAGGGTTCTGATGATCTCAGTTTCGGGGACTTTCATCAATTCCGAGAGGTCGCGCACGGTGAGACTGCCGGTGACAACGATGCTTTCCGGGCGTTTTTCCTCTTGGGGTTCTTGGCGCTCGCTTTTCGGGCTGCCGGTGTGGGCGGTTGGTTTACTGGGCCGCTTAACTTTGACTGCTGTTGGGGTGCCGGGGGGGGCAGCTTTAGCGGTGGGCGGTTTGGGGGGACGAGCGGTGGAGAGGGTAAAACTGGGGGTATTAATTAACCCGGACAGTTCCGATTCTAGATCATCGTCATCTTCAAAGAGCGCTTGGGTGCGGCGTTTGTTTTTGCCGGCAGTTTTGGCGGTTTTGGCCGCTTTTTTTTCTTCCTCTTCTTCTTCTTCCCAGGTAGATTTTTTGGCCATGCGAGGGGGCATGGTGGGTCGTTTGAGTTTTTTGGGCCCGTCTGCTCCGAGCAATCCGGTATCTGTATCGATTTCTGTGCCATCAACACCAGATTTCTTGGTGGTATCGGTTTCCTCCTCGCTGGTAGCCGAGATTTTAGCGGGTAACCCGGGGCGAACCGGGCGCTTCAACTCCACTGTCTCCCGCACTTCTCTAGCTGGTTCCGCCAGTTTCGGGCTTTTTCCGTCGGGTTTGCGGTTGAGGGTCGGTTTTTCTGGTTTAGCCAAGCCTACCCTACGCTCAGGACTAGGGGCGTTTTCGCTCTCGCCGCGCTCGCGTTTTTCTCCCCGGGGCCTGTCGTTACTGCCAGGAGCATTTTTAGATCGGGGTTCTGGCCGTCCCGAGGCAGTTTCAGGGCGTGGTTTCGGGGTGAGGGAAGGTCGATTAGGTGGGGCGATTAAGGTGGGGGCTGCTTCTGGCACTAGCGGGGTTTCGGTCGGGGTTTCTTTAACACTGGGGCTATGAGATAGCATCTCTGCTGCAGTGGGGGGAGTTTTTTCGGCCGCCTCGTCGCGCCCTGGGGGAGCAACGAGGGGTTTAACCGGGGGACGGGGGGGACTGATTAAAGTCGGTTTGGCCGAGGAACCGGCTTGACCGGGATAGCTTTCCCCTTCTTCGCCGGTTTCGGGGCGGTTGTGTTTATGCAGGGCTAAAATCTTTTGTTTTTTTTCTTCGGCAGGACTAGCCGATTCTCGCTGACCCGTGCTATTTTTACTGGTACTCGAGGCCAATCCCTTCGCAGCGATTGCTTTGATGCGTTGGGCATCCTCTTCGCTGATCGTGCTACTGTGGCTCTTGTACTCGATGTTCAACTGGTCACAGATGTCCAAAATGTCTTTGTTGTCTAGATTCAATTCTTTTGATAAATCGTAAATTCTGACTTTCGTGTTACTCATCCATTATCCCCCGGCTAAAGTGTTAGTGATCCTATAAGTTGGCTGATTTTTTGATCCTCTCAGGACTGCCCCCTTTCCATGCTAACGATTTTGTGGCTATGATCGTCAATTTTAATCCTGATTTGAACGACCTTGCTTGGCAGTCCCGAGGCGCTCTTGCAAGGATTCATAGAGCGTTTCGGGAATATTGGCTTTTAGGGCCCGTCCGAGACGATTTTTTTGCCGGGCTAATTGCAGGCAATTAGGTTGCGGACAGATATAGGCAGCCCTTCCCATTCCTTGATCTAATTGTATCTGTCCGGACGGGTGTAGTCGGACAATTCGCCAAAAGGATTCTTTCGGGGCGAAGAGACGGCAGCTAATACAGCGTCGATAATTGACGAAGGGGTTCATTCTTGGTCTAAATCCTGCGCTTCTGGGTCGGTTTCATCGGTTTTTACCTCTTGTTCGCCTTTATAGAGGACTATATCCTTAATATCGATTTTCCAGCCCGTCAGACGGGCGGCTAGACGCACGTTCTGCCCTTCTTTGCCAATCGCTAAACTTAATTGATCCTGTGCCACCAGTACCAATGCTTGTCTTTCTTCGGCATTAGTGAACAAAACTTGGTCGATACGGGCGGGACTAAGGGCATTGGCGATGTAGGTGGCGGGATCTGGAGACCAGCGAATCACGTCGATTTTTTCCCCCCGCAATTCGTTAACCACGGCTTGAATCCTGGAACCTCTAGCCCCAATACAAGCCCCAACCGGATCCACGTCTCTCTCTAAGGTATCGACGGCGATTTTTGTCCGCGAACCAACGTGACGGGAGGGGGGATTGGCTTCCCGGGCGACGGCGACAATACGCACGATTTCCTCCTCGATTTCGGGAACTTCGTTGGCGAACAAATATACTACCAAACCCGCCGCCGCTCTGGAAACGATTAATTGCGGGCCGCGGTGAGAACCTTCCAGGACTTTTTTGAGCAGAACTTTAAAGGTGGCGTTAGCGCGATAGTTATCGTTGGGTAGCTGTTCCCGTTTGGGTAGTTCTGCTTCCACTTCCGGTTGACCGTAGGTGCTTTGTACCATGACAATAGCGGCCTGTCTTTCAAAACGGACGACCCGGGCCTGTAAAACCGTTCCTTCCAGATCTTGGAACTCCTCTTGAATCAATTTGCGTTGGTTATCCCGCAGTTTTTGCAGTAAAACCTGTTTAGTTTGAATCGCCGCCATGCGACCAAATTCTTTTTGGTCGGGGGTGACATCAAGAACTACTTCATCCCCTAACTGGGCCTCATCGGCCACTTCTTGCACTTCTTTGAGACCGATGTGATGGTCGGGATTGGTCACTTCTTCGACAATAGTTTTAGTAGAAAGGATGCGAAAGCCTTCTTCTTCTACGTCTAATTCCACATCAAAGTTATTGAAATAATCTTCATGGAATTGAGCAGCTTTTTCTAAACTTTGGGCGCGTCGATAACGTTCGTAACCCTTGATAAGTGCTTCACGCAAAGCCTCCTGTACGGCATTTTTGGGCAGATTATGTCGTTGGCTAATTTCTTCGAGCATTATTTTTAAACCAGGCAAATTAACAGTAGCCATAATTATTTTTTCTCCTTACTTTTGAGTTATTAGTTTTTTAGCCGTCAGCTTATCAGTTATCAGTTATCAGTTATCAGTTATCAGTTATCAGATGTAAGTTTTAAGTTAATCAGTTAGTTATTTATTTAGGTTCTTCGTTACTTGGCATGGTTCGATAGGGGAGCATAAATCGACTAAATCCTTATCTGGTAAGAGACTTAATTGATTAGTTCGCTCTAGATCAAAAACAATTGACAAAAATCGCCAAATGCCTTTCTATATAAGGGTTACATCCCTTATAACCCCCGTCTATTGCATAACACAAACCGAAGAGCCTTTATTTATCTTCATCTTTATCCCTGATTACTGATTACTGATTACTGATTACTGATTACTGATCACTGATTACTGATTACTGATTACTGCGCCGCTCATCTAAACGGACGCTGATGACAGTAGTGCGATCGATGGTCAGGGAGCGACCTTTTTGGTTAAGATAAATAGATTGCTCATCTCTACCTTGCAGTTTTCCGCGCCATTCTTGCGGTTTTCCTTGGCTATCCTGGCCGGTAACGATGACGGGAAAACCTTTAAAAGACTGAAATTCGCGCTCGCTGCTCAGTTGTCGAGAAATGCCGGGGCTAGATATTTCTAAAACGTAGGCCCCGGGTAAGATTTCTTGACTGTCGAGGGCGGTTTCTAAGGCCCGACTCATCTGCTCACAGTCCTCTAAACCAGTATCTCCCGCAAGATTGCGAATATCGACGCGCAGGACGGGAGGCCTTTTATTGGTTTGGAAAACGATATCGACCACTTCTAGCCCCAAGTTTTCAGCGATAGGGATGGCTAGGTGCAGCAGGTCGGGGATGAGCGGATGGGTCATGATTTAGACAACAAAAAAAGCGGGCGAAACCCACTTCCCTAAACTTTTAGTGATTGGGATAGGCAGTTGTTAGACTACCTAGCTAAATACAATATAGCAAAAAACCGTCATCACTATTTGCCACCGGGGTCGTGCCTAGGGGAACACAGAACAGTGGTCACGATCGAGTCGATCTGTCACAATGAATACAGGGTAACTAGATATAGAGTCAATTATGGATCAAAAATCTCCACTCACCGTAGTTAGAGCCAAGTCAGCTAAGAATCGTGGTCGTCGGCCAGTATGGAAAGGGATTGTCACCACTTGGATGATTCTGCAAACCTTTGGCCATGTCACTCCTGCTTGGAGTCAAAAAAACCAAAATACCCTCACCTACGGTGAATTGTTAGAGAAGATCGACCAAGGAAAGGTAAAAAAGGTCGAAATCAATCCTTCTTTGCAGCAGGCAGCAGTTACCCTCGTCGGTCAAACGGACAAGGATCCCCCGAAAGAAGTCAATTTATTTGACCAAAATCCCGAATTAATCAAGAAACTGGATGCTGAAAAAATTGAGTACGGCATTCTCCCCAGCACTGACAATTCGGCCTTGATCAATGTTCTCACTAACCTGTTAGTGATTATTCTCGTCTTGGGATTATTGGTGTTTATTATCCGTCGTTCTGCCAATGCTTCCGGTCAAGCGATGAACTTCGGTAAATCAAGGGCGCGGTTTCAGATGGAGGCGAAAACTGGCATAGAATTTAATGATGTGGCGGGTGTGGATGAGGCCAAGGAAGATCTAGAGGAAGTGGTGACATTCCTCAAACAACCAGAAAAATTTACGGCTATTGGCGCAAAAATCCCGAAAGGAGTCCTGTTAATTGGTCCCCCGGGGACGGGAAAAACTTTACTGGCTAAAGCGATCGCGGGAGAGGCGGGAGTACCTTTTTTCAGCATCTCCGGGTCGGAATTTGTGGAGATGTTTGTCGGGGTTGGTGCGTCGCGAGTGCGAGATCTGTTCCGAAAAGCCCAGGAAAATGCCCCTTGTTTGGTTTTTATCGATGAAATTGATGCCGTTGGTCGTCAAAGAGGGATCGGTTATGGGGGAGGTAATGATGAACGGGAACAAACCCTGAACCAATTATTGACGGAAATGGACGGTTTTGAGGGAAATACTGGCATTATCGTCATTGCCGCCACCAACAGGCCTGATGTTTTGGATTCGGCCTTGCTGCGTCCGGGTCGTTTTGACCGACAGGTGGTGGTGGATTATCCAGATTCTAAGGGACGTTTGGCCATTTTGGAGGTCCATTCTCGCTATAAAAAGGTGGCTGCTGATGTGGCTCTGGAGGCGATCGCCCGGCGCACCCCCGGTTTTACTGGGGCAGATTTGGCGAATATGCTCAACGAAGCGGCGATTTTTACCGCTAGACGGCGCAAAGAGGCGATTACTATGGAGGAGGTCAACGATGCGATCGATCGGATTGTGGCCGGTATGGAAGGGCGAGCTTTAGTGGATAGTAAAGCCAAGCGTTTGATCGCCTATCATGAAGTCGGCCATGCGATTGTCGGTACTCTCTGTCCCGGTCACGATCAAGTGGAAAAAGTCACCCTGATTCCCCGGGGGCAAGCGCAGGGGTTAACTTGGTTCACTCCTGATGAAGAACAGGGTTTAACCAGTCGTTCCCAGTTATTAGCCCGAATTGCGGGATTATTAGGGGGACGGGTGGCGGAGGAATGTGTCTTCGGTGAGGATGAAGTGACTACCGGGGCCGGTAATGATATTGAAAAAATCACCTATCTGGCCCGACAGATGGTAACGCGTCTGGGAATGTCGGAATTGGGATTGATTGCTCTAGAGGAGGAGGGCAATTCCTATCTCGGTGGTGCTGCTGCTGGTTATCATGCCGACCATTCTTTCGCGATGATGGCGAAAATTGATTCACAAGTACGGGAACTTGTCAAGCAATGCCACGATTTAGCAACAAAACTTATCCTTGACAATCGTGTGGCGATTGATCGCTTGGTGGATATACTGATTGAACAGGAAACCATTGACGGCGACGAATTCCGGCGTTTATTGACGGAATTTCAGCAACAAGCGGCTCGGTCAATGGTGACTACGGTTTAATTTGCCCTTCGTCTCCTCGCTTCGATTCAGGGGTTAGGAGACGATTTCAGCAGACAATCTGCTAAGCTAAACGGCGCTTAACCTGCATGATCCAACAGCTATAACCCTTTTGGAGTCTATATCGGTGATCCGAAGTAAAAGCCGTTTAGCTTAATCAGTCGGACAAAGCCAGAATTAACGACTAACATTGTGAGCGGGAATTTTATTAATGGAATGGCCGTTATGATTGCCTTTGGTGGAGGCAATAATATTAGCTTCTAAAGCTGAAGTCATCTCGGCCAACATTTCTAGATTGAAACGATAGCCGACGTTGCGGACGGTTTGAATTAAATTAGGTTGCCTGGGATCGGTTTCGATTTTTTTCCGCAGAGAGAGAACATGAGTATCAATTGTCCGGGGATTATCGATTTCCTCGGGCCAAGCGCGACGCAGTAAATCGGCTCTTGATAGGGGTGTTCCCTCCGCTTGGGCTAAAACGTAGAGTAGGCTAAATTCTTGGGGGGTTAATTCGATATACTCCCCGCGAAATTGTACCCGTCTTTGGGCTAAATCTATTTTTAATTGCCCATAATCCAAGTGTAGGGGAGCAGCCCTACTGCCTAAACGACGGGTTAACACTTCTACCCTAGCCATAAATTCTTGCATTCCAAAGGGCTTTTTCAGGTAGTCGTCGGCCCCAGCTTTTAAACCATTGACCACATCTTTTTCGCCATTGCGGGCCGAGAGAATCAGTATTAAAGACTGTTTTTGTTGATAAAGCCAACGGCAGAGTTCGATCCCATCCCCATCTGGCAAGTCGGAATCGATAATTGCTAAGGTTGGTTGACGATGAAGGAAAGTTTGACGCGCACTTTGCAGGGTTGCCGATTGATTAACCAAATAACCGGCCTGTTGCAGATGCCAAGCTAATAGCGATCGCAAGTGCGGGTTGCCCTCAACAATAGAAATATGGATCGATACCACTTGAGTTTCTGCCCCATTACTGCACAGATTGACACATTGTCAGGGTATCAGAATTAATGTCAAGATGTTGTAACAATCGTAACATTCGTTAGCTGTCAGCTTTTTTCTCCCTGCTCCCATCTCCCCCCGCAACGCGCACGAAGTGGTCTCCCCATCTCCTCTTATGCTCAAAAAAAACTCGTTTACTTTTGCGTAAACGAGTTTACTTTCCATGATATGATTAATAGTCCTGGGAATTATTTGGCAACTGCTACCGGTGCTTTGACGGGCTGGGGCTGGGGCTGCAGGTCGCGCAAACTTGGGAAAAGGAAGTGGTTTTCCTCCACATATTGCGCTCCAAACAGTCCTTTTTCAGCCCAGAAATAGCGATCGGTTGTATGCTCGTTACGCTTAACAATCAATAAAGCTGGTGGGCTAATGCCTATAGCTTGAATATACTTACGCGCCGCAGTTACGGGTTTATCTTCGCCACTTTCAATACTATACTGGGGTATAAGTTCAAGTATCTTACGTCCTTCTTGACGACGGCGACTTTTACGTTTCCGTTTTCTGGCCAACCCAATTACCTCCTGTTTTGGCTAATCGTTGTAATGATAGTTACAAAAGCCGTAGCAATTATATCTGTTCTAGACCAAGAAATCAAGTGTCTCTCACAAACCCAATTACAGACAAGTTTGACTAGAAGCTAGACTGAGACTAGGTTTAAGTTTTTGTTACAAAAACACACCCACAAATATCGATACAAAACTTATTATTCTTAAACTTTTTTTAATATATACCGTGATCCACCCCGAAAATAGTGACCAAACCCTTGTCCTAATTGCTTTTTGCCGGTTGCCCTCGACTCAAGAGGAGGGTCATTCTCCCCTATGTAAACTGGGAAACAAAACTCGCAACCCTAGCTGTATCTAGGTTTTCTGATTTTTTACTTTTTACTTTCTTGGTATGCCCTTCTCCTCCCCCTCCCGGACTCCCCTGAGTGATGATTTTATTGCCCTCTGTCAGACACAGATGGAACTTTTGCGAGAGCAAATGGAAACGGACAGAAGTGCGGTTTATTTAACTGAACCTTTATCGAGTAATTTAATTCCAGTCGTTGTTTATCCGCCTTTTAATCCCCCTTCTCCCCAAAAAAAGCGGCTTTCCTTACAACCGGGGCAACCGGCGGCAGACTTGTTAACTGCGGTTAAGTTAGAAGATTTATCCCACCTCTGGGGTAATCAGGAGACCGTCAGCAGTCATCGCTTGTTTTTACCCTTAATGTATGAAGAGGGCATGATCGGATTATTGGTGACAACCAGAGAAAAACGACCTTGGCAAAGTTGGGAATTAACCCGGATGGAAAAAATCACCCAAACCCTCGCTTTGGCCTGTGTACTCGATCGCCAATTAGGAGAAGAACGTTATTATCGACAATGGCAACGTCAGCGCCTCGATACCTTTCTCCATCAAATCCGCAATCCCCTCACCGCTTTAAAAACCTTTGGTAAACTTCTGCTCAAAAGGCTTTTAGCCGAAGAAGGTAACGATCCCGCCATTACTGGTATTCTGAGGGAAAGCGATCGAGTTCGGGACTTAATCGCCGAATTTGAGGCACAAATTCAGCAAGAAAGCGAAAATTACCCCACCGTCGATATTCCTCTCCTGCAAGCGCAATCTTCCCCCACCGCCTTTCTCTTGCCTGCTGGCAGCGGCCAACTAGCTCCGATCGATCTCCATGATATTCTCGATCCGCTGCTCCTTTCGGCCCAGGCCGTAGCCAAAGAGAGAAATCTCAGTCTAGAAACGATTCACGGGGAAGACATACCACTTATTTGCGCCAATATCCCCGGTTTGCGGGAAGTATTCAGCAATTTAATTGATAATGCCCTCAAATATACTCCTGCTGGCGGAAAAGTCACCGTCGAGGTGCAGAATGTTAAGAATAGTGTAGAAATTGTTTTTAAAGACACGGGTTATGGTATAGCGAGGAGCGATCAAGAAAGAATTTTTCAACGTCACTACCGGGGAGTGCAAGCAGGGGGAGATATACCCGGTACAGGATTGGGTTTAGCGATCGCTAAAGAATTAATTACCAGCATGGGGGGGACGATTGAATTTATCAGTCCCAATCCCGAGCAAACAAGTTCCCTCTACCCCGGCACGGTTTTTCGGGTTCATATACCAGTTATAGCCGATGATAACCTCAGTATAGAGGGATGATCTGGTCGTCAATTCTGCCTATTTTCTCGATCGGGAGATTCCGGGGGCGATCAGTTAAAATATATCGAAAATATCAGTATTACTGGTAACTTGGCCGTGAAGCAAAGAATTATAGTCATTTCAAATAAGTGTGAGACGAGGGAAAAATAAGGTAAAATCAAGAGAAACGAGCAACCCATACAGAAAAATGTCTTATAGCCTAGACTTGAGAAAAAAAGTAATCGATTATGTAGAGAATGGGGGAAGCATAACCAAAGCCGCCGCTCTATTTAATATAGGAAGAGCGACGATATATAGATGGCTAGGTAGGGAAAAACTGGAAGCAACAAAGGTAAAACACCGTCAGAGAAAGCTGGACTGGAAAGCACTGTCAAAAGATGTCCAAGAAAATCCCGAGGCAAGATTAAGAGACAGAGCCGAGAAATTTGGAGTGAGACCAAGTGCCATTTGCTATGCCTTAAAAAACATGAAAGTTACCAGAAAAAAGAAGGAACTTCGTTATAGAGAAAGAAACCGAGAAGAAAGAATGAAATACTACAGAGTGCTGAGAGAATTGATTAAAATATATGGAAGTGAAAGCCTTGTATTTATTGATGAGTCAGGGTTTGAAGAATTTCAAGCCTGTTTTTATGCTTGGTCAAAAAAAGGGAAGAAAGTCTTTGGAGATAGACAAGGAAAACGAGGAAAAAGAGAGAACCTTGTCGCTGGTAGAAGAAAGGGAAAAAAAGACTTTATTGCACCGATGGTATTTACGAGAAGCCTGAATGCCGAAGGTTTTGAAGGGTGGTTATCTTTATATTTGTTGCCCTCTCTAACCATAACATCAGTATTAATTATGGATAATGCACCAATTCATCGGAAGACAGTCATTAAACAACTGGTAGAGGAAGCAGGTCATCAGGTCGTGTTTTTGCCAAAATACTCTCCTGATTTAAATGATATCGAACATGATTTTAGTGCATTAAAGAGGGCAAGAATGTATGCTCCTGTGGGGACACCCCTTGATGAAATTATTCGTACTTATTGTGTCGCCTAGTGTCTCGTTCTTATTTGAAATAACTATAACTAATTATGCCGACTATCGAACAATTAGAACCCGCTAATAAGGCCGATGTGGTAGTATATATGCCCTACTATGCCAAGGACAAACATAGTATCCTGCCCTATGCGATCGCTTTGTATCAAGCAGGATCTTTAGAAGGTCGTCGTCCCATAGAAAACAGTCAAGGGATTCCCTTTGTAGCGTCTTGGTATGTATCAAAATTGCCCTCGGAATTGACCCGTTGTCGTTTACAATTTGAAGGACAGGCCGACCTAAGCTATGAGATGACGATTATTAACGCCGAGTTGATCGAATATCTCATCGATGCGATTAAAACCTTTAAGCAGCTAGGTTCGGCCGACTTTTCGCAGGGATTTTATCGGAAACTGCTGCGATTTGAAGAATAAAAGTCGGGATTTTACGGGTTAAAAGGAGCAAATCGTGGCGAAATCAGCCAAATCTATACTCATCTCTTCCCTGGAACCCCTCAGTGGTAAATCGGGAACTATCGTCGGTTTAGCGCATCTCTTGCGGCAAAAAGGCCTAGAGATAAGTTACGGCAAACCAGTGGGCAATTGTCCGGGCTACGTCGATGGGCAATTGGTCGATGAGGATGTAGAATTTATCCAGCAATTACTAGAATTATCCCCCGAGCAGCTGCGTTTACCCCTGATCTATACGGATATGGATTCCGTTGCTAAACGTCTGCAAGGTGCAGATAAACAGGACTACGGCAATATTCTTGCTGGCTATCTCGATCGGGTTAACAGTGATATTGCCCTCCTCGAAGGGCCGGGGACTCTCTGGGAAGGGAGTATTTTTCAGTTATCGATGGGGGAGATGGCCAAAATTCTCCAGACTCCGATCCTATTGGTGGCCCGCTATAGTTCTCCCCTGATTGCCGATAGTCTGCTGAAAGCGCAACAGGAATTAAATAATCAGCTGCTGGGGGTAGTAATTAGTGATATCCCCGCCGATGATTGGGATGAAGTACAATCTCTCCTTAAACCCTATCTCGCTGGCCAAGGTGTGGAAGTTTTAGGACTGTTACCCGCTAGTAAACTGATGCGCAGTATTAGTGTTCGGGAAATTGTCCATCTTTTAGAGGCCAAAGTATTATGTCGGCCCGATCGTTTGGATTGGATGGTAGAAAGTTTAGCGATCGGGGCAATGAATGTCAACGCCGCTTTAGAATATTTTCGCAAGGGGGAAAATATGGCTGTGATTACGGGTGGCGATCGCACAGACCTACAGTTAGCTGCCCTAGAAACTTCTACCACCTGTTTGATCTTAACTGGTTCCATCTCTCCAGATCCCCTGATTCTGGGCCGGGCCGAGGATTTAGAAGTACCGATTCTCTCGGTAAATTTAGATACTCTCACCACCGTGGAAATCGTCGATCGGGCCTTCGGGAAGATTCGCTTACAGGAACAGGTAAAAGTCGCTTGTATTCGAGAATTAATGGAGGAACATTTCCAGATCGATCGCCTGTTAGAAAAGTTAACAACAGGGGGGTAATTTCTCCCTGGCTGCCGAGAATTTCACTGGAAACCCCTTCATGAGTCTATCATCCTCCCCTGTGTCCCCTCCGGTCAAAGAAAATGACTGGAGCTTATTATTAACATTACTTCCCTACGCAAAAAAGCAAAAAGCCCTGCTATTTTGCTCATTAATACTTCTTTTTCCCCTATCTCTCACGGGGGCGATCCAACCCTTAATTATCGGTCAAGCGGTCTCCCTTTTGCAAAAGGAACAAACTTGGGATTTTTTGGCTCAAATGCCCTTAACAGCAGCCATTAATACCCTAATTATTATCCTGTCAGCTTCGATTATTTTACGACTGATTTTAGGGACAATGCAAGGTTATCTAGTGCAGAAAGTCGGTCAGTCAATTACTGCTAATGTCCGGGAAGATTTATTTACCCATGTCACCTCCCTTTCCTCCAGTTTTTTTGATCGCTCTCCCGTGGGACGTTTAGTCACTCGTTTAACCAGCGATGTGGAAGCATTAGGAGAAGTTTTTGCTAGTGGGGCGATCGGAGTTGTCAGTGATTTGGTCAATATTTTAGTTATTATCATCACCATGTTTACCCTGCAATGGCAATTAGCTCTATTGTTGGTGTTGATGTTATTTCCCGTCACTGCTTTAATTATCTTTTTTCAAAAACAATACCGCATCGCTAACTATCAAGTACGCGAGGAATTATCAAAACTTAATGCCCAATTACAGGAAAATATAGTCGGAGTTAATATTGTTCAATTATTTCGCCGCGAACGCTTTAATGCTGAAATGTTTCGCGCTATCAATACTCACTATCGTCAATCCCTAGATAAAACAATTTTTTATGATTCTGCTGTCTCGGCCACTTTGGAATGGATCGGATTAATTGCCGTGGGAGGAGTATTATGGTTAGGCGGGATTTTTATTCTCCAGAAAACCATTGATTTTGGGGTTTTATCAGCTTTTATTTTATTCTCCCAACGTCTCTTTAATCCCCTGCGTCAGTTTGCCGAAAAATTTACTATGTTTCAATCGGGTTTTACTGCTATAGAACGAATTGGTGAATTAATTAGTATTCCCATTGAAATCACCGATTCTAACAATTATAAAGAGATTTACTTCCCAGAAAAACGTCAAACTGGCGAGATTATTTTTGAAAATGTTTGGTTTGGTTATAAACCCGATGAATATATTATCAAAGGTCTCAATTTTACCATTCATCCAGGGGAAAAAGTCGCTTTAGTTGGTCCCACCGGTGCGGGAAAAAGTTCGATTATTCGTCTTCTCTGTCGTCTTTACGAACCAAGTAAGGGCAGAATTCTAGTGGATGGTATCGATATCCGTTATCTTCCCCAAGCGGAATTAAGACGTTATATCGGTGTCATTCTCCAAGAAACTTTTCTCTTTGCCGGAGATGTTACTCGCAATATTACTTTAGGGGAAAATTATGATTTTGAGCAAGTGAAGGCAGCAGCTAAATTAACTAATATCGATCACTTTATCGAGGAGTTACCCGATGGTTATCATACCCTTTTACGGGAACGAGGCGCAAATTTATCGGGAGGACAAAAACAATTACTCGCTTTTGCGAGAGTCGCTATTCGTAACCCCGAAATTTTAGTTTTAGATGAAGCTACCGCTAGTTTAGACGTGGGGACAGAAGTATTAATTCAAGAAGCTTTAGAACAGATTTTAGTCAATCGTACTGCTATTATTATCGCCCATCGTCTCTCCACTATTCGCGATGTCGATCGAATTCTTGTCCTTAAACGCGGGGAATTAGTCGAATCGGGAACCCATGAAGATTTATTAACCGAAGACGGCCTCTACGCTAGTTTATATAAACTGCAAATGTTAGGCACAGATAGTTAACAGTTATCAGTGATCGGTTATCAGTTATCAGTTATCAGATTAAAGTGATAAGTGATAAGTTTTAAGTTTTAAATGATATTATTCGCCGATCAATCTTCACTAATTACTGTTTACTGATTACTGTTTACTGTTTACTGTTTACTGTTTACTGTTTACTGATCACTGACAAATCCCCCACTTCCCACTTCTCACAATGCCTTCGCCAGAATCTGCTCCGCTATTATCACAACTGCAAAAAAAAGTCAATAGTTTAGATGTACCATTTTATGCACCAGGGCATAAGCAGGGGGAAGGAATCGGGGAAGATTTAAGTAATTTACTGGGAAAAAGCGTCTTTAAAGCCGATTTACCCGAATTACCCGACCTTGATAATTTGTTTGCCCCGACGGGGGTGATTAAAGAAGCGCAAATTTTAGCAGCCGAGACATTTGGGGCAGATAAAAGCTGGTTTTTAGTCAATGGCTCCAGTTGTGGCATTATTGCGGCGATTTTAGCCACTTGCGGCGAGGGAGATAAAATTATTTTGGCGAGAAATATTCATAAATCGGCAATTTCGGGCTTAATTCTCTCTGGGGCGCAGCCTATCTTTATCAATCCCGAATATAATCCCACTATCGATCTAAATTTAAATATAACCCCCCAATCCCTCGAAAATGCCCTGAAACTTCATCCCGACGCCAAAGCGGTGATGGTAGTCTCTCCCACCTATCAAGGGGTTTGCTGTGACTTAGAAACTATCGCCCAGATTACCGATCATTATTCTATCCCGCTGCTCGTCGATGAGGCTCACGGGGCGCATTTTGCCTTTCATCCCGATTTACCTCCGGCTGCCCTGTCTCTCGGCGCTGATATGGCTATTCAGTCCACCCATAAGGTTTTAGGGGCCTTAACTCAAGCATCAATGTTACACTTAAAAAGCGATCGCATTAGTTCCGAAAAAGTCGATCGAGCCTTACAATTAGTTCAAACCACTAGCCCTAGTTATTTGCTTCTCGCTTCCCTTGATAGTGCTAGAAAGCAAATGGCGACGCAAGGACTAGATTTACTGACCAAAACCCTCGATTTAGCCGCTTCGGCCCGAAAAGAACTCGATAAAATCCCTAATATCTCTGTTTTAGACTTTCCCCATTCTATCCCGGGTTGTCACTGGTTCGATCGCACTCGTTTAACGGTAATCGTCAAAGATTTTGGCTTAACTGGTTACGAAATAGACGATATTTTGCGAGAAAAATACGCCGTCACCGCAGAATTACCGACTTTAAGCCAACTTACTTTTATTATCTCCATCGGCAATCATCGCGAACACATTAATCGCCTAATTACTGCTTTTCAATGCCTTAAATCCCCTTCCTCTACCAGTTTACCCCCCACTCCTCCCCCAGTCACGGGAAATTTGGCTATTTCTCCTAGAAAGGCTTTTTTTGCCCCTACAGAGATAGTATCCCAGAAAAATGCCCTCGATCGTCTTAGTGCTGATGTTATCTGTCCCTATCCCCCCGGTATTCCCGTTTTGATGCCGGGAGAGTTAATTTCTCAGGAAATCCTCGACTATCTGCAAACTATTTTAGACCTCGGTGGCACGATTACCGGCGGTAGTGATGATAATTTAACTACTTTCAGGGTTTTAAAATAATCGCAAAATTATCTGATATATTAACCGGAAAAAGGCGGTAATAGCAATTGCTCCGATGGCTGCCATCACGGCAATGATAGCAATTTCAGGAAAATTTAGGCTTCCTTGCAGTTGCGAAAGAAAGAAGATGAGGGTGAGGGTAATTGCTGCTAGAATCGGTAAATCTCTCCCTTCAATCACTTTTTTAAATAATGCCAAAACTAAGCCACCTAAGATCATAAAAGCGATGACAATTCCTAGCGAGGGGAGTAAACTATTTAAGGCAATTACTAATAATGTCCCCTCAAATCCTGTAAAGGCAGCATTAGCGAAGGTTTCCCCAAGAGAAAAGCGGGAAGTTTTTCTAATCACTGGAGAAGCTGGAGGGGATGGAGGAATTGGGGAAGCTGGAGGAGATGGGGAAGATGGAGGAATTTGAGAAGCTGGAGGAGATGGGGGAGGTGTATTTAAAGCGGTTAAAACTTCTCCACAGGATTGAAATCTATCCAGGGGATTTGCTAGTAACATTTTATTGAATACTCTTGCTAAATCTGCACTGATGTTGGGGGCATAATTTTGCCAATTCCAGACCTGTTTTTGGGGATCGTATAGATCATCAGGATCGCGATTAGTTAAGAGTATAACACAGGTAGCTGCTAGGGCATATAAATCTGTGGCTGCCGATACCTGATTGCCTAATTGTTGTTCGGGAGGAGCAAATCCAGCTGAGTAAATTGTTGTGGATTTCTCTTGTGTATTACTAGGGTTATTGGTAGCCTGTTTTACTGCCCCAAAATCGAGTAAATAGAGGCGGCCATTTTGGGAGCGCATGATGTTAGATGGTTTTATATCCCGGTGAATGGAACCATTTTCATGAATAAATTTGAGGATAAGAAGTAATTCTTTGAGAATGTTTTTGACTTCACTTTCTTGAAAGGGTTTTTGTTGCTGTTGGAGAATTTCTTCTAAGTTTTTACCGTCGATATATTCCTGGGCCAGATAGAAAAATTGCTCTTCTTTTCCCGTTAATTGATTCTTGACTGTTAAAGGGAAAAAAGCATAGAGATCGGGGATTTGGGGATGTTCTCGTCCTAAATCTTCTAAAACGTGCGCTTCTTGAAAAAATAAATTTTTCGCTTTTTCTAAAGCTTGCGGACTTAAATTACCGGAAGGTTGAAATTGTTTGAGTACACATTTAGCTTTTTTGGGACTATAACGATCTACTGCTAAAAATGCCGCCCCAAATCCTCCTTGTCCCAATAGACGTTCTGGCAAATAACGTCCCCCTAAAATTAATGGCATCCCGCAAGTAGTACAATATTTCTGCTCGATCGAGGTTAAGCGATTGCTATCGTCTAGGTCTGGGCATTGATTACGCGGTCTCGGACAGTGGGGACGCGTACAAATAACTTCCATAGTCACCGTTTCCCGTGGTACTGCTCTTAGTTTAGCTACTACCGGCAATTCGGGTTAAAATTTTTATTCTTAAGAAAGAGTTAAAAAGAGCGTTCGTAGGCCGACACGGATTGCCATTATACTACAAGGTTAGCAGAAATTTTGGAGTTTGTCAAGTCTTTGGCTGAAAAAAATTCAGCCAGATCTAGCGGTTATCTTCATGGTGGAGTGGGAAGTCTCGGCGCTTTTCTTTAGTTGAATGAGCGTGCCAGACGATTAACCCCGGTGTGTAATAACTGTTCCAAGCTTTGGCGATCGCTGATGGCTTGAAGATTGATCACAAAACAGGTTAAACCCAGTCCAAAGAGGATAAAAGTGGGGGCCATAACCACACCAATCATCAACCAGGTGGCGACGTGGAGAAACATGGTGATAGCGAACAACAAAGCTAGGGAAGCAATGGGGAAGATTTGACGGGTAGGACGACCGAAATAGAGAAAAAGAACTGTTAAAACGGTGGTTACTAAGTTAGCGGGTACTAAAAAGGCACAAATCGAGACGCAATAGTTGCGGGAAAATTCAGCGAGGGTATTAAAATCTATCATTAATATTACTTTACAATTGCCTGAGTCTTAGTACTCTCGATTGTAGCGGAAAATTTACATGATCGGCATGAAGGTGACTAAAGGCTGTGGTGCAATAGATTTTCGAGAGGGAGCTAAAACGAGGATCGGGGTATAGGTCATCCAGCTATAATGAAATCTGGGAAAATGACACCGCCGCATCCCGAAAACTCTCACCCCTTGCTAGGTATAATCGATCGCAGGAAGAATTTTATGAGTAAATTTGTCTTTGTCACTGGGGGAGTCGTCTCCAGTATTGGGAAAGGGATTGTCGCTGCTAGTTTGGGAAGATTGTTAAAAAGTCGGGATTATTCCGTCTCAATTCTGAAATTAGACCCCTATATCAACGTGGATCCGGGTACGATGAGTCCTTTTCAACACGGAGAGGTATTTGTCACCGATGATGGGGCCGAAACCGACCTCGACCTTGGCCACTACGAACGTTTTACCGATACGGAACTCTCCCGTCTCAATAGCGTGACTACTGGCTCGATTTATCAAGCGGTATTGAATAAAGAGCGCCGTGGTGCTTATATGGGGGGAACCGTGCAGGTAATTCCCCATGTTACCAACGAAATCAAGGAAAGGATTCTCCGGGTGGCCAAAGATACCAACCCCGATATTGTCATTACAGAAATTGGTGGTACGGTGGGAGATATCGAATCTTTGCCTTTTTTAGAAGCAATTAGGCAATTTAGGAAGGATGTAGGTCGAAATAACGTGGTTTATATGCACGTTACCCTAATTCCTTGGATTCCGGCCGCGAAGGAGATGAAAACTAAACCGACGCAACACTCGGTTAAGGAATTAAGATCGATCGGGATTCAACCGGATGTGTTAGTCTGTCGTTGTCATCTACCCCTACAACCGGGGTTAAAAGAAAAACTCTCAGCTTTCTGTGATGTGCCGGTGGAATCGGTGATTACTGCTCAGGATGCCAGCAGTATCTACGAAGTTCCCCTCAATCTGGAAAAAGAGGGATTAGCGCAACAAACCCTAGAATTATTAAACCTGGGTCCCCGATACCCCCATCTGGAGGAGTGGGAAAATCTCATCCGACAGATGCAATCCCCCGGTCAAAAATTAGAGATAGCTATCGTTGGTAAATATGTGCAATTGGGGGATGCTTATCTCTCGGTGGTGGAGGCCCTCAAACACGCTGCTATTGCCCTTAATAGCGAGATAGAATTGCGTTGGGTAAGTGCCGAAGATGTGGATAACGATTCGGCCGAAGCTCATTTAAGCGGTGTTGACGGTATTGTTGTACCAGGTGGTTTTGGTATTAGGGGTGTGGATGGCAAAATTAAGGCGATCGAGTATGCTAGGGTCAATAATATTCCTTTCTTGGGTCTCTGTTTAGGGATGCAGTGTTCGATTATCGAATGGGGTCGCAATGTGGCCCGATTAGAAAGGGCCAATAGTTCCGAATTTGAAGAGGATACACCGAATCCAGTGATTAATTTACTGCCAGAACAGGCAGATGTGGTGGATTTAGGGGGAACAATGCGCTTAGGTCTCTATCCCTGCCGTTTAAATCCCGATAGTCTGGCTTTCTCCCTCTACGGTCAAGAGGTTATCTATGAGCGCCATCGTCACCGTTACGAGTTCAATAATGCCTATCGTAGTCTCTTTTTCGAGACTGGTTATCTGGTGAGTGGCACTTCTCCCGATGGTCGTTTGGTGGAAATTATCGAACTACCAAAACATCCTTTCTTTATTGCTACCCAATTTCACCCCGAATTTCGCTCTCGTCCCAATAAAGCTCATCCTCTCTTTTCTGGTTTCATGAAAGCGGCCCTCAAGGGTAGAGAGGAAAAGTTCTCCCTGAGTAGTCAGCATTCGGCTGTCAGTTAGGGTTCGCCGGTTCTATTGGCTCAAAATCTGGTTTTTTGGGGGGAAACCCCCGAAAATTTCTCATATTACCCCCAGTTTGTCCTAGGGTTTCCCGAATTGACGTTGATAAACTACTTCTTCCTTGCCAGATTCCAGTTTAATATCGGAGCGAGGATAGGCCACACATAACAAAGCATAGCCTTCTTTTTGCAGGTCGGGGGATAATCCCATGCCCTCACCTTGTTCGACGCTACCCTGGGAAAGTTGAGCGGCGCAGGTAGTACATACGCCCGCATTGCAAGAACTGGGTAAGTCAATCCCCGCATCGTAGGCCGCCTGTAGTATAGTTTGATCTTCCCTAACTTCGATCGTTTGTGTGGTTCCTAAATGAGAAATTTCTACTTTGTAGGTTGTGGTCATAGCTAATGAATGATGCTTTGAACTTCACCTATTTTATCATTCTAGATTGCGGATAGAGGAGAGAGGGGGGAAATCTTTACCTAATCAGATTTTCACCGGTCGGCAGATAATTGATTGTCATGAAAGATGATAAGTAGGTAGGCGTTAAAAATTATCAGACACCACCCTTATCAACGGGGGACTAAGGGTAGGGTTGATTCATGAATCAACCCTACTATGAATCAACCCTAGTACTAAGGGGGTATCGAACCTAAAAACTATTTTTAATTTAATTATAACCAGCTACTTAAAGTCCTCAAAAGTAGTAACTTTTTCTGGCAATTTGTCCTGTAGTTAAAACAAACAAAAGAGAGAAATAAATTCTCTCTTCTGCAACCGAGGGGAAGTTATTCTATTTGTAATTGGCTCTCGTGTCTTTAACCGCCGCCCAAAAAAATAGGGCTGTTAATGGTACACTTGCCGCTAGAATTAGGCCAGTGGTGGTATTGCCTAAATCCGGTTCTCCCGAACTAATTTCAAAGACACAACCCACACCAGCGATCGCTGCAATACAGGATAATAACAATAAAACGCCGCTTTTCGGGGTCATCTTCACTCCTCACCTAAATTAACTAATGCCTTTATTTTGTCACTTTCTCGACCGGTTTCACCGCTTGCACGGAAAAACCGTGTTTTTTTAATTCTTCATTGAGTGCCAAATCGTTATCTACTCTGTCCACGAACATGACACCATTAAGATGGTCCATTTCGTGTTGAATTACCCGCGCTAGTAAACCGTTAGCTTGCAGTTTTCGCGGTTTCCCCTGTTCATCTTTATAACTCACTTCGATCGCTTGGGGACGGATGACATCTAAAAACACATCGGGAATACTCAAACAACCCTCTTCCGCTTTGCACAATTCCCGACTATAACCGATAATTTGGGGATTAATCAGAATTAGGGGCGGATTTTCCGGTTTATCGTGTTCACAATCGATGACAATCAATTGTTTATTGACTGCCACTTGCGGAGCCGCTAAACCGATACCATTGGAACTATACATAGTTTGCAGCATTTCTCTGGCTAATTGGCGGATGCTGTCATCGACTTTAGCAATCCGCTTGGCCGGTTGACGCAGGACTCGATCGCCGAGATAATGCAGTTCTAAAGGGGGTTTTTCTAATTTGCGTTTTTCTACGGTAATAGTGGCGCTCATAAACTTAATTATCGATGGGATGCACAATTTTGATCTTAGTCACTGGCTCTGGGGGATTTCTCAGGAAAAGGGAGAAAAAAACCCAGACCCTTCATAAAATTTTACACCGCTCACAGACAGTTCGTCCATATCAGGGGGTGGGAAGTGGGGGAGTGGGGAGATTTTTCAGTTATCAGTAAGCAGTAAACAGTAATCCGTGGGGGAGTGGGGAGAAGGGAGAAGGGAGAAAAAAGCTGATTGCAACCGGCTACTTATTAGTAATTGGTATTCCTAGCCATTGGCTTAATTCCGCTGCTAACCATTCAATTTCGGGTTGACTCAGATATTCTTTTGTTTTACTGCTAATAGTATATTCTTTAGTCCCCACCCAAATAGTTAAAGCCATCGGTACATAAACTTGATCGCCATCACCATCTTTGCTATGATAACCATCAGCTTTCACCAGTTTATTAATATGTTGCCGTGCCATTTTATTTTTGCCCGGAAGTGTCAAACCCCAAATTCGCTGAATGGCAACAATTTCTTGACTATCAATAGTGATAATTTCCTCCCCTTTGAGACAATAAATAATCTGGTAAAGCATTCCTAAACCCACAAACCAAAAAGGCAAGGAAAAGAGCAGAAAAAACCAACTTATCCACAGAGGAATGGAAACTGCTCCTCCTGTCCATACTAATAAAAAAGCGTTCCAAGCGATGGCAAAGGCTCCAAGAAAAATTAATTTAGGGGTAAAACCTTCGGGAGGTAAAGATATTTTAATTTTCTCCTCGCTTTTTTGCAACTGTACCCGACTCCCTGCGGGTTTTTCAAGGTTCGAGGCAGTTAATTGAATTTCGTGGAGAGTATTTAAAGCTTGATTTGCTGCTTGTGCTGAAATAAACCTTTTCTCGAGACTAGGTTCAAGTAATTGCCCTAACCAATGAACAAAAGCAGGGCTTAAATTGGCTAAATTATTTAATTGAATCTTGCCATCTTTTTGGGGTAAATCGGCGGGATGAATGCCTGTAGCTAGATAGATTAAAGTGGCTCCTAAACTGTATAAATCAGAAGCGGCAACGGTGCGACCACCGAATTGTTCGGGGGGCATATAACCGTAGGTTCCGACAATAGTTAAAGTGGCCTGTTCCTGTTGGGCAACAGTCTGGACAGAACCAAAATCAATTAAATAAACATTGCCGATACTATGGCCCGAGCGATCTTTTAATAAGATATTACTAGGTTTCAAATCCCGGTGGATAATTGGCGGATTAAGTCCATGGAGATAAATTAAAATACCTAGGATAGATTTAGCTAATTCTTGTAGGTCTGCTTCAGTAAATTTGCGACCGGTTTCTACCTGTTCCTTGAGAGATTTAGCCTCGATATAACTCTGAACAAGGGCAAAACCTTGATAGGTATCGGTGCGAACTTCAAAATAGTCGATATATTCAGGAATCGAGCGACAATCTAGATGTTTAAGAGTTTCGGCTTCCCGTTTAAAAAGTTTTAAATCTGTCCATTCAAAATCGGGACTGAAGATTAATAATTTGACGACAACAGTAGCGCCCGTTTTTAGATCTTGGGCGAGAAAAGTGCGTCTTCCGGTTTGTTTACCTAACTGACTTTGGATTTGGTATCGATCGCCTAAAATTTGCCCTGGCAGCATACAATATATTCCTAGGATAATCCTAATTCTAGGCTAATCGAGAAATTTCTCAACCGCAAGCTAACAAAACGGAAGTTTGACCGAATCATCAAAACTTTAGCGTCTCCCAGGATAACTGCGGCGAAATTCAATTGTATCGCCCGTTTTTCGCCAATTCCTGGACTGGGCTGAGGGATGTATTTTTTCAGGTTAAAAGAGAAAATAGGCATCAGAAAAGAAAATTGGCCCATCTCCGTCTGGGAAATTTTAGTACAAATGTTCAGACTGTCAACTCCGGTGCTGCCATGCAGTCTGAAGGAGTAATTTAGATAGTCAACAGCTTAGTGTACAAGGGAGCAGCCAGTTTAATTCCCATCGAGGTGGAGTTTCCTGATATAGTTTTAAAAGCAGTCGGTTCAAGACAAAAAGACATGGTTACTAGGGGCGAACAAGGGGTAGAAGTGAGGAAAAACGAGAGCTTTTCTCTGGCTTCCTATCTGGAGGAAAAGCGGTTAATTGTCGAGTCAGCTTTAGATAGCTCTTTAGTTATCGGCAATCCTGCCAAAATCTACGAGGCGATGCGCTATTCTCTCCTCGCTGGCGGCAAACGTCTGCGGCCGATTTTATGTCTGGCTACCTGTGAATTGATGGGGGGTTCCCTAGAGATGGCTTTACCCACCGCTTGCGCCCTGGAAATGATTCACACTATGTCATTAATTCATGACGATTTACCCGCCATGGATAACGATGATTACCGACGCGGGAAATTAACCAATCATAAGGTTTTTGGCGAAGATATCGCTATTTTAGCCGGGGATGGTCTCCTAGCCTACGCTTTCGAGTATGTGGCTACCCAGACTCGTAATGTACCTCCCCTACAGATTTTAGAGGTAATTGCCCGTTTAGGTCGCACTGTCGGGGCAGCGGGTTTAGTGGGAGGTCAGGTTTTAGACTTGGAATCCGCAGGAAAACCCGATATTTCGGCAGAAACTCTCGGTTTTATCCATACTCAGAAAACGGGGGCCTTGTTGGAGACTTCTGTGGTGTCGGGGGCAGTTTTAGCGGGGGCAAAAGCGGAAGATATAGCTAAATTAGCCCGTTATGCCCAAAATATTGGCTTGGCTTTCCAAATTATCGATGATGTTCTCGATATCACGGCGACAAAGGAGGAATTGGGCAAAACCGCCGGTAAGGATCTACAGGCACAAAAAGCCACCTATCCTAGTCTCTGGGGGATAGAAGAGTCCCGCCAGCAAGCTCAACAGTTAATAGATAGTGCCATCGGTGAATTGAGTGGCTACGATGAGGCCGCTGAACCTTTACGGGCCATCGCCGAGTATATTGTTAATCGTAAAAATTAAATTAAACGAATGAGATTATGCAGGACTTCGAGCAGGTGTTACACAATCAAATACTGCTAGTCTCTCTTTTAGCTTGTTTCACTGCCCAGGGATTAAAAGCGCTGATTGAGTTAATCCGCGATGGTAAGGTGAGTCTGCGCTATCTAGTCTCGTCGGGAGGAATGCCTAGCGCTCACTCGGCGCTGGTGGGGGCCTTGGCTACTGGGGTAGGATTACAGATGGGTTGGTCTAGTCCCGAATTTGCGATTGCGGCGCTTTTTGCGGTTATTGTTATGTATGATGCGGCTGGAGTGCGTCAGGCAGCAGGAAAACAGGCCCGGATTCTCAATCAAATTATCGATGAAATGTTCCAGGAGGGCAAGGAATTTAACGAGGAACGTTTAAAGGAATTAATTGGTCATACTCCTTTTCAAGTGCTGGTCGGTTTAAGTTTGGGTATCGGTATCGCCATGGTGCTGCTCTGTCATTAATTGAGGTGTTTTCTGGGGTTGAGATAAACTAGATTTAATACCTGAAAATCCGGGGTAATCACTCATGTTACAATCCCTAAAAATTGAGGGCTTTTGCGGTTTTCAAAGTTTTGAGATGGCCAATCTTGGTACGCCAATTCAAATTTGAAACGCATCAGCAGCAATGTTTGAGATAGAGGCAAAAAGTAATCAAAGTTACAGGAATCCACTCAACAAAGTGCTGATAACTGGGTAAATTGGCACAAGCATCGCTCCAGTATTCAGCTACATGGTCTAAATAGGGTTTGCTGAAAAAGTTTGTTGGTGGGGTTAGGAGTCGGTCGTCAGGAGTCTCCGAGTCAGGAGTCGGGAGTTTCAGGCTTTGTTGCCCTCTCTTTTTGTACCAACTTATGTACTACAAGAAGGATAATGCAAGGTTTTTGATGGTCCCAATCCGATTTTCGCAGCATGAACATCGGATTTTAACAGGTCAAAAGCCTTATTTTAAAAGGGTTTTACCATTATTCAGCAAACCCTAAATAATCAGTTTTTAATAACCGGATTTAGTATTATTGGATAAGCCTTTCCACTTAGAAGATGTACCAGACTGAGCCTGAATCCGCCGTATGAAAAGCGATTAAAATCGTCATAATTTCCCCCAGACATAAGCTTATTTTTCGTTGTCGAGTCTTCAGTCCATAAGCAAGTAAGCTTTTTGAGCATTGAGGCGCAAATTATTGGCAAAAATCATCGACAGGACAGAATAAAGCATCTATACTAACCCTAGGGCAAGGTGGCTGAATGGTTTTCTGTTTTTCAGCAGATCACTTCTCCCTTTTCTTATCCCGAACTCAGGTTATATATAAGGAGAATAATTAACCATGACCGAAAATAGAGGACCGATTCCTGTAGTTGTCAACGGTGCAGCCGGTAAAATGGGACGGGAAGTCATTAAAGCCGTTGCTCGTGCCGACGATATGATCTTAGTGGGTGCAGTGGATCGAAATCCAGCTTTTCGAGGTCAAGATGTGGGGGAAGTGGCCGGTTGTGAACCCCTAGAAGTGCCGATTCTCGACGATTTACCGAGTGTTTTAGTCCTGGCAACTCAGGAAAAAGTGCAAGGGGTGATGGTGGATTTTACCCATCCCGACGGTGTTTATGACAATACCCGCAGTGCGATCGCCTATGGAGTGCGTCCCGTGGTGGGAACTACGGGATTATCGGCGGCACAACTACAAGATTTAGCCGAATTTGCCGAAAAAGCCAGCACCGGCTGTTTAGTTATCCCCAATTTTTCCATTGGCATGGTTTTACTACAACAGGCTGCCCTGCAAGCATCCCGCTACTTTGATCATGTGGAAATTATCGAACTGCATCACAATCAAAAAGCAGACGCACCCAGTGGAACGGCGCTCAAAACCGCCGAATTACTGGCAGAATTAGGTAAAACCTTTAATCCTGCCCAAGTTTCCGAAAAAGAAACTATCCCCGGCGCTAGAGGCGGTTTAACTGCTGAGAACATCCGTATTCATAGCGTGCGTCTACCCGGTTTAATTGCCCACCAAGAAGTCATTTTCGGTTCCCCCGGGGAAATCTATACCCTTCGTCATGATACCAGCGATCGCTCCTGTTATATGCCGGGGGTTCTCCTCTCTATCCGTAAAGTTACTCAGCTGCAATCCCTCGTCTACGGTTTAGAAAAAATCCTCTAAATCAAGATAGGTAGTGATTTTATTGTAGTGGTGATAGCTCAAACCTTTGCTAATTGGGCATTGTCGTCATCAATAAAGTACCAAACAGTTCGGCACCCCCCTGATCAAGGTAGTAGGGGGGATCGAAGGCAAAATCTATCTTCTATTTAATTAGAACCGCTTACCTAAACTCAATGGTAAAATAAGCTCATGAGCGCTTTTCCTACCCCAGAACTCGATAAAATCCTCAAAGAAAAAGATATTCAAGGAGAACAGCAAAGACAAACCCTGCTGGCGAAAACTCAACAATGGCTTCATGAAAATGCCGTAAAATACGGAATTAATCGAGCTTATATCTTTGGCTCCGTGACTCGTCCCTATAAATTTCACCCCGGTTCTGATGTGGATATTGCCGTCGAAAATATCAATCCCGAACTGCACTTTGAGGCTATTAGTATTCTTTCCTATTATCTGGGGAGAGAGGTGGATATTATTCTGCTGAAAAACTGTCATTTTGCCCACCGAATTCGGGAAGAAGGAATTTTATGGACAACCGACAACTAATTCTGTTGAAAGCTGATATAAATGCTCAATTACAGCTAATCAAAGCGATCGATGGTAAACTAGCTGTTAGAGCCGAAGGTGTTAATCCCGATGATGTCATTCGCCTAGAAAGCATTGCCTATCAAATCCATAATTTATACAGTGCCACTGAGGATTTACTTAAAATAGTGGCTACCTGTTTTGAAAATCATATTGCCGATACTCGGCAATGGCATACAGCCTTATTAAACAGAATGACTGTCCCTATCCCCGGAATTCGTCCTGCTTTTATTTCTTCAGAAACCGCCGCTTTGTTAAATAGTTTGCGAGGATTTCGGCACTTTTTTCGTCATGCCTACGGCACAAATATTGATTATGAGCAATTGAAAGTTAATTTAGACAGGGCAAGAAAAATCTACAGAAACTTAGAAAAAGATATTCAAATTTTCTTTGAACAATGGGCAGAAAGTTAAGCTAAATAATCGCTATTATAATTATTATGTCGGTCAATAATCCCTATCTTGAATACTGGCAAAAACGCCAAAAAGAACAGCAGGAATATAATCAAAAATTAGCTCAAGAGGCAAGGAAAAATCTTCCGCCAGTTATTGATTATTTAAAAGAAAATTTCCCAATTACAAAAATTATCCTGTTTGGTTCTCTAGTTAAAGGTAAATTTCAGGAAACTTCTGATATTGATCTAGCAGTTGCTGGCATACCCCCAGAAAGTTTTTTTCAAGCTTTAGGAAAAGTTAATTTAATTAGCGCTCGCTGGATTGATTTAAAGCCTATAGAAGACTTAGAACCTCATTTTCTTAAAAGAGTTTTGCAAACAGGAGAATGTCTTTATGCGTCCGATGAGTGCCAGTGAATTACAAGAAATCGCCCTTGATATTGCCACTGAAGTTAATAGATTAAATCGGCTAGAAAGCCAAATGCGTTTAGTTCAAGCGGAAATGCTAACCAACCCGGCACTAGCCGATATTTGTGCCGAAAGTTTAGCCCTAAAACTCGATAACTTCTATACAGGATGTGAACGAATTTTTCAAATTATCGCTTCTGAGTTAAATGGTGGCTTACCATCTAGTTATGACTGGCATAGAAGGCTATTAAATCGTATGAGCAAACCTCAAGATTATCGTCCTGCTGTATTACGAGAAGATACCGTGCATAAACTTAATGAATACCTAAGCTTTCGGCACGTTGTTCGCAATATCTACGGTTTTGAATTGGAAAAACAAAAACTAGAAAATCTGGTTAATAACTATTATAATACATGGCGACAAGTCCAAGAAGATATTAATAGTTTTATCCTTTGGTTAAAAACCACAGCAGACAGTCTTAATTAAACCTCAAAGACAAGATTGCTTGTTGAGATGGGGAAAGAGGCAACACCCCCCCAACCCTACCCGACGTCGGGGGGAGATTTAGCTAATCTAAGGATAGGCGGTTAAAATGCGTCTTAGCCTATTCATAAAAGAACTGATGAGCCGTCAACTTCATTTCACAGTGGTTATTCTGACTTGAGAAAGTTATTAACTTACTTCCGATGATTGCTGTACTTTCTGACCTATTTTTGGTTCCGTCCCTGCCAACAATCTTTTAATATTACCCTGATGACGAACAATCACATAGATTCCCCCCATCAAACTAAATAAAATATAGGGGAGAGGTTGACCCAAAACAACCATTAAAATATTCACCACCAGCGCCCCGATAATCGAACCTAAAGAAACAATCCGGAAAAGTGCCAGAATAACTAAAAAACTCGCCAAAGTTACGCAAGCCACTAGGGGATTCATCACTAATAAAACCCCTAAACTGGTGGCGACGGATTTACCACCACTAAAATTCAAGAAAATCGATTTACTATGACCGATGACTGCACCCAATGCTGCCCCGATAATTAACCAATAATACCAACTTTCTGGGAGAGGATTGACATCAATAAAATATAGTCCTCGTACCAGGGCCACCGCCACCATTCCCTTTAACATATCAATTAATAACACCGTCGCCCCGGCAGTTTTTCCCAGAGTTCTCAACACATTGGTGGCCCCAGTGGAACCGGAACCATAGTCACGAATATCGATACCTTTGCTGTATTTACCGATTAAATAACCCGTGGGAATCGAACCGAGCAGATAGGATAAAAGTAAGATAGTAAGACTGATAAGAATCGGAATAAGCATAAATTAACCCCAATTTTTAGCAAGAGCGAGCGCCGTTATCAGTGTATCAGCCCGAAGACAAAAAACCACTCACAGGGAACCATAGACGGGAATTGCCGCCCCGCGCAAGTCTTTCGCCCCTTCCCCTGCCAGAAAACAGATCACCTCGGCTAGAGATTGGGGACTTACCCAGTCCTTGGCATTTGCCTCTCCCATCGCTTCCCGGTTGCCCGGAGTATCGATAATGCTGGGCAAAACCACGTTAGCGGTAATATTAGTCTGTTTGGTTTCTTCTGCGATCGCTTGAGTTAAAGCCACTACCGCCGCTTTCGAGGCACAATAGGCGGCCAAATTTGCCCCCGGTTGTACGGCACCACGAGAACCGATAGTGACGATACGACCATAATTATGAAGTTTCATCGAGCGTAAACAGTGTTTACACAGTAAAAAAGTGCTATGGAGGTTTAAATCGAACATTTTTAGCCAATCTTCATAACTAAACTCCTCCGTCGCCCCCATGGTAAAACCCCCGACTAGATGAATTAAGACATCGACCCGACCGAGATCATCAATTAATCTAGCCACGGCAGTTTCTTGGGTTAAATCCACCCTGACAAAGCGAATACGCTCAAATTCCGCCGCACTCAGCCGAGATTTCAGACGACCTACCTCCCTTTCCTCCCGATAGGTCATGGTTAGATGACCGCCATGGTGTAAAACCGCCGGAGTGACTCCTAAACCCAGTCCTCCCGTACCGCCGGTCAGCAATACCCGTTTATCTTTCATATTGATTGATATATAATCGATCGCTCCAATTATAGATGATTTAACCGGGCAATTAGGCAATATTACAGCCTTTCTCGCCGGGCTAGGATTCCTTCATCGCTTGTTTTTTCTCCGCCTTGAGGTCGCGACTGCTGGCGGCGGCAATTTCCGCATCCATCAGGGTGCGTCCGGTGGCCGCCAGATAGACATCATCGAGACTAGGACGGGATTGGGCCATGCTGAACACGGGTAATCCCGATTCGGCTAGGGTTTGTTCAATTTTGCTTAAAGGATTGCTATTGGCCGCCACGATGAGATTCAGGGAGTTACCCTGGACGGTATTAACGATCACTTCCTCGACAAAAGGCAGACGGGATAATAACTCTTTCGCTTTTAGGGCTTCTTCCTCTGGGGAAAATTCTCGCACTTTTAGGGTAATGCGATCGCCGCCCAGTTGCTCCTTCAGTTGTGAGGGGGTACCGCGAGCGATGACGATACCATTGTCGATAATTGCCAAGTTATCGGCCAAGGCGTCAATTTCTTCGAGATAATGGCTGGTAATTAACACACTGGTTCCGGCCGCCCGCAATTGTCGCAGAAAATCCCAGACAATCAAACGACTTTCGATATCGAGTCCCACAGTCGGTTCATCCAGCACCAAAACTTCCGGCTGATGCAGTAATCCCGCCGCTAAATCCAGCCGTTTTTTGATGCCGCCGGAATAGGTTCCTGTTTTTTTGTCGGCGTATTCCTCTAATCCTAAAAGATTTATTAATTCTTTGATGCGCTCTCTTGACTTTTGAGCAGGAATGTGATAGATAGCCGCTTGTAGTTGCAACAGTTCCCGGCCCGTGAGCATTTTATCAAGGGCGACTTCTTGGGCAACGTAACCCAGGCGTTTACGGGCGGATTTGGGGTTATTCAGGGCATCGACACCCCCCACCTCGATTTTGCCGCCATCGGGTTTAGCAAGGGTACAAAGACAGCGAATCGTGGTGGTTTTCCCCGCACCATTGGGACCGAGTAAACCGAAGATTTCTGCCGCTGCCACGGTAAAGGAGATATCTTTAACCGCTGCTGTCTGACCGTAGGATTTTTTTAACTTTTCGATCGCCACCGCAAGGGTCATAAGCTGATTTTCGCCCACTTGAGCGAGACAATTTTTTTGTTAACTTTCTCGGTCTATTTTAACCCAGATTCCCCACTGCAAAATCTGGTATTGTAAATCTGACCTCCTCACCGCGCTCTCCGTGGCGGTGATGACTGGCAGCTCAAACGGGCTTAAATAAACGATCTTCGCCTAGGTTGATGCTCGATCGAGACGCTTACCATCTCTAAATTTTCTAGAACTATCGTTTAGTTCTCACGGACAATTCTAGTAGATAGTTTCTGCAAGAAATCAGGCTGATTGTCTTTAATCTTGGCCTAGATTTGAGCTAGTTTTCCAGATTTCTGCCTTCTTTGGCTCGCTTTTTTCGGTCTATCATCTTTTATTTGTGCTTTTTTACAGCCTTTCTCCTAAAATTGACTCCTAGCTCCTGACTCCTGACTCACTAAAACGACAACTTCGCATCTCACCATTAAGATAGCTGCTGTAACACTTATAGAAAACACTGTCCCATAGACAATTATTTTTAGTCTATGATACAATCAGAACACTTCGCTTGTCATATTAGGTTAGGCGAGAATGAAAATTAGCACTAAAGGTATTTATGAATAAAAGCTACGTTATTTGGAACAATAAAGGCGGAGTTGGCAAAAGCACTATTACTTTTCACGTTGCATCTATGTATGCAGAAGAAAACTTAGATCGAAATGTTGTAGTTATAGATATGTGTCCACAAGCAAATTCCTCGGTAATGCTTATGGGCGGTGGAATGAAAGCTGAAAACTATCTTCAAGAGCTAATTATTAAAGAGACTCCTAGAACCGTAGTTGGCTATTTGACAGATAGTGCTTTAAAGAAAGATACAAGTGATGCTAATCGATACTTGCTTCAATTAAAAGCAATTAATGATAATTTGTCACCAAATATTTTTTTAATGTGTGGTGATGGAAATCTTGAGTTAATTGCGCCTCTTTTAGCAGACAGAGCAAACACAGTACCCCTATCAAGTGCAGATTCTCCCTGGGTTGAAATACATTCTATTATGAAGAACTTTACAGAACGCTCTATTTTTGGTAAGCCCACTACATTTTTTATTGATACTAATCCTAGTTTTTCAATTTATACACAAATTGCAATTTTATCAGGACAGAAACTATTGATTCCTATAAATGCTGATGATTCTTCAATTTATGCCATATCTGGGTTGTTTAATCTAGTTTGGGGAACAGAAAAAGAACATCCCGTATATGGTAATTATACATTTGCCAATAAAGTTCATAAGTATGGGCTAGAGAGACCCAAAATCGCCTTGCTTTTGGGAAATAGATTTACTCAGAAAAGTGGTACCGCCCACGCTTTTAAAGCATTGTCAGAAGAGGCTGTCAGAAAAATGTTTTCAGAGTATCAAAGAAATAAATGTCGTTTTGTTGATGGGGACAAATACAACTATGATGAAGCACAGTTTGAAAAAGCATATAACTATGAAATAAGAGATTTTAATAGTGCTGGAGTAGTATCCGCCAATCAAGGATTACCCTTGAGCAAAATGTTAGATACACCTCATTATTTAGTTTATAAAGAAGATATACAGGTCTCGAAAGACCAGAGAACAAAATGCCATAGTGTGATTAAAAAACTTGTCGCAAGATTATAAAATTTGATTGCACCACAAAATACGAACAAAAATTACAGAACTATGAAAAATAATCGAATCTTCTGGCTCTTCGGTTTGTGTTATGCAATAGACGGGGGTTATAAGGAATGAAACCCTTATAGAGACAGACATTACCGCAATTTTTGTCAATTATTTTCGATCTAGAGCGAACTAATCAATTAAATCCCTTGCCAGATAAGGATTTAGTCGATTTATGCCCCCCTATCGAACCATACCAAGTCCCGAAGAGCCAATCTTCTCTTGATTAATACTTGGCTAATTTATTACTGACGATGTAGATAGTTTCAAAAATAATGCAATCGCTCTACATTAGCTCTACATTTTTGTTACACTGAACTCCATCTAACAGATCGATGCTAGATAACAGGAAAGCGATCAAGAAAACTTGATCGCTTTCGTCTAGTTCAAAATCCTCATCAGCAGCGAAAACGGCTTGATATTAAATATAAATCTCAAGACAAAACTTGATCAAAAATCATAGTTATCTTGACATGATATCCTTATCAAACTAAGGGATTATTCCCTGAAAAACTGGCAACTTTTTTGACTATAATAACGACAAGATTATCGGTATAGTTTTAAACTATCCTAGGATAAGCCCTATCTCGATCGCAATATATATTTATGAAATTTAGTGAAATTGCCCAAAAATTAAGTCCTTTAGTACAATCCCAGAGTTTGACCGCCTATCCCGACAGAAATCCCCAAATTAAAGCCATAACTCCCATCGAAACCGCCCTAGTCGATACCATTAGCTATATCGAAGGGGGAAAATTTGCTTCCTTTGTCGCCAAAACTGACGCTACTGCCCTAATTCTGCCCCTGGATAGCAATTTACAACAACAGGCCGACGAACGCGGCATCGCTTGGTTAGCTAGTGCCAATCCCCGACTTTTATTCGCCCACGCCATCAAATTATTCTATCAACCCTTTCAGCCCCAACCCTACATTCACGCCACCGCCGTGGTGCATCCATCGGCTAAAATCGGCCATAAAGTCGCCATCGGGGCCCATGCCGTGGTAGAAGCCAATGTCACCCTCGGTGATGGTGTTTGCATTCATCCTAACGCCGTTATTTACCCCGGGGTGCATATTGGTGATCGCACAATTCTCCACGCTAACTGTACCATCCATGAACGGGTACAAATCGGCAATGATTGCGTTATCCACAGTGGCGCCGTTATCGGTGCTGAGGGCTTCGGTTTTGTGCCGGTTCCCGAAGGCTGGTTTAAGATGGAACAATCCGGTATCGTGGTCTTAGAAGATGGGGTAGAAATTGGCTGTAATAGCACCGTTGATCGCCCGGCAGTGGGAGAAACCCGCATCGGTAGCCAGACTAAGATCGATAATCTCGTCCATATTGCCCATAATTGCCAAATTGGCCAAGCTTGCGCCCTAGCAGGACAGGTGGGCATGGCAGGAGGCGTAAAATTGGGCAATCGCGTTATTTTAGCAGGACAGGTGGGCATTGCCAATCAAGCAGCGATCGGGGATGGTGCGATCGCAACCGCCCAAACTGGCATTCACAACGATATCGGGGCAGGAGAAGTGGTTTCTGGCTCTCCCGCTATGCCGCATAAACTATTCCTCAAGGTAGCAGCCGCTTACAAGCGTTTACCCGAAATCTATCAAGCGGTTAAGCAGTTGAAAAAATAGCCCTATTCAGGGGACAGGAGACAGGAGACAGGAGACAGGAGATTATTTTTATTTATTCTCCCTTCTCCCCACTTCCCCACTTCCCCACTTCCCCACACCCCACTTCCGTTACAGTAGAGCAGGAAGTCGCCTTCCCACCCCCTGCTTCAAAACCGGACTTACGACTTTCGCCGTATCCGGCTCCTGAGTAACTAGGCTACTGTCATTAGTAGAATAATAATGGGAATTATTATTTCCTTGTCTATTCAACCCTCTTGGCTGTATCCCCACCAGACAAGATTGTTGGTTTTAGGGCGTATATGACCGTTGATTGTTGCTTAGACTTCCTAGTTACCCGTCCTTTGTCAGCATATCTTTGATATTACTCAAAGCCTTGGCTTTTAAGGACATCCTCTCCCTCTATTGACTTGCGGATGGTTTCCTACTGCCCCAAACGGGCAGAGTCAATCAGGGTTACTTCGTTCCCTATAACCATTGGTTGAACCATTAGGATGATACTGTCCACAACAGAGTAACGGGAATGCCTTACTGATAGTGGTATGAGCTATCAGCCCCAACTCTGTTAACTTTTGTTTCGAGCCTGTCAGCCTTTTGGCTCGTGGGTGTTGACGATGGTTAATTCGTATCTTCGCCCCAGGGCTATCCATAGGTTCTGGCTCAACGGGTTTCTGATTTAGGCTATCAGATACCGCTTTTTTTCCTCGCTCACTACCTCAGATGTACCAAGTCTAAAGCAGCAGGAAATGCCGTCACTCTAGGCATCTAGAGGACAGGACTAAGGTTATTACTAACCCGCACCTGTAGGGTTATAAAGTTATCAAGGTACTACATTTACCAAGCGGCTAATCCTCTAAACGTCTTACTGTCTAGTTTCTAGCCAACGAATCGCACCACACCCCACACCCCACTTCCCACACCCCACACCCTACACCCCACACCCCACACCCCGATCAAAGTGACTCGCAAAAGCAAGGGCGCTATCGCCGCAGGACATCCAAAAACTGCCGAAGCTGGACAATTAATCTTAGAAATGGGCGGAAATGCCTTCGATGCGATAGTTGGCTCGATTTTAGCGGCTTTCGTGGTCGAATTCACCCTCGCTTCGGCGGGGGGCGGCGGTTTTTTACTAGCACATACCAAAGAAAAAGTCAATACCCTTTTTGATTTTTTTTGTCAAACTCCAAAATATAAAAAACCCTTGACAAATATCGACTTTTACCCAGTGGCGATCGATTTTGGTGGTGCTAGTCAAGATTTTCACATTGGCCGAGGTGCGATCGCTACGACTGGGGCGTTACGGGGATTGGAAACAGTGCAGAAAAAACTGGGAAAATTGCCCTTTGCCGTGGTAGCGGAACCAGCGATCGAATATGCTCGACAAGGCTACATTTTGAGCCAATATAACGGCTTTTGCCTGGGTTTACTCGCTTCGATCCTGCTCAAAGATAGAGAGGGCTTAAAAGTCTATGCTCCCCAAGGAAAACTCCTCCAAGCTGGCGATCGCTGTGTGATGAGGGATTTTGCCAACAGCTTAGAGGAATTAAGCAAAAAAGGCGTAAAAGACTTTTATGAGGGAGAAATCGCCCACCAAATCGCCAAGGATATGCAGGAGGGTGGTTATCTCACCCTAGAGGATTTAAATCATTACCAAGTCCTTGAGAGAAAACCCCTAAAAACCGAATATCGGGGTTACGAAATACTGACTAATCCGCCTCCTAGTTCTGGGGGAATTCTCCTAGCTTTTGCCCTAAAATTACTAGAAGCAGTTAATTTATCGGCTTTAGAGCATCTAGGAGCCAAACATCTGCAAATTTTAACGGAGGTGATGGCCTTAACCAATCAAGCGCGCGCCCAAGGCTACGATAATTTTATCCATCAGGAGGGAATCGAAGAGCAATTCCTCTCGTCGGAATTTTTAGGCAAATATCCCAATAAATGGGGCAGTACCACCCATATTAGTGTTATCGATGGGGAAGGTAATGCCGCCAGTGCCACCTTTTCCAACGGGGAAGGATCAGCTTATACCGTGCCGGGGACGGGAATTATGCTCAATAATATGATCGGGGAAGCGGACTTAAATCCCTTTGGTTTTCACAATTGGCCGGTTGATCGTCGTTTATCCTCAATGATGTCCCCGACGATGATTTTAGAGGAAGGAAAGCCGCGATTTGTTCTCGGTTCTGGGGGTTCCAATCGCATTCGCACCGCTATTTTGCAGGTTATTAGCAATTTAATCGATTTTCGGCAATCTTTAGCTGATGCGATCGCTGCCTCGCGCATACATTGGGAAAATCAACAATTAGGAATTGAACCTTTAGAAGATCGGGAAAATATGCTCAAAAATCTGGTTTTACCCGCAAATACTCAAGTATCCCGTTGGCAAGAACAAAATATGTTTTTTGGGGGTGTGCATGGGGTGGCAGTGAATGATCGGGGGGAATTAACCGCTACGGGCGATCCGCGTCGGGATGGAGTAGGATTAGTGATTAGGGATTTTTAGGTAATGGGTACAACTTGCAGGCGTAACCCAAGTGCTGGCAAAACCTTAAGAACTGTAGCAAACTCTGGATTACCCTGATTCGACAAAGATTTATAGAGACTCTCCCGTCCCAAACCCGTCTCACGAGCAATATCGCCTAATGCTGCCACTACTAAGCTAGGATCGCCCTCTTCGAGGGCAGCTTCCAGATAAGCGGCGATATTTTCTTTTGTTTTCAAATGATCTGCTGCATCCCAAGGATAAGTCTGAATTGTAGCCATAGAGAACCTCCTATAAGTATTGGGCTAAATCTAATGCTGTTCTAATGTCCCGTTCAAAATCAATCGAATCTTATTTTAGCTGGTGCTTAAAAGACGGTGGCTTTCATGCTCCCGTGTTACTATCGGTAATTAGTAATCGGCCAACATAGTGGTGTGAGCTTATTTACTTCTTATCGTTTACTGTTTACTTTCGAGATACTCATGTTGCTCTTGCGTTATGGTATTACCGTGAGTGCGGTGCTTGGGTTGATTTTCTTGGCTGAATCCTCGGTTAAGGCACAAACTCAGTCCGCTGCCGATTTATTGAAGAAACCGCAACCTACTGCCAATCCAGTTTCTCAATTACCCGGTCCATCGGCGGCACCGGCAACCACGGAAGCGGATCCCAAAGCCCCTAATTATCTTAATCCTAGTGGCAATCCCCTAATTTTTCCCACCAAACCGGATGAGGTGAATATTAGGGTAGTACAACCGCTCACCTTAAATCAAGCGATCGAATTAGCTTTAAAAAATAATCAGACCTTACAGACCGCCCGGATTAATTTGGAAATCGCTCGCGCCCAATTAAAGGAACAACAGGCGGCTTTATTGCCCACTGCCCAGGCGGAAACCAGTCTCACTCAAGATCAATCGGCAGCTGCCCAAAGACAGAATAATTTGGCTCGTCAACAGGGCATCCCAGCAGTTACACCCGAGGATAGTACCAACCTTCAGGGTAGTGTTCAGATCGTCTATGGGGTTTATACAGGGGGTGAACGGGCAGCCCAGATCAAAAGGGCCGAAAAAGTGATCCGGCAACAGGAATTAGAGGTGGAACGAGTCTCGGAACAAACTCGTTTTGATGCCACCGATGCCTATTATGAATTACAAAGGGGTGACGCTCAGGTAGCGATCGCCCAAGCCTCGATCGAAGATGCTAGTCAAAGTTTACGGGATGCTCAATTATTGGAGCAAGCGGGACTAGGAACCCGATTTGCTGTCCTACAGGCGGAAGTTGACCTAGCCAACGCTAACCAAGACTTAACCCGGGCGATTTCTAACCAGCGTATTTCCCGACGGCGACTGGCACAGATATTAAGTGTCGGTCAGCACATCGAGTTAACCGCTGCCGATGAGATTCGCGAGGCGGGAACTTGGGGCTTGAGTCTTGATGATAGTATCGTTTTGGCCTACAAAAATCGCGCAGAATTAGAACAACAACTCTTACAACGGGAAATTAGCGCAGAAGACCGCTCGATCGCCATTTCGGCGGTGATTCCCCAAGTGGACCTTCTGGGCGAGTATAATGTCCTCAACGATCTCAGTGATGAAGCTGGTTTTGGCGATGGTTTTAGGGTCGGTGGCCGGATTCGTTGGACTTTCTTTGATGGTGGTCGTGCTTTTGCTCGCGCTCGTCAAGCGGAAAGAAATATCGATCGCGCCGATACGGAATTTTCAACCCGTCGCAATGAAATTCGCCTTCAAGTGGAGGAATCCTACTATAGTTTGATTTCTAACCAAGAAAACATCAAAACTTCGCAAAAAAGCATTGAATCCGCCACGGAAAGTCTGCGATTAGCCCGTTTACGCTTTCAGGCGGGTGTGGGAACCCAAACGGATGTGATCAACTCCCAACGGGATTTAACCGATGCCAGAAGCCGTTATCTACAGGCGATCGTCGATTACAATAGATCCTTGAATAGTCTCCAGCGAGCGATTAGTAATTTACCGGATAATCGTTTGTTTGAAGTGCGTTAATTGTGGGATTTATCGCGGTGTGGTGTGGGGGGAGATAGCCAAATCTCCCCTATTTTAACGAGTTTGGATAATTCTAATCTGTTGTTCCCGCAATTGCTGCAGGGTGGGAGTTTCCTGTAGCTCTTGCACCTGCGGACGCAGATTATTACAACGAGAGGAATTAATGCTACCGCATTGATTTTCGATCGTGTTCTGTCGCCGCTGCTCGATTTGGGGACTGGTGCGAAAGTTTAATTGCTGATTGTATTGGGGATATTTTTGGTAAGCGCAGGATTCAGCCCCCGCTAAACAACGCTCACTGATAGGCAATTGGGCCAAGACTAGGTTGCCGCTAACGCAAACCCAACCCAGACCCAGAAACAAACCTGATAATAAAGAATTTTTAGTGATCATCGCCAATATACCTCGGTGATCAAAAAATGTAGTCTCAGCATTGGCGGCCATGACGGTAATTACCCGGCAGACTCTCGATCGTGATTCCACCTCTTTTATTCTAGTCAATTTTTCTCGCCCCGCCCACGATAGCTGAAAACAGCCCATTGCCAGCTTAAGATCACTGGGTTAGGCGATCGTTCCCGTCAGGGGGGAACTAGGACTAGCATAGGACTTAATCGGCATTCTTCCCGCTAAATAGGCTAAACGTCCCGCTTTTGCCGCCATTGCCATGGCTTGGGCCATCATAGCCGGATTGGCCGCCATAGCGATCGCACTGTTAATTAATAAAGCATCCGCACCCATTTCCATGGCCCGGGCCGCTTCTGAGGGTGTACCGATCCCGGCATCTACCACCACGGGAATTTGGGCCGATTCGATGATAATCGCGATATTTGCCTCATTTTTAAGGCCCTGTCCCGACCCGATCGGCGATCCCAGCGGCATAACCGTGGCGCAGCCAGCCTCCTCTAAACGTTTGGCCAAGAGAGGATCGGCGTTAATATAGGGCAGTACGGCAAAACCTTCTTTAACTAATTGTTCGGCCGCTTGCAAAGTTCCGATCGGATCGGGTAATAAATATTTAGGATCGGGAATAACTTCGAGTTTAATAAAGTTATTGTCTTCCTGTCCCAATAATTTGGCCATTTCTCGCCCTAAACGGGCCACCCGAATCGCTTCTTCGGCCGTTTGACAACCAGCAGTGTTGGGTAACATCCAGATTTTCGACCAATCGATCGCCGCTGCTAATCCCTCATGGCCGGGTGCGTTCGTTTGTACTCGTCTAACGGCGACGGTGACGATCTGACATTCACTGGCAGTAATACTTTCCTGCATAGTGGTCAGATTGGCATATTTGCCAGTCCCAGTCATCAAGCGGGAGTGAAAGGTTTTCCCTGCAATGGTGAGGCGATCATTCTGGGGCGATAAAAGTGCTTGGGGTTTATTCTCAATAATAGTTAAGGACATAGGTGGAATAGTAAGGGGTGATGGTCGCTTAAAGCGATCGCAGCTAAAATGGGTCAAAATGGGATTAACTTTGTCATTAATCACCAGGTCAGCGATTAAGGAAGCAGTGACAGGGGCGAGTAAAATGCCATTGCGATAGTGACCGGTGGCTAAAATCAGGTTATCACAGCTACTGCGGCCTAAAATGGGTAATTCATCCGCTGTACCCGGACGGAATCCCCACCACATTTCCTCGATTTCCCAGTCAGCTAAAGGGGGATAGAGACGGGTGGCCCGCTCAAAAAGGGTTTGTAGTCCTTGGGGTGTATTACCCGTTTGCCAGGCCACTTTTTCGGAAGTGGCCCCGATAATTAAACGACCATTGCGACGGGGAACTAGATAGGTTTGCGGACCGAATAAAACCCTAGCTAAGGTCTGGTTAGGGGGCATTTTTACTGCGGCCATTTGACCTTTGACGGGATGGATAGGGAGGGGTAAAAGTTGACTCGTCCAGGCTCCCGCCGCTAAAATGTAAATTTTTGCTTCTAATTCCCCAATTGAGGTATAAATACTCTTGACTTTTCCCTGCTTTTGCTGTATGGCGTGGACTTCTATGCCTTGGCGAATTTCTACCCCTAAATTTTCGGCCGCTTGTTGCAGCCCAGTCACTAGCTGCCGGTTGTCCACTTGTCCATCGTCAGGATACCACCAACCACCGACCACATCTTTACCTAGTCCGGGTTGGTAGAGGTGAACTGCATTGCTGTCTAACCAAATTTTATTAACTTCCTCGGTAGTAAAAGGCTGATCTAGCTCGTAAACGGGAGCAAGAATACCACAGGGATAGTAGCCGCTGTTTATTCCCGTTAAATCCTCGATTTTGCGGCTCCACTCTGGATATAGCCAGCGCGATTGTAAACAAAGATCGAGAAACGGACCCGGGGGAATCCCCTCCGCATGGGGGGCCAACATTCCCGCAGCCGCACGACTAGCGGCCTGAGCTATATCTCGAACTAGGAGGGTAACTTTTGCCCCGCGCAATTGCAAATCGACGGCGATCGCTAATCCGATGATACCACCGCCCACGATCAAAATTTCGCTAGTTGAGTTCTTGACCCTCCCATGGCTAAAAGCGAGGGATTCTTGGTTCAACGACATGGCTTAAAAATCTAAAGGAAATGTAACCTTGATCCTAACTCGCAATTAGTCAGCCGAGAGGAGGGAGAAGTGAGGCTACTGGCATAATTTAAGATTAAGATGATTTTTAGTCAATCTTTTCTAAGCTTCCCTTTTTCTTTAGAGCATTATGACTTCCCCTGCTGTCGATCGAGTTTATCAAGGTCAATTCGGAGAGTTTACGATTACGGATAGCGATCGCCTAGGGGTGCGTCTCTACCGTCTGGGTTTAAATTTAGCGGCTTTTAGTTTCGCTGTCGCTACAATTATAGTTCTCACCCGACCGCAATTACTGCCCCTGACTAACCTTTTATACATGGGTTTTTGTCTGGGGTTAGGCATCAGTTTATTGACTATCCATATTTATTTAATTCCCCTCCATCGTCTCCTGCAAGTTTTTTGGCTAATTGGGGCGATTACTTCCCTAATTTTCAGCCTCTATTCTCACCTTTCTCCCCTAGAATTTGTCTATAACCATCCGGTGAGTTTATTCGGTGTGGGCTTTATTTTTGCTAGTCTCACGGGGATTTATTTCAAAGAAGCTTTTTGTTTTAATCGTCTAGAAACCAAGTTTTTAACCCCTCTAGTTCCCACCCTTTTACTCGGTCATCTTTTGGGGATATTGCCCTTAAATTGGGAAAAGGGGCTATTAATTCTCTGGGCGACTTTATTCTTGATCTTTGCTCTGAGAAAGTTAAGCCAACCTCTCCCCAACGATATCGGTGATAAATCAGTCTTTGAACATCTTAACCATTGATGAACTGATAACTGTCTCGGAGTCTCGGAGTCTCAACTAAGTAGGGAGGCACAATTATAGCGTTTACTGTTCGCAAGAGGTACATTATCGATGTTGAAAAGCTTAATTAGCAAAGGTTTAACTGTGCCACACAGGTGTGAGAACCGCTATATTTGTAGGATGGGTTAGCGGTAGCGTAAACTATGCGGGCGTTGGGTTTCATGCTTCAACCCAACCTACGTTCTACCTCAAAATCGGTAAAACCCTACACCCCACACCCCACACCCTGCCCCCACGACAAACTTTTTCAGCAAACCCTACCTATCTGGGGGCCTCTATGGTAGCGGGATTAGCGGTATTGGGAGTCTTGCTGGTGAACATTTGTATCAGACTAAAACCGACAAAAGCGAGTAAGGCTATGCCACCGATAGTAGCAACAATTTTACCCACGAGATTTTCTGTGCGGGGTTCTTCGGGGGCATCCTCGTTGGGATCCTCCGAATGGGCAAAACGATTGTAGAGGAAATCGAGGGCTTCATTGCGGAGTTCGTAGTAACGGGGATCCTCGGTGATTTGGGAACGAACCCGGGGACGAGCAAAAGGCATCTTTAACACCTCACCGATTTTAGCGCTCGGGCCGTTGGTCATCATCACCAAGCGATCGCACAAGAACAAAGCCTCATCGATATCGTGGGTAATCATCAACACAGTTAACTGGTGTTCTTGCCAGATTTTCAGCAATTCTTCCTGTAATTCCTCTTTGGTGATCGCATCTAAGGCCCCAAAGGGTTCATCGAGGATGAGGACTTGGGGACGAATGGCCAGGGCGCGGGCGATCGCAACCCGTTGTTTCATGCCTCCCGATAATTGGGGGGGTTTTTTCTGGGCTGCTTCTGTCAATCCCACTAGGGATAGATTTTCTTCCACGATCCTCACCTTCTCAGCGTGAGATTTTTGGGGATAAACCGAACTAACCCCGATATAAACGTTCTCAAAGGCAGTTTTCCAGGGCAAAAGCGAATAATTTTGGAATACCATCATCCGGTCCGGTCCCGGTTCCTTAACCTCTTTATCCTGTAGCAGCACTTGCCCACGACTAGGAGAAGAAAACCCCGCCACCATATTTAAAAGAGTCGATTTACCGCAGCCGGAGTGACCGATAATGCAGACAAATTCCCCCTCATTGACTTGCAGCTCCACACCGTCTAAAACGGTGTAAACCCCTTCGGGAGAGGGGTATTCTTTGGCAACATTACTAACTAATAAAAAAGGCTGGGTGGTGGTGCTGGAATTCACGGTCTTATCGGTAAAAGTTTGCATATTCGTCCTAGATTTATTTTAAGGTGGGCTTTGCCCACCACAACCATTAATTAGCGACGGGATCATCGAGGAGAACTTCCGAGACGCGATAATCGCGACGGATCGAAAAACGTTCCAGATAGCCGATCGGATCGTCGGGATTGAAAATAAGATGATCAAAGAGGGCAAAACTGTGGCGATTGGGTTCCAAATCGGGAAGGCCCAGGGACCTGCAAGCTTCGCCAAATAGATCGGGACGACGGACGCGTTCAATCACTTCCACCCAGTTGCGAGGGAAAGGCGCGTAACCCCAACGGGCAAGCTGAGTAAGGGTCCATAGGGCCTCACTTCGGCCCGGACAGTTAGCTTGATCGACGTAAAACTGATTAAATCGGAATAGGGGTTCGGGGGCAGTTCCTAAACCGCGATCATAACCATCGAGGAAACCGGGGCGGATAATTGCCCTATCCACACCCACATACTGGGGCTGACTGAGAATATTAACGATATGTTCTCGATTACGCTGATCATCGCAGTATTCGCAGGCTTTAATTAAAGCTTTCACCATGGCGATATGGGTTTCGGGATGTTTCGCTGCCCAAGTTTCCTTGACTCCGAGGACTTTTTCCTGGTGTCCGGGCCAAATATCAAGATCGGTGGCGATAACGTAGCCTAATTTTTCGTGAACGGCGTAGGAGTTCCAGGGTTCCCCCACACAATAACCGTCGATCTTACCCGCTTTTAGTAGGGAAACCATCTGAGGCGGCGGAATTACGGCTAAATTCACATCACTATCGGGATCGATGCCGCCACTAGCTAACCAGTAGCGTAACAGTAGATTGTGCATGGAAGCAGGGTGAACCATGCCGAAAGTGGCGATTTTATCGGGACTTTGCTGGAGGGCATCCTTTAAGTCCTCGAGTTTTTCTACCCCCAATTCCCTGTATTTATTGCTGAGGGTGATGGCGTTACCGTTGCGACTGAGTACCAAAGCGCTAATCACGGGGACAGAGGGCTTATTGCCGGCCCCAATGGTCATGCTCAGGGGCATTCCCGCCACCATCTGGGCCGCATCGAGACGACCGGTGGCCACTCCTTGGGCGAGTGCTTTCCAGTTGGGTTCCCGTTGCAGGATAACATCCTCTAATCCTTCCTCGGCGAAGAAACCTTTCTCTTTGGCAATAATAATCGGGGCGCAATCGGTGAGGGGGATAAAACCGATGGTAGGATTGGTTTTCAGTCGGGTAGCTTGGCCGATCACTGTTACTGGTTCGCTGGGTTGGCCGACTTTCTTCGATCGCTTCTGTTGGTTGAGGAAATAAACGATCTCGTTACGGAGGGAGTAGTAACTGGGGTGGTTAACTACTTCTAAACGATGCCGGGGCCGGGGAATGGGAACATCGAGAATCTGACCGATATGGGCCTCCGGACCGGTGGTTAACATCACCACTCGATCGGATAGTAATAGGGCTTCATCCACATCGTGCGTGACCATGATACAGGTAACGTGGCTTTCCTCGACGATTTCCATCAAACGTTCCTGTAAATTGCCTCTGGTTAACGCATCCAGCGCCCCAAAGGGTTCATCGAGTAGCAGAACTTTTGGCCGTAGGGCTAAAGCGCGGGCGATCGCTACCCGTTGTTTCATGCCTCCCGATAATTCTCCCGGTCGTTTGTTGGCCGCATGGCGCAGGTGTACCATATCGATACTATGTTCGATGACACTTTTGCGTTCAGCAGCCGGCAGATGACGCAGCACACGGTTAACTCCTAGGGCGATATTTTCCCGGACGGTTAACCACGGCAGCAGCGAATAATTCTGGAACACCACCATGCGATCGGGACCGGGACCTTTAATTTCTTTTCCCTCTAAAATTACCCCTCCCACCGTCGGGCGATCGAGTCCAGCGACCATATTTAAGAGGGTGGATTTCCCGCAACCGGAGTGACCGATTAAAGAGATAAATTCCCCTTGAGTAACGCTGAGATCGATATTTTTCAGGGCAATATATTGACGGCCATCGGGCAGAGGGAAAACCTTATCAATGTGATCGACTTCAATAAATGCAGACATTTTCAGTTATCAGTTATTAGTTATCAGTTATCAGTTATCAGATGTGAGTTTTTAGTTTACTGTTTACTGTTTACTTAAAAAGCTCCCCACACCCCACACCCCACACCCCACACCCTGCCCCCACCGAAAAACTTTTTGCCGCAAACCCTATTTATTTTCTTCGGGTACAACTAATTTAGCGATGTAGGCCATGAGGCGATCGAGTAAGAAACCAACAATACCCACATAAATCAGGGCGAGGATAATTTCACTGATCATGGAACTATTCCAAGCATCCCAGATAAAGAAGCCAATTCCCACGCCACCGATCAGCATTTCCGCCGCTACAATCGCCAACCAAGATAAACCGATACCGATTCTTAATCCCGTGAAAACGTAGGGAACAGTAGCGGGAAAAAGAATATTGAAAAAGTATTCAACTTTGGATAATTTTAGCACTCTAGAGACGTTTTTATAGTCTTGGGGAACCTGCTGTACTCCCACGGCCGTGTTAATAATAATTGGCCAAATTGCTGTAATAAAAATTACAAATATGGCACTAGGTTCGTTATTACGAAAAGCCGCTAGGGAGATGGGTAGCCAAGCTAGGGGGGGAACGGTACGCAGGATTTGGAAAATCGGATCGATCGCATCATAAATTAGGGCGTTACTACCGATTAAAATTCCTACGGCGATGCCGACAATAGCGGCTAGGGTAAAACCGACGGCCACCCGTTGTAAACTGGCGAAAATTTGCCAGAATAACCCCACATCCGTGCCACCATTATTGAAGAAGGGATTAATAATTAATTCCCAGGTATCGCTAACCACTTTAGTGGGACTAGGGAGGGGGGCATCGGGACTAAAACAGAGTATTTGCCAGATGGCAAGGAAAATTAATAAAGCAATCGCCGAAGTTGCTAGTTTGGGTAATTTTTTTTTCAGGTCTTTTACCCATTTTGAACCTTGAGAACGACGAGAAATAGAAACAGCCATAATCAGTTATCAGTTATCAGTGGTTGAGTTATCAGTGGTTGAGTTATCAGTGGTTCAGTGGTTCAGTGGTTCAGTGATCAGCTTTTATCTTGGCTTGCTCCGCAAGAATTTCAGTTATCAGTTATTAATTACCAGTTATCAGCAAATCATCTTTAACTGTTGACGGGTTACTGATTACTGATTAGTGATCACTGATTTAAATCTTCTTGATCTTGAGGGAATCGAGGTAGGCTTGGGGATTTTCGGGGTCAAATTTCACGCCATCAAAGAAAGTTTCCACGCCGCGAGAGGTAGAGGTGGGAATTTGGTCGGCGGGAACATTGAGGGCTTTAGCGGCTTCCCTCCAGATATCTTCCCGGTTAACCTTATCAACTAAAGCTTTGATGTCCGTATCGGCGGGAATATAGCCCCAACGGATGTCTTCAGTCACAAACCAAGTATCATGACTCTTGTAGGGATAGGAAGCGTTATCAGCCCAGAATTTCATGGCTACGGGGCTATTTTCAATTTTGCGACCATCACCGAAATCGATATTACCTTGCATTCTTCCCAAGATATCGGCGGGGTCAATTTTCAGCCATTCCCGTCCTGAAATAATCTCGCACATTTCCTTAACATTAGCGGGATCGTTGCACCATTGCTGCGCTTCCAGAACAGCCATGGTTAAAGCTTTTGCCGCCTTGGGATTTTTATCCACCCAATCGGCGCGTAAAGCGAAGGCTTTTTCAGGGTGATCCTTCCAGAATTCTCCAGTGATCAGGGCAGTGTACCCGAGGCCTTTGGAGACGATTTGGGCGTTCCACGGTTCGCCGACACAGAACGCGTCCATGGTGCCGACTTTCATATTGGCCACCATCTGCGGCGGGGGAACGACGATGAGGGAGATGTCATTATTGGGATCGATGCCGCCCGCAGATAGCCAGTAACGCATGAACAGGTCGTGGTTGCCCCCCGGAAAGGTGACGGCAGCTTTCATTTCTTTGCCGGCAGATTTCGCTTTGGTGAGGGTTTCTTTGAGTTTAGAACTGTCGAGGTCGAGTTTTAAATCCGCGTGGGATTTGGAGATCGATATCGCCTGACCGTTGGTATTCAAACGTGCCAGAATATACATCGGTACGGGCTGTTTGGTGATTTTGCCCAAGGTCATTAGGTAGGGCATGGGGCTGAGGATGTGGGACCCGTCGATACCGTTACCCGCCGAACCTAATTCGAGGTTATCCCGGGTTGCAGCCCAAGAAGCTTGTTTCATCACTTGCACATCGGGCATCCCGTGTTTAGCGAATAAACCTTTTTCTTTAGCGATAATTAAGGGGGCAGCGTCGGTGAGGGCAATAAAACCTAGTTTAGCGGTGGTGACTTCGGGAGTTTCTCCACTGGCAGCGGGGGAAGCGGCAGGACTGCCGGCCGGGGAGGGACTGGTTGCGGTATTATTGGGAGTGGCGCAACCGTGGAGAATTGCTGTTCCTACGGCAGTTGCCCCGGCAGTGAAGATAAATCTACGTCTAGAAAGTTTACTCATGGACTAAAAAATCGTGATTAGAAACTAAACAAAGGTGATGAAACGGTGAAAAATTCTCATTACTTCCCCTAACTGACTGCGGTGATAACCGAGAAAATTTCTTGAAAGTAACTGTTGATTCAGTAAGGCGGCTTTAACTATTTTTATCTCTCGATCGCTTTTGCTTCTCCATCTAGGGAGATTTAGCAATAGTTTTTGTCTAAGAGATTTTTTTTTAGAAGCATAACAGTTTTGAGGAGTGGATAGATAGATAGGGGCGGTTTTTGGTCATCTGGGCTAGAAAGATCACTTTATTTCAGGGTTATTACCAAAGTAATTAACTTAAATTTACAGTCTTCAACAGGAAAATTCGTATAGATTGTTACAAAATATTGTCAGCCATGTCATAAAAGCATAAAAATTTGTCTGAAACGCATGGTGGGGCGATGGGGGTTTTTTAGCTATCTTGACTCAGTTATCAGATTTGAGTTTGCCGTTCACTGATTACTGGTTAATGTTTACCGATGACTGAAAAATCGCCGCAAGTATTAGCGACGCGACCAGCTTGAGACAATCTCTGTTATGCTTTGGAACTTGCCAAGGGCGAAAGCATATTATTATCGATCGATGTTTCCCCTTGATTAGATGCTTAGGAATATTGTCAATAGTGGCAGTTAGTCATCTGTGCCTATTTGATCGTTGGTCTTGATCACGATACTTTTAATCCTTACTGTCGCACTGACAGGGGGACAAGCAAGCTGAAAAGCTTATGTAGCATAAAATACAGACACAGACTCCAAAAAAAGATAAGTCATATTTACCATATATGACCTAAATAACGAAAATGATAAGTGAACTATACCAGAAAGTGTTAGAAAATGAACTGGGACGAGCCAGATATCTACTGTTGTTAATGATAGTTGGAACCTTGCAAATACTAAAGCAAGCTAAGTTAGAGATATTAGCTGAAGCCTTACCAATACCAATCCTGTTTGAGAGTCGGAGAAAAAAACTAAAAAGATTTTTAAAGCTGGAAATTCTGAATATTGAAAAAATCTGGTTTCCGGTCCTAAAAGAGATGTTAAAACAGCAGCAGAGATTCACAACAAAAGGATTAGCGTATATTGCTATAGACCGGACAAGTTGGGGAGCAATAAATATCTTGATGGTGAGTCTAATTTATGACAAGAGAGCCATGCCAATCTATTGGGAGATATTAGATAAAAAAGGAAGTAGTAATCTCGAAGAACAGCAGCGAGTATTAGAAAAAACATTGACCGTGCTATCAGGTCATAAAATAGTGGTGTTAGGAGATAGAGAATTTTGCTCGGTCAGTCTTGGAAAGTGGCTTCAGAAGCAGAGTTTATACTTTTGCTTAAGACAAAAAAAAAGTACAAATGTCAAGACAAAAGAAGGAATTTATCAAGAAATGAGAGCCTTAGGTTTAAGTCCAGGAACTAAACTATTTTTAAATGATGTTAATATTACAAAAGAGAAGGGATTTGGCGAGTTTAACTTAGCGGGTAAGTGGAAAAAAACTTATCGGGGTTTTCCAACAAAAGAGCCTTGGTATATTCTGACTAACTTTGGAGATTTAGAGACGGCAATAATGGCCTATCAAAAAAGATTTGATATTGAGGAGATGTTCCGAGATTTTAAGTCGGGAGGCTATAGCTTAGAAGGTTCTCAATTAGCACCGAAATACCTATCAAAGCTGATAATTGTTATAGCTATCGCCTATACAAGTGCCACACTACAAGGTAAAAAAATTAAGGATATGGGAATCCAAAAATATGTTACAAGACCTGAAAAAAGATATAAACGTCAACGCAGACACAGCAGTTTTTATGTGGGTCAACATCTCTATCATTGGCTCCAGCTACATCAAATGTTCCCAAAAAATATAGAAGAGCTAATGCAAATTAGCCGCTATCGGTTGAAGGATTACATCAAAGGACAAAGAGCGATATCGCTTGCCCTATCTACCTTCTAGCTCGCTTGTCCCCCTCTCAGCTGTCGCACCTATCCCAGACTCTTATCAAAAACTGGCTGTCTGGGATTCAGGAAAGGGCTGAAAAAATCTCTTAAATAACCTTCAATTATTCTACAGCGTTTTATCTGTTGTCATTTCATTTTAAGATGGCTCAAAGTTTCCCCGTTCCTCACTATCTTTCGGGTTTACTAGGCTTTTAGAACGGTTTTATGACTTTGATTGTTGACGATATTTGCTCTGTCTTTGAGATGACTTTTGCTGGTCTGCTGCCGAGATTGACACAAGAGAGGTAAAATCGACTCTGTGGGGATGCTTTAACCGGCATCTCTGTTTTTTGACAGGGGAAGATTTAACTGCCCCGACAATCGATCGAGCGTTAAACCTAAGCCGCTAAACTGAACATAGCTGCTTGTCCTTGGCTCTCATTTCTCAGATTGTAAAATAATGCAAATTTATCTTGACTATAGCGCCACTACCCCCACTCATCCCCAAGTAATCGAGCGGGTTGCCACTATTCTCCAGCATCATTGGGGCAATCCCTCCAGTTTACACACTTGGGGACAGGATACGGCGACAGTCATCGAAATGGCCAGAGAACAGGTGGCAGGGTTAATTAATGCCAATCCGGACCAGATTATCTTCACTTCTGGCGGCACGGAAGCGGATAATTTAGCAATTATCGGGGTTGCTCAACAGTATAACCGCCCCCGTCATATTATTATTTCTAGTGTGGAACATTCTGCGATCGCTGAACCCTGTAAACAATTAGAGCAGCAAGGTTGGCAAATTACTCGTCTTCCCGTCAATCGTCAAGGTAGAGTTAATCCTTTAGACCTAAAAGCCGCAATTCAAAGCGATACGGTCTTAATCTCCATTATTTACGGACAAAGTGAGGTGGGAACCTTACAACCGATTGAAGAATTGGGCAGCATTGCCAGAGAAAGGGGTGTTCTTTTTCACACCGATGCGGTGCAGGTGGCGGCAAGATGCGATATTGATGTGCGGAAACTGCCCGTAGATTTATCATCTCTTTCTAGCCATAAAATTTATGGAATGCAAGGATCGGGAGCTTTATACGTCAGAGCGGGTGTCGATATTTTACCATTACTGCGGGGCGGTGGTCAGGAAAAAGGTCTGCGATCGGGAACCCCAGCCGTACCAGCGATCGCTGCTTTCGGTTTAGCGGCCGAATTAGCCCAAAAAGACTTAATTAGCGAAAAAATGCGTTTAATAGCCCTGCGAGATCGATTATTTGACCTCTTCGCCGATTATCCTTATCTGCTGCCCACGGGGGACCGATTCTATCGTTTACCCCACCACGTCAGCTTTATTGTCCGTCCGGACGATGACAGTCACATCACGGGAAAACAGCTAGTTCGTCAGCTTAATTTAGCAGGAATCGGCATTAGTTCCGGATCCGCCTGTCATAGTGGCAAACTTTCCCCCAGTCCAATTTTAAAAGCTATGGGCTACAGCGATCGAGAAGCATTGGCGGGAATTCGTTTAACCCTGGGAAGGGACACCAGCGCAGCCGATATCGATTGGACGGCTCTAGTATTAAAACAAGTGATTGATCGCTGTTTATCTGCCTTAATTGTTAGCAAGAGTTAGTTTATCCCTCAAATTGCCCTTCGATCAAGATAATTTCGCCAAAATCGGGAATCCATGCCACCCAACGGCCCTGATCCTGTTCACAGAGTAGTAGTGCTTCATCAAAGCTGTATGGAGAGGGAAGCATTCTGAGTTGTACCCATGTGTTTGCTTGGGGGCAAGTAACAACGGCAGTAGTGCGGTATTGTAGTAAAGACATACACAGATCACCCTGATAATTCTGTATCTAAATTTACAAACAAACCGATGACTGTGGGTGACTTTGTTTTAAATCTTTACCTTTTCATTGGTAGTTTGAGAAAAAATCTCTCTTTCTTGCCCACGGTTTTCGACTACCAATCCTAGTTAGGGTTTGCTGAATAAATGTGAAATATAGACGAGGTAAGGGTTTTAGGGTTCTGTTTCGCCGCCACAGATGCAAGATTTTGAGAGAATCGTGGTTCAAAACCTTGCGTCTTCATCGGCCCGCGTCCTGTAGGGGCGAAGCATTCGGGCAATAACCTATCGCTGAAACCGGAGATTTTCTATCCGAATGCTTCGCCCGTACTTTTTGCCGCAAACCCTAGTTATGATCTTTAATGGTAAATGATAGTTGATAACTGGTAATGGTAAGTTCTTTCCCTCGCACCTATAAAATCGCCGTCATCGGTGACGTTCACGACCAATGGGAAATAGAAGATAATTTAGCTCTAGAAGCTTTACAAGTGGATTTAGCCCTATTTGTCGGCGATTTTGGCAATGAATCCCTAGAAATTGTCGGCCGGATTGCTAGTTTGTCCTTACCAAAAGCCGTTATTCTCGGTAATCACGACGCTTGGTATAGTGCCACCTCCTGGGGACGAAAAAAATGTCCCTACGATCGCAACAAGGAAGATCGTGTCACCGCCCAGTTAGAATTATTAGGGGTTGCTCATGTGGGTTACTCAAAACTAGACCTACCCAGTTTAGAGCTTTCGATTGTTGGGGGTCGTCCCTTTACTTGGGGGGGATCCGAGTGGAAAAATGGAGAATTTTTTCAAGAACGCTATAATATCAGCAGTTTTGCCGAATCTACCGCCAAAATTATCGCTAATATTCAAGATACTGCCTATAATAACCTGATTTTTTTAGGTCACAATGGTCCGGCCGGACTGGGAAAGGAAGCGGAAGCTATCTGTGGTCGCGATTGGCAACCCTTGGGAGGGGACCACGGGGACCCGGATTTAGCAGCGGCCATCGAACAAGCACAGCTATTAGGAAAACAGGTTCCTCTCGTCAGTTTCGGTCATATGCACCACCGTCTCCGTCATACTACTTCCCGTTTACGCAATCCCGTGGTCACTTCCGAGATGGGAACTGTTTATCTGAATGCTGCCAGTGTCCCTCGTATTCTCCACTCCGATACGGGTAAATCTCGCAATTTTTCCCTAGTCACTCTTGAAGAAGGTCTAGTCACAGAAGCATCTTTAATCTGGTTGAACGATAATTTCGAGATTATCAGTAATAGAAAACTTTATCACTCCGGGTCATCAATCGATCGCCTATCTCCCCAATCTTGTTATTCTTAATTTACATCTCCCCACACCCCACTTCCTATAGATAGTTAATTTTTTGAGCGAGTAGAGGTAAAGCAAGAGCGATAGTAACACTAACTATCATACCGATAAAAGCTTTTAAGGCATCCCCTAAAACCAGTTTACCCGTGGCGGCTAAATTAGGGGTTTCTCTGGTTAAAGTCAGAGAAATTTCTCGACCTCCTAATAAACCTAAAAATACCCAAGTGGTACTCATGGGAATATGATTATAGCCAACGAAAAACAGTAAAATTAGACCATAAATTAAGTTAATAATTGTTGCAGAACGCAGATCATGGGCGTTAGTTTTGCTAGTGACAATTTTCTCGATTTGACCACCGTGATTAATAAAAATGATGGTTTGCAGGAGTAGCATAACTGTTAGAGATAAAACTAACCATGTTGCCGCTAACTTTCTGGGAAGATAGGCGAAAATATTAGCAAAATCTTGCATTAACCATTGACTCCAGAGAAACCCGGTGGATAACCACTGTAAAACCACCCAGATTTTTTGAGGTTCTTGATTAACTGTTTCTAGGAAAAAGTTTTCTAATTGATAAATAATTCGATAGATGACTAACCCCACTATAACAGCAATAGCATAACCCCAAGCAGATTTAATTAACATTTCATCTAGAGATTGGGGAGCAAAAACTGTTAAAACCAAAAAGGTTGTACTCACAGGTATTCCCCAAGTGGTGAGAATTAAAATTGCTAAGGGAGGAACGATATAAATCCAAGTAAAAGTTTCTGGGAAGGGAATCATTTCTAGTCGATTATAAGCCACATCTCCCTGATTAATATACCAACCAGCGATAAAAATCGAGGCTAAGATTATACTGGTGTACAGCCATAAAATCCACCAAGGACGTTCTTCATTGGCACTTAAAAAAGTCCCTAAAGTTTGTAGGGAATCGTTGGCAACAATCGCATAAGCTGATAGGATAAAGCCAGCAATCATCAAAAAATTACTCATAGACAAGTGAAAAAAATAAAACTTAAAGTAATACAAATCCTGTTCAAACAGTAGAGAAAAGCGCAGAGGTAGGAGAGCGGGAAGTGGGGAAGTGGGAATAAACGAAAACTTCCTACATCCCCATTAATATAACTGCTATAACTCCTTAATTTTGCTTTAAAAAATCCCTCGCTAGATAGAAAGCAGCTAAACTACCAGAGACGGTAATTTCCTGTGGATTAATTTCCTGTAAAGGTCGAAGAATAACTTCAATTTCCTCGGTAATATCTAACTTTTGTTGACCTGTGGGAGTAGCATTAAGAGCCAAAAAAATATGAATTCTGTTAGTATCTTTAACGGGATTATCGTACAAAACAGCCAGAGGTATTAGAGAATCACTTTGATAACCGGTTTCCTCCTCGAATTCCCGACGCGCTGCCGCAGTAATATCATCTTCACCCGCATCTACTGCCCCGGCGGGAAATTCCAATAAAATTTCCTTAACTCCGTGACGATATTGACGGACAAAAACCAATTGATTATCCCCAGTAACTGGAACAACTAAAACAATTTCAGGACGAATATTAACGAAATAATCATCGATAACTTGTCCAGAGGATAACTTCACTGCGTCTTGACGGACTTGACACCAACGATTATGAAAAACTAGCTCGGATTTAATAATTTGCCATTTTTTTAAATTAGTCATCGACAATCCTGTTATAATTGCAGTGAAATTACTAAACTTTTTCTCAGATAATTATAGCTATCTAGGGACTATTTCTGATAAGATTTAATTTTATACTCCCATCTCCCATGTCGTTAATTCAATGGTATCCCGGTCATATTGCCAAAGCGGAAAGAAAACTCAAGGAACATCTTAAACTCGTGGATGTGGTCTTAGAAGTGCGCGATGCTCGCATTCCCTTAGCTTCCCATCATCCGCAGGTGGACGATTGGATTGGCAATAAACCGCGCTTGTTAATCTTAAATCGTCTCGATATGATTCCCGAATCTGCCCATCAACAATGGGTAACATGGTTTAAAAGTCAAGGAAAAACCGTCTATTTTACTAACGCTAAACAGGGAGAAAGAGTTAAAGCAATTATCAAAGCGGCGGAAAAAATTGGCGATGAAATTAACCAAAAACGCCAACTGAGAGGAATGTTACCGCGTCCAGTGCGCGCCGTGGTGATCGGGTTTCCCAATGTGGGCAAATCTGCCCTGATTAACCGTTTATTAGGGCGAAAAGTCGTCGCCAGCGCCCGCAGGGCCGGAGTAACGCGACAATTACAATGGGTACGAATTTCCGACACCTTAGAACTATTAGATGCGCCGGGGGTGATCCCTTCCCGTTTAGATAATCAAAGGGATGCGGTGAAATTAGCTATCTGTGAGGATATTGGGGATGCTGGTTATGATAACCAAAGGATAGCGGCGGCTTTTGTCGATTTATTAGTAGAATTAAACTATGAAGGTCTTTTACAATCTCGTTATGGGTTGAATACTCTAGACATGACCGGGGAAGATTTTATCGAAAAATTGGCCAATCTCAAATATCAAGAAGATAAAGAAAGGGCAGCCATGCAGTTACTCAATGATTTTCGTAAGGGAATCATCGGGGCTATTCCCTTAGAATTGCCCCCTTCCTCTTGAAATCGCCTGTTTTTAACTCAATAGTTAGGGTCTGCTGAAAAAGTTTTTCCTAGGGGCAGGGTGTAGGGTGTAGGGTGTGGGGTGTGGGGTTTTACCGATTTTGAGGGGGTCAATTACCTAATTTTCAGGGAAAAAGTAGCTGAATTTCCCCCTGATCACTCCCATATCTGGTACTTTTGGATTTCAAAAAAGGCTAAAAGTCTTATCCAGCAAAGTTTTTAGATTTATTCAGCAGACCCTAGTTAATTCCCGAATTTGTCAAAATTACCGCCTGTTAGTCCACTGAGTTGCGGATAAGATTAAAGAAATCGGTAAAGTTGCGGGGATCGATCGAACTGTGAAGGAAGATAGGGAATAAACGACAGAGATAACAAAGACTATGGGCAAACCGACTGGCTTTATCGAATTCCTGCGTGAACTTCCTTCCGAACTTACCCCCCTCGATCGCCTTCATAATTGGGATGAGTTTCATCTTCCCATGCCAGAAGATAAACTCCGCAATCAGGCCGCCCGTTGTATGGATTGTGGTACACCATTTTGTCACACGGGAACGCTAATTAGTGGCATGGCCAGTGGTTGCCCGATTAATAACCTGATTCCCGAATGGAATGATTTAATCTATCGAGGATTGTGGCGAGAAGCCCTCGATCGCCTCCATAAAACCAATAATTTCCCCGAATTTACCGGTAGAGTCTGCCCCGCTCCCTGTGAGGGTTCCTGTGTTCTCGGTATTCATAATCCCCCCGTTACGATCAAAAATATTGAATGTTCGATTATTGACAAAGGTTGGGAATCCGGTTGGATTACTGCCAATCCCCCCGCCATCCGTACCGGCAAAAAAGTGGCCGTGATCGGTTCTGGACCTGCTGGATTAGCAGCCGCCGACCAGTTAAATAAAGCCGGTCACTGGGTGACAGTTTATGAACGGGCCGATCGCCCCGGGGGGCTATTAATGTACGGTATCCCCAACATGAAGTTAGATAAGGAAGAAGTCGTTCTGCGTCGTCTCCAGATGCTCGAACAGGAAGGGGTAAAAATGGTCTGTAACACGGAAGTGGGCAAGGATATCAGCGCCCAAGACCTATTAAACGAATACGATGCCGTGGTTATCTGTACCGGGGCCACCAAACCCCGGGATTTAAACATCGAAGGTCGCCAATTAAAGGGCATTCACTTCGCCATGGAGTTTCTCACCGCTAATACAAAAGCACTATTAGATGGACAACCGGGGGAGGATTTTATCTCGGCCGCGGGTAAAGACGTGGTAATTATCGGCGGTGGCGACACGGGAACCGACTGTGTGGGGACTTCCCTGCGTCATAACTGCCGTAGCGTCACCCAATTAGAGATTATGCCGCAACCGCCCCGAGAACGGGCCGCCGATAATCCCTGGCCCGAATGGCCGAAAATCTACCGTCTGGACTATGGACAAGAGGAAGCGGCCGCACGTTTTGGCGATGACCCCCGGGTTTATACCACCACGGCGACTAAATTCGAGGGGGATAGCGAGGGCAACGTCACAGGGATTCACACGGTACGGGTGGAATGGCAACGCAACGAAAAAGGGCAGTTTATCCCCCAACCGGTAGCAGGAACAGAAAAAGTCATCCCGACGCAATTGGTTCTATTGGCCATGGGATTTTTGGGACCAGAACAGCCTTTACTCGATGATTTAGGCTTAGAAAAGGATGCCCGCAGCAATATCAAGGCCGAACACGGTCAATTTGCCACTAGCTTACCGAAAGTGTTCGCCGCAGGGGATTGTCGTCGTGGTCAAAGTTTGGTGGTTTGGGCGATTAATGAAGGTCGCGGGGCCGCCAGAGAATGCGATCGCTTTTTGATGGGGGCGACGGATTTACCTTAAACCAGTAGTTAGGGCTTGCTGAAAAAGTTTTTTGTGGGGGCAGGGTGTGGGGTGTGGGGTGTGGGGTGTAGGGTTTTACCGATTTTGAGGGGGTCAATTACCTAATTTTCAGGGAAAAAGTACCTGAATTTTCCCCCCGATCACTCCCATATCCGGTACTTTTTGATTTCTAAAAGGTCTAAAAGTCTTACCCAACAAGGTTTTTAGATTTATTCAGCCAGCCCTAGTTACTCCTGCCATTGTCCTGACTTGCTGGGGGTGCTTACCCCTTGTGATAGTCAGGGCCAAAAAGAGGCCTCAGCCATAGCCATCAAAACCCAACCGCCGGTCAAACCTTCTCAATCTGAAGAGGAGGAGGAGCGACGAAACAATTGTCCCTATTGCCTATCTAGACAATTGCTCCCTGTTTAAACCGTTGCCGCCGATGAATCAAGCACCACCTGTTCATTGGTGGGTAACTCCAGACAATAACCCGCACCGTAAACGGTTTTAATATAGCGAGGATGACGGGGATCGGGTTCTAGTTTCGTTCTCAGATGGCGAATATGAACGCGAATAGTCTCGATATCATCATCGGGATCGTATCCCCAGACCTCCTTGAGAATATCACTAGGGGAAACGGTTTGACCGTGACGTTGGAGAAGACAGTGGAGTAACTCGAATTCTAGATGGGTTAACTTGACCACACTTTCAAACCAGACCGCCTCAAAACGTTCGGGAACCAGGGTTAAAGGTCCAAAACTGAGTATTTCTGAGTGTTTAGCGGCTTGGGGAATGCGATCGGTGCGTCTGAGGAGAGCGCGTACCCTAGCTAACATTTCCTCCACCTCGAAAGGTTTGGTCAGGTAATCATCAGCACCCGCATTAAAACCTTCCACTTTATCTTGGGTTTGTCCTAAGGCTGTGAGCATCAAAATCGGGATGTCGGACGTGCGTTCATCTCGTCGCAAACGCTGACAGACAGTAAAACCATCGACTTTGGGCAGCATTAAATCCAGCATGATTAAATCGGGTTGTAACTGGACGGCCAAGGCCTGGCCTTTAATCCCGTCCTCTGCGGGATTAACGTCATAACCCGCCATCTCCAGGTTGATGGAGACTAATTCCGCGATTGCAGGATCATCATCGATTACAAGTATTCGGGGCATTACCAGAGTGTTATGACTAAGGGTTTGGGTAGGGGGTTGCTAAATGTGTTCTCGCTGACATCGCAACTAGGGCTTTGTCTCTCAAGGGCTTGAGTTTAGCACAACATAAAGAATCCTGTACTGATTATAAGCATGATTGCTAAATTCGGTTTTAATTTGTGAAATTTTGCTGATATAAGTCTCCTGAATGTTAAGAATTTTTAAGAAGCGTGAAGAATGTTGCTCGATGATTGATATTGGCGCTAGACTACACCCTCTCTCTCAACAAGATCAACTAGGGAGCAGTTTTTCACTAATCTTTACAATTGCGCCATCTCGATCGATACCGGTTTCAACCGGCGGTCAAGTCCTGCTAGAGCTAACTTTTCTCCCTAAGCTCCCCCGGCGGCACTGTAAAAATTCTTAATAAAATTACCGATCGATTCAGTTTAATCTACCAAAATAGACGGTTTTAGTAAGCATCTGTAACGAACCCGATCCATTCCACTCATCCCAACAGGTGATCATAATATGAGCGTTAATTTATCAACTCAACTGCGGGAAGGCACGAAAAAATCCCACACCATGGCAGAAAACGTCGGTTTTGTCAAGTGTTTTCTCAAAGGTGTGGTAGAAAAAACTTCCTATCGCAAACTGGTGGCTAACCTCTACTTCGTCTATTCGGCCATGGAGGAGGAGATGGAAAAACTTCCTAGTCATCCCGTCGTTTCTAAAATCTGTTTTCCTGAACTCAATCGCAAAAATGCGCTAGAACAGGATTTATATTTTTATTATGGTCCCAATTGGCGCAACGAGATCGCTTTATCTCCCGCAGGTCAGGCCTACGTTAACCGGATTCGGGAAATCGCCACAACAGAACCCGAATTATTAGTCGCCCATTCCTATACCCGTTATCTCGGCGATCTGTCCGGGGGGCAAATATTGAAAAAAATCGCCGAAAAAGCGATGAATCTGGAAACTGGTGGCACGGCTTTCTATGATTTCAAAGATATTTCCGACGAAAAAGCCTATAAAAACCACTATCGTCAAACCCTCGACGAGTTACCGGTGGATCAAGCCATGGCCGATCGCATTGTCACCGAAGCTAACGCCGCTTTTGGCATGAACATGAAAATGTTCCAAGAGTTGGAAGGTAATCTGATCAAAGCGATCGGAATTATGCTCTTTAATACTCTCACCCGTCGTCGCACCACCGGCAGCACCGAAACTGGATTGGCTACCGCCGAATAGTAGTCAAGAAAACCTAAAAAAACGGATAATTCTAGAATTGGGGTAATGGTTAGCCTTGACATCCTCGCCGCCCTAAAAGTGCGGCGATTCCTAAACCTCACGATTTAAGTTTCTGCTTCCACCACCGTCGCATACCACAGTTAAAAAACCATGTACTGTCTTACACAGAGTCCACAGACTTTCGCCCCATTTCAGAAGCCCGATTCCGTGTGTCCCACGGTACGTTGACCGCCTATAGCTTCTTGTACTTGTTGCGCGCGACTTTTTACCCGGCCAAGCTTTTCTGGTCGGAACCCCCTAAGCCGAGTTTTCAAGGTGCTGCGCCGTCCACTTGGTTTTCGAGACTGGCCTTTTAATTCTAACGTAAAGCCAACCTAGAACGGCGGGGTTTCAGACCCAAAATTTCCGATGATTATTATCTGAATTTCGGAGTTATCCGTTATATTTTGGCTTTTTATTCAGGAGATAGGAGTCAGGGTGATAGGGTTTTGGGGTGATAGGGATTTAGGGGTTTAGGGAAATTTCATCCAAATGCTCCACTACCCCACTACCCCACTTCCCCCCACACCCCACACCCCACACCCTACTTCCCCACTTCCCCCCACACTCCACACCCCACACCCCACACCCCACACCCCACACCCCACACCCCACACCCCACACCCCACTTCCCCGATGATCGAGAAAAAACTTCATCAAGAGGGGAACAACTTCCAGTAAGATGAAAAATGGTCAGTGAAAAAGCTAACCGAAATTTATTGTCGGAAATGGTAACACCGCCCCATTTCCCCAGACCCTAGAGGCTAGAGTCCGGTAAACCAGCGGATAAAAATTGACATCCATGAGTGAAGGTATTTTCGATCGAGTTAAAAAAGTTGTTGTGGAACAATTAGAAGTAGAGCCGGAAAAAGTTACTCCCGACGCAAGCTTTGCTAATGATCTGCAAGCTGATTCCCTTGATGTGGTCGAGTTAGTGATGGCTTTAGAGGAAGAATTTGATATTGAAATTCCCGACGAAGCGGCCGAACAAATTGACACTGTAGGCAAAGCTGTTGACCATATTAGCGAGAAAGTAGGAGCAACCGCCTAATTATTGCGGGAAAATTGACAATTTAGCCTTAAATATCTGGGGCAAAATCTGCCCTTATTTTTGAACAAACATGACAGAATTGCCATTAAAAAGGGTTGTCATCACGGGGATGGGTGCAATCACTCCCCTCGGCAATAATCTAGCAGACTATTGGACAGGCTTAATCAACGGCAAAAGTGGCATTGGTTTAATTACACACTTTGATGCCTCCCGTCACGCTTGTCGCATTGCTGGGGAAGTGCGGGGTTTTGACCCCCACGACTATGTGGATCGCAAAGAGGCAAAGCGCATGGACCGTTTCGCTCAATTTGCCGTCGCCGCCAGTTTGCAAGCACTGCAAGATTCTCGATTAGTTATCGACGCTCTCAATGCCGATGATATAGGCGTACTAATCGGTACGGGCGTGGGTGGCATAAAAGTGCTTGAGGATCAACAGGAAATTTACTTGACAAAAGGTCCGGGCCGGTGTAGTCCCTTCATGATCCCGATGATGATTGCCAATATGGCCGCTGGTTTAACCGCCATCCACACGGGGGCCAAAGGACCGAGTAACTGCACCGTGACCGCTTGCGCCGCCGGTTCCAATGCCATCGGCGATGCTTTTCGTCTAGTACAAAGGGGTTTGGCCAAAGCGATGATCTGCGGTGGGACGGAGGCCGCCGTTACCCCCCTAGGATTGGCTGGTTTTGCCTCCGCTAAGGCCCTGTCCACCCGCAACGATGACCCCACCCGGGCCAGTCGTCCCTTTGACAAGGATCGGGATGGTTTTGTTATGGGGGAAGGGGCAGGAATCTTGATTATAGAGGAATTAGAAACGGCCTTAGCCCGTGGGGCGCGGATTTACGCCGAAATGATCGGTTATGGTCTGACTTGCGATGCCTATCACATGACGGCACCGGTTCCCGATGGTCGTGGGGCCACCAGAGCGATCGAATTAGCGATCAAAGATGCCGGTTTGACTCCGGCGGAAATTAGCTATATCAACGCCCACGGCACCAGTACAGGGGCCAATGATCCCACGGAAACCAAGGCGATTAAAAAAGCTTTAGGAGAATCGGCCTACCAAATCCCCGTCAGTTCCACCAAATCGATGACAGGCCACCTTTTAGGCGGTTCTGGCGGCATTGAAGCCGTGGCCACGGTAATGGCGATCGCTAATGAGCGGATTCCCCCGACTCTCAACCTTGACAATCCTGACCCCGATTGTGATCTTGATTACGTCCCCTACGAAAGTCGTCAGCAGATAGTTAACGCTGCCCTCTCCAACTCCTTTGGATTTGGTGGCCATAACGTCACCTTAGCTTTTAGAAAATATGCTTGAGTCGATGCCCCCGAAAGAGTAATCTTTGAGTGGCTCCCTCTTTAACCTGGTCTTATTTTTGTAGTTCATTCTAAAAAACATTATGGTTGTCGCCTCCCAATCCCTCGAAGAACTTTGTATTAATGCGGTGCGTTTTTTAGCGGTGGATGCCGTAGAAAAAGCTAAATCGGGACACCCCGGACTGCCGATGGGGGCCGCACCCATGGCCTTTGTCCTCTGGGATCAATTCCTGCGTTTTAACCCGAAAAACCCCCAATGGGTCAATCGCGATCGTTTTGTTCTCTCCGCCGGTCACGGTTGTATGCTGCAGTATGCTTTGATGTACCTGACCGGATACGATAGCGTCCCCCTAGAGGAAATTAAACAATTCCGGCAGTGGAAATCGAAAACCCCTGGCCACCCCGAAAATTTCGTCACGGAAGGGGTAGAAGTGACCACTGGTCCTCTGGGTCAAGGGATTGCTAATGGTGTCGGTTTGGCCCTAGCAGAAGCCCATTTAGCGGCCCGTTTCAACAAGCCGGATGCCAAAATTATCGACCATTACACCTATGTGATTTTGGGTGATGGTTGCAATATGGAGGGTATTTCCGGGGAAGCTTGTTCTTTAGCCGGTCACTGGGGTTTAGGCAAGTTAATCGCTCTCTACGATGATAACCATATCTCGATCGATGGTTCCACCGATATCGCTTTCACCGAAGACGTGAGCAAGCGTTTTGAAGCCTACGGTTGGCACGTTCAGCACGTCGAGAATGGTAACACCGATTTAGATGCCATTGCCAATGCGATCGCAGCCGCCAAAGCTGTCACCGATAAACCCTCGATGATTAAAATCACCACCACCATCGGTTATGGTTCCCCCAATAAGTCTAATACCGCCGATGTTCACGGGGCAGCTTTGGGAGCAACAGAAATCGAGTTAACCCGAAAAGCATTAGGTTGGGAATACGAGCCGTTTGTGGTTCCCGATGAGGTGTTAAATCGTTTCCGGCAAGCAGTGGACAAGGGAGCGACGGCAGAAACGGACTGGAATAAGTTATTTAACGAATATCAGGCCAAATATCCCGCAGAAGCGGCTTTATTTGAACAGTTAACCACCGGTCAACTGCCGGAAGGTTGGGAGCAAGCTTTACCGGTTTATAAACCCGAAGATAAGGCGCTCGCTAGTCGTAAACACTCGGAAATCTGCTTAAATGCGCTTGCGGGGGTTTTACCCGGTTTAATCGGTGGTTCGGCGGATTTAACCCACTCTAACTACACCGAATTAGAGCATTTTGGTAATTTCCAAAAAGGCAGTTATCAGGAGCGTAACGTCCATTTTGGCGTGCGGGAACACGCGATGGGGGCGATTTGTAACGGGATTGCTCTCCATAACACGGGATTGATTCCCTACGGGGCGACTTTCCTGATTTTCACCGACTATATGCGGAATTCTATCCGTTTATCGGCATTGTCAGAAACCCGCGTCATCTGGGTAATGACTCACGATTCCATTGCCTTAGGGGAAGATGGACCGACTCACCAACCCGTGGAACACGTTGCTTCTCTGCGCGCTATTCCTAACCTCTTAGTCATGCGTCCGGGGGATGGTACGGAAACTTCCGGTGCTTATAAAGTAGCGGTGAGCGAAACTAAGCGCCCGACGTTACTAGCATTATCCCGTCAAAATCTGCCCAATTTAGCGGGAACTTCCCTCGATGGTGTGGCTAAAGGTGCTTATATTATCACCGATTCTGAAGGTACTCCCGATGTCATTCTCATCGGTACGGGTGGCGAGTTGTATCTCTGCGATAAAGCGGCTGCGGTGTTAAAAGAAGCAGGAATTAAAGCTCGCGTCGTTTCTATGCCCTGTTGGGAGCTATTCGAGGAACAATCGGCAGAATACAAAGAATCGGTACTGCCGAAAGCAGTGAAAAAACGTCTCGCAGTGGAAGCGGGTTCAACCATGGGTTGGCATCGTTACATCACCGATGAGGGGGATGTGTTGGGGGTTGATACCTTCGGCGCTTCTGCTCCAGGAGGTGTGATTCTAGAGAAGTTCGGTTTTACCGTGAATAACGTGGTAGCGAAGGCAAAAGCGTTGTTAGGTTAATTACCTGAAATCTTAGCTGTAATGAGTCAGAAAAATCTGGCTCATTTTTTTGTTTTTCTATTGTGACTGTCAGTCAGTGGACTAGGGGTCACGTCAGGCAGTTTAATCGAAGCATGGCAAAGGACAATTTAGCTCAATTTGGCAGATGTTTACATAATGCTCGCATTCAAAAGGGTTTATCCCAAGAAAGGTTGGCCGAAGCGGCCAATTTGGATAGAACTTACATCAGTCTTCTTGAACGTGGTAAAAGGAATCCTTCTTTACTATGCTTGATTTCTTTATGTAGAGCATTAAACATAAGTCTTTCGGAGCTTTTTAACACTATGTCTATAAATTCCGATGTAAATACTGATGATGTCAGAAGATTTGATTAAATTGCTTGAGCAGTTTTTGCATGATAACGAGCTTGAATGGGAATGGTTTGAAAAAATAGAAAGTTTTTGTAAGAGTTATAGTTTGAATATCAAATATATTACAGAAGTTCTCAATGATCCAAAAGTTATTCCTATGATTCGTGGCAAGTTTTTTGAGTTCACTGTACAAGATGAACTGTCAAAAATACTCGCAAATAATTATTTAGTTACTAATCCTCGCTTAAATCCTCAAGCTGGTTCTCACGATATAGATGTAGCTATTATCAATCAAAAAAACGCCAAAAAATACTCTGCTGAATGTAAGTTAGCCAAAAAAGGTAGTTTCCGTCTTCAGGGAGGTATCAGACCTTTTATTGAAGTCAAATGTATGAGATCAAGAACCTTAGGAGACAAAGCAGCAGAACAAAGGTCTAAATTGATAGGAATACCTTCAACAAGCCTAAATATTCACAAAGATCAATATATTGAAACAGATTTTGATTTAGTGATTACATCTCTTGCCAATGCTTTTTTTCAGACCAATTTAGAAACGGGACTATTTGTTTGGAAGCCCACACCAAAAGAGCAAATATTTTTAAGCAAAATTAATATTAATAATCAAGAAGAAGCCCTTTTAAAAATGTACGTTGCCAGAAGTAAAGATTTAACAGCAAATCAAACCAATAATATCAATTGTTCTCGCCAGAAATGCCACGATAACAACTGTAATTTCATCCCTAATTATCCCAAAATTTTCTTTGATGTTAATACGGCTGAACCTCTACAACCATGGCTACCGATAGAAAAAATAGAGGATTTACTTGATTAAAATTAGGAATCAAGATACATCGAATAAACTTAATTGTAGAGGTGTAAATCTTGCAGGTTTCTGAAGATCATAATTAGCAATAAATACCTCCTTGCCCTTGCGTCTTTCACTCTGATAACCATGTTCTAATTTTAAACCATTTTTTTGATCATCAGTTCGATTAATAGTGTAATTCCATTCATTATCTTGTAAAGAAATACACCAATCATACATTTCTCTAATTTCGGAGCAATTATCATAAGTCAAAAGAAATTTAAATCGATGTTGATGTTTTTTCAACGTCTTACATAACCTTTCATGATCTTCTAGACTGAAGAAGCAGGAATAGAATTTATTTTGATCTGCTTGAAAGTAAGGAGGATCGACAAATAAAAAGTAATCATCGGGTAATTGATTGATTAAATCTTCAAAATCTAAACAAGATAAATTGACATTTTGCAGTTTTTCCGAAGTGGTTTTTAGGTGAGAAGGCCAGTTTTCAGGACGCATAGAATACTTATCACCATAGCCCCAATAACAATTTTCAAGTTTCATAATTCCTGAGTAGGAAGTTCTATTTAGATAATACCAACGCATGGCTCTTTCTAGGTCATTGGCTGGTTGAAATTCATTTTTATAATAATTGTGTAATTCTTTGGTAGCGTTTAGATCTTTTAATAATTCAATTAGACTATCAAGATGATCTTTGATATGTCGATAACAGTTCATTAATTCCTCATCTTTGTCATTGAGAATATTCTCTGCTACACTTTCCTTAGCAAAGAATATAGATGCTCCCCCCGCAAAGGGTTCACAATACTTATGGTGACTAGGAAGACAAGCTAAGATTAGCTTACGGGCATAAAATTTACCGCCAGGATAACGAAAAGGAGAATTACTAAGTTTTTTAGCGATTTTGGACATTACCTTTGATTTTAGAGGCTTTTCTTTGAGATTATTTTAACAAAATTACGATATTTTATCTAGGAATGTCAGAGAAGTTCGGTTTTACCGTGGATAACGTGGTAGCGAAGGCAAAAGCGTTGTTAGGTTAATTAAAACTTTGGTTTTGTGGAAAAAGCCCGCGCCAGCGGGTTTTTTTGTGCTAGGATCTAACCCTATCGTGCAAAGGGTTGACTGGGTGATTCCTTTTACAGACAGAGAACTACAAAAAGCATGGAGAGAAAATCAACGAGCGGCAAAGGTCAAAACCATAACTAACGCTCATCGTTTATTGCTATTTTACTCCGTTGAATGTGGTCTCAAAGCGGTTTTACTGAAAAGACAAAGTAAAGATTGCACCGATTCTTGTCGAGAATTACTTGAAGTGCGGCATGATATAAATAAGTTACTAGACAAACTAGCTGCGGGAGAAAAACTAAAACTTCCCTCACAATTAAGTATGAAACCTTTAAAAAATAATCAAGAGAGAGAGCTTTCTTCCGGTGAAATTAATCAAATGTGGCGATATGGGGGATGCTGTGAAAATATCAAGGATGGTGAATTAGAAAAAAAATTGTTAGATATATTAAGTTGGATTGCACAGGAGTTGCAGGGACTATGAGAAGACGGCCATTACTAACTTGGTTTGATATTAAAAGAAAAATTGCTCGCGAAACCGCTAACGGAAATGACTTACCTGATAGTATTGTTAAAATTAGTTGTTTTAGTAGTGCTTTAGAGATTGGTATTCAAAGTCAAAATGATCAACCAAAAGCTAACTCAATATTAAAAGAATGGTTCGGAGATTGGTATCAAGAATCAGAACAAATTATTCAGCTAGATATTGATAATGCTTCTATTCCTGTAGAATTTATTTTAATAGATAATAGTTCTTATTTTTCTCCATCGATTCGACCTTTTTGGCAGGAAGTCGCTTATTTAAAAGAAAATACAGATTCAGAGCAATCGGATAATTTTTTACCCAATGCTTATCAAGATAAGCCAGAAATTATTGCTTTTTATTCTTTTAAAGGTGGTGTGGGAAGAACCCTACATTTAGCCGCTTATATTCTTGCTCTCTTAGCAAGAGCAAAAGATATAAATAAACCAATTAAAATTTTAGTTATTGACTCAGATTTAGAGGCTCCGGGGTTAACCTATTGGCAAAGGTATGAAAGTCAAGAGGCAACCGTATCTTTGAGCAATTTTTTAGAAGTTTATCAATATCCCAAGCCATCTCTAGAGGTGGCACTCTCTTGGGTAACTCAAGAAATTAAGAAAACTGCCAAACAGCAAAATAAATCAACTTTATATTTTTTACCCGCTTTTATTGAAGAAGAAGAACTCTTAGATACTCCTATACTGCCAGAAAATTTAGCCAGAAATCCGTCGGGTGCTTGGGAGGTAGGGGATGCAATTCATCAATTAGGGCAAAAATTAGCAGTAGATTATATATTTATTGATTTAAGAGCAGGATTAAGTGAAATTTCTAGCCCAATTTTATTTGACTCTAGAATCCAAAGATTTTTAGTAACAACAGTTAATGAGCAATCTTGGCGAGGTGTCAGGATGGTTTTAGAAAAAATTGGCTTACTAGCTCCCAGTGACTCAAAAGTAAAGGATGATAATTATTATGATCCTTCGATAATTATTAGTTTTTTAACCCCAGAAGTCAGAAATTTATCAGCATTTGAGAATATTTTAGAGCAATTACAGTCGGCTTATGTTCAACCCAAAAATGAGAGTTTATATACTACTAGACTGGATATTAAAGAAACTTATTTCGCCCAAGAGTTACTATATGTTAACAATTGGGACGAAGCTCAAAACAAATTAAGTTCAACTTCCTTGATGGAACTGGCAAGACAATGGGCAGAAGATGAATTATCTAATAATAGCATTGCATCAGCCACACCTTCAGATAACTCCTTAGATGATGTGAAAAAACTCAGGGATACTTGCAATAAATATATTTATGCAGAAAAGGGAGAAGGGGAAGATTTACTCATTACCGAGCCATTGAAAAATCTCGCTCGTAATTTTCAAGATAAACTACCTAATGTTATCTCAATTGGTGCTAAAGGTGCGGGAAAAACCTTTAATTATATTCAGCTATCTCGCCTACAGTCTTGGGAAAATTTTTTAAATAAAGTTGATCCTCAAAATCAAGAAAATTCCCGAGAAAATCTCGGTTTAATATTTCCTTTACTGCAATCAAAAAATTTAGCAGAGGATGCCAAAGATATTCTTGAGCAAGCACGGCAAAATGTTAATAATTTTCTTAATAATGATTATCAATTTTCCTTCTCGGATTTAAGAGACAGAATCACGCAGTCGCTATCAAATCAGGATTGGAATGAGGTTGATTGGACAAATTTTTGGATCAAAGAAATTTCGAGAGTTTTAGGTTATAATCCTGAAAATTGTCAATTACATAAACTGCATGAATACCTTCAACAAAAAAACTCGAAGATTATATTTTTATTTGATGGATTAGAAGATGATTTTCCTAATGTTGCCAATGATAAGGATAACCTTCAACGAAAAGCCTTGAAAGCTTTGATCGATCATTTACCCAATAAATTATCAGAAATTCGGCAATCTAATCTCGGCTTGATTGTCTTTCTGCGTCGAGATTTCTTGAGATATACAATCACACAAAACTCGCAACAATTTGAAAACTTATATCGTAATTATGATCTATCTTGGAATCTAGAATCGTTTCTTAAACTTTCCTATTGGCTCTGCATACAATCATCGGTTATTAATGCTAACCCTCAAGATTTATTCGATTGTTCAATTGAAGATTTAAAAGGAAAACTAGAACGACTTTGGGGCAAAAAATTAGGAGCAGATAATGCAAGGGAAGCTAAGTCAGACAATTGGATTTTTGCCGCTTTAACCGATTTTAATGGAAGACTACAAGCGCGGGATATTGTGAGATTTTTGTACCATGCTGCTAATATTACTGTAGAAAAAAAAGAAGAAATACAATTTACTAAATGGTCGAATACTAGACTGTTACCTCCCCAAGCGATTCGACGAGCGCTTAAACCCTGTAGTGAAGAAAAAGTTGACGAGTCTAAGGAAGAATATCCTATATTTAAAATCTGGGTACAAGAAAGGTTACATGAATATAGTGATAAAAAAATTCCTTTTTCTCTAGAACAGTTTAATCTGGATGCTACTACAGTCAATATTCTTGAGCAAATGGGAGTAATTTACGAGGACAAGGATAAAGAAGATGCAGTTCGTTATTATATGCCCGAAATATTCCGTGAAGGGTTAGGATTTTCTAGTCAAGGTGCGCGTCCTCGTGTTCTCGCTTTAAAGCGCAAAGTTTTGGGGAAATCAAATTTTTAATGGTTCGAGCTTTTTGGCAATGACTATATGATTGATTGTTGTCAGCTTTTCAAAACAGGATTTGCTATTACCCAGCATTGGGGAATTGATTCGTTCATCAAAAAAGCTACACTACTGGGATTCTTGTGTTTTTTTAGCTTTCCTGAAAAATGAAAAGGATAAAATTAATGATTGTATTTCTGTTCTCAAAGTAGCTGAAAATGGTCAGGTAATCTGTCACCGCCGCCTACTCTAGTGCAGTCAAAGCCGATCACCCGAAGCCATCAAAACTATCCAGGGTGCAGGAGTTGAACCTGCCTAGCACGAATTATGAGTTCGTTGCCTCAACCGCTCGGCCAACCCTGGGTTATACTATTAACTCATTATAGATCGGTAATCACTCCGAACGTGAAAATCCAGCCCCACCAAGATGAAAAAATTTGCAATCAGCACCTCCTTGCAGTTAGGACTCCTTTTGATGGTAGCCATGTTAGCCGCCGGCTTCGGTAGCGGTTGGGTAGCCTATCAATTGGGAATCGCCTCCCTGAAGGGAGTCAGTCAACCGGATATCAACCCTGCTAAAAAGTTTACCAACGATCGCACCAGTTATGGTCGCAATCAAACTTTTATCCCCGTGAAAGAAGAAGAGGTGCTGAAAAGAGTGAGAGTTTATATGCAACAACAGAAAAACCAACCGCAATCAAAGGATGAAACCAAAGGATAGGCTTTAAAAAAGGCGAATTTTGCCTTTTCGCTATGGATAATCAGGATTTATTGACTCGTTTAATTTTAGTCTTTTTACTAATCGTCCTCAATGCTTTTTTCGTAGCGGCCGAATTTTCGCTCGTGTCTGTCCGTCGTACCCGCATCAGTCAGCTAGTGGCTGCGGGAGATGTGCCAGCGCAGACGGTCCAATCTCTACAAAGAAGTCTCGATCGCTTACTTTCCACTACCCAATTAGGTATCACCCTTTCTAGTTTAGCTTTAGGTTGGATCGGGGAGAGTACCATGACCGTTTTTGTGAGGAAATTACTAAGTTTTTTACCCTTTTCCTTAAACTGGCAAAATCTTCTCTCCCATGGTTTCTCTCTTTGTCTAGCTTTTTTAATCGTGGCCTATCTCCAGATAGTTTTTGGGGAACTTTATCCCAAATCCCTCGCTTTAATTTATGCCGAACCAATGGCGCGATTATTAGCGGCACCTATTGGCGTTATTTCCCGAATTTTTAAGCCTTTTATCGGTATTCTTAACCAATCAACTCGTTTTTTATTGGTTTTAACCCGTATCCCCGAAGTAGATCTACAGCGTTCTAGTCGGGTAACTTCCGAGGAATTACAATTAATTATCAGCATGGAAGGGGAATTAACGGGATTAGAAGCAGCGGAAAGGAAAATTTTAAATAATGTTTTCCAGTTTAGCGAAATCACTGCCGCGGAAATCATGGTTCCCCATAACCGTTTAGTAGCTATTTCCTCGACCGCAACTTTTGAGGAATTATTGCTCCAAGTAGTTAACAGTGGCTATTCTTGTTATCCTGTGGAAGGAGATTCCGGTGATGATATCCGTGGTCTGATCGATTTTAAAGATTTAGCTTTACCCCTTGCTCAGGGTCAGTTAAATTTAACAACCCCGATTAAACCTTGGTTAAAACCTGTGCGTTTTTTCCCCGAAACCACTGCTTTAAATGAATTACTAACAGTGATGCGGGAATCATCCTTAAAGATGGTTATCATTGTCGATGAATTTGGCAGAACAGCCGGTTTATTAACCCTAAAAGATTTAATCGGTGAGATTCTGGGAACTTTTTCCCCTAGTGATGAATCAGGAACAGTAAAATATCAACTCCTCGATGAATCGACTTTTCTCGTACAAGCACAAATGAATTTAGAGGACGTGAACAAAGCATTAAATTTAAGTTTACCCTTGGCCGATGAATACCAAACCCTAGCTGGTTTTGTCCTCCATCATTGGCAAAAAATACCGAAGGTGGGAGAACAATTATATTACCAAAATTTAGAATTTACCATCATTTCTAAGGTCGGCCCTCGCTTGGAACAAATTAAGATTTATCGGCAACAACTATCCTCATGATATAAACAAGAAACAACTTTTCTCATTTATCCTTCTTGATTGTTAATCGAGTCAATAGCTGCCCACTCCTGTCACCATGAAACACCTTTTGACACTCCTCCCCCTCAGCTTGGGATTAATTGCCCTCACCCCCGCAAATTTGCCCCTAGAACGTTTTGAAATCTCACAATTAGGAACATCTACGGGATACGATGAACGACTGCTAACGGACAAAAAAACCCTCCTACAAGCGATCGATCATAGTTTACGTTATCTGAATAGCTCGGCGGCGATCCGCGCCTATCAAAATTATCCTATTCCTGAAATAAATCGTCAGCGAGTGCAGCGTTCCTTAGTCCGTTTTCGTCAATTAGTGCAGAATTCTCCCACTCCCGCAGCTCTACAAAAGGCAGTTAAAAAAGAATTTATTTGGTATCGTTCTTTGGGTAATGATAGCCAGGGAAATGTTAAATTTACTGGTTATTTTGAGCCAATTTATCAAGCAAGTCGGCAAAAAACCGCCGAGTATAAATATCCTCTTTATCGCCGACCTGCTAACTTTTCTCGCTGGTCAAAACCCCATCCAGCTAGGGTAGAATTAGAGGGAAAAGATGGTTTACTGGGGGAAAATAGCCGTCTCTCGAGATACGAATTAGTCTGGTTAAAAGATCGCTTAGAAGCTTATTTAGTTCATGTGCAAGGTTCGGCGAAATTACGTTTACCTAATGGTCAAATTATGAGCATCGGTTTTGATGGCAATACCGAGCATCCCTACACAAGTCTGGGAAAAGAAATGATTGCCGATGGTATTTTTCCTGCTGAGGGTTTAACCTTACCAATGGTTTTGGATTTTCTCAGAAATAATCCTGAGCAATTAAAGAATTATATTCCCCGCAATAATCGGTTTATTTTCTTTCGAGAAACCCACGGCGCAGCTGCCACTGGTAGTATTGGAGTTCCGGTTTTACCGGAAAGATCGATCGCTACAGATAAAAGTATTTTTCCCCCCGGTGCTTTAGCAGTAATTGAGACAGAAATTCCCCAGGGAAATCTTAATAAAAAATTAGTTAGTCGCTATGTTCTCGATCAAGATACTGGCAGTGCGATTAAAGGTACTGGGAGGGTAGATATTTTTATGGGAACAGGAAAAAATGCGGGTGAGCGAGCCGGTTTAATTAATACTCCCGGTCAATTATATTATTTATTATTGAGGGAATAGGAAATAGTATAGGTAGAATTAAGATACAATTCCCAGAATCGGTTATCGGTTATCATATTTAAGGGAGAATTTTAAAAATAGAATGATGGAAAAAAACACAAATATAGATTGGTCGGATTGTGGTCCAATTACTTTAGTAGTCGTGCAGCCGACTTCTTTTTGTAATCTCAATTGTGATTACTGTTATTTACCCGATCGCCACTTAAAAAATACCTTATCCTTAGATTTAATCGAGCCGATTTTTCAGAGGGTTTTTAGTAGTCGTTTTCTCCAAGATGATTTTACCATTTGCTGGCACGCCGGCGAACCGTTAGCAGTTCCCATCAGTTTTTATGAAAGTGCTTTCGCCAAAATTGCGGAAGTTAGCGAGAAATATAATCAGCAGGGTTACTGTTTTCGTCATTCAGTACAAACTAACGCCACTTATATTAACGATGCTTGGTGTCAATTATTTAAAAAGCATGATGTTTATGTGGGAGTCAGTCTTGATGGACCGGCCTTTATTCACGATATCCACCGGCAAAACCGCAAGGGAACTGGCAGTCATGCTGCTACAATGCGGGGGATTTCTTTCTTGCAAAAACATGAAATTGATGTGAGTGTCATCGCTGTTTTAACAGAAGATTCTCTCGACTATCCCGACGAAATTTTTAACTTTTTTTGGGATCATGGTCTTACCGATGTGGCTTTTAATATGGAAGAAACCGAGGGTATTCATTCGCAATCTTCCTTAGATAAATTAGGTATTGAACAACGTTATCGCCAGTTTATCGCCAGATTTTGGGAGTTAGTCACGGCCAAACAAGGAGAATTTAAGCTGCGGGAATTTGAATCGATCTGTAGTTTAATTTATGCCGATGAACGCTTAGAAAATACCGATATGAATCGACCTTTTATGATTGTCAATTTTGATAATCAAGGTAATTTTTCCACCTTTGATCCGGAATTACTATCGATTAAAACCCAACCCTACGGCGATTTTATCTTTGGTAATGTTTTGACCGATTCCCTGGAATCTATCTGTGAAACTGAGAAATTTCAAAAAATTTACGCTGATATGTGCGGTGGAGTCGATTTATGTCGGCAAAAATGCGATTATTTTGGGGTTTGCGGGGGGGGGGCCGGTAGTAACAAATATTGGGAAAATGGCACTTTCAACTCCACAGATACTAAAGCCTGTTTATACCGGATTAAGTGTATCACCGATATAGTTCTTGATCGCCTAGAAAATTTATTAGAAGTTTAAAGATTTTTTTAGCTATCAGTAATCAGTAATCAGTAATCAGTTATCAGTTATCAGTTATCAGTTCACTGATTACTGTTTACTAATAACTTATGAAACAAACCTGATCTAAATAGGGTCTGCTGAATAAATCTAAAAACCTTGTTGGATAAGAATTTTAGACTTTTTTCCCATCAAAAAGTGCCAGACATTGGGGTGATCGGGGGGGAAATTTAGGCACTTTTTCCCTGAAAATTAGGTAATTGACCCCCTGAAAATGGGTAAAACCCTACACCCCACACCCCACACCCCACACCCCACACCCTGCCCCCACGAAAAACTCTTTCAGCAAACCCTAAATACCATTTTTCCAAAGTAACGACAGAGATGGTCATGCCTGCTACGAATAAAGAAAAATGGTATTATTCTTCTTCTAAACTTAATCCTAACGCCTGTAAGCGTTCCGCTAGTCGATCCGCACGTTTCTTTTCTTTATCGGCACGTTTCTTTTCTTTATCGGCACGTTTCTTTTCTTTATCGGCACGTTTCTTTTCTTGACGCATTTGAGACTCTAACTCAACAGTTGTTAAAAATTTCTCTCCATCAGGACGATACAATTCTAAACTAGATTTATTCCAGATAAAACGCACACCTAAACGGGGACTTATCCAGTCATTGATGGGGATAATTTCTCTTAAAGTTTTTCCCTGTCTTTGCCATCCTTGTAAACGACAGCGCATCGGGTTATATAAATAGTATTCTTCTACACTATATGTGTCATAAAACTCTAATTTTCGACTCATCTCTGCTTTTGTATTCTTCGGTGATAGAATTTCAAAAACCACTTGAGGAGCGATATTTTCTTCCTGCCATTGACGATAGGAACCCCTTCGTCCTTTGGGACGGCCAAAAGCTACAATCACATCGGGAGCAACCGGTGAAACCAAAGTAGAACGCAGAGGATACCAGAGTAAATCTCCGGCAATAAACACCTTAGGGTCATCGGCAAAGATAATCTCTAAATTCTCCTTAATTTTGACAATCCACTCATATTGTTCGGTATTATCTGCCATCGGTTGACCATCGCTATCGGGGAAAAGAAGATCGTCGTCAATATCAAGATAACTAACCATTGTCTTTTAATTTTAATAGATGGTTGTTTTCTGATTATAGCAAGATAATTATGAATTATGAATTATCAATTATCAATTATTAATTATTAATTATGAATTATGAATTGGGGAGATGGGGTAATGGGGGAGTGGGGGAGTGGGGGAGATGGGGTAATGGGGGAGTGGGGAGGAGGGGAGAAGGGAGAAAAAAGCTGATGGCTGACAAAAGGTCTTAAGCGGCGGTTATATCTATTAAAGTCTATATTTATCAAAAAGTTAATTGACTAGAATCTATAAAAGCGTTAGGATTGATGGTGACAAATAGTTGTTATTGAGAAGGGGATAAGAACTTGATACAGGCAACCCTGCACCAGTTAAGGGTTTTCGAGGCTACCGCTCGACACAGTAGCTTTACCAAGGCGGCCGAGGAGTTATTTATCACTCAACCTACCGTCTCAACCCAAGTCAAACAACTCACAAAAGCCGTGGGTTTACCGCTATTCGAGCAAATTGGCAAACGTTTATTTTTAACCGAAGCGGGTCAGGAATTACTGTTCACCTGTCAAGAGATTTTTAATAAATTGGACAACTTTCAGATGAAAGTGGCCGATATTAAGGGAACTAGACAGGGAAAACTGACTTTAGGCGTAATTACTACCGCTAAATACTTTGTGCCGCGATTACTGGGGGCATTTTGTCAACAGTATCCCGGTATCGACATCGCTCTACAGGTGACTAATCACCAGAAACTGCAAGAGCGAATGTTAAATAACGAGGATGACCTCTATATTCTCAGTCAACCGCCGGAAGAAGTGGAACTGTGTTCTCAGTCTTTCCTCGAAAATCCCCTAGTGGTGGTGGCGCGACGAGATCATCCTTTGGTGGGCCAGAAAAATCTGCCCCTTGAGTGCCTCAACCAGCAACCTTTTATTATGCGCGAATCGGGATCTGGAACCCGCCAAGCGGTACAAAAATTATTTAATCTCCACGATATTAAAGTTAAGGTGCGCTTGGAATTAGGCAGTAACGAAGCCATTAAACAGGCTATTTCTGGTGGTTTGGGACTATCGGTACTATCTAAGCATACTCTCATCTCGGAAGGGGAAAACGGCGAATTAGCCATCCTCGACGTGGAACATTTTCCGATTCAGCGCAATTGGTACGTTTGTTATCTGGCCGGAAAACAACTTTCCGTGATTGCCGATGCTTTTTTAAAATACCTGCTGGAAGCTAGTCAAACTATCCCGATTAATGCCTCGTTAAAAAATGGTGACAGCTTATTAGTGAGCCATTAAACCTTAAACTTTAATTCAGGATCATTTTTCTTCTTGAGGTGTTTATATGTTCGAGTCCTTCAGCCAGACTATCTGGTTGGTACCTCTTTACGCCTTTGCGGGCGCACTTCTCGCTCTACCCTGGTCTCCCGGTATTATCCGGCAAACCGGCCCCCGACCGGCCGGTTATCTGAACTTGATCATGACCTGCTGGGCTTTTTTGCATAGCCTTTTTGCTTTAATCGCCGTTTGGGGTCGTCCGCCCCAATCTATAGCATTTAATTGGCTAAATGCCGCAGATTTAAGCATATCTTTAGATGTGCAGATTTCGGCCGTTAATATCGGGGCTTTACTGCTAATTACCGGCTTAAACCTCGCCGCCCAGGTATATGCGATCGCCTATCTAGAAATGGATTGGGGTTGGGCAAGGTTTTATTCTCTCGTCGCCCTCTTTGAAGGGGGTATGTGCGCCCTAGTTATCTGTAATTCGCTATTTTTCAGCTATTGTGTGCTAGAAGTTCTGACTCTCGGCACTTATCTGCTGATTGGTTTCTGGTTCAATCAATCTCTGGTAGTGACGGGGGCGCGGGACGCTTTTCTGACTAAACGGATTGGCGATTTAATCCTGTTGATGGGAGTGGTGGCCCTTTTACCCCTGGCGGGAACCTGGAACTTTGACCAATTAGCACAATGGGCGGCTACAGCCAATTTAAACCCCAATGTGGCTAATTTACTCTGTTTAGCCCTGATTGCAGGTCCAATGGGCAAATGCGCTCAATTTCCCCTGCATTTATGGCTAGATGAGGCCATGGAAGGACCGATGCCAGCGACAATTCTGCGGAATACGGTCGTCGTTTCCACCGGCGCTTGGTTATTGGTGAAATTAGAGCCAGTGCTGCAATTATCGCCCTTAACCTTGCAAGTAATGATCATTGTTGGCTCTGTTACTGCCATCGGTGCGGGGTTAATTGCGATCGCCCAGATCGATGTCAAGCGCTCCCTCTCCTATTCCGTCAGCGCCTACATGGGACTGATTTTTATCGCTGTGGCCACCGGACAAACGGAAACCGCTTTAGTGTTACTCTTTACTTATGCGATCGCTATGTCCCTGTTAGTCATGGTGGTGGGTAACATCATTTGGAATAATATCAGCCAAGATTTAAGCCAATACGGCGGTTTATGGTCCCGTCGTCCCGTTTCTGGTATTTGTTATCTCGTCGGTGCCGCTAGTTTGGTCGCACTGCCTCCCTTTGGTGGTTTTTGGGCATTAGCGCGCATGGGCGATCGCCTCGCAGAAATCAGTGGTTTACTGTTATTAGTGCTATTGTTGGTCAATGCTTTAACTGCTTTTAGTGTCACTAGAGAATTTTGCGTTTTCTTTGGCGGTAAAATCAAACCAATGACCCTGCGCTCTCCGGAAGCTCTTTGGCCCTTAGTTATCCCCATGACTGTGACCATGGGTTTCGCCCTTCATCTGCCGATTTTATTAGCGCAATGGCATTTATTACCAAGTAACTTAAATCTGGGAGTGGCTTTTCTCTTGGTGCTTTCCACTGCTGGGGGCGTAATTCCGGCAGCCTATATTTATCTGAATGAAAATATCTCCAAACCGATCGTTTTTCAACCGAAAGCCCTTCAAGATTTCTTTGCCAACGACCTTTATACGGCCCAATTGTATAAAGTCACCATCGTTTTTGTCGTCGGATTAATCTCGCAAATTATTAACTGGATCGATACCTTTCTGGTGGATGGCATCGTTAACCTGGTGGGATTAGCCACGGTTTTTGGTGGTCAGAGTTTGAAATATAACGTCTCGGGCCAAACCCAATTTTACTTTCTGTCGATTATTTTGGGGGTGGCTTTGATTGGTATTATCATCTGCTGGCCCCTACTAGCACAAATTTCTCTAGTTTTCAGTTAAAGATTTGATAACTTAGGCTTTTCTTTAGCATCCCTAGCCCTGACAATAGGATTTGTCCTGATTATATGGAAACAATTACCTATGTTCAATACCTCTCGTCGCCAATTAATCCGTTATGGTGGTGGTTTTTTGGGAACCGGTCTGGCCGCTACTGTTTTGGGTTCTCAGTTGTCCCAAACTAACGCCCAAACTGCTGTTAATTCTGAGCCATGGCTGACCGCTCAAAATCAAGGATTGAACCCAGACCAGGCCTTAACTATGCTCATGGAAGGCAATCAACGTTTCTGGGAACGAAGAAAAAAAAGTCCTAACCGCGATCAAGCTCGACTCACAGAAGTGGCCGAAAGTCAAGCCCCTTTTGCGGCAATTTTGGGCTGTGCCGATTCTCGCGTGCCGGCAGAAATCGTTTTTGATCAAGGATTAGGAGATCTATTTGTTTGTCGGGTAGCGGGAAATTTAGCCACTTCCGAAGAAATTGGTAGCCTCGAATTCGGCACGTTGGTGTTAGGAGCTAAGGTAATTGTTGTCCTCGGCCATTCTCGTTGTGGAGCGGTAAAAGCCACCATTGAAGGGGGTCGTTTCCCTGGACAAATCGGTCGTTTAATCGATGGCCTACAGGTGGGAGTTGATCGGGCCGAAAGACAACCCGGTTCCAACAAACTTGAGCGAGCAATTAAATCCAATGTTATCTATCAAGTAGAGAAATTGGGCAAATCCCCGGTCATGGGTGATTTAGTAGATAAAAAACAATTAAAAATTGTTGGAGCCTACTACGATCTCGATACCGGCAAAGTGAGTTTAATTTAGTCAATTCTAGATTAGTCATCGTGTCGGTTGGCTAATCCTTTTCTCATCCCAGTCATTATAAATTCGATCGATACCAATATGCTCAGTACCCTGCTTTGGTTGCCAATAATTGGAGCAATTATCGTCGGTCTTTTCCCCGATAAATTTGCCCCAGCAAAATTACGTCAAATTACCCTCTTTTTTGTTGCCGCCGTCCTCTTTTGGTCTTTATATCTGCTGACCCAATATAACTTAACCAGTAATGGCTTTCAATTTTCTGAATACCGCGAATGGGCAAAACCAATCGGTTTAAGTTATAACCTCGGAGTCGATGGTTTGTCCTTACTGTTAATTATTTTAAACTGTTTCTTGACAGGAATAGCTATCTATAGTAGCGAAGAAAAAATAGAGCGTCCCCGACTTTATTACATCCTAATCCTCCTGATTAACGCCGGGGTTTCTGGGGCATTAATGGCCAAAAACCTGCTGCTGTTCATCGTTTTCTATGAACTAGAATTAATCCCCTTTTATCTGATGATTGCTATCTGGGGAGGCGAAAAACGTGGCTATGCTTCGATTAAATTTCTTCTCTACACTGCTGTCTCCGGGTTATTAGTCCTAGCGGCATTTTTAGGCATAGGTTTCCTCAACGGTGGTACTTTTGACTATTCCTCCCTCTCCACCGCCGATTTCTCCCAAAAAACCCAGTTACTACTCTTAACTCTGCTGTTAGTGGGATTTGGCATCAAAATCCCCCTCGTACCTCTCCATACTTGGCTACCGGATGCCTACACGGAAGCTTCCCCCGCTACAGCCATTTTACTAGGTGGTATCCTCGCTAAACTCGGTACTTATGGCTTAGTTCGCTTTGGTCTGCAATTATTCCCGGAAACTTGGTCTTTAATCGCCCCCGGACTGGCAATTGTCGGCGTTATTAGCGTTATTTACGGGGCCTTGAGCGCTATTGCCCAAAAAGACATTAAACGCATGGTAGCCTACAGTTCGATCGGTCACATGGGCTATATACTGGTAGCAGCCGCCGCCGGCACGGGTTTAAGCGTCCTTGGTGCCGTCGCGCAAATGATTAGCCACGGTCTTATTCTCGCCCTCTTATTCTATCTGGTGGGCATTGTCGAACGCAAAGCCGGAACTAGAGATTTAGACGTTTTAAACGGTTTAATGAACCCAATTCGCGGTTTACCCTTGGTTAGCGCCCTCTTAATTCTCGCCGGTATGGCCAGCGCTGGTATCCCTGGATTAGTGGGATTTGTGGCGGAATTTATCGTTTTTCAGGGTAGTTTTTCCCGTTTTCCCGTGCAGACGGTTCTCTGTATCATCGCTTCCGGTTTAACGGCGGTTTACTTTGTTATCCTGCTTAATCGCACCTGTTTTGGCAAATTGGATAATAAACTTGCCTACTATCCCAAAGTCCTGAAATCGGAAACTATCCCCGCTTTTGTTCTAATGGTATTAATCGTCTTTTTAGGCATTCAACCCAATTATTTAGTCCGTTGGATTGAACCCACCACTAACTCGATGGTTGCCAGCTTATCGGGAGAAGCAAAACCTAGTTTTGTCCTCAAAAAATCTTCGCAAAAGTCCTCAAAAACCAACTGGTTGAATCGGGGTAAATTTTTGAGTAATAGTTAGGGTTGGCTGAATAAATCTAAAAACCTTGTTGGATAAAACTTTTAGACTTTTTTGACCTCAAAAAGTGCCAGCCGAGAGTGATCGGGGCGAAAATTCCGGGACTTTTTTCCTGAAAATTAGGTAATTGACCGTCTGAAAATGGGTAAAACCCTACACCCCACACCCCACACCCCACACCCTGCCCCCACGAAAAACTTTTTCAGCAGACCCTAGTTAGTTATCCCTCGCTGTTTCCGAATTATTGTAACCGCTGCTAATTACTTTACCTAAAACTATGACTGGGACATTAATCAAAGCCAAAATTCCCCCTTCTACTCACGAATTCGCCGACATTATCCATCGTTTAGAAGCGGGTGGATCCATGTTGCCGGATACTCCCGAAAACCTGATGCAAATTATCGGCATTTATAAAGCTTATGCCGTGCCGATGGATTTTTATTGGCGAGATCTGCTCTATATTGCCGAACGAGTTTTCCTCGATCCTTTGCCCTTTTTTAAATATTTTCTGCCCCAAGAATACCTAGACCTACAAAATCATTACGCTGGCGATAATGCCGATTTACGCATCTGGCGCGGCACGGGTTCTGCTCACCCTGAATTGTTAGAATTCATGGATAAAGGTAAAACCAGAAAAATGCCCAGATTAATCCATCATCTTTGGCATGATCGCATTAATATGGAATTTGCTGAAGCCTGTATGCAAGCCATGTTATGGCATGGCCGCGATATGGGTTGGGGTTTATTTGATGCCTATCTTGATTCAGAAGAATATCGCCAAAATGCCGACCGCGCTATTAAGGCCTATTTCAAGAAAAACCCCGTGATGATGAAACTTTATGACCTGTTCCCCGATATGTTCTTGGAACAGGTGCGGATGATGTCCTACTACTCCAATTTAGGACTATTCTGGGAAGTGATGGCCCCGGTATTTTTCGAGATGTCTGATATCTACGATGAAGGCGGGTTTAAAGGTGTTCCTGATGCCATGAATTTCCTCGTTAATGGTATTTTTGCCATCGCTGGCCGGCCGATTTATCATCACGTTTATATTGATGGTCAATGCTACGAAATTATCCCCAAATCAAAGGCTTTTACTTGGCTTTATGAAGCGGCTTTACCCTATGTGGAAGCGGTCTTTTATCGTACTGCTCCCTTCCGGGGTACAAAGTCCTATAATGCCCAAGCCAAACAGGTTCCCGACGAACAAAAAGACTTTCACTATGGCATTCTTTATGCGGATGTTTTCCCCGTGGGTACTGCGGGAATTCCCCCCACGTTGTTAATGGATGATATGTATCATTTTTTACCCCAATATCTGATCGATTACTATCAGCAACAATGCCGGGGGCAAGATGATATTTTGATTCAATTGGGGATTAGTTTCCAGCGATCGATGTATAATGTTACTTCGGCAGTTATTCAAGCTCTACGCACTGCTTTACTCTATCCCCTCGACGATCCTAATCCCAAACATTTACTCAAAAATCGTCAATTCTTTGAGGCACAAATGGACAGATTTAAACGCCCCGAAGCGCGTCTTAGAGATATCCAAAGTCCTAATTATCGTTGAGGTTTTTTGATTATTTTTCTGGTGGGTTTATCGCCCACCTTTTTTGATATAATGAGATGACCGACACCCAACCTCAAAAAAGATGACCACTTTTCCCATCATCGACAATAACGAGTTTTGTGCGGATGAGGTAAAATTTCCCCCCGGGGATATCTGGAGTGAGGAACCCCCCTTGGAAAGCTACGCTCATTTACAACAAATTCTGATTTTACTTCAGTGTTTAGAATGGTTATGGCAAGAGCGTAATGATTATTTTGCCGCCGCTAATTTGACCATTTATTATAGTCCTAATCAGAAAAAATCTGAGTATTTTCGCGGACCAGATTTTTTTGTCGTTTTGGGAACAGAAAGACGCTTAGATCGAAAAAGTTGGGTAGTTTGGGGAGAAGGGGGCAAATATCCCGATGTTATCGTGGAAATTCTGTCTCCTAGTACCGCCAAAATAGATCGCGGCGAGAAAAAACAAATTTATCAAGATATTTTTCGCACTCCCGATTATTTTTGGTTCGATCCTGAAACCTTAGAATTACAAGGATTTCGGCTAATGGAAGGGCAATATCAAGCAATTGAACCGACGGACAGGGGTTGGCTATGGAGCGATCTCTTAGGCTTATTTCTGGGTATTTATCAACAACAATTACGCTATTTCAATAGGGAGGGTGAATTAATTCCTACCCCCGCAGAAGTGGCTAAACAGGAACGTCAAGAGAAGGTTTTAGCTTTACAACAAATAGAACAATTAAAATCTCGCTTACGCGAGTTAGGAGCCGATTTAGAAGGTATTTAGAGCCGTTTTTTTTCAGTGAAAATAGGAATATTTTCCGTAAATTCCCCCACCCCTAACACCTCACTCTCCTCTCCCATTTAGATAGTCAACAGCTTAGTATTTTTTGCCTCTTGCCTGACTGGGAGTCACAAGTCTAAGCTAAGAATAGCTTGCCAACCCGTCCCGACCACCGGATAACTGATAGAATGAATGATTCTAACGCTAATTCTCCCGCTCAATCCTCAGAAGAGACAATAGATGAAACCAATTGGGTAGATCTGGGGGAAGAGGAGAAACCCCTAGATAAACCCACTGCCAAACCTATCCAACCATCTCCTCTCAAGTCTATCGCTACCCTGATCACGGTGGAGACGGCTTTTTTGGCCAGTGCTACCAGTTTAATCTGGTTAATTGACTATTATTTTCCCCTCGGACCGTTATTAAGGGTTTTCTTCCCGATTCCTATCGCTTTAGCCTATTTACGTTGGGGCGCTCGTTGTGCTTCCATGACAGCATTAGTTTCCAGTTTACTTTTGTCGGTGTTAATGGGACCGACTCGCAGTATCGTCTTTTTGATTCCCCACGGCTTGATGGGGTTACAATTGGGGCTATGCTGGCGCCGGGGTGCGCGCTGGGAATTTTCTATCTTGACTGGGGGACTGTTGGGTGCTTTTGGTTTCTTCTTTCGTTTTTGGCTGTTTTCAATTCTTTTAGGCGAAAATCTCTGGTTATATGTGATTACCCAAGCGACTAATTTTATCGATTGGATTTTCACCCAGTTAGGGATTCTCGCTAAACCGACGCTGCTGCAAGTGCAATCGATAGCAGTTGTGGGCATATTTGTCAATAGTTTATTATACTTATTTGCCGTGCATTTAGTGGCGTTATTAGTTCTTGATCGCCTCGGTAATCCGATTTCTCGTCCGCCCAAATGGGTGCAGGTCATACTAGATTATGAGTGATTATTTAGCGCTTTATCGTCAGTATCTCCAGTCAATTAATCCGGCACTGGATGGAGAGTTTTTAATCGCAGAAAATCTATCTACTAATTGGGATGAACCAGAAACGGCTTTAGATTTTCATAACTGTGCGGTGATGGCTTTAATTGAAGCGGAAAATTCCCCAATGCGATCGATGTATGTGGAGATGGCTTTTCAATCTCTGCAAAGAGTCCTAGAAATGGCGGTTTATCCCCTTGCTACTGCCCATTTAGCTCTAGTTTATTATCTAGTAGGCGATCGAGATTTAGCGGCACAAAATGCTTTTAATGCTTTAGTCCAAGTGCTATCATCGGTGAATGCTAATTATCCCCCGGGGTTAATTTATTATTTTCCTGCCCATAACCGACAGGAGTTATTAAGGGATTTATTGGAAACCGCTAATTATAGCGAGCAGACCTTGTTTTTATCTACAGAAATATTATATCGCTCATCCCTGGCTTTTTATAATCAAAATGGGGTAAGATTTTTGGAATTAGCTAATCATGTTAACCCCAATTCTTGTCATCTCAATCGTCAATTAGGTATCGCCAAATTAATTAATCAACAGCTAGAAGGTTTATTTAATCTCCATCGCGCCGTTAATCTCGATCCGGAAGATGCTGACAATTTGCAAGCTCTTTATTTAGCCTATCGGGGATTAGGACAACAACAATTAGCTAATTTTTGGTTAGAAACAGCGAAAGTAACGGGGAAAAGTTGGACAAATTTAGATATAAATCAGCCCTTTACCTATCTCGATTTTGATCGGGATATTACCCTAGCTGTAGAAGCAAGTTTTCGCAGTTTTGTCACGGGAGTTTTACTCGCCCAAGGGGATTGGTTTGAAGCAGAAATGGAATTTTGGCGCCATAGTATTAGGGAAGGAATGACGGTTATTGATGTGGGGGCAAATGCCGGAGTTTATACTTTTAGTGCCGCTCATCGAGTCGGAAAAACGGGAAAAGTTATCGCTATCGAACCTTTTTCCCAATGTATCCAGTTGCTAGAAGAAACCTGTCGGGTTAATCAATTTTCTTGGGTTTATCCCTGTCGAGGAGCAGCCAGTAATCAAGGGGGAAATGTTTATTTATCCCTGTATCAAGCTAGTGAATTAAATGAAGTCGTTACCGATGCAGCCCAATTAAAGTCAGACAATTACGAACCAGTTCCCTGTTTTACCCTCGATAGTTTAATTGATACCTATCAGTTAGAAAGGGTGGATTTACTCAAAATTGATGCGGAAGGCCACGAAGTACCGGTTTTAGAAGGTAGTCAACTTTTAATTGAGCGTTTTGCCCCGATTATTCTCTACGAAAATATTGCCGCTAATCAAGGCAGTAATTTAGCTGTGGCCCGATGGTTAGAGGGGAAAGGTTATCGACTATACCGTTATCGTCCCTACCTGCAAGAATTGCTAGAAATCGAGTCAGAAGCCGATTTACAGGGAATTTTGAACGTTATCGCCTTGCCTGAACGGGAATTAAGGGATTAAGGAAACCGTCAATCCGGTCATCTCATGAATAATCCTAGCTGGACTAGCGGGTTAATTAATTCTTTAGAAAGCCAAAAGGAGATAAAAAGAAAATTTTAGCCTAAAAAGTCAGCTATATAGCTTTTTAGGTCTATTTTATTGCCTATCATTGCTCCTGAATCCTGAATTCTAGCTATTGACTCCTTTCTTGCCCCGAAAAATTTATCTTGGTCAGGGGATCATCGTCTTGTCAGAGAGTGACCGAGTGAGTTATAGTCGTCTATAAGACTCGATTAAAGCATTTCTTAAAAGAATCGTGGTTTTTGGAAAATCGAAAAGTGCGCTATTTTCCCTTCCACAGAAACCCGTTGCCGAGGGGAGTAACTCAAAAACTCCTTTTTTCCTAGATTCTGATAGACAGAACCGGCGGAAACGGATAAAAAATGCTGTTATCGAGCAAGACTCAGGGATTAATTGAAAATCTCGTCTCCTGGCTGTGCTTACCTAATTGTGGGTCAAGCCGGCAGTTGCCAAACAGACTTAACAACTGAAACCAAGACTCAGTTCCCACGTCTGAGAGGCAGATGAACATCAAGATGAGGCTTTAACGATGCGGACTCATCTTCTTAGAACTTTCTTAACAAGACCAGATTTCCAGAAGTAGCCTCAAAGCATAGACAAATAGCCCATGGTCCGTCGCTTTTGAAACCGAAAGATTGAGGAAATTGAATGCCAAAACAAATAATCATAGCCGAACAACACCATATAGCGGCTGTTTTTTGGGAAGATCAAATTCAGGAATTAGTTGTAGCCACAGGTAATCAGCAGGTGGCCGACATCTATCTAGGATTAGTAGAAAATGTCATCCCCGGGATAGATGCAGCCTTTGTCAATATTGGCGATGCGGAACGCAATGGCTTTATCCATGTCACCGACCTGGGTCCCTTAAGACTGAAAAAAACCGCCGGTGCTATCACGGAATTACTGGCCCCCCAGCAAAAAGTGCTGGTACAGGTAATGAAGGAACCCACTGGCAACAAGGGACCGCGGCTAACGGGAAATGTCACTCTCCCTGGTCGTTATCTGGTATTGATGCCCAATGGTCGCGGGGTGAATCTTTCCCGTCGCATCCGCAGTGAAGACGAGCGCTCCCGTTTACGAGCTTTAGCGATTTTGGTCAAACCGGCGGGGATGGGGTTGCTGGTACGCACCGAGGCCGAAGGCAAAGCGGAAGAGGCGATTATCGAGGATTTGGAATTTCTGCAAAAACAGTGGGAGAGCATCCAACAGATGGCCGTCAGCACCAGGGCCCCGGCCCTGCTTAACCGCGATGATGACTTTATTCAAAGGGTTTTGCGGGATATGTACAGTGCCGATGTCAATCGCATTGTTGTGGATAACCCGGTGGCGGTAAAACGAGTTAAACAGCAATTGACGAACTGGGGCGGCGGCAAAGCTCTCGAAGGGGTTTATATCGACTCCCATCGGGAAACCCAGCCAATTCTCGACTATTTCCGGGTTAACGCTGCCATTCGCGAGGCCCTCAAACCCCGGGTTGATTTACCCTCCGGCGGCTACATTATCATCGAACCGACGGAAGCTTTAACGGTAATTGATGTTAACTCCGGTTCCTTTACCCGTTCGGCCACGGCCCGAGAAACCGTACTCTGGACTAATAGCGAGGCCGCCACAGAAATCGCCCGACAACTGCGCTTGAGAAATATCGGCGGTGTGGTGGTGGTGGACTTCATCGATATGGATTCCCGTCGCGACCAGTTGAAACTGCTGGAATTGTTTAATAAGGCCCTGAAAAGCGATAAGGCCCGGCCCCAGATTGCCCAATTATCGGAATTGGGGTTAGTGGAATTAACTCGTAAGCGTCAGGGGAAAAACATTTATGAATTATTCGGCAAAACCTGTGACCATTGCGGCGGACTGGGCCATTTAGCCCATCTACCCGGAGAAGGCAACGCCATCGCCCTAGAAACCCCCACCGTTAGCCGCGCGGAAAAAGAAACCTTTATCGTCGCTCCGACTAATACAAAAGTTCTACCCGATAAGAGCGCTCCTAGCGTTGCGGCGGCCGAACCCTATCTAGAAGTTTTCTCCGAATTTGAGGCCGAAGAAAACGCCCAAGGGATGGATCTTTCCTTCCATCCCAACTATCAAGAACAGGTTAATAATTCTCGCCGTCGCCGTCGCCGTCGTCCCTCGGAACTGTTACTAAAAGAGGAACGGAGCGAAAAAGCCTCTACTAACGGTGTTAACAACGAAATCGAGCCGGAATCAGAACCCCAACGCTTTGAGGAAAAACGAGAACGCCCCGCCCGTCTCTCGAAACGGGGAGAAGATGCCAGCGCCGCCAAAAATATCCCCGTCAGCGAACGGGAGCGGGTTTCCGTGGAAATGACCCCGGTAGAACAGGAAGTTTATTCTTTAATGGGCATTTCTCCCCTGATTCTGGTGGATAAGGAGTTTAAAGACCCGAAATCGGTGATTGTTTCCGTGAAACTGGCAGGGGAAAGAGAAGCGGAAAACCCAGAAATGCCTGTTACTCCTGAAATATCCTTGACTCCTACCCTAGAAGTCGAGGACACCCCGGTAGAAGCGACGGAAACCGGCGAGGAAGCCGAAAATCGTTCCTTGGTGCGCCGTCGTCGTCGTTCCACCACTAGCGAAGTTAGTCAGGAAATCAACCAAGAAGCTAGTCCACCAGTGACTTTTACGCCCGAACCGATTACGACCGAAACTCCAGTTTTTCTGGGCGAAGTCATTCCTTTAGAGACCCCGGTGAGCGCCGAGGTGACAGAGGAGCCACAACTAGAGGCTGAAACCGCGGTGCTGCGTCGTCGTCGTCGTCGTTCCTCCGCCACTGTCGATGAGTCATGAGCGCAGAACCCTTAATTGCCGGTGTCGATGAGGTGGGGCGCGGGGCTTTATTTGGCCCCGTGGTGGCGGCGGTAGTGGTCACTGTCCCCTCTGGTTTTGCACGGCTGTGGGAGTTGGGGGTGAAGGATAGTAAGCAACTTAGCCCCCAAAAACGGCAAAAGTTGAGCCGGCAAATACAACGGGATTTTGTTTGTCGCATCGGTTATGCTACGGTGAAAGAGATCGATCGCTTGAATATTTTTCATGCCTCCCTACTGGCGATGAGCAGAGCTATCGGGAAATTACCCCTTTCCCCCAGTCTCTGCTGGGTCGATGGCAAGCACATTATTAAAGATTTGTCAATCCCCCAAAAGGCGGTAATTCAGGGAGATCAACAATCCCCGGTAATTGCGGCGGCTAGTATCGTGGCCAAAGTCTGGCGCGATGACTTAATTACTCGTTGGCACAGACGCTATCCCGATTATGGACTCGCTCGTCACAAGGGTTATGGCACTGCTCAACACCTAGAAGCGATTGGCAACTATGGACTTACTTCTCAGCACCGGCTCTCTTTTAGTCCCTGCCAACCGCGGTTGGAGCATGACTGCCGAACAATTTGCCCAAGGGTTATCGAAATTTCTTGACCGATAGCCAAAAAATTCCCCTTTTTACCAGAAATAAAAAGGGGAGAAGATATTAGATAGCTTTACGATTCAGCCATCCATTCCGTATGGAAAAACTCACCTCTGGGTTTATCGGTACGTTCATAGGTATGAGCGCCAAAATAATCCCGTTGTGCTTGGGTGAGATTTTGCGGTAAATTGGCCCGACGATAACTATCAAAATAGTCCAAAGAAGAACTAAAAGCCGGGACGGGAATTCCCAACTTATTAGCCAAGACTAACACCTCACGCCATGCTTCTTGGCGATCGAGGATACTTTGCTTAAATTCCGGTGCTAACAACAAATTCGGCAGGCCCGGATTTTCCGCAAAAGCTTTGCGAATTTTATCCAAGAAACCGGCCCGAATAATACAGCCGCCCTTCCAGATCCGGGCTGATTCCGGCAGACTGATATTATATTTAAACTCCTGAGAAGCTTTAGCGATTAAGGCCATACCCTGGGCATAGGAACACATTTTCGAGCAGTAAAGGGCATCACCCACCTTATTCACAAATAGTGCCGCATCCCCCGGATAGGTTTCCCCAGGTCCGGGTAACTCTTTGGCGGCTGCCACCCGTTCATCCTTATAAGCGGACATCACGCGAGCATTAACCGCAGCATAAATAGTCGGAATTGACACCCCCAACTCCAAGGAACTTAACACGGTCCAGCGTCCGGTTCCCTTTTGTCCCGCCGAATCCAAGATTAAATCTACCAAATGATGACCGGTTTCTGGGTCAACATACTTAAAGATATCGGCGGTAATTTCAATTAAATAAGAATTAAGCTCATCGGTGCGATTCCACTCGGCGAAAGTTTCATGTAACTGCTGATTGCTTAGTCCTAGACCATTTTTCAGCACATCGTAGGCTTCAGCAATTAACTGCATATCGCCGTACTCGATGCCATTGTGAACCATTTTCACATAATGGCCCGCACCCCCGGGTCCCACGTAGGTGACACAGGGACCATCATCGACTTGGGCGGCAATTTTGGTTAAAATCGGCTCTAATTCCCGATAGGCGAACTCTGTACCCCCCGGCATCAGGGAAGGACCGTGCAGAGCACCTTCTTCGCCACCACTGACCCCCATACCGACAAAACCGAGTTTAGTGGTCGATTCTAGGTCGCGGGTGCGTCTTTCTGTGTCCTCGTAGAGGGAGTTACCGCCATCGATAATCATATCTCCTTCTTCGAGAAGGGGTTTTAATTGTTCAATCACGGCATCCACCGGCGGGCCAGCTTTTACCATGACCAGAATTTTGCGGGGACGCTCTAAAATTTGGACGAATTCTTCTAAACTATAGGCCGCCTTGACATCCTTGCCGACGGCGCGAGTTTCCATAAATTCTTTAGTTTTGCTGGCGGTGCGATTGTAAACAGCTATAGGAAAACCCCGACTCTCCACATTGAGAGCGAGATTTTCTCCCATGACAGCTAGTCCGATAACACCGAAGGTACGTTTAGTCATAGAAATTCAGTCTCGGCTGATGCGTTCTTCTTCCCCTTTTAGCGCCTACTTTCCCTAAGATAGCTAAACTTTCCCTATTTCTTAAGCCTTGACTAATCAGTGATCAGTGATCAGTGATCAGTAATCAGTGATCAGATTTGGGTTTTCAGTGAGCAGCATTAAGTGAGGAGTGTTACAGCGTTTCTCCTCAAGATGAAGTGTAACCTAATTTGGTATCATCCCCTGACGACTGGCTACTGTTGCCCGTTCCCTAAAACCAGAGACTTCCTACCTCACCATTAAGATAACTGCTATAAATGGCATTCACTGATGACTGAAAAACCCCCAAGCGCAGAAAAATTAATGGTAATGTTAAATTAAATTAAGAAAATCCTCATTCTTCTTATATGCAGTTAACTTGGCTTGATAGTAATTCTTGGTTAATCGAAATCGGGGGAAAACGCCTGCTTCTCGATCCTTGGTTGGTAGGTTCCCTGACTTTTGGTAATTTAACTTGGCTATTTGAGGGCAAAAAAACCGCTAATCATGCCATTCCCCAAAATATCGATCTGATTCTTCTCTCCCAAGGTTTGGAAGATCACGCTCATCCTCCCACTTTACAGGTACTCGATCGCCAAATTCCCGTGGTAGCTTCTCCTAATGCCGAAAAAGTGGTTCGAGCGCTCAATTATACCCATCGCATCCCTTTAAACCACGGCTCTAGTTATATCTTTGACAATGCGATCGAAATTACTGCTGTCCCCGGTTCTCCAGTCGGGCCGACTCTGGTGGAAAATGGTTATGTTATCAAGGAATTAGCGACAAATCAGAGTATCTACTACGAACCCCACGGTTATCATTCTCCTAGCCTCGATTCTCTTGGTAAAATCTCCGTGATTATTACCCCTTTGATTGACTTAAAAATACCTTTCCTCGGACCGGTAATCAAAGGACAAGAAAGCGCCTTAGCAGTCTGTCAACGCTTGCAGCCTCAATATATTATTTCTACGGCTGCCGGTGGTGATATCGAGTTTAAAGGTTTATTGATGGCGGTGTTAAGTGCCGAGGGTAGTCCCGAATCTTTTCAAGAATTATTAACATCCCATGCTTTGCCGACAAAAGTAATTGATCCTCGTCCTTGGCAACCTTTTACGGTGGAATTAGGCGAGTGCGTCCCTGGTTTGAGCTAATCTGAGTTAAGGGAAGAATAGAAAAAAGTTAAAATTTTCTTCCCGATTTTTATCTAAAAAAGTAGAATTTTTGTTATATCTTTGCTGGCTACAGATAACATTAATTGTTTGAAAAAACTGGCTCTCTTGAATATTGGATGTAAAATGGGTAAAACCCCACACCCCACACCCCACACCCTGCCCCCAGGAAAAACTTTTTCAGCAAACCCTAATTAAAAGTGGCTCTTCTCTGCTAAATTTTCTATGAATCAGTTGCCCTTATTTTCTCAATCAAAATCAGTGCGAGACTTTTATCAACCTGATGCCGAAATAATTCTTTATCAAGGAGATAGCAATAATTTTATCAAGACTATACCAGATAATTCTGTGAGCTTGATTATTACTTCTCCTCCCTACAATTTAGGAAAAGACTACGAAAAAAAAATCTCTTTGGATACTTATCTGGAAACCCAAACCAAAATTATGCGAGAATTCTCTAGAATCTTGCAAGATAATGGCAGTATTTGCTGGCAGGTGGGAAATTTCGTTCAAGAGGGAGAAGTTTATCCTTTAGATATTTTTTATTATCAGCTATTTAAACAAATGGGTTTCTTTTTAAGAAATAGAATTGTCTGGCATTTTGGTCATGGATTACATACTTCTAAAAGATTTTCTGGCAGATATGAAACTATTTTATGGTTGACAAAAACCGATAAATATATCTTTAATCTTGATCCGGTGAGAATCCCCGCTAAATACCCTGGTAAGCGCCATTTTAAAGGTAAAAATATCGGTAAACCCTCTGGTAATCCTTTAGGGAAAAATCCCAGCGATGTTTGGGAGTTTTTAGCACAAGAATGGGATGAGTTACTATGGGATATTCCTAACGTTAAATCTAATCATCCAGAGAAAACTATCCATCCTTGTCAATATCCGATCGAATTAGTAGAAAGATGTGTTTTAGCCTTGACAAATGAGGGGGATTGGGTTTTCGATCCTTTTGCTGGGGTTGGAACTTCTCTGATTGCTAGTATTATGCACAATCGTCGAGTGATGGGGAGTGAAAAAGAAGCAGAATATGTGAAAATTGCCCAAGAAAGAATCGCCGCTTATTTGCAAGGAAATCTCAAAATTCGTCCTTTAGGAAAACCTATTCATCAGCCCACTGGCCAAGAAAAAGTCGCTCAAATTCCCGAAGAATGGCACAATAATATATAGGAAGTAACACTCAATCTCCCCAGGAGAGTACAGGTTTTTGCTCTCATATCCTTGGGTTTTAATGCTTAGTGCCGTCTAACCCATCCTGCAATGATTGATAAGTTTTTTTGTCACCATTTTTAGAGAAAACTTTGCAGAATTGTGGCGGTTTCTTGACCGGTTTTTTCCCAACTAAAAAGCTCGGCGCGTTGGCGACTCAGGGATTTTAATTTAAGACGCAATTGGTTATTTTTAGCGATTTGCTGCATTGCCTCTCTCATCTCATCGATACTATAGGGATTAATTAAAATTGCCGCATCTCCTGTGACTTCCGGGAGAGAGGAAAGATTAGAAGTAATTACAGGAGTTCCACAGGCGATCGCTTCTAGTACAGGTAATCCGAAACCTTCCCAAAGGGAGGGATAAACTAAAGCAGTTGCTTGGTTTAAAAGTTGCGGCAATTCTTCATAGGAAACATAGTTTAAAAATTGCACTCGTTGAGAGATTGATAATGCTTCTACCTGTTGCTGTAGAGCCGGCGTAAAACGGGGGTCAAATTGACCGACAATTAATAATTGATATTCGGGATCGATTTGGGAAAAAGCAGTAATTAAACGACCGAGATTTTTATGAGGATCATAACGACCAAGATAGAGAAAATAGGGACGAGTCGCCAGATTTAGCGGACGAAAATTATCAGCATCATATCCAGAAAGAATCACGGTTATTTTGTCAAGAGGTATGTTAAAAAACTTATTAATATCGGCGGCCGTTGCGTGGGAAACAGCGATAATATGTGTGGCTTTTTTCAGGACTTGGGGTAAATAGTATTTATTATAAAAAGTTAGGGGAGAAAATTTCGGAAATCGCAGGGGAATTAAATCATGGACTGTGACAATATAGCGGCAATTTCCATAAATAGGTGCTTCGGGAATGGGGGTAAATAGCAGGGAAGACTGCAATTGTTGATAGGTTTGATAGAGTTGGGTTTCTGTCCAAATTAAGCGCTTAATATTGCCTTTGGTTCCCTGCTCTTGGGTGAGGTTTGCCGACACAGGATAGGTGTTAAAATCTGGGTAACTATTAGAAGTGATTAGGGTAGGATTTAAGTTAGCTAATTGGGGAATGAGATTTTTAGTATAGGTAGTCAACCCAGTATATTTAGTACCGAGAAAAGCGAGATTGATTAATAATTGATGATTCCTATTCATAGATATTAGCTACTTAAGTAGGTAGGTGTTAAAAGTTGTCAGACACCCCCCTTATCAAGGGGGGATTAAGGGGTGATCAGTACCCCCCTTATCAAGGGGGGATTAAGGGGTGATCAGTACCCCCCTTATCAAGGGGGGATTAAGGGGGGATCCATCTTCAATTTAATTATAACTACTTACTTATTATAAAAGAGAACGATAAGCTTTTATGGTAGCTTGTGCAGTTTTTTGCCAAGAGAACTTTGCCGCTTGTTTTTTTCCTTTAGTGATTAATTCTTGACGGAGAGAGGTATCACTAATCACCTGATAGATTGCCGCAGCAATTTCTAGGGGATTATCGGGATTAATTAATATTGCCGATTCTCCCGTGACTTCGGGTAAGGATGCAGTATTAGCAGTTACCACGGGACAACCTAAAGTCATCGCTTCTAAAACTGGTAATCCAAAACCTTCATAAAAGGAAGGATAGACAAAAACATCGGCTTTTTGATAATAATCCGCAACTAAGTCATCAGCAAGATAATCAAGATGTTGAATACTATCTCGAAAGGGAGACTGAGATATTTTCTCGAAAATTGGTTGATACTTCCATCCTTTTTTGCCAATCAGAATCAGATTATGGTCTAATTTATACCTGTCCTTAAGATAGTTAAAAGCATCGATAAGATTAATAATATTTTTTCGTGGTTCTAGGGTACTAACAAAGAGTAAATAGGGTTTAGTGATGGTTAGAGATGAGGGATAATTGGGGAGAGAAGAATAACGACTTGCGAGGGGAGTAACAAAAATTTTCTCTGGGGTTACATCTAAATATTCAATAATATCTCGTTTGGTACTTGCGGAGTTAGCAATAACTAAATCTGTCCATTGTAGAGATTGTTTAATGCGTTGGGTGTAGGTTTTGACAATCCCCGTGACAAACTCAGGATATTTAATAAAAGTAACATCATGAATAGTCATAACTTTGCGACTCTGACGACAAGGATACACCACATGATCCAATCCGTGGAGAATATCGGGAGAATCAAGAAAGTTTTCTAGATAGGTAATTAGAGGATTAGGAAATCGGGTTAAGATATTGCTAAGACTGACGGGAATTGGTAAACATTTAACCTCTGGATAGGATTGCAGTTTTTCGGGGATAGAAAGATTACCCCGCAGCCAGTTTTTTACCGATGGTTGAAAACAGAGGGACAGGGAAAAGTTTTCTTGGTTTTGTAATTTAGCTAATTCGGCAATCAGGTGATAAGCATATAATCCAATTCCACTAGGATTTTGTCTTATCGGTGTACCATCAACTAAAATTTTAAGCATTTGCGGTTAGATGAGATTGACGGGATAGATATTTTTAAAATTACAGATTCAATTGTCAATTTTGCTCGCTTAGGACAAGATTAAAATCGGCAATAAACTCCACCCTAATAGTTAATCTTACCCTATAGCGTCCCTAAATAGCAGCTTTTTTGGGCTAGGTTACAGGGAATACTTAATTTATCGGGCAATTTTTTCGATTATTGTCCCCTCACCTACCCTATTACTATGATTGTCAACGGGTACTTATCAGCTAAGACCTATTTTAATAGGCTATCCTTAGATTAGCTGCATCTCCTTGACGAGAAACACTGTAATTAGTTATAATCAGGGAACAATAGCTTCCCCGTACTTGTGGTGAGCGGAAAAAGTTATCTCAGGGATGAAGTAGTCCCCTACAGAACCACTAACATCGGGTAATGCCGAAAAATACTGATTAACTAATGTTTTCACTATGTTTAATCGTTTAGTATCTTTTAAATCCTTAGAAGGCCATGAAGGTGAGGTTAAATGTCTAACTTTTTCCCAAGATGGTAAATTTTTGGCTAGTGGAGATAACGAGTTAACTGTTATTGTTTGGGATTGGCAAAAAAATCAAAAATTTAGTTTACAAGGACATGAAAAAGCCGGTTGGTGGGACAAGGGAGTTAATTCTGTTGCTTTTAGTCCCTGTCAAGGATTTTTGGTTAGTGGAGGAGATGATCAAACCGTAAGAATTTGGTCACTGGAAACTAAAGAATTAATCTCTACCTTAACGGGACACCAAGACAAAGTTACAGCAGTAGCTGTTCATCCCGATGGGGAAATTATTGCTAGTGGCAGTGAAGATAAAACGGTGAAAATATGGTCAGTAAAAACTGGAGAAATTCTGGCCACATTACAAGGTCATAGCGATAAAGTCCTAACAGTTAAATTTAGTCAAAATGGTCAACTTTTAGCCAGTGGTGGCGGCGAAAATGACAAAACGGTAATCATTTGGAATCTGGGAGAAAAGAGCAGTATTACCTTAAAAGGTCATTCCGATTGGTTTGGAGGTATTTTATCGGTAGATTTCGGCAGTAATAACAAATTTTTAGCCAGTGGCAGCAAAGACAAAACTATTAAAATCTGGGATATTAAAAGAGGTACAGAGGTAAAAACTCTCAGCGAACATAGTGATCATATCAATTCAGTTAGTGTTAGTACTAATAATCAACTATTAGCCAGTGGTAGTGATGATAAAAGCTTAAAATTATGGGATTTAAAAGCAGGAAAAGCGATTATTTCTATTCCCCATCCCCAGAAAATCTATTCGGTTTGTTTTAGTCCCGATGGTAATTATATCGCCACGGCCTGCCAAGACAAAATCGTGAGAGTTTATGGCACTTCCGAACTACAATCTTTAGCAAGTTGAGCAATCTTTGAGCGGGTGCATCTCATTTTTGTAAATCTACTAAGTTGGGATTTTTAAAGGGAAACTATCTGCCAAAATTGATCGTTACTTCCGATTTTATTACTCAATCCAAGCTTTTGGGGGGTTCTACCCCCCAAACCCCTAGGGCTGTTTCATTCTCCCATCAGAATATCAAAAGTAAAAGCGATCACTGTCTTTGTAAAATGAGGAGTGACCGGCAACTTTTCAAATATATGTTGAGCTTAATAGAAAAACTGAAACAAGTCAAGGACTTTCGGAAAGATAAAGGAAAAAGACACCCTTTATGGATAGTATTAGTAGTAATAATACTGGGAACAATGCTAGGATACTCAGGTTATAGAGAGCTAGGAGAGTTTGCTAAAAATAATCGGCACAGGCTCAGTCAAGAATTTAACATAATTCCAGAAAAAGTCCCATCCTATTCAACAATTAGAAGGGTAATGATGGGAGTAGAATGGCAGATTTTGTTAAAAATGTTTAATGAATGGGCATTACAAGAATATGGACAAAGAGATGATATAAATTGGCTAGACATAGATGGAAAAAGTCTCAAAAACACCCTAAAGAATCCTAACAATGAACAACAAAATTTTATCATGTTTATCTCATTGTTTAGTCAAGAAAGTGGCTTGGTATTACACTTAAAAAGAATCGAAAACAAAAAAGGGTCTGAAATCGACGAAGGTCAAGCTATAATTGAAGATTGCACTCTCCAAAATAAAGTTTTTACTGGGGATGCTTTACACTGCCAGAAAAAAACAATCAGCCTAATAACCAAGAGTAAAAATGATTATGTTATCACAGTTAAAGGAAATCAGAAAAATCTTTATAAGCGAATACAAGACCTGAGTAGTTCCTCAAAGCCAGAAAGTTGTTTTCTTGAACAAGATAATAGTCATGGACGAAAAATATCAAGAAAAATAGAAGTTTTTAAAGTGAGGAAAAATGAAAGACAAGGGTTTGAAAATCTGCGCCGAATTATTAAAGTAGAAAGAAGGGGTAGTCGCGGGGATAAAACTTATGAAGAAACAGCTTACTATATCAGTAGCCTAACCGAATCCGCCCAAGTATTTGCTAAAATTATTCGAGGACATTGGAAAATAGAAAATCAGTTACATTGGGTAAAAGATGTAATTTTTGAGGAAGATAAAAGCGAGATAAGTGATTTTCAAGCGGCCAGCAATTGGTCAATTCTCACAACTATAGGATTGAATCTTTTCAGAGGTTTGGGTTTTCTCTCAATAACAGAGGGACAGAGGTGGTTAGCTGAACGTTGGGAAAAACTGATAGTTTTATCGACGTAAGAAGCAGAAAAATTAGCTAAATTAACAGGATGTACTCTCAGAAAATTTCAAGAGAGATAGGCTTTTAGTGGCTTGGGAACAAGCTTTATCAATTTATTCATAATCAATATTGGCAGAGGATTAAAGATTAGTTATTGTCACTAACTCTTTTGATTAGAAAAAGATAAACTTGAGAATTTTCATTCAAATTTATTGACTCAAAATCAGCTGTACTTAATTTAAATGAATCAACCCTACCCAAACCCCCCGTCGGGGGACGAAGCGCCTCCCCCGAACCCCCTGCGCATGAGCTTTTCGGTGGGATGCTTACACGCAGCTGCTGATATATTTGTAATAATTTAAGAGTCACTAATAATTGCTGATTGTCGATATTTCTGCAAATGTGATACTAAATCCGGTTATTAAAAACTGATTATTTATTCCCCTTTGCATGAGTGCCTGTCCTGATATGTAGCCTGTACTCAACGGATTTAGTATAATTATCCACTAGAGATCGCTGCCAGTTTGTTCCTCTCGGAAGTAAAGCTGATATAATTGACAGCTAGGCTGGGCTAGGTCGCCTTTTAACTGAATTAAACCCATACTTTCCAGTTTATAGGCAGTAATCGGTTCTAATCGCGCTCCCTTATCGGAAGAATTAACCACTTCCCCCATCCCTGTCAATAATTCCGGCTGTTTTTGCAGATTATCCCAGTGATGACGCAAGTGTGCCGCATAAATTCCCCCTTGGGTAGCAGCATTAGGGAGAATATTTTTTTCCCCACGCACCCGCGCTTCCAGGGCCAAACGGCTAAGATAGGGATGACCAGCGACTAGAGCAATTAAATCGCTGATAAAACGCTGATTATCGTCATTTTTAGGCAATCCGTAGCTACTAGCCAAGTTTTCCAGTTGTTCGAGGCTAAAACCGGGTAATTTAATCGCACGGCCGACATTAAAGGGAGATTGATTAGCGTCCAATTGAATATAGATTTCCGTGGAATTAGCAATCGCTAACCGCAAATTCTGCCAGATTTCTAAATTATTAGCTTCTTCGTGCCAACAGCGCAAAAGCGGCAGAAAATCCCTAGCGATGTCGGGATACTCGAAAATTCTGTCTAAATTATCTAGGGCCAAAAAGAGCGGCCCGTTAATCTGTTCCAAAAGATAGGACTGAAAATAGGTTTGACAACTGATTAAACTGCCAAATAGTTCCTCATCCCAATATTCATCTAATTGCGGCTTTAAACCCAATTCTCGGCTAACATTTGCCGAAAACCAGCGACAAAATCGGTCTAAACTGGCAAACATCGCCTTTTCTGCCACTTGACAATTAATATAAACTGTGCTATGTCCCCAACTATCTGCCTGAGCGAGCAGATGTTTAAGCAGAGAAGTTTTACCGGTCTTTTCGGGGGATTTAATGCGAATGAGTGACCCCGGACGATTAATTTCTTGATAACAGTCGCTTTCGACGGGAGGGCGGCTAATATAACTATCTATAACCGATTTTTCTGCTAGTATCGGGGTGGGTTGATTTCTCCATTCAGGATATTTGATATCTTTGAACCATTCTCGGAGGATTTGGAACTTACCCGGCCCTTTACTACCTAATTCTAGTTCCGGACAGCCATTATCTTTATCTGCCGAGAAATAGCTATATATTTTAGTCATTTGTTTTTTATAGGTTTCATGGCTGGCGGCCTCGGCCATTTCCCAAATTTCCTCATCCGGTTTGCGCCAATTTTCGTAGGCAAAACGAACTAAAAAAATCTCCTTTAATTTACCCTGAACACCGTATTCTCTAGCTAGATGTTTAAGAAACTCGTCCCATCCCTGTGGTTTCATCCGGTTCTACTTTATTCTACTTATATTCCCCTTTTTTCCATGTTAACCCCTTTTTCCCTCTTGGCAATGGGACTGACATCCGAGCGGAAAAGCCCTATGGTAAAAATAGGTCAATTACCTGATGGTGTCTAAGGGAGTAAAACCATGAAAATCTCGTTAACCTTGTTTGTTGTGGTCTCCTTGCTGTTAGGTTTTCTTCCTCACACTTTAGCGGTTAATAGTCAAGATAACCATTTTGACCGTTCCTCTTCGCCGCTAATTTTACAAAACCGTGACTGTAAGGGTGATAAGGACGATAATTGCAATTAGTCCTGATTATCTCGGTTAAGGTTGTTAGTCTATATCCCCCACCGATGAAAAAATCGTGGTCGGGATTTTTTTTATCCCATCGGCTGCAGATAGCTTTTATCAAGATAATTTCTAGATTCAAGACCAATCATCTCAAGAACTCGCCTGTAATTCCTCTAAACGTGCTAAAACTTCGGCACTGTGAATGGCAGGATTTACCCCTAAATAAATCTCTTTTAAAATCCCTTGCGGATCGATAAGATAGGTATGACGCAGGGAAACATAACCCATCCAAGAACCATAAGCTTTACTAACATCTCCGGTAGTATCTGCCAGTAAGGGAAATTTTAAACCCTCCGAGTCACAAAATTCCGCATGAGAATCGACATCATCGGCACTTACCCCTAAAACTTGCGTATTTTTAGCCATATATTTCGGCAAATCCTGCTGAAAACGCCGCGCTTCTAGGGTACAGCCGGGGGTAAAATCCTTGGGATAAAAATACAAAACCACCCATTTACCCCGATAGTCCGATAGGGAAATATTTCCTTCTCCCGTGTTAGTCGGTAGGGTAAAATCGGGTGCCAGTTGATTTAAAGGGGGTTGGGGGCCACCTAAAGCGTTAGCATCGGGAATAAAGGCAAAAAATGCCAGAATTACTGCAATTAAAAAACTCAACAGTTGACGACGAGACATAATCAGTTATTAGTTATCAGTTATCAGTTATCAGTTATCAGCTTTTGGTAGTTTTTTTCCATGTAGTGAAATGCGAAAGGGAATTTTGCATCCACAATTGGTGTAAAACCTTTGCAAAGTAAGGCTTTCCTAGTTCACAGGGGACGGGAAGCGAAAAGATAAAATCCTGAAAATCCAGCATCCTGTGCGCTTATTTTACAGCTTTTACCGCCTTATTGCCACTGACTTTGATACACCACTAAGCACGACCCTTTACAGATATAGCCAAGGCATAGTTTGACGAGTCAAGACACGAATTGCGTATTTCAACTGTTCGGAACGACTATTATAGTCTTTTCCTTCAAAATGTCCCGCAATACCAGAAAATTTCGGTTCAACCGGAAACCTTTTACAAACATTAGCCGATTGTGATGCTAAATTAATAGCTTGATAATATCGATGTTCACTGTAAAAACAACCCTGCTGATGATTTTTGTGCATCGGATGCAGGTATCTTTCATAGAAGTATTTGCTAAAGACAAGGAAACGAGTATCTGCATAAGAAGGATTATTTTGTTTGTTCCGTAATTGTTGCAAAATTGGCCACTTAAAATCACACAAACATTCAAATTGATGTTTAATCGCCTCTAAAATATCGGTCATATTAAGCAGATAAATTCTCCCAGTTATCTTGGCAATATAAGAAGAATCTTTTATTAGTGCTGATTTTAAAATTCCCTGCTCTATTAATAAGGTTTCGCCGTAACCTTTGCCAAAATCACGAGGAAAATCATTGGCATCTAGTGAAATAAACTCAATTTGTTTGTTATGGGGATTTTCTTGAGTCGTTTCTTGCAGTCGATCAAGAGGCCAACCAGAATTTTCCACAAATAGTATTTTTTTGATACGAGGATGAAAATTAATATAATACTTCAGGGAATTATAGTAATCTTCCTGTCTTTGTTCAGGAACAGTTGGATAGGCATTCGGCATACCTTTAATATTAATTGTTGCTGTTAAAAGTAAGACTAATTCCTGCTCTATATTTAACCAACCAGCTTGAGAATTTGTTCGTAATCCATTCATAACTTATTATCCCAATTAGTGAGTAACATTGACTAATTTTTTCAAAATCTTCTCTCCTTCTATAAAAAAAGAAGATTAAGTAATCGACTAGGGTTTTGTTTCCTCCAAACTTGTGAGGGAAATTCTAACACAAGCCTTGATTCCTTGCCAGTCACGCTCTGATCAATGTCCAATCACAGCTAAATTTGCAGATGGTGGCAAAGTTACGATAAAACAACGAAATATCGCAGCGACCCGTAACCCGGCCCAGACCCAATCCTGAAGCGCATAATCAGTGATTCCTAGCACTTTTGACTGAGTTGTGATCAGTCCAACTATTACATCAGTCTGTTGACATCCTCACCGCCGTGAACGGACGGTGATTCCCAAACCTCACGATTTAGGTTTCTGTTTCTTTCCCTTGCGGGGTTCCGCACCTGCCTTAACAGATTTACTCTGTTCTGGTCTTATAGTCGCGACCCGGACTGACACCGCAAGCCCTGCGGCCAAAATATTTTTACTGGCGTTAATATCTCGGTCATGGTGAGTCCCACAGTCTGGACAGTCCCATTCTCGAACATTTAACGGCATTTTCTCAGCAATATGCCCACAATTACTACACCTTTTAGAGCTAGGAAACCATCTATCTATTTCGATGTAATTTCTCCCATACCAACGGCATTTATAGGCTAATTGTCGAGTGATTTCTCCCCAGCTTACATCAGATATTGCCTGAGATAACTTGGGTTTTTTGACCATATTCTTGACGGCTAAATTCTCAACCACAATCGTTTGGTTTTCACGAACTAATTGAGTGGTTAGCTTATGTAAATGGTCTTTTCTGCTATCGGTGATTTGAGCGTGAATCTTGGCTACTTTGATTCTTGCTTTTTCCCGATTTTTTGACCCTTTCTGTTTTCTAGAAAGGCTTTTTTGGGCCTTTCGCAGTCTCCGATAATGCTTTTTAAAATGCTTGGGATTAGACACTTTATCGCCATCGCTGGTAATCACGAGGCTACTAATTCCTAAGTCAATTCCGATGGCTTTATCTGTTACTGGTAATGGCTTAATCGTTGGGTCATCAAATCTAATTGAAATATGCCAACGTCCTGAGGGATGTAATCTGACTGTTACTGTGCTTGGTTCACATCCGTCTGGTATTTTTCTTGACCATCGAATAGGTAAAGGTTCTGTGCATTTAGCTAAATAGATTTGTCTGTCTTTAAATTTAAAAGCAGACTTGGTAAATTCGGCACTTCCTCCCTGATGTTTTTTCTTAAAGTTAGGATACTTAGTACGACCAGCAAAGAAGTTAGTAAAAGCTGTTTGTAGGTGTCTTAACCCTTGTTGTAAAGGTACACAGCTTACTTCGTTTAAAAAGTTTAATTCTTCTTGTTTTTTCCAATCGGTCAACATTGAAGAAGTTTGAGCGTAGCCTACTCTTTCTTGCTTTTCGTACCAAGCTTGTGTTCTGAGATGGAGAGCTTTATTGTAAACTAATCTTACACAGCCCAAAGTGCGCCGCAATAGCGACTCTTGTTCGGGTGTGGGGTAAAATCGGAACGAGTAGGCTTTTTCCATGTCTCACATTTTAGCATATATTTCGTAAACGATGCTCATATTTAACAGTAAAGCCGTCGTAGAACGACGGGGTTTCAGACCCAAATTTTCGATGACAAAACCACAGCCGGACGGCGCTTAATTCCTGTCACACCGGGAAAATCAACTGTCACCACATCTCCAGTGGAAAACGTCACCAATCAACCCCCCTCCACATCAGAGAAAGTTTTGGCCGCATAGTTTAGGGAAAAATTGACAAGATCGATCTGATCCTCCTCAGTCCAGGTATCACTTTGATCGAGCGATGGTTGTTGTTGTTGTCCGACAAGTTCATTGAGAATGATTGTGGCCAATCGCAAACGTTCCCCGGATGATAAGTGACAAACCACTTGATTATAAACTTCTTGGGCAGTAGTGGGCATAACAAAAAACTGATGACTGAATGCTTCTAGCTTAATATTCTTTACATAACTTGACAAGGAAAGGGCGAGGTAAAGAGGGAAAATAGATCGAGCTTGTCTTCATCTGCCTAACGATCATGTCTATTGTCACCCTTAACCCCCTTCAATCCCATCAAGATTTAGTCATCGATCCGGGTAAAATCACGGGATTACGGGGAAAAATCACCATCCCAGGCGATAAATCTATATCCCATCGCTCCCTGATGTTAGGAGCGATCGCCGAAGGAGAAACCGTTATTCATGGGTTATTATTGGGCGAAGATCCCCGCAGTACCGCTAGTTGTTTTCGTGCCATGGGTGTGGAAATTTCCCAACTCAACAGCGAGAAAGTGATCGTTAAAGGTAGGGGTTTAGGCAATCTTGAGGAACCCTTAGAAATCCTCGACGCGGGCAATTCCGGCACGACGATCCGCTTAATGTTAGGATTATTGGCTGGTCATCAAGACCGTTTTTTTGTCGTTACCGGTGATGCTTCCCTGCGATCGCGTCCCATGTCCAGGGTGGTGAAACCCCTCAAAGAAATGGGGGCGCAAATTTGGGGCAGAAAAGCCAATTCTTTGGCTCCTTTAGCCGTTTCTGGGGAATCTCTGCAACCGATCCACTACTATTCTCCCGTCGCTTCTGCACAGGTGAAATCCTGTCTTCTCCTCGCAGGACTGTTAACGGAGGGGAAAACCACGATCACGGAACCCGCTTTATCTCGCGATCACAGTGAACGGATGCTGCGCGCTTTTGGGGCAAATATTGAGGTGGATGGGGAGACTAATAGCGTCACGGTGACGGGTTATCCCACTTTAACTGGACAAACGGTGATTGTACCCGGGGATATCAGTTCGGCGGCCTTTTGGTTGGTAGCGGGAGCAATTGTGCCTAATTCCGAGTTATTAATCGAAAATGTGGGAATAAACCCGACTAGAACCGGAGTTTTACAGGTTTTACAGGCAATGGGAGCAGATATCACCCTCGAAAATCAACGGGTGGTGACGGGGGAACCGGTGGCGGATCTGCGGGTGAAATCCAGTCCACTACAGGCAACCACGATCGCTGGTGAGATTATACCCCGTCTGATCGATGAAATTCCGATTTTGGCAGTAGCGGCGGTTTTTGCCCAAGGAACGACAATTATCAAGGATGCCGAGGAACTACGGGTGAAGGAAAGCGATCGCCTGACGGTGATGGCCACCCAACTTGATCGCCTAGGGGCAAAAGTAAGGGAATTACCCGATGGTTTAGAGATTACCGGCGGTACAGGCCTATTCGGCACGGAAGTGGACAGTTTTACCGATCATCGCATTGCCATGAGTCTAGCGATCGCTGCCCTCAATTCCCGTCAACCCACCACTATCCATCGCGCTGAAGCGGCTGGCATTTCCTACCCCGATTTCTTTAGCACCTTACAGCAAATTTGTCAAGAGTGAAAATATTAAGTTTTTCTGCGAACGGGCGAAGGGTAACTGGTACAATTGCAGGATAAATCACAGAGTAGTGGGCCACCTGTGTGATAATCAAGTTCATCGATCGAGGTAGCGAAAAATAGAAGCGTCCCTAATTCAAATTTCCCTGAAAAATATCTCCCCATCTACCCCACTCCCGTCTTCTATTCCCCACCGATAATGGAAATCATCGCCCAATTAGAGAAAGTTTCCTATATTTATCCCGAATCCTCCAATCTAGTGCTTAAAAATATCTCTTTAGCAATTCATCGAGGCGAATTTTTAGGTATTATCGGGCCCACAGGTGCGGGAAAAACTACTCTCTGTTTAACTCTTAACGGTATTGTCCCCCAATTTTACGGAGGGCGTTTTTTTGGTTATGCAACGGTAGCCGGTTTAGATACTTTAACCCATCCCGTTAGCACCTTGGCCCGCTATGTGGGGGCAGTATTTGAAGATCCCGAAACACAACTTTTAGCCACTTCCATAGAAAATGAAATCGCTTTTACCCTAGAAAATTTACGGCTACCGCGAGAGGAAATTAAAGCGCGCATTCCCAAAGTTTTAGCGGCAGTCCGGTTAGAGGGAATGGAAAAAAAATCGCCGGGGGAACTATCGGGAGGACAAAAACAACGATTAGCGATCGCCGCCGCTCTCGCAGTTCAGCCCGCTTTGTTAATTCTCGATGAACCCACCTCCCAACTGGATCCGGTGGGAGCCCAAGAAGTTTTCGCCACCATTAAGGAATTAAATCGCCATCTCGGTGTCACTATTGTGATGGTCTCCCACGCGGCCGAGGAAATGGCCGAATATGCCGATCGCCTGGTACTATTAAGGGAGGGTGCGATCGAAGCCATGGGAACCCCAGCAGAGATCTACTCCCAAGTACAACTTTTACAGGAAAATGCCCTGCGTCCCCCGCAAGTGGCCACTACTTTTGCCTTGATCAATCAAAAAATCGGGGCGATAAATTCTATTCCTGTCACCCTAGACCGCAGTTTTGCCCGTTTAAACGAGCTTAAATCCTTTTACCATCATAGAACCCCAACCCCTCCCTTATCGTCGGTTTCTGACCCCTTAAACCCCATACTGAGGGTAAAAAATCTCTGCCATACCTATCCCGATGGTACTACCGCCTTGCGGGATGTGTCCCTCGATATTGCCGAAGGGGAATATCTGCTGATTATCGGTCAAAATGGCGCAGGAAAAAGCACTTTAGTCAAGCATTTTCTCAATCTTCTCTCGGCGACCACCGGTCAAGTTATGATTGACGGACGTTCGACCGGTAGCTTTTCTGTCAGTGATTTAGCTCGTTCGATCGGTTATGTAGCCCAAAATCCCGATAATCAGATTTTTAACACCACTGTCGAGAAAGAAGTATCATTTGCCCTGACTAATCTCGGTTATCCTCCAGAAATCGTTACCCAACGCACGAAAGCAAGTCTAGAAGCCATGGGATTGCTAGAATATCGATCCTATCATCCTCTCTCCTTACCGAAAGGCGATCGAGCGCGGGTAGTGATTGCGGCAATTTTAGCCATGGAACCGCGTATAGTGGTCTTTGATGAACCCACCACTGGCCAAGATTACCAAGGAGCTAAGGCAATTTTAGAGGTGAGTCGTCAATTACACCAGATGGGCAAAACCGTGATTGTGATCACCCATCACCTCTATTTAATGCCAGAATACGCCGAAAGAGTAATTATTATGGGTCAAGGAACTATTCTTTTAGATGCCCCAATCCGGCAAGCTTATCATCAAACCGATCTCTTGGCCAAAACCTATCTAACTCCACCCCAAGCAGTTTTATTAGCACAAAAATTAGGACAACTTTCCGGTTATCCTAATTCTCTTTTAACTCCCCAGGAAATTGCCGATTGTTTTCAGAGGATTTAGCCGTGAGGCTATTTAGGGTTTGCTGAATAATGGTAAAACCCTTTTAAAATAAGGCTTTTGACCTGCTAAAATCCGATGTTCATGCTGCGAAAATAGGATTAAGACCTTCAAAAACCTTGCATTATCCTTCTTTGAGTACACAAACTGGTACAAAAAAAAGAGGACAACAAAACCTGAAACGACCGGCTACTGACTCCTGACTCCTGACTCCTAACCCCACCAACAAACTTTTTCAGCAACCCCTATTTAACTGTTTCTAAGATCAACTTCGATCGCTTAACATTATCGGGTACAGGAATCGGATAATCGCCATTAAAACAGGCAGTACAGAAGGTTTTCGGATCTTCCTTCGTTGCTGTTAACATTCCATCGTGACTGAGATAAGCTAAACTATCCACCCCGATTTGTGCCTGAATTTGGGCCACCGATTTAGTTGCCGCAATTAATTGCTCTTGGTTGTCCGTATCAATGCCATAAAAACAAGGATGAGTCACCGGAGGTGAAGATATTCTCATGTGAACTTCTCTTGCTCCGGCATCGCGTAAAGCTTTAACTAATTTCCGGCTAGTGGTTCCCCGCACGATCGAATCATCAACAATAATAACTCTTTTTCCCTGTAAAACATCCTTTAAAGGATTCAATTTCATCTTAATCCCCGACTCTCTCATGTGTTGGGTTGGTTGAATAAAAGTCCGTCCCACATAACGATTTTTAATCAATCCTTCCGCATAGGGAATATCAGAAATGCGCGAAAATCCGATCGCAGCCGGAATACCTGAATCGGGAACTCCCATCACCATATCTGCTTCTACCGGCGACTCTTTGGCTAATTGTTCCCCCAAACGTACCCGATAAGTATATAAAGATTCCTCGTGAACAATGCTATCGGGACGGGCAAAATAAATCATCTCGAAAACGCATAATTTTTTCTCCGGTTTAATGGCCCAATCCACCGAAGATAAGCCATCTTCACTAATCCAAACTAATTCCCCCGGCTGCACATCCCGCAGATAATCGGCCCCGATAATATCTAATCCGCAGGTTTCCGAAGCCAAAACATAACGGGAGGGATTACCTTCTTCTTGCAAAACCCCAATTACTAAGGGTCTGACACCATTGGGATCCCGCGCCCCGATAATTCCCGTCGGTGTGCCGATAACAAGGCTATAAGCCCCGCTACAATAGCTAAAGGCATCGATCGCCGCTTCTATCCAATCCTTGCCACTATCCACCTCCTGACCGATAGCGACGGCGATCATTTCCGAGTCGGTGGTGGTGACGAGATCGCAACCGCGCTTTTCTAATACATTTCTTAACTCAAAAGTATTGACTAAATTGCCGTTATGTGCTAGGGAAAGTTTACCCAAACGGGTTTCGATCACAGCAGGTTGGGCATTGGCCCGACGGCTAGAACCGGTGGTAGAGTAACGAGTATGACCGACGGCGTGAGTACCCGGCAAGGTTTTAAGGACAGTTTCGCTAAAAACTTGGGAAACTAAGCCCATTTCTTTGTAACAATGCACCGTTTCCCCGTCGTAGGTGGCAATACCTGCCGATTCCTGTCCTCGGTGTTGCAGGGCATAGAGTCCGAAATAGGTCAGTTTTGCTACTTCTTCCTCGGGGGCATAGAGTCCAAAAACTCCACAGGCTTCTTCAGGCTTATCGACGCGGTTCAAGAATAGGGATGAGTCGGGATGGCTAGACATGGGAGGGTTGGGGCTTGGGGCTACTTTTGAGACAAAATCTTAACTTATCTTAATCTCTTTTTAACACCTTATTTATGGGGATTTGGGGGGTGGGGAACAGTTATCAGGTGTTGGGTTGTTGGGTTTTAGGGTTTTGGGGTTTTAGGGTTTTGGGGTTTTGGGGTTTTGGGGTGTTAGGGTGTTAGGGTTTTAGCTGAAATTCCCCATTTCCCCATTTCCCCATTTCCCCATTTCCTCACTCCCGACGACCGACTCCTGTTTCCTTCCCTAAAGCCTTCTTTCGATCGCTTTTGACCAAACTTGCTGTATAGTTTCTAGACTAACATCGATCGCCGGTTGTTTATCCCGGTCAAAAATCCGAAGATTCTCGCTTTTTTCGCTAACTTTGCCAGTTATTTGCCAATAGTCTCCTAATTGTGTCTTTAGGTATTCTTCCCAATCTTGCCGATTTTCGGAGGAAACGGAGACGATAATGCAACTAGCTAATTCTCCGAATAACACCGCGTCAAAACGGCCCTGATGCTGCCAAGAAAGGTCAATTTCCGCCCCTAATTGGCCACTAATACAGCATTCTGCCAGAGCAGTGGCTAAACCTCCCTCCGCGCAATCGTGGGCAGATTTCACCCAACCGGCGCGGATTCCCCAACGACAGGCCGCTTGTACCTTTCTTTCTAATTCAAAATCAATTACCGGCGGTTTTCCCGTCACCAAACCGTGAATAACGGCTAAATATTCCGATGCGCCGATAGTTGGCAAGGAGAAACCCAAAAGATAGATTAAATCCCCCGCTTTTTGCCAACCTTGCCCGCAAATTTGCCCGATATCCGGCACTAATCCCACCATACCAATCACGGGAGTCGGATAAATAGACTGGGGGCTGCCAGCTGCATCAACGGTTTCGTTGTACAAAGAGACATTACCCCCAGTCACCGGTGTATTCATTTCCCGACAAGCTTCAGCAATACCCTGACAAGCAGTGGCTAATTGCCAATAACCGATTGAATTCTCTGGACTTCCGAAATTGAGATTATCCGTGACAGCAATGGGGTCGGCCCCAACACAGCTAAGGTTTCTGGCCGCTTCCGCCACGGCCAACTTAGCTCCGTTATAGGGATCAAGATAAACGTATCGCGGATTACAATCTGTAGTCGCCGCTACACCTCGCCGAGAATTGGCGGGATTAGCACCCAGAGGACGCACGCGAATCACGGCCGCATCGGCTCCTCCGGGGAGAATAACGGTGTTATTCTGGACTTGATGATCATATTGACGATAAACCCAGCGTTTTGAGGCAATCGAGGGACTATCCAGTAGTTTTAATAAAATCTCGTTATAGGATTCGGGAATAGGAATCGTGCTATCTTGCCATAATTGAGCTTTTTGGGCGTATTCTGGCGGTTCTGTTAGTAATTCCCGATGATAAATCGGAGTATTATCCGCTAGGGCCGCGGCCGGAATTTCGGCGGCAATTTCCCCTTTAAATAATATACGGACGATCGGTTCTGCAATTACCCGGCCAGCGACCACAGCCTGAAGTCCCCAACGATGGAAAATCTCGATTAATTCGCCTTCTCGTCCCGATGCTGCCACAAATAACATTCTTTCTTGGGATTCCGATAGCAGATATTCGTAGGGGACCATCCCGGTTTCCCGGACGGGGATTTTATCGAGGTCTAATTCAATTCCCACCCCTCCCTTGGCCGCCATCTCGGAGGTAGAACAGGTGATCCCAGCGGCCCCCATATCCTGGGCCGCCACCACCGCGCCGGTCTTAAATGCCTCTAAACAAGCTTCTATCAGGGATTTTTCCAGAAAAGGGTCGCCCACTTGCACCGCGGGCCGGTCATCCATCGATTTATCGGTTAATTCGGCGCTGGCAAAACTCGCCCCTCCCATACCGTCGCGGCCGGTGGTAGAACCAACGTATAAAACTGGGTTTCCCAGACCTTTTGCCCCGGATTTAACGATTTCCTCGGTTTCCATTAGCCCTAAAGCCATGGCATTAACGAGGGGATTGCCATTGTAGGCATTATCGAAGTATATCTCACCGCCCACCGTGGGAACGCCGACACTATTGCCATAATGACTTATTCCTTCCACAACTCCGGCAAAAATGCGACGATTGCGGGCATCTTGCAAGTTACCAAAACGGAGGGAGTTGAGGATAGCAATGGGCCGGGCCCCCATGGTAAAAATATCCCGCAGGATGCCTCCGACTCCAGTAGCGGCACCTTGGAACGGTTCCACCGCAGAAGGATGATTATGGGACTCGATTTTAAAGGCTAATCGCAATCCATCGCCTAAATCCACTACTCCGGCATTTTCCCCCGGTCCGACGAGAATTTTTTCGCCGGTGGTGGGGAATTGTTTGAGCAGCGGCCGGGAGTTTTTATAACAGCAGTGTTCCGACCACATCACGCCAAACATTCCTAATTCGGCTTTGTTGGGGTGTCTTCCCAGTCTTTTGACTATTTCTTCGTATTCTTCGGGTTTGATGCCTTCTGAGGCAATTTCTGCGGCAGTGAAGGGGGTAGTCATGGGACAATGCGATCGAGGGACAACATTCATTGTATAACGTCTGATGAGATCGAGTTATACTGCTTAGTAAAAGACAAAAAAGTTAAAGATGAATATTAAAGTTATTGTTTGGCAAGAAGATGATTTATGGTGTGCCACCGTTCCAGCTTTCCCCGGTTGTCATACTTGGGGAGAAAGTTATGAACATTTAATGGCAATGGTCAAAGAAGCGGTGGAAGGATGGTTAGAAGTGGCTAATGAACAGGAGTTGCCTAATCCAGAACAAAAATTAGTGGAAATTTCCTTATGAAATCAATTTCGGGGAAAAAACTCTGCAAAGTTCTTGAGAAACTTGGTTGGATATTGGTAAGAATTAAAGGCAGTCATTATATCTATACAAGACAGAATACGACCACTATTATCGTTGTTCCTATTCATGGCAATAGAGATTTACCGATAGGAACTCTCAAAGGTATTTTAAAAGATGCGGGCTTAAACGAAGATGATATTTAACCAGAGCTTGACTAACCTTTGAGCAAAAAATACTCCTCTATTTTCCACAGTCATTATCCTGAGAGTTAGTAGTTATAGCCGTGTTATCCTGATAATATTGGCTTTCAAAACTAAAATATGGATGCCCTGATTCAAGAACTGGAAATTAAACTGCGTCAATGGCAACCGGCAACTGTTGAACAGGTGGGACGTTATCTTGTCGAGATTATCGAATTAGCAGACCAAGACGCGTTAGAACTTCTCCGTTCTAGATTGGTTGAGCAGGAGGTATTAGATATAATTGAGGAACCCGAAACCAGGTGAAATTTCGTTGAGGTAGCCTAAGATACTGGTTTCAATATAGACGGTTTCGCTCACGGCGATAGGAGAAAATCTATCCAATGTCCATCATACCCTATTTAATCTTGGTTCCGATGGTGTTGGGTAACAGTCCTCATCCCAATTGCTCAAAAACAGGAGCTTACTGAAGAACACAATAAAAAACTTCTGCTAAACTAGAGGCCTCTTTTTGAGTTTAATTGCGTGAAAACTGACAGTATTTTCTATCAACTCTTACAAAGATTTCCCGCTTGTTTCTTTGATTTGTTGAACCTTCCTCCCGAAACCGCCAATTCTTATCAATTCTCCTCGGTGGAAGTTAAACAATTGTCCTTTCGTCTCGATGGAGTCTTTTTGCCTGATACACCCAATCAGCCTATCTATTTCCTCGAAGTACAATTTCAGAAAGATAATAGGTTTTATTCCCGTTTCTTCAGTGAAATCTTTCTCTATCTCCACCAAACGGACTTAAGCAACAACTGGCAGGGAGTAGTTATTTATCCTCGGCGTTCAGTGGAAAGCGTAGAGACGGCTCGTTATGGGGAGTTAATCAACTCAGGCAGAATTTTACGTTTTTATCTCGAGGAATTAAGGGAAGTGGAATCCCTGGGAATATCGATGTTACAATTAATTATAGCACCAACCGCCAGAGCGATCGAGCAGGGAAAACAATTAATTCCACGGATTAGACAAGAATTCCCTAAGGTCAAACAACAGCAAGAACTTTTAGAATTGATAGAGACAATTTTGGTTTATAAGTTACCCCAAGTCAGTAGAAAGGAGATAGAAGCGATGTTTAGTTTAAGTGATTTAAAACAAACTAAAGTGTATCAGGAAGCTTTAGAAGAAGGCCGACAAGAAGGTGAATTAGCGGCAAAATTAGCCTCTATTCCTCGTTTATTGGCCTTAGGATTAAACTTTGAACAGATAGCACAGGCTTTAGAATTAGAAATCGAACAGGTTAGACAAGCAACTCAAGGGGAATAGGAAAAGTTCAACGCGATCGCACTAAGGTTAGATAAGTAGGTAGGCGTTAAAAGTTGTCAGATGCCCCCCTTATTAAGGGGGGATTAAGGGGGGATCCCCCCGCCTATCGGCACCCCCCTTATCAAGGGGGGCAGGGGGGATCGAACCTAAAATCCATTTTTAATTTAATTATAACCAGCTACTTAGCGTATCATGCTAAACGACTTTTATACTATAGCAGAGAGACTAGCTGTGTCGGCGTTGCTGAATCATACATGACCTGGATACTTAAACTAGAGTTTGCTAAGGCTTGGGGAGTTACTAAGATTTCTATCTTCTGACCTAATGCTACTAGAAAGTCAAACATCTGCTCAAGAGAAAATTTTTGCAATCTGCCATTTTTTAAGTTAGAAATTTTAGCCTCGTCAATCCCCAAAATTTGACTGACCTCCTGCTGGCTTAATTCTTGTTCAGTAATCAGATCGTAAATCACTGAAGCCAGCTTGACTTTAGCGAGTTTTTCTTCTGCATTAGCAAAGCCTAAGTCTTCAAAAATGTTTCCCGAAATAATAGTATATTCTGTCATAATCATTTATCTCCTTTTTGGTATTTATTGTTGCTCTTTTGCGATCTCCTGTGCTTTTTTCAGGCGTTCTTTTTCTCCTACAGGTGATTGCATCATTCAACCTTTATTTGATCTCAGAGAATAAAGCATCTAAATCTTGACGACCATTAACAATTCTTAAAATTTCCACCGTTTCATTAATTACTCGATAGAAAATAATATATCCATCTAAAGGTAAACCTCTCAAGGATGGTTTAATATGACTATAGCTGCGTCCTAACTTGGGAAATTGTACTAATTGTTGACACTTTTTGTAAAATTTTCTGAATAGTTTTTCACCTGCTTCAATATTTACTACTAAAAAATAATCGGCAATCTTGTTTAAATCTTGATTGGCTGAAGGCGCAATAATATAACGATTCATAATTATTTTTGTTGCGCTTTTTTAAATTTTTCGAGTATATCATTTATAACTTTTTCTCCATCTAATCCCTCTCCATTATCTAATTCTGCTATGGCAACGTCAATTTTTTGACGAGTTTCTTCTACCCATTGTAAGTAATCTTGACCGAGGATTTCTAGCAAGTAAAAAGCGGTATCTATGACTTGTTCTGAATTATTAAATCTGCCACTTTTTAACTGTTTTTGGATAAATTGTTCTTGATTGGGTTTTAGTTGAATATTCATGATGACTTTTGTAAGGTTAAGGGTTAAGTCGAGTGTCCTGTTTCATTTTACTACAAGGATTAGCTAAAATAGGTTAGTTGAGGTGCATTACATAACATTAACGCCCCCTTCCGAGATCGGCGATCGCTCCTTGTTTGAGTTGGTCGATGAGAGCATTATCTCGTTCCCCGGTTCTACCTGAATATTGCTTTAAGGCAGAGCCTTGAAACAAGGGAAATGAGTAGGTAGTGGACTGTTTCAGCTAATTTGGTGCAATAGATTCTCCCGATTCCTCCTCCTCAAACACAGGATAAAGATGTTTCAGCTTGACCCTAGCATCGCTGGTCGTAAACGTCCATATTACTGTAGATGCAGTCTGATTACGTTCTTTTTGCCAGGTTTCTATCTCCCTTTTCAGTTCTTCCTTGCTAGAAATCCTTCTATCTAAACATTGCCTCGATAAGACGCTTAGTTCAGTTTCGGCTACATTTAACCAGCTACCATTACGAGGTGTGTAATAAATTTCCAGTCTTCTAGCTAAACGATGAGCAACGGGTGCTGGAAATGCTTCATAAAGCGAGGCTATGTTATGAGTGTTGAGATTATCACAGACGAGCTTGACTTTTCGAGCCTTTGGATAGTCCACATCCAATAATTGACGAATTTCTTCTGCCCAATCTATTCGGGTTCGACTATCTCGGTTACTCACCCGTCTCCATCCTCGATGGGGGTCAAAAAACATGAACAAGGCTTGAACCCCTTCACGACTATAGTGATAGTCTTCTTTTTTATCTTGTCCAGGTTGCATGGGTATCGGAGGGTAAACTTCTCCAAGTAGTTGCTTTGATGCTTCATCCATCGCGATTAACGGTTCTTCTTCCGATGGCTGAGTGCCATACAGGTCAAGGACAACTTCCATCTGGGCAACAAATCGGGCTAAATCCTGTTCCGGAATACAGTATCTTTGGGTTTTCCAAGGGCGTAATTGGTTTTTTTTAGAGTACGCCACACCGTTGGACTGGAAATCTCGGTGATAATTTGTCTTTGTTTGAGTTCCGAGGTTAATAGTCGGATTGTCCACTCGGCTCGGCCAGATGGTGGCTCCGAACAGCACAGGGCAATGATTTGGGCGGCGGCGGCTCCATCAACTTTTGCCGGAGTGGGGGGAGTTTTTCTCGATTTCCGTTCTAATGCTGGTTTTTCGCCTTTTTGAAGAAATCTTTGACGAATACGTCCCACTGTATTTCTATGAACTTCTAAAGCTTCGCCTATTTCTTCATCTGTCCATTTCCTTTTCGCCTGTTCTCCCTCGTCACACATCAGCAAAATCCGAGCGTGGAGAATTTTTTTAGCTGGTGCATAGCCATTACGACTGATTTGTTCGAGGTTTTCTCTTTGTTCCCCTGTTAGATTGACTTTATCTCGCCGACCTCTTCCCATGATTGATGTCCTCTGCTTGTTCGAGCTATTGCCCTATTTTAGCTGAAACAGTCCAGTAGGGTGCGTTAGGAGCGCGACAATATTATTTAATTTACATTAATTACATAGGCGACGTAACGCACCAATATTATCCTAAATCCCTTGAGTAACCCACAGAAAACCGGTTTCTCCGAGAAACCCGTTTTCTACTCATGCACTCATGCAAAAAGGGGAATAAATAATCAGTAGATCGTAGCGATTGTCTTAAAAGTCAAGGGGAATAAAGAAAATCTTTTGTACCCCAAATAGGCAAGACAAAGTAACGGCACCAGTCATCCGTTTTGTCAGCGATGAAATTGTTCGGAAAACTGGACTAAGCGGGTGCTTGCCAGCATTTATTATCACGAATCATGGCATTGAGGATAACCAGCAATTTCCTCATACAGGCAACTAAGGCCACCTTTTTCAACTTGCCATTGGTCAACAACCGTTCGTAGAACTTCCGAATCACCGGGTTATGACGAATGGCTACCAATGTGGCCATGTACAAGCCACAGCGAACCGAGGTGCGTCCCCCCGAAATCATGCGTTTACCCTTGTGCTGGCCACTATCGTGGTTGATAGGAGCGACCCCGACCAGCCGGGCAATCTGTTTTTCGCCAGAGTGTTCCCATCTCGGGTAATTCCGCCAAACATAGGGCAGATGAAACTTTGCCGATCCCTTTAACGGATTGTAAGATTTCATTTTTGCGTTGCCAATCGGCTTGCTGTTGGGCGAGGGACTGAATCTGCTCGTTGAGGCTTTCAATACGCTGTTGGATTTCCTCAATATGGGCTTTGATATCTAGTTGCACCGTCTCAGACGCACGACTGAGGCGGTTTTTCTCCGCCACCTGCATCTCCACCAACTGCTGTCGTCGTCGTACTAGGTCGCTCAATTGTTGGGCTTGGGGGGCAACCACGGGTTGGGGTTGGGGTTGCACGGCTCGTGCGAATTGAGCGATTACCTGTGCGTCCAATTTGTCCGTTTTTGCTTTCCCCAATGCCGTCGCAAACCCTTTGACCTTGCGGGGGTTGGCGATCGCTACCGGTATTGTGGCGGCTTGTAAGCCCGATACGAGTGCGCGCTCTAATCCACCCGTCGATTCCACCACCACCAAACTCGGTGAGAGAGGATGTAATTGTTCAATCAGCGATTGAACGCCAACGTCGCTGTTGGGTTGTTGCAAGGTCAGACCTTGCGGCAACACGTAGATATCTAGAACCTCTTTACTGACATCGATCCCTACCCATGTTTTTTCTTCTGTCATCGTTTATGCTGGGGTTAAGTTATTTTGTCCCTTTGGTAACTCGTCCTTGCGAATACGAGGTTAATCCTCCAGCGATTGTTCGAGCTTGTCTCATCGGGATGACGGCGTGGCTCCGGTGGCTACCCAACGGTGTCAAGCACCTCGGTTGAACTGGATGTCCACGCCCTTTTTCAGAATATAGGCACCCAAGCTACAAAGCGGTATTTTTTACCTAGGTTGGGACGGGTTGCCTACTTCTCAAGATACAAGGTTGGGTTGAACGATAGTGAAACCCAACACTTTTAAATAATTGGGTTGGGTTTCGTTCCTCAACCCAACCTACGGCTCAAAAAAAAATCGACCCGCCTAGCGGCGGGAAAAAGAGAAAAAGAGAAAAAGGGTAAAAAGGGTAAAAAGGGAAAAAGGGCTACAGAGTCCTCCCGAATACGCAGACTACCCGAAAACCGAGAATGCTGTTGCGGCTGACGCGGCGGAAGTAGTAGTTGCGAATCGCGGAACGGCAGAGAATAGGATAGAAGCCCCAGGAACCGCCCCGCACTGGAGAACAATTATCATTACCATTTTTTATCCAAGCACTGCCATCCCTTGGCGCATTCTCATAGGTACTATGCCAATCGTCCTCGCACCACTCCCAAACATTGCCAATCATGTCATACAGTCCCCAAGCATTGGGCTTTTTCTGGCCCACAGGATGAGTTGTCTCCTGAGAATTTCCTTTATACCAAGCGTAATTTCCTAACTGATTAGCATCATCACCGAAATAATAGCGAGTAGTAGTCCCCGCACGACAGGCATATTCCCATTCCGCTTCCGTCGGTAGGCGATAGGTTTTTCCTGTTATTTGACTCAATTTCTGACAAAAGGCTTGAGCATCGTTCCAACTAACCATTTCTACCGGATTTTGGGGATTGTTTTTAAACTCAGAGGGATTGGTTCCCATTACCGCTTCATATTGTGCCTGAGTCACTGGATATTTACCAATCGCAAAACTGTTGACTTTAACTTGGTGTTGAGGCTTTTCATTATCACTGTCAGCAGATCCCATGAGAAATTGACCTGCTGGTAAGCTCACCATCTTCAGTGTTATCCCATTGGGTAGGTTTTCGATAAATGAAGTTTTATTGTCTAGGGGTGTCTCTGGTTGAGCAGATTTAGATGCAATCATCCAATCTGATGGAGAAGAAGGAGTTTTATTGTCTAGGGGTGTCTCTGGTTGAGGAAGGGGAGGAATAGGAGAGTCACCGACGACGGAGGTGCTAAAATTCCCAACTCTCTCGATTACATGGTTGTTGATGCGTTGAATGGCGGTTTCGAGTTCGATTTCCTCGTCGGGGATTTCCACTTCCGTCCATTGCCATCCTTCCTGCTCGGCTCGCTCTAGTGCGATCGCTAAACGGCCGCGCTTTTCTTCGCTGGTGACGAGGAAATTGAGCAAACTAGCCGATAGATTCTCGTTTTTGCGGAAAGATACCGCCGATTCGGAACTGAGAATGTTCTGGACAAGGGATTCCACCTCGCTGACACTGCGGGAAAGTTCCCCGTCAATGGTCGCTACTTGATCGATTAAGCCTTGAAACTGTCCGATAATTGGTTTTAGGTATTGTTCTAGATTAATGGCTACTTTGGCCATTTCGATCGCTTCTTTTTCCAGATTATCTAACTCCAGCTGCAACTGATACACTTGTTTGTACCCGTTCAACTCGCCGATCATTTTCGAGAAAACCCGTTTTTGTGTATCCTGATCTTCAGCTAATTTCTGGATACTTTCGCTGATTAGGTCGATTTTCTTGAGCATGAGCAAGCTGGCGCGACCAACAAGAATCACAGTGCGGAAAATCTGCTGTTTCTGTAGTCTCAGGGTATCTCGCAGTTCAGCCGAGCCGATGCTATTCTCCAAAGATTGGCGTTTTCGCTCTGTTTCTGCCAATTTCTGGCATTTAACCGCCACTGCCTCCTTGATTTCCTCGGTCAGTGACTGGAAAAACCGCCGGTATTCATCCTTATGGTCGGTGAGAAATCTGATTAACTGGTTATAGTCCCCGACTAATCTTTCTAATTCTTGAAAAGTTTCCTCGAAATTGAGGGGTTCTTCTTTTTTCCTCAATCCTAACCATGTATTGCGGACCCGTTTTCCAGTTTTAATCAGTTGCTGTCTTTCTTGAATCTGATCCTGCAAAATTAATAAATCGGGGCGATTTAGTTGGGGAAGTTGATAGGTTTTCCGATAAAGCTTGATTTTCGCCGTTTCTTCTGCCATCGCCGTGGTCGCTGAGGGTGAGTTTTTTCTATTTTAGTCCGATTTTTGATCATCAAATACTATCGCGATACGCCTAGGTAGTTAAGTTGTCAAATTCATCTAGTTTTCTAGAAATCTCGGCCAGAGGCGAAAAAATCAGCGACAATGATATAAATGGAGTTATCAACACAAGTAAAGCGATTATGACTGTAGCCACGACGAACGCCCGAGATATTTTCCGCTCCGCCTACGAAAACCGTTACACTTGGGATGAACGATTCCCCGGTTACACTGCTGATATTATCCTCACCCAAGGAGAGGAAGTCCATACGGGCAAAATTCAAGTTAATGCCGATTATAGTGTGGAAGTAACGGGCATTGATGACGAGAAAGTGCAAGAAAGTATCTATAATCAAATGCGCGACATCGTTACTCACCGCAAAAGAGGCAATTTTGATGCCTCCCACGGCAAAAACCAGTTTAATTTCGGGCAAGATGATCCCACCGGTGCAGTAGAAATTCTTGTCACCGGCGATGCTATGGGGTCTAATTATAAGGTCCGCGGCCAGGAAATCTGTCAAGTCAGTCGAGTCATGGGACCGATGGCTTTTACTATTAATACCGAGGAAAGTCTCGATACGGGAGAAGGTTATATTTCTATTCGCTATAATGCCATTTTCCGCAATGCCAAAACCGATGAATTAAAGGGAAAACGTGACTTTAAGGAAACCTACGAAAAAATCGGTAATTATTATTTACCCTCCTGTCAAGTGATTAACGCAATCGATGCCGGGGGCGAAAAATCCACCACAGAATTTACTTTTATCAATCTGCAGCTTTTAGAATCTTAAGGGTTATCCCCGCCCAAAAAGCGTTAGGATCGAAGTAACTAAGTAGGTGGGTGTTAAAAATTGTCGGATCCCCCCGCCTATCGGCACCCCCCTTATCAAGGGGGGCAGGGGGGATCAAACCCCCCTTATCAAGGGTAGATCCCCCCGCCTATCGGCACCCCCCTTATCAAGGGTAGATCCCCCCGCCTATCGGCACCCCCCTTATCAAGGGGGGCAGGGGGGATCAAAGACAATATCTATCTTCAATTTAATTGAAACCACTTACTTACACTGTAATAAATCTCTGACCAGAAGCTGATTATGTCTTTAACACTGACTCCCAATAACGTCGAACAAGTTTTAGATGAAATGCGCCCCTACCTGATGGCGGATGGTGGTAACGTGGAATTAGTCGAAATCGACGGGCCAGTCGTCAAACTGCGTCTTCAAGGCGCTTGCGGTTCCTGTCCCAGTTCCACCATGACCCTAAAAATGGGCATCGAACGTCGTCTCCGGGAAGTGATTCCCGAAATTGCCGAAGTTGAACAAGCTTTCTAAATCTTGGGTTAATTAATTCTCACCACTGCCCGATTGCTAATTTAATTAGCGATCGGGCATAATATTAATTAGGGTTTAAGGCAAGAGGCACTCATGCAAGAGGCACTTATGCAAAAGGGAGAATAAATAATCAGTTTTTAATAACCAGATTTGGTATTATATATCTTTTTCTGCAAGATTGATAAAATTACAGAATTAATTAAGGTAAAAAGTATCTTTTTTAGCCGATTAAACGGTCAATTAAGCATTAAGATATACTTGAAAATTTTTATTAAAACTCAAAAATTATGACTGAAAATATCCCCACTATTGTGGTCATGCACGGCGACCAAACTGGAGAAGAACTATTACTAGAAGCCCTGAGAGTATTGCAACCCTCGATAATTCGTCAACCGCTTAACTTTGCCGATTTTGATCTTAGTTTAGCCCAGCGTCGCCAGAGTAACAATCAAGTGGTTCATGAGGCCGCCGAAGCGACTCTAAAAACCGGATTAGCTCTCAAAGCTGCCACCATTACCCCAGAAATTAAAGGAGATGTGGGCAGTCCTAACGCTATTTTAAGAGAAGCAATGAATTCTCAGGTAATTCTCCGCATCGGTCGCCGTATCCCCGGTATTCGTCCGATTGGGGGCGTTTATTCTCCCATTGCCATTGTCCGCATGGCCGTTGATGATGCCTATGGGGCCAAAGAATGGCGAGAAACCACTGCCACCGGCGATGAAATTGCCTATCGCACCTCGCGCATTTCTAGGGCTACCAGTCGCGCTGTGGCCGAGTTTACCTTTCAACAGGCCAAAAAAACCGGGGCGCGGGTATTTGGCGGCCCAAAATTCACCGTTAGTGCCACCTACGAAGGGATGTTTAAAGAGGAATTAGACGCGGCGGCCCAAAGACATCCGGAAGTGCGTTATCAACCCCTGTTAATTGATGCAACTTTTGCCCTACTTTTACAAACCGACGGCGAAGCTTTGGTGATTCCGGCACTTAATCGCGATGGCGATTTATTATCTGATTTTGTCTTGCAACTCTATGGCAGTATTGCCGGGGCCGAAAGTTTAGTTTTGGGATTTGATGAGGAGACCTTAGCGGTTAAAACTATTATGGCAGAAGCTCCCCACGGCACTGCCCCCGCTTTAGAGGGCAAAAATATCGCTAATCCCATGGCGATGATTTTAGCCGCGGCAGCTTTGTTAGGTTATATCGAAACTAACGAAGCGCGTAAAGCTTCCAGGGCAATTTATGAAAGTGTCTTTGAAACTATTCACGAGGGCAAAAAAACCCCCGATTTAGGGGGACAAATGACCATGAGTGAGTTTACCGATGAGGTGATTCGTCGCGTGGTCAGTAAGTTAGAAGTTTGGTCGGCCTTGGGGTAAACGAACTCATCTGATTGCTCTCTTAAAGGAGTTTGAAGAAAGGGTAATCCCAAAAAATAAGAATTGTTGCAAAAGCCTTGCTTTTGTTGGTTTTGCGGAGAGATAATAGCTACCTTTGAAGTGTATAGTAGAGTCCCTTTGCAGGATTAGAATAAGGACAATGAAATTACAAACTTTGACAAAAACTCTGACTATTGCTCTGATTGGTGTAGGACCTGCCTTGACCTTACAATCACCGAGCCAAGCTCAAGCCAGATTCGAGTGTCTTTTACCAGTAACAGGCCGCTATGTAGGAGTTCCCACAACCTATGCCAAAGTCGGCTCTAATGAACGCAAACCTGTGATTCGTTGGGTTTCTCGTTATTCTAGCGGTTCCGGTTACACTCCCCAGCAACGGTGTCTAGAAGTAACTAAACGATTCAATACCCTTGATGCTCGACCTAGAGGAATTGATATTATTACCACTGGCTATCTCAATGGTCTGCCGGTCATCTATTCCCCTAGTCATGGACGAGAACGGGCAAATAGCAGTAACCTGTTATTTACCCTCAAGAGAGGGGAAGACGCAACCCAGAAAATCCAACTGCTATTTGACCTCCGGGCGGGACACTACACCGAGCCTTTGTTTGAAAGCTCATCGGATTCTGTCATTGTCTATTTCAATAAATTCCTAGAAAATGCTCCCGTGGAAACAAATCTGGCTACTGGTTCGTCCCCCTCTCCACTGCCGGAGACTTCTCCCGAACAACCCCCCCAAAAACCATCGGGCGGTTCTGTTTGGTAAACTTTTCTAGTTCTATAGATAGGAGCATAGTAATCAAGTGAGTCGGCCTATAAAAAGAATTTTGGCTGGTGCGGGCAGTTTATTATTGGGACTGTCCACACCTTTGCTTGCTGTCCAAAGCTATGCTCCCGCTCTGGAACCTAACCAGGCCAATGCCTATAGCTCTCAACAACTTTCGGAACAACAGCTGCGTCAGTTAGCCAGAGCAATTACTGTTAAGGTGTTATCAGGGCAAGGCTGGGGTTCGGGCATTTTAGTTGAAAAGCAGGGTGCTTCCTACAAAGTCCTCACGAATGACCATGTTTTAGGGCGGTATCGCTATCGGGGTTGGCAAATACAAACCCCTGACGGCAAGATACATCGGGGTGAGTTGGTCAGAACAGTTCGCTTGAATGATTATGATTTAGGCTTAGTTTCTTTTCGCAGTAGCCAAGTTTATTCTATTGCTGATTTGGCTAATGTCGATGATCTCGCTATCGGAGATGAAGTTTTCGCCGCTGGCTTTCCCTTCGATGGCGATCGCCCGACAGAACAAGGATTTACCTTCACCCTGGGTAAAGTGTCGCTTTTGAGTGATAAATCCTTTTCGGGGGGCTACCAAATCGGCTACACCAATAAGATTAAAAATGGCATGAGTGGCGGACCGCTGCTGAATCGGCAAGGTAAAGTTATTGGTATTAACGGGATTCATGCTTATCCTCTCTGGGGTAAATCCTACGTTTTTGCTGATGGAACAGTGACTTCACCAGCACTGTGGGAACAAATGAGTCGATTAAGTTGGGCGATTCCTATCGGGACTTTTTTACAATCGGGGTCATCTTCTCCATCTGCTTCCAGTCGGCAACGGCCCGCAGTGTCACCCCCACCGCTTCCCACCCATAGAGAAACCACTTTCTCGGAAGATTTTCCTTCTCCATCCTCGTCAACCCCAAGAGAAAAGAATCCCGCTCCCACACCCCTCTGGTAAATTCCACTCAACTGTATTTTTAAACCAGATGAGCAACAATTTCTTGAAAATTTCCGCCGCCCTAGTTAGTATAGCGGTGTTTGTGGTTTCTCCTCAGATTGCTAAGGCATCAACAACTGAGCAGATAGAAAAAATTGCTGAAAAGATTACCGTTTTAATCCCCTCAGAAGAAGAGGGGGCGAATGGGAAAATTACTGCTAATGGCTCTGGATCAATTATTGCCAAAGAAGGAAAAGTTTATACTGTTCTTACTGCCAGTCATGTGATCTGTAAAGATGCTAGAGATGCCTGCAAGTTCTATTACGATCAACTTAAAATTATTACCTGGGATGGCAAGCAATATCCGCTCGATTACAATAGCATCAAAAAATTACCCGGAGTAGATCTAGCTCTCGTGCAGTTTCAGAGCGACCAAAATTATCAGTTAGCGACCTTGGCTAACTATCAAGTAGCTGACGAACAATTTATTTTTGCTTCTGGATGGCCCGACCCGAAATTTATCGGCAAGCGGAAACGATTGTTCAATGTGGGGAAAGTGCTGCCCAAATACATTACACCCTTGCTGAAAATATTTCCCCCAGAGTTGGGGTATGAGATAGTTTATACCAGTGTCACCTATGGGGGCATGAGTGGCGGTCCAGTGTTAGATATAAATGGACGAGTCATCGCGGTTCACGGACAAAATGAAGCCGAAAAAATCGAAAAGGTTCCCGTGCCAATTGGCTTTAGTCTCGCTATTCCCATCACTACTTTTTTGAAATTAGCACCCCAGTCTGGCATTCAAGGGCAGATAAATGTCGAAAATTCGCCCCCCAATGCCTTATCTTTGCAAGAAATTGGTGATGAATTATACAAGGCTTTTGAAGTTCCCAATAATAACGATACTAATCCCCTCAACTGGCTTAATCAAGGCAATAAAATGTGGCGGTTAGGACAATTAGCCCTCGCCTATGCCGCCTATGAAAAAGCCTTGCAACTCGATGCTCAACTCTATCAAGCTTGGTACGGTAAAGGTCTGGTCTTGACCTACTGGAAACGCTCCCAAGAGGCGCTGGCCGCCTACGAACAAGCTCTCAAAATTAATCCTGACTCCGATACCGCCAAAAAACTGCGCGACAAGCTCCAAGAATCTTTAGGGGGAAGAAATACCCCTTCTCTAACCCCCTCACAGCCAACCACCGCGCCCACCGTGGAGCCTTCACCACAGCCCTCTAATCCAAGGAGACTATGGTGAAGTGAGTAGGGAAAATGCGGTTAGCTAATAGTGGGTTGCACCAATTTAGCTAAGAATGCTTGAATTGCTCGTAGTTCTGCGGGAGGATTGCGGAGAAACTCTTCGTTACTGGCTAAAATCATCGCATTATAGGCCCGCACCGCCGCCAGCAATTTAGCTGGAACTACCTTCTTATCTTTGGTCAGTTTCTCTAAGCTGGCCAATAAGTCTTCAATAACATTTAAAGGCGCTGTGCCGGGGGCTGAGTAAAGAGCGGCAATGACAGCATTGATATTATTACCCGCCTGTGCATCCCCTGTTAAGATGCTCAGTAGCGATTGCTGAACGGCTGCGGGAATCGGGGTACCCGTGGGGGAGGTTAAATTATTATCAGCTAACAGAATATTCAGAGAAGCAGCCGCCTGATTAACAGCGATTTGAGCCGGTTCTCCCCCCTGAAATCCCGTTACCGTCGTGGTGCTGGGGAAAGTTTGACCGGCAAAATCACCGGTGGAAAGAATTGGCCCAGTGGCATCGGATTGGTTGCCGGTTTGCGCCATAGCGGGAGAGACTAGGGCATTGGTCAGCAAAACCGCCGCCACTAGGGAAACTTGCCAATTAGTCAACCATTTCATCAACATGGTCTTAATCCTCATTCAAAAAGCTAAATTAGACAATCTAAAAACTGACTAACGGGGGAAAAAGTAATTGTAGCCGATACTCATGACGAAGCGAGCGCCGTCCCCGGCATTGCCCGTTAAATCAGCACCGGCAAGGTTAACCGTCAAGGGGACTTTCGGGAAGGGAATCAGGGAAATACCTGCGTTTAAATCTTGACCCGACCATTCGACAATGGCCGAGACCGGTTCAACAATTCGTAAACCCGCACTAGCAAAGACACCGAGGGAATTTACCCCATCTTCGATGGCTCCTTCCGAGCGAAAACGACCACCACCAACACCCAAGGAGAGCGTCAATTGACTAAAGGGTTCTTTCGTTGTTTCTGTGAACTGAAAAAATTTGCTCACCACCCCGTAGATACTGCTACCGGCATCTGTCCCACCCCAGCGAATGGCGTTTTCAAATCCTAGGGCCACAGCAAAACCTTCTGGCAGAGAACGGTGAATTTTAAAGCTAAAACTACCCCGTCCGGCGTTATCACCAAAAAGGCTCAAAATCGCCAGAGTTACATCTAAACCGACAATTTTCTGGCGTTCTCCTAAACCGACCCCTAGGGCTAACCCGCCATCTGCTTGATTGGTAAAACGGGTTCTCGACTGGAAAGCGAAACCACCGAAAATCTGCCCAAAATTCGCTCCAAAACCGATGGGAGTAGAGATACTGCCACTAGGGGCAACCACAAATTCCGCCAGTTTCGCAGAAAGGGTTTTCGGTTCCTCAATCAGAAAATCTTGACGTAAACGCTGTAATTCGGGGGAAACATTGGTATCAACTGGGGTGGATGCTTGCGCTTGCCATTTTTCGACTTCTGGCGAGTTATTACCCCCTGCTGGGAAAAGCTGACTCGCTTGCATTGTCCCTAGATTCGCCTTCCATTCTTCTAGGGTTGAAATTGTCCCGGTCTTTTCTGTTGCTAAAGTATCGAGGGAAGATTTCCCTAGTTTATTTTCTAAGGATGAGGGCAGATTACTATCGGCTAATCCCTCTGTTGTCGAGAAGGAATTGGTGGTCAGAATTCTGTCCGTCCTCTCTAATTCCACGGGGGAATTAAGGATAATTTTTTCCCGGGATACCCGAATAGAAGCAGCGTCAATGTCTAAGGGGGAAGGAAGGGCCTTCATCCCATCACAAAGTATGGCTGTCCCCACACAGGATGTGATGAAAATTCCTCCAGAAAATATCTGTCTCATCTGGCTGTTTCTTTTGGCTTTTTTTAATAACACTTCCAGCTTTCCTCACAGACGAAGTTAATTGGCCAGAATTGTAACTGATTTATTTTTAGATAGCAAGTTATCAAAGTTGCGTTCTCTGTATGATAATCATTGCTTAGGGACTTGCGTGGGAATAATATCCCAATTGATCGGAGGGCGCAAGCTTTGCGCCCCTACAGTAACGGATTTTGTCCACAATGTAGGGGCGAACTGCGTTCGCCCAAAAGGTACATTATCAAAGCGCAGGTCCCTTATCATTGGTAGGAGTCTTGCTAGGCAAGGCTTTGAAGACTATCTTTCTGGAAAGAAAATTATCCCTACAGAAACGAGAAGAACCATCTTTCCTTTGCCAGTGTCTGGAATTGTCAATTCGCCTACCCCATCGGCATTACTGAAGAAAATCCTTGTCCTCACTGAAAGTATGGTTTAAAAATTTCCTTGATTCTTTTTGTCCCTAGTCTGCCTAAATGAAATGTAAAATATTTACGACCTCTATTCTTGGCTTCCCTAGTTGTGGTGCCACTCCGTTCACGAATCCAATAGGCGGATTATATTGCTAGAACTAAAAAAAGCGGGTTGAACCCCGCTTGTCATCAAAAACTAAGCCAACTTAAAGGCATCTCGCCAACACCAGCGCAACAGGGTAAAAGCTATCAAACCTTTAACCACTTCTAGAAACCAGTAACCAATCTGCAAGGACATCATTTCTCCCGACATTCCCGACGCAGTAACGGGAGCCAGTAAACCCATAGCGCTCAGATTGGGAGTGAGAAAATAGGTGTAAATTAGGGTGATTACTAAGAGAACACCGGCGAATAGAAGCGATCGATGTTCGGGGAGATGGATTAAGGTATGATAGCGGTGGAAGACAACAAAGCTACACAGCACAATCGCCGCACAAACTAATTCCAGATGGTTAAAAATGCCAAATAGCAAGTAACCGGCACTGGCAAAGCCATTTTGTGTCATCATGCCAGCTACGGATAAGCTGGGGATAATGATTAAATCGATGACGAAACTGGCACTTAACCAGAAACCAAGAACAACCATGGCTAGGGTTGTCCAATTAAACCAAGACCAATAACGCTCAACAAAAGTTTTCATTAGGCTTGCTCCTCCTTGCCTTTCTAACTTAATTGTAAAGAGCGTTCGCCAAAATTCTGGCCAGTTTTTCGGTAATTCTTAGCAATTCTTATCAATTCTTATAATATCAACTTAGTTTTCCGGAAGGGCAACCAAACAATACCGCTCTTACTTCTAGATTTGGCCACCCGCTCGGCGCAGAATTGTAAAGATTTATCAACAAGTGTTTATAAAAACCTTTAAATATTGACCAAGGTGACGATTCTAGACTTACCCTGAAACAATAACTGACTATCTACGGGTTTACTGTTATGGATAAGGATTTTCGTAACTATCGCATGGTTTGCACCCTCACCTTCGGAGATATTTACGGACAAATAATCGTCTGGTTAATCGTTATTTTTCTCACTCTCGCTTCCACTCTAGCTCTTTGGAGTAGCACTAGACAAATTTTCGCCCTCGCTACCGTGGGGTTAGTCGTCGTCCTCTCTTTGCCTTTTTTACTCTTTGCTTTCGTTACTACCCTCCTCAATCATATTGAATTCGTTCCCATCGAAGCGGAAACCAACATTCGTCGTGGTCCTGTCCCCGGAGTTAGCGGCAGCCGTGTACCCGCAGCCAGCTAAATCCGACCAAATCCCCAATAAATAGGGCTTGCTGAAAAAGTTTTTCCTGGGGGCAGGGTGTGGGGTGTGGGGTGTGGGGTGTGGGGTGTGGGGTTTTATCGATTTTCAGGTGGTCAACTACCTAATTTTCAGGGAAAAAGTACCTGAATTTTCCCCCCAATCACTCCAATGGTCGGCACTTTTTGAGGGAAAAAAAGTCTAAAAACCTTATCCAACAAGGTTTTTAGATTTATTCAGCAAACCCTAAATAATCTAGAGACGTTGTCAGCAACGTCTCTAGTGGGACTTAAACGCCAAATAAAGATCAAATCGAGTATAATCGTTAAAGAGTAAGCACTTTACGTTGAAAGATCAGCGATGAAAGAGACAACCCCAGCCGCGATGCCCCCATGCTTTGACCGATGGTGTCGGCGGTTTGACAATTGCTTCAAAAACGAAGCGCAAAAAAACGGCTTCAGACAATATTTAGGAGGATTATTAGGGGAAAGTGAGAGGAAAAACCTCACTCAAATGGCCAATAATGCCGTCGGAGTAGTTTATAACCGATTACATCACTTTTTGACCGAATCTCCCTGGTCAGACCGTCAGGTGAATGAATGTCGGTTGCAAGTGATGAACCAATGCCGCCAGACGCAAATCCCCCGAGGATTTTCCCTGATTGTCGATGACTCAGGACATCGAAAAAGTGGCAATCTGACCGCCGGAGTTGGCAGGCAGTACCTAGGAGAAATTGGCAAGACAGACAACGGAATAGTCGCCGTCACTACCCATCTCTACGACGGCAAAAAAAGTGTCCCCCTAGACATTGAAATTTATCAACCGGCTAGTTCCTTAGCCGAGGGGAAAGAAGACAAAGAATTTAAGAAGAAACCAGAGATAGCGATAGATTTAATTGACCGGAGCTTAACCAGAGGCTATCGACCGAAAATCGTCTTAATAGATGCTGGTTATGGCAACAACACAAATTTTCTCAAAGCCCTGGAAGAAAGAAAGCTAAAATACTTAGGAGGATTGGCAAAAAATCGAAAAGTAATTATTGAAAAAGAAGGGGGTGTGGAAGAAACAATCCAGCTTGAGCAACTAGCAAAAAGCCTATCAGAAAAGGATTGGGAGAAAATCACCCTAAATCTAGATAAAGAAAAAACGGTTTGGGTAGCGGTATTCAGAGCGAAAATATCTCAACTAGAAGGAGAAAGGAACTTGGCGATCGTCATGAATGCAAGTTCAATGGAAAAAGCCACAGAGGTGGACTATTTCATCACCAATGTAGTTGAGGCAGATACAGTAACAGCTTCGTGGATAGTGAGGACTTACACCGAAAGAAATTGGGTGGAAGTATTCTACCGAGAAGCCAAAGGATGGTTAGGGTTAAGGGAATATCAAGTCAGGGATAAACGAAGCTTACTTCGTCATTTTATCCTGGTGTTTTGTGCCTATACATTTATCCTGTGGCATAAGTTAACTGGGGGATTGCAAAGGCAGTGGGCGAATCGACCTTTAAACACTTTTGTGGAAGCCTTGGAAGCTTTTCGGACAGCGATGTCTTTCCGTTTCTTTGAGTGGCTGACCGAGAATCGGGATGTGTTTGCCGCTTACAAAGCCAGTTTAGGCTTTGTTTGGGCTTGAAATTTGTTTAAGTCCCACTAGCAGTTTTTGCCATTGTTTGCGTCGGGGTTTCTCGTTCTAGATTTTTGTAAATTTTTGTAAATTTAACTTGTTTTAAAACACTTTTTCTGATAGGGATTATCCAGAAAAAAATAGATGAAAGAGAGAAATCGTCAAGACAATAATCTTGTTTGCTGCCTGATCCCGGTCAATGATAAATTTTAAAATACCTAGTCTTTTACATTTTCCCAACTCTCGGAGTGATCCCCGATGTTAAAAAATCTCTTTGGTGGCAAAAAATCTGACTTTTACCTAGAACTAAAAGAAACCGATGGTGAACAAAAAGCAACAGCAACCACGGCAGCAGCCGCGCCTGTTGTGGAAGCGCCCGCCCCTGCTGTGGAGTCTGCTGCCGCCCCTGTAGCCGAGAAAAAAGCGAAAAAAACTTCTGTTAAGAAAGAAAAGCAAGCAAAAGAAACTCCCGCCGCTCCTGTGAGCGCACCGGCCCCCGTAGCCCCCACTAACGGTAAAGTAGAGCCGCAAGAAGTGGAATTTGCGACAAAATACTTGATTACTCCTAGTATGTCTCGCCGTCGCCCTGGTCCAAGTTTGAATGGTTTCAAAGACATGGCGCGCAAAGCGAAACTACCTGCTAACCGCGGCTAAATCCCCCCCGGATTGCTTTCTCAAAAAAAAAGGAGAGCTTTCTTTGACTCTCCTTTTTCATCAGGGTGCATCTACTAACTCAAGTGTAGCAGCGAGTTTTTTTAAGGTTGGTTATTTAGGTTACTCCCTAGAGTATTTTGGGGATAATTAGGGCCTGCTGAAAAAGTTTTTCGTGGGGACAGGGTGTGGGGTGTGGGGTGTGGGGTGTAGGTTTTTACCGATTCTCATCTGGTCAATTACCTAATTTTCAGAGAAAAAGTCCTGGAATTTTCCCCCCGCTCCCTCCAATGGCTGGCACTTTTTAAGGGGAAAAAAGTCTAAAAGTCTTACCCAACAAGGTTTTTAGATTTATTCAGCAAAGTCTAATTATCACCTGTCTTTTTGGGCAATTTTTAAAACCTAGGACGAGGTTGACTGGTGGACAGGTGCAAAATCAGCATTCATATTCTTGATTCAGCAACCCCATTAGGGATTAACTTTCGCCGCTCGGATTAGCCAACCGATTACCCCACCCGTAACACCACTGAGGATCGAACTGAGCGAAGCGGTGATCACCACTACCCCGATCTGTTTCCAGTTTTTCAATTCTCCGACTTTTTCGGCGAGATCGGTGGTTTTTCCCGCCGCGTTCTCTTTGACTTTAACTCGATCGCTTAAACCCTCTATCTTCGCGTCTAGGGTTCGGATATCGCCTTTAATTTCCGACTGCCCTAACTCTAAATTCTTCTGTCCGTTTTCTATGGTGGTTAGTCGGTTTTCCATGGTGGTTAGTCGGTTTTCGATCGCTTTTTGTCCGTTGGCAATGCCGATAATTAAATCCTCCAATCTTTTTAAATCTTTTTCAGTGGCGGCTGTCATCAGTTAAACTCCTCTTAGTTGAATTTTTCTTGCCCCGATTCGATACTTTATTGATTGCGGATAACTTTCTCATCGGAAATTTTGGGTCTGAAACCCCGCCGTTCTAGGTTGGCTTTACGTTAGAATTAAAAGGCCAGTCTCGAAAACCAAGTGGACGGCGCAGCACCTTGAAAACTCGGCTTAGGGGGTTCCGACCAGAAAAGCTTGGCCGGGTAAAAAGTCGCGCGCAACAAGTACAAGAAGCTATAGGCGGTCAACGTACCGTGGGACACACGGAATCGGGCTTCTGAAATGGGGCGAAAGTCTGTGGACTCTGTGTAAGACAGTACATGGTTTTTTAACTGTGGTATGCGACGGTGGTGGAAGCAGAAACTTAAATCGTGAGGTTTAGGAATCGCCGCACTTTTAGGGCGGCGAGGATGTCAATATCAACTTCCCTCCCAGATTTTTAAATAGGCATTTTCCATATTTTCAGCGAATTTTTTCCCTTGCCAGAGGGGGGCTGTGTCACGATTTCCTAACAGTTGATGGCTGATGTCTTGACGAAGGGAGCGATCGAGTCCTAATTTTACTCCCCAGTCGATATATTCTGCCTCATTCCAGCCAATTCCGGCTTCAATACCGGCATTAATCATAAAAGTATAACTATTGCGCGCGGAAAATTGTTCTCCTACCAGTGTAACTAAAGGGATTCCTTGCCATAAAACTTCTAAGGTGGTGGTAGCGCCATTGTAGGGATAGGTATCTAACACCACATCAGCAATCTGTAAATTAGCGCGATGGGTATATTCATCTATATCTCTCGGTAAAAATCGCAATCTTTGGGGATTAACTCCCTCCAGAATCGCTATTTCAGTAAATAATTCTTGAATTTTTTCAGTCTTACCGACTCCCTTAATCAGAAAATAACTATTAGGCACTTGTGCGAGAATTTTCATCTGAAGTTTAATAGTATCAGGATGACGTTTCATGCCACTTTGTACGGAAAAATAGATGGTAGCATCGGGGGGAATTTCTAAATCTTCTCGACGGAGATTAGGAGTACCGATTTCAAAACCATCCACTGCTAAATATGTCTCTGGTAAACGATAGATTTTTTCTCGATAATATTCCTCCGCTTGCTGGGGTAAAACGTAGGGATCGGCGATATAGTAATCAATAGTTGCTAATCCAGAAGCATCCCAACCTAACCAAGTCACTTGTTTTGCTGCGGGTTTCAGGGCGATAATCTGATTGGTGAGATTATGGGTTAAACTATCTAAATCTACTAGAATATCTATCTGATCCTGTTGAATTTGTTGGGCAACTTCTAGGGGATTTTGAGCGTAGGGAAAATGACGGATAATATCTCGGCTATCCCGGAACCATTGACGGGTAATTTCATCTTCTTCTTGGTTAATAGTATAGATGGCTATTTGCAATTTTTCTCGATCATGATGGTGAATTAACCAACGACTTAACCAACCGACAGAATGATGTTTTAAGGTACTGGCAAGATAACCGATCGTTAGTTTTTCTGGAACTTTTTTGATAGTAACCAAAGGAGTTTTTAAGCTATTATTATCAAGGAAAATTTCGGCGATGCGATTAGTTAATTGTCGATTGGCTAAAGCTCGATCGCCTAGGTAGGGTAGGGGACTAGAAACATTGAGAAAGCTAGTTTTAATAATCGGTTCTAAAGTGATATTTTTCTGACGGGTTAATTCCTGTAATAAATCATGATATTCTTGATAAATATGATCAATTTCTTGCCAAACTCCCCAGCGCAAAAGTATTAACAAAATCAGATAATTACTGTATAACTTTAGGGTTGGAGTTAGACAAATTTCTCGGAATTGATAGGCAGTTATCAAAGAATTATCAAAGTCTTCTGCTAAAATATAGAGGTTAACCAATTGTTCCAAAAGACTCAGATCATTTGGTCTTAATTGCAGACAAAGTTTAATAATTTCCACTCCAAAAGTGGGACTTTGTTGCTCGTTGGTGACTCGTGCTGCTATCTGAAAAGCTTGCGGGATAAAACTATCGGCTAATTCCTCCAGGTAGGGTAAACTTGCTTGAGCTAAGTCTAAAGTTAATTCATGGGGATATAAAAGACTTTTGAGAACTACATTTAAAAGTAATTCTCGATCGGGATTAGATCTGAGATTCTCTTGAATAGGATAATTAAGTAGTTCTTCAGGATCAAATATTTCTAAATCTAAAGCTAAGTCGAATAAAGCTAATAAATTATTAATTGACTTGGGAACAATTTCCTGTAGATGATAGCGAAAATATTCTACAGCTGCCAGATCACCTTTTCTTTGTTGTCGTCGCGCTTCTGCGTCTAAAACCGCTTCTAATTCTGCTTGCCATTGCTTAACTTCTTCCAGATTACCTTCGCTTAAAATACTTTGCCACATTACCTGTGCTGCTGCTTCTAAATTTTGCAGAAGATAGGCAACTCCCAAGTACCAATAGTCAGAAATATTTTCGGAATTGTTATCGATTAGTTCCTCGTAGATTGCCGCAACTTGAGGATAATCTTCGGCAATTAAAGCTTGATAAGCGTCAGGATGCCACATAAAAAACTTAGGGTGTGTTAACGAATTGTAACACACCTTGAAAATATTTAATCTTAGTGCATTACTTACAAAAAAAATAAGTGAGGAATGATAGAATTTATTTAATTACTTGATAATTTGTCAAGTATTGGGTAGTTATAATCTTGCATCACTGATTGACAAATTTGATTAATTGTCTCGACATCTTGTTCATTTAAACCTTTTAAGCTATTGGTTTTTGTAGGATTGATCGGTCGATAAGTTCTTGTCCCACCGGCTAAAGATTTACTAGGATTTACCTCATGAAAATTAAGCAAATTATCATGCCACTCAATCTCTAGAAAGTTAACTATATCTTCTAAAGTTTCCCGAGGATTGGTTATTAAATTTTCATAGGACAACTTAAAAACACTAAAGCCACTATCTTCCATAAACTTAGTATAGCTATTTTTATAAGACCAGTAAATTGCTCCTAATTCAATTGTTGATAGTTTATCGAGATCGTACTGTCCTAAAGTTTCAGGATAAAACGGTTTGAGGCGCTCAATTTCTGTTTTGGCACATCTTTCAATCCAATTAGTTCGTGAACGAGAATTAACCAGATTAAGCATTGAGGCAATTGCGCTATAGGGATTTCTCACAGGCCAAACTATTTTTGCTTTAAGATAAAACTTTTTCAAAAAGTCTAGTTTATTAGAATGCTCCAACATTTTCAAGCAAAGGTACTCTTTCTTTAACTTAGCTAACATCAATCGTTGAGCTGAGGGAAAAGGATAGGGACTAGGAAATTCTGATTCATCTATACTGTGAATCTGGGGATGAGCGTTGAGAATAGATAGTAGTAAATTTGTTCCACTTCTTTGACAGCCAAAAATAAAAAACAAGTTGCCAGAAAATCTTGGAGCAAACGTTCTTAAAGTGACTAAGTTTCTGAGATGATACTTGATTTCCTCATTCATATTTTTATCCTGTTTCTACATCAGCCTTCTTATCCTACAACAAACTGATGCGTTAGGACAAGAGAAAGATAATTTTTGTTGCCAAAAAATCAATGATTGCCTAACGCATCTGACCCCCATTAAACCACTTTAGCGATGGCTGCTTCTAGCTTATCCATAGCCTCATCTACTTCTGTTTCCGAGACAATTAAAGGAGGTACAAAACGGAGAACTTTCGGACCTGCGGGGGCAATTAATAAACCCTCTGCCAAGGCTGCATTAACAATAGTAGATGAAACCAACTCACTTTCTGAATTAATTTCCATACCATTAATTAAACCCCAACCGCGCACATCGACAAATAGATGGGGATATTGAGAAGCAATCACGCGTAAACGGCTGCGTAATTGTTCCCCTCGCTGCTGGACATTTTCGAGAAGATGATCCCGTTCAATGGTTTGTAATACTGTTAAAGCTGAGGCACAAGCGAAAGGATTACCTCCAAAGGTACTCGCATGACTACCCGGTTCAAACACATCACAGAATTTTCTGCACATCATCGCACCGATGGGAATACCACCCGCTAAACCCTTAGCAGAAGTGAAAATATCCGGTTCCACTCCTAAATTCTCATAACCCCAGAGTTTACCAGTTCTTCCGACTCCCACCTGTACTTCATCAAAGACAAGCAAAATGTTATTTTCGTCGCAAATTTGCCGTAAACGTTGGAAATATTCGATATCCCCTGGACGAACTCCCCCTTCACCCTGCAAGGGTTCCAACATAATCGCAGCCACACGACGATTACCCTCATCGAGATCAGCGATCGCATTTTCCACCGCTTCGATATCATTATAGGGAATATAGGCAAACCCCGGCATCAGGGGTTCAAAGTCTTTTTGATACTTCGGTTGACCGGTTGCGGTGATGGTGGCTAAAGTCCGACCGTGAAAACTAGCGTGAGCGGTTAAAATAACTGGCTGTTCGAGGAAATCTAGCACCGTATGGGCATATTTCCGTACTAATTTAATCGCCGCTTCGTTCGCTTCCGCACCAGAATTACAGAAAAAGACTTTATCAGCGCAGGAATGATCGACAATCCATTTAGCTAGTTCCCCTTGTTCGGGAATATAGTATAAATTCGAGACATGATGGAGTTTTTGGATTTGCTGACTAACCACTTCAATTAAAGCAGGGTGCGCGTGACCGAGGGTACAGGTGGCAATTCCTGCGACAAAATCAAGGTATTGTTTCCCGGAAGTATCCCAGAGAAGACAGCCTAACCCTTTGGCGATCGCAATGGGAAAACGACCATAAGTATTCATCACATAGCTGTTAAAACTATCTCGATCGAAGGGTTGATTCGGGTTTAAATTGGGAGTGGGATCAACTAGGGTTGGTTCTAAAAGGGTTTCTGGACTCACTGGGGAACTCCTGCGCGATTAGACATAGGGGAAATTATAATCAAATCCGTCTGAGAAGGACGGGTTATTTAGATTAAAAACTGATTTTATTGTAATTTACTAGACAGTCTTAGGGGTGAATTTTGCTTGTCCATCAGTGAAGATAAATATCGTCGTCTGCGTCAGGAATTAATCGGGGGAATTTTTGCCCTGATTGTGGTGTTTTTGCTGGGTACGCTTTGGTATCATCTGATCGAGGGTTGGAGTTGGCTAGATTCGGCCTATATGACGATTAGTACCCTCGCTACCGTCGGTTTTGGCGAAATTAATCCCCTAGGTGAACGGGGACGACTGTTTACAATGGTTTTGATCGTGATGGGAGTAATCACGATCGGTTATATTGTTAATCGCTTGACCGAAGCTTTAATTCAAGGCTATTTTCAAGAGGGACTCAAACAGAGACAGGAGAAACGCGTGATCGATCGACTATCGGAACACTATATCATCTGTGGTTTGGGTCGCACGGGGAGACAGGTGGCGATCGAATTTTACGCCGAAAATATTCCTTTTGTAGTTATTGATACGGACCCCCTACAGGTAAATCGGGCCAAAGAATTAAATTATATTGTTGTTCAAGGAGATGCTACCTTAGATAAATCTTTACAAATGGCAGGAATCGAACGCGCTATTTGTATTGTGGCCGCTTTAACTTCCGATGCGGAGAATTTATATACAGTTTTGTCTGCTAAAACTCTTAATCCGAAAATCCGCGCCATTGCTAGGGCCAGTACCGAAGAAGCAGTACAAAAATTACAACGGGCCGGGGCCGATGCGGTGGTATCTCCCTATATTACCGGCGGTAGAAGATTAGCGGCCGCGGCCCTACGACCCCAGGTGATGGATTTTGTTGATGGGATTTTAACTGGAACCGATCGATCATTTTATATGGAAGAATTTTTAATCGATCCGAGGACTTGTCCCTGTGTCGGTTTAAGTCTTAGTCAAGCACATTTAAGATCTCGATCGGGGGCTTTAGTTTTGGCTATACGTCGCGCTGATGGTACGCTAATCGGGGGACCGACTGGCGATACGGAATTAATGGCCGGGGATCTGTTAATTTGTATGGGAACGGCCGAACAATTACGCAGTTTAACTCAGATTTTAATCCCTATGCGCTCGGATGGTTTACGTTTACCGAAGCATTAGTTAAAGAATCGATAAAAAATCGGCTGGTAGCATTGCGGGAACAGGGGCAGCGGCAAAATCTCTTAGGTTTCGCATTATGATTATTTCTAGCTTTTCCGATTCAGCAACGGCACTGGTAACGGCATCTTCAAAATCTTTCATCTGACTTGCCAATGCTTGCCTAATTATTGCATCTGTCACCCTAGCAACTTGCAAATTCTCTAGAAGAATTATCACCAACTTTCTTGAGCTTTCTCTTCCATTTTCTCTAGACAAAATATAATAAATATTAGTGACGGCATGACCAGAAATATATCCTTGAGTTTTACCTGTCTTAACTGTATTTAATGCTTGTACAGATGCTTGAAAATGTGGTTCACGCTTACCCAAAACATCTAGCAATACATCACTATCGAATAGGACTCGTTTCACCGATACTTCTCCACTAAATAATCAATATACGATTCTTTTGGGTCTTCTGGTCTTAAATCGACAACCCCCACTAAGTCTCTTGTCCAAGGATCAAGATCGCTTAAGTCATCTGTTAGGGAATGAGAAGTAGTTTCTGAGGATACATTCTGACGAAAAACACGCCCATATTCTAATGCTTTCTCAAAAACCTCCTGATCAGAAATTGATCCAGAAAGATTATCTAACCAGTTTTCAGACGAAGATTTTTCAGTTTCTAAATCGACCAAACCTGTTAAATTTTGTGTAGAGGCATCAATATCATTGAAATTATCTGTTAGGGAATGAGAGGTAGTTTCTGAGGATACATTCTTAGGATTAAATCGCTCTTGAATTCTGAAAATTATTAAACTGTAATAGGCTCTCAGTTGGGTGACTAAAGATTTGTCAGTATCTTGGAAATATTCGGTTATAGTACGATGAGAAACCGATAGAGCATTTTTAGCTCCCTGGTAAATTTGCTCTAATTCTGAATCGGCAAACATATCAATAAACACATCTATCGTTTCCGAGAGAATGCGTGAACCTTCCACCACTCTGATTAAATCGGCTTTTTCCTCACCAGTCTTTCCCTCATTGATCTGAGCAAGGCTGATAAATAATTGATTATAGGCAGTAATTTGATTAGTAAATTGGTCTATATATTGGATTAATTCCAGTGCCGAAACCTCATTCTTATATTGTTCCCATACCTGAAACCATAGTTGATTAATTTGACAAAATATATCGGCTCTTGCTTGATAAGTTTTAGAGTTATCCTTAACTTGCTCAAATAAAATTTTAGTTTCTTGTAGTAAATTATCCAGTATGATTCGATCAGAATCGGTGACAATTCGATCGAGTTTATCTGTAATATCTTGCAGATTTTCTAACAAAAATTGTCCTAAATTTTCCCGTTCGACTGAACTTGGCAGACTATTCATCGAAAATTTGGGTCTGAAACCCCGTCGTTCTACGACGGCTTTACTGTTAAATATTAGAACATTTACGAAATATATGCTAGAATGTGAGACATGGAAAAAGCCTATTCTTACCGATTTTACCCCACACCAGAACAAGAGTCGCTATTGCGGCGCACTTTGGGCTGTGTAAGATTGGTTTACAATAAGGCACTCCATCTCAGAACACAAGCTTGGTATGAAAGACAAGAAAGAGTAGGATATACTGAAACTTCTTCAATGTTGACCGAGTGGAAAAAGCAAGAAGAATTAGACTTTCTCAATGAAGTAAGCTGTGTACCTTTACAACAAGGCTTAAGACATTTACAAACAGCTTTTACTAATTTCTTTGCTGGTCGTACTAAGTATCCTAACTTTAAGAAAAAACATCAGGGAGGAAGTGCCGAATTTACCAAATCTGCTTTTAAATTTAAAGACAAACAAATCTATTTAGCTAAATGCACAGAACCTTTACCTATTCGGTGGTCAAGACAAATACCAGACGGATGTGAACCAAGCACAGTAACAGTCAGATTACATCCTTCTGGACGTTGGCATATTTCAATTAGATTTGATGACCCAACGATTAAGCCTCTACCAGTAACAGATAAAGCCATCGGAATTGACTTAGGAATTAGTAGCCTCGTGATTACCAGCGATGGCGATAAAGTATCTAATCCCAAGCATTTTAAAAAGCATTATCGGAGACTGCGAAGAGCATCTAAAAGTCTTTCTCGAAAACAGAAAGGGTCAAAAAATCGGGAAAAAGCGAGAATCAAAGTAGCCAAGATTCACGCTCGAATCACCGATAACAGAAAAGACCATTTACACAAGCTAACCACTCAATTAGTTCGTGAAAACCAAACGATTGTGGTTGAGAATTTAGCCGTCAAGAATATGGTCAAAAACCCGAAATTATCTCAGGCAATATCTGATGTAAGCTGGGGAGAAATTACCCGACAATTAGCCTATAAATGCCGTTGGTATGGGAGAAATTACATCGAAATAGATAGATGGTTTCCTAGCTCTAAAAGGTGTAGTAATTGCGGGTATATTGCCCTTGAAAATGCCGTTAAATGTTCGAGAGTGGGACTGTCCAGACTGTGGGACTCACCATGACCGAGATATTAACGCCAGTAAAAATATTTTGGCCGCAGGGCTTGCGGTGTCAGTCCGGGTCGCGACTATAAGACCAGAACAGAGTAAATCTGTTAAGGCAGGTGCGAAAAATCCTTCGGGAAAGAAACAGAAACCTAAATCGTGAGGTTTGGGAATCACCGTCCGTTCACGGCGGTGAGGATGTCAACGTATTTACCTCTCCTAAAACTGACGATCAAACAGAAATGAGTAGTCAAAATCATCAGCCCTAAACCTCGATTGTAACAATTTTAGGGTCTAAATCCTGTTTAAAAGGTATAGGAGAGGGGGAATTATAAATTATGAAGTGGGGAAGTGGGGAAGTGGGGAAGTGGGGAAGTGGGGAAGTGGGGAAGTAGGGAAGTGGGGAAGTAGGGAAGTGGGAAGAATAAATAAAAATAATCTCCTGTCTCCTGTCTCCTGTCTCCTGTCTCCTGTCTCCTGTCTCCTGTCTCTTGACTCGGAGACTACTGGCTCCTTGCTCCTCAATCTAGCGTCTGTGAGGAATTGAGAAATTGAGGATGATTTGATAGGATGTTAGTACAATCGGGGAATAGTAAAGAAAAAACCCCCTATTGCTCATGAGTCAAAATCCCAATTCTTCCTCGCGACCACTGCAGCCGCTGCCGGTTCCCTCCATGCCGATACCTCCCTCAGAAATCACGGGAACCAGCACGGGGACAACTCAAGAAATGACGCAACAAGTGGCGACACCGACCAAAAACGTGCCGAATATGCCGCAAAATGGTCAAATTTACGCCCCACGTCCTCCCCAAAATCGCGCTCCCAGTCAGGCTGCTTCTCCCCAAACCCCACCCCGGCCGGGTCGCGCTCCCAATCAACCCACCTTAGAACATTTGATCCGGATGGCCTTTGATCGGGGTTATTCGGACGTTCACCTAGGAGTTGGAGAACAACCCCGGATGCGGGATCGTGGTGAAATGATTATTCTCAACTATCCTGAAATTGACATCAACACTTTTTATAGTTGGTTACGGGAAATCCTAGGAGAAGAAGAAATCCTTCGCTTTAAAAAAGATCTAGAGTTTGACGGTGCAACTCAGTACGAATTCGCTAGGGTGCGGATTAATATCTTTGAAAGTCTGCGCGGTCCGGGGATGGTTTTGCGTCTAATTCCCCTGAAAATCCTCACTGTGGAACAATTGGGCTTACCGGCTGTGTTCCGGAATGTGTGCGATGTGCATAAGGGATTGATTTTAATCACCGGTCCGACGGGTTCAGGGAAATCCACCACCCTAGCAGCCATGGTCGATTACATAAATAAAGAACACGCCAAACATATTATCACCATCGAAGACCCGATCGAATTTGTCCATCAAAGTCGTCGCAGTTTGATCAAACAAAAGGAAGTGGGAATACACACCCATGAGTTCGATAATGCCCTAAAAGCCTCTTTGCGGGAAGACCCAGATATTATTCTGGTGGGGGAGATGCGGGACAAATCCACCGTTAATACTGCCCTGAAAGCTGCCCAAACTGGTCACTTAGTTATGGGAACCCTGCACACCAACAGCGCCGTTAAAACCCTGGAGCGGATTTTAACTCTTTATACCGCCGAGGAACGGGAATCGATGCGGGTGGCGATCGCAGAATCCTTGGTTTGTATTATTTCCCAGGGTTTATGTCGCACCACCGACAGTAAACGGACCGCTTTTCACGATATTCTCGTCAACACAGAAACCGTCAAAGATTACATTTGCAGCGGCAAAAATGACGAAATTATCGAATTAATGAGAGATGGCGAATATGATGGCATGATTACCACTAATCAATCTCTGTTTAACCTCTATCAAGAGGGACGGATTAGCGATGAGGTCGCCCTGGAAATGTCCCCGGTTCCCAATGAAATGGCGATGATGCTGCGGGGTAGAATCTAGAAAAACCCTGAAGGAAATCCTTGAGGGGTCAAGAGTTTAGTAGTCTAGAAAAATAGAAGCTCCTATTGATTCCCTAGGGGAACCCCTCAAGTGACCACTTCCGCGATTGTGTTGCCCGATATTTTTAAAGGCATCGCCCTGTTTACCCCCGGGGGCGACCTGATTTACTGTATCGATCCTGATAAACAAACTCATTGGCATCTGAATCTCTGCGCTGCTCTCCAGTCCGCTTTAGGGTTGCCAGAACCCCCCCATTTTTTAGTTCCTAGTTTTACCGCTACCATCGATCGCTGGCGAGATCCCTACAGTCACCGTATTCATACTAGAGCCGAAGTCTATCCCCTTGTCCGTCGCTATCAGCCTTTATTAAATGCTATTTTCGCCACGGACGAGCGAGCTTGGTTTACTGTACCTTGGCAGGAACAATCCTCTAATCCCACTATCTTAGAAACCTATCGTCAGCAGTTTCCCCAACTTTGGCAATCCCACGATCTGATTCTCCGTTATCAGGAGCGCCCCGCAACGACTTCGGGGATTAGTGCTGACTCTGACTATACTAACCCTAGTCCCAAGGGTTATGTTTTGCGGTTATTTGTCTCCGGCAATAATGCCAATACTAAACACACCCTAGAATCGATCCATCAGCTTCTAGAGCGAGAATTACACCATCCCTATACCCTGAAAGTGATCGATATCTCTAAGCATCCAGAACAAGCGGAATCTAATCATGTCTCTGCTATTCCCACTTTAGTCCGGGTTTGGCCGCAACCGGTGAAACGCATCATCGGCGAATTTGAGGATTTACCGCGAGTATTACAGATTATCGCCACCGCTTAGGGTTTAAAGACTTCTGACTCGATTCCTCGCCACCATTCGCCCAATTTCATTAAGTCTTGCTGAATATCATCCAATTCTTGGATATATTCCTGTTGGGAAAGACTAGCGCGACGTTCTTGCAGTTTTTTGAGACGCAATTGCACCAACAGCCAAGGCTTAGAAATACCGTTAGTTTCTTCAATATAGCGAGCAATATCCTGACTATCCATAGTTTTTACTGTTATTATCCTATATTTTGTCAAATTAACCTGAGACTCCTTTTTTTTAGTTGCAGAAGATTATGTTTGATTTTAGCCACTATTACCCCTACGCCGAATTAGTTTCTTTCCTCAAAAACCTAGCCTCATCCTATCCTAATTTAATTAGCCTCACCTCGATCGGTAAAAGCTACGAAAATCGAGATATCTGGTTAACTACCCTAACAAATCAAGCCACAGGCCATTATTTAGAAAAACCTGCCTATTGGATCGATGCTAACACCCATGCGGGGGAAGTAACAGGCTCTGCCGTCGCTCTCTACACTATCTCCCATCTTTTGCGCCAATACGGTCATAATTCCCAAATTACCAGACTTCTTGACCATTACACTGTCTATATTTTGCCGCGATTAGCCGTGGATGGAGCGGAAAAATATCTCACTACTCCCTATCTGTTACGCTCGAGTATTCGCCCCTATCCCCACACGGATGAGAAACCGGGGCTATATCCTGAAGATATTAACGGCGATGGTTTAATTCTACAAATGCGCCAAAAAGATACCTGTGGCGCTTGGAAAATTTCTGAACAAGATCCTCGCATTATGGTGCGTCGCGAACCGGAGGAATTTGAGGGAACTTTTTACACTTTGCTCACCGAAGGTTTAATCCGCGATTACGATGGCTATAATTTTACCACTGCCCCCACCCTAGAGGGCCTGGATTTTAACCGCAATTATCCCGTTTATTGGGTTCCTGAAGGGGAACAACAGGGGGCCGGAGATTTTCCTTTTTCGGAGCCAGAAACCCGTGCAGAAGCGGAATTTTGGGCAAATAACACTAATATTAATGGCTTCGTTACCTATCATACCTATTCAGCAGTCATGTTGCGTCCCTATAGCACCCATCCCGATGAATATTTCCCCGTGGAAGACTTAGAAATGTATAAATATATTGCTGACAAGGGAAAAGCAATGACTGGTTATGAATGCGTTTCTGTCTATCACGATTTTCGTTATCATCCCAAAGAAGTGACTAACGGTGCCATGGATGATTACGGTTACGATCATTTTGGTTGGTATGGTTTTACGGTGGAGTTATGGGATGCACCCACCCAAGCGGGAGTGAAAAAAGATGATTATATTCAATGGTTTCGCTGGCATCCTTTGGAAGATGAATTGAAGTTACAGCGTTGGAATGATGAGAATTTGGCGGGAAAGGGTTTTATTAATTGGCAAAGTTTTGATCACCCCCAATTGGGAGAGGTGGAAATTGGCGGTTGGGACTTTAAAAATGTCTGGCAAAATGCCCCAGAAAAGTATTTACCAGATTTATGTGAGAAACAATGTCAGTTTACTATTGCCCATGCTTTAATGTCACCTCTTTTAGCTATCTCTCGTCTTGATCTTAAGTCGGAGGGAAATGGTATTTATCATCTGGTTTTACAGTTAGAAAATCAGGGATTTTTACCCACTTATACCAGTAAAAAGGCACTGGAAAGAAAGATCGTTCGTCCCATTCAAGTCAAGTTAAATTTAGCCGATGAGGTGAGTTTAATAGTGGGAAAATTAGAGCAGGAAATCGGTCACTTAGAAGGGCGATCAAATAAAGTATATAGTAGCCTCGCTCATGGTTTAGATTATCGCTGTACGGTGGAATGGGTGATTAAAGGAGTTTCTGGTCAAGAAATCGAGATTATCGCTATAGCTGAAAGAGCCGGAACAGTCAGACAAAAAGTGATTTTATAGAGCTATTTTGTTCGATAAAATTGTTAAATAAGTCTCGTTAGATTCCGTGGGTAAAACTCGTAGTTTTTGGCTGCGAAGATCTGGTTCTAATCCCAAAGCTTCTAAAGGAATTACTCCTAATAAGTTGTTTTGACCTCCAGGTAATTCCAAACATTCAAAAGTCCCTTCCCGTCCCGCAATAATCAAGGTGGCATCGCGAAAAATTCTCGCTTTTCCTATGCCTTTAGCCGTAGCCACATCTACTTCTTTTAAAAGCTGTAAACCCAAGCGGGAGATGACTTCCGGCACCAGACAAAGAGTAGTTGCCCCCGTATCCACCAAGACATTTTCTAGGGTAAGAGAGCGAATTTGTTCCGGTGCGATCATACCATCCTCCGCACGAATTTGATCGGCGCGATTAATAACTGTAATGCTGGTGTAGATTTTGCCCATATCTTCTGTAATAACTGCTGGCTCAACCATAAGATTACCCTCAATTCTACCTTCAATTATACCGGAATAATTGCCAACAACACTGTCTGGTAATTTTAATTATTAATCCGGCCATCGGGCATAATTGCACCGCGGAAGTTAACTCCCATCAGATTAGCACTCATTAACTCGGCACGAGTTAGATTAGCATTGCTTAAATCGGCACCGGTGAGATTTGCTCTAGCCAAGAAAGCATCGACTAAATACGCTTCGCTGAAATTAACTCCTGAAAGATTAGCCCTTCTTAAGTCAGCATGATTCATTCTTGCTGCTTGAAAATTAGCTTGACTAAGATTAGCTCGCTCGAATTTTATTTGAGTCATAATTGCACTATGGAAATTTGCCTGCATTGCTTCCGTATCGGTCATTTTTGACCGCACTAAATTGGCTCCCGCTAGATTTGCCCCCACTAAATGCGCCCCGATTAAATTAGCATCAGTAAGTAAAGCATCTTGGAGATTAGCATTAGTTAAATCCGCTTTTCTGAGGTCAACATTGCACAAATTAGCCTCCTTTAAATTGGCTCCTACTAGATTTGCTCGCACCAGATCAACCCCTTTCATATTAGCCCCTTGCAGGTCGGCGCAGGAGAAATTAGCTCCTTGTAAATTAGTGTTATGATTTTTATTTTCCTGACGCATATTTGTTCCCCGCAAACAAGCACCAGTGAGGTTAGCACCACTTAAATTAGCCCCCCGTAAATCCGCCCCGATTAAGTTAGCATCAAGTAACGTCGCTAGGGTTATATCGGTATCACGAAGATTAGCCCCTTGTAGCATCGCTCCGTGTAAATTGGCACTGCGTAAATCTGCCCCATTTAAGTCAGCTTGGTTGAGACTAGCACCGCTTAAATTAGCTGTCACAAGATTAGCTTGAGCGAGATTAGCCCGGTTAAGATAGGTAAAGAGAAGATTGGCTCCGTGCAGATCTGCTTCATTTAAAACAATGCCAATTAAGTCAGCACCAACTAAATTAACTCCTGGTAATTTTAAGCCACTAAATTGAGTTTCTCCCGCGGCATAACGTGCAATTAATTCGTTGGGTTTCATAGGTAGAATATCCAGATAAATTTTAGTAAAAAATTAAAGAATTTTTCGTAAAGTTTGCACCAGAATACTGACGGTTTGAACGTTAGCATCCGGATCCATTTGGGTTTGAGCAATATTGTATAGTTGAATTTCGATATCCTTGAGAGATTTCCCACTTTGGATGAGTTGTTGTAGTAAATCTTCTAGGGTATAACTTCGCAGAGTTGACCAATCTTGACCGCTCCGATCCCAAGGATGAAATAGGAGCGAGAAAATCAATATTTTGGCTCGTAAAGGATTAGCATACTGGAAAATTTCTAAACGAGTTTCAAAGGGGTCATAGGCGGTAATTTGTGGGAAATTACTGGTATTGTTATTTGAGGAAGCCGGCTCGGCCAAGGGCAATTCCATTCCTACTTGCGGTTCATTTAGATTGATAATCGAAGAGGCAAAATCCACAGGTTCACTTCTAGAGGGGGAGAAACATCTGGTTTTAGCCGCAGAATCAGAATCATTCTTTAGATGAACTATTTGATTGTTCAAGATTTGACTTTTTGACTCATTATCCTCTTCTTCGTCATCGTTATCATTATCGTAAAGAGGCTCTAGTTCGGTAAGAATAATATCGGCTAGGGCTAGGTAGAGAGCTTTTTTATTAATCTTTTCGGCAACTTGCTTGAAAGTTTGTCGCAAGCTTAGGAAATTGGGATTGTTTCGCTGAAGTTCTAAAACAATATTTTTTAAGCCATAATTATTAATCACCGCTTGATCGTTTTCCCAACGATTTTTACAAGCGGCAAACATTAATTTTTGAATTCTCGCTGTCTCTCGATGATTTTCTATTCCACTAACCACCTGTCTTAATAAATTATCTTCCTCGTTGTTGACATCATTATTAACGGTGGTGAAGCTAGGGTTAACTTCTGGCTCTACCAGTAATAATTGATTGTCGTAGGCGGCAGCAATATTACTATATAATTGACTGATTTGCTCGATAATAACCGTGGCTACTCCCAGATAAACTTTAGGACGATTGAGGGTTTTAACTAATTTATAAACAGAAAAAGTTAATTGTTCTTTATTGGTTTTCAGTTGCACTAACTCCTTCACCAAGTCTTCCATAGCCACAGTGTTCAAAATATTAGGCTCATTTTCCCAATATTTTTTACAGATACAAAAGATTAATTTTTTGATCCGTAATTTTTCTTCGTGGCTGTCGAGATAGCGAACTACATCATTAAAAACGTCGATGGATAATTGCATAGTAACCTCTGATCCGAGAAAGGAGCCAGCCCTCGCACGCCTCTACTATAGCGGTATGCTATTGGTCTCTCGCGAGTCAGCTTGCCAGAATATATAAGTTATTCCTCGCTTTTAGTGCCTGAAAATATCCTAACCTAAAAGCGTGGCACTATTGAGTTGGGGTTGCTGGATCTGGTCTATCTTCCCTAAGAGTACCCAGCCTAATTCCTAAAATTAGCAAACGATTATTTTTTCGCCTGGCTCGTTTTTAGTACAAATGTTCAGACAAAATCGGAGTAAAGTCTTTAAGTTTAGACGACCGATGCCCGATAGGGTTAGAGTAATCAGGGAGAAACTGATTTATCGAGAGGCCATATCATCCCATGCTAGAACTCTACCAATTTGAATTATCTGCCTATTGTGAGAAAGTCCGTCTCATCCTCGACTATAAAGGACTTGCCTATAAAAAAAGGGACGTGGTGCCGGGGGTGGGACAATTGGAATTATTCCGTCTTTCCGGACAGCGACAGGTTCCCGTCCTCAAGGATGGCGATACTTATATTGCTGACTCGACGGAGATTGCTTTTTATCTCGATCGCAAGTATCCTGAAAAACCAATTATCCCCACAGATCCCCTACAACGGGGTCAATGTTTATTAATCGAAGAATGGGCCGATGAATCCCTGGGATTAAAAGGAAGAACCGCTTTTCTCGGCGCTTTTGCCCAAAATCAAAACTTTCGTACCGCTTTTTTACCCCAGGAAACTCCCGGTTTTATGCGCTTGTTGCTGGGTTCTATGCCGGGGGAATTAATTGATATTTTGGGGGCAGGTGTAGGTCTGGGAAAAGATGCTATCAATACAGCGAAAAAGGGGCTACAACAGGATTTAGAGGCTTTGAACCTCATTTTAACCAATCGTCCCTATTTAGTCGGTGATCAGCCCACTTTAGCCGATTTAGCCGTGGCGGGATTAAGTGTACTGCTTCAGTTTCCCCAGGGTTCCTATCTCAACTTGCCCAGGGAATTGCAAGGCAAGGGGATTCCGGGGTTAGCCGATAATAGCGCCTACGAGGGCTTTTTTGCTTGGCGCGACCGTCTTTATAGTCAATACCGTCAAACTATCACCCCGGGAAGTTCCACCCCTCCTATCGATTCCCCCAACTCCATCCAGATTGAATAGCAGCGCTTGACTAGGCTGGTGGGGTTTGGGGTGTAGGGTGTGGGGTGTAGGGTGTGGGGTGTGGGGTGTGGGGTGTAGGGTGTGGGGTGTGGGGTGTAGGGTGTGGGGTGTAGGGTGTGGGGTGTGGTGCGATTCGTTGGCTAGAAACTAGACAGTAAGACGTTTAGAGGATTAGCCGCTTGGTAAATGTAGTACCTTGATAACTTTATAACCCTACAGGTGCGGGTTAGTAATAACCTTAGTCCTGTCCTCTAGATGCCTAGAGTGACGGCATTTCCTGCTGCTTTAGACTTGGTACATCTGAGGTAGTGAGCGAGGAAAAAAAAGCGGTATCTGATAGCCTAAATCAGAAACCCGTTGAGCCAGAACCTATGGATAGCCCTGGGGCGAAGATACGAATTAACCATCGTCAACACCCACGAGCCAAAAGGCTGACAGGCTCGAAACAAAAGTTAACAGAGTTGGGGCTGATAGCTCATACCACTATCAGTAAGGCATTCCCGTTACTCTGTTGTGGACAGTATCATCCTAAGGGTTCAACCAATGGTTATAGGGAACGAAGTAACCCTGATTGACTCTGCCCGTTCGGGGCAGTAGGAAACCATCCGCAAGTCAATAGAGGGAGAGGATGTCCTTAAAAGCCAAGGCTTTGAGTAATATCAAAGATATGCTGACAAAGGACGGGTAACTAGGAAGTCTAAGCAACAATCAACGGTCATATACGCCCTAAAACCAACAATCTTGTCTGGTGGGGATACAGCCAAGAGGGTTGAATAGACAAGGAAATAATAATTCCCATTATTATTCTACTAATGACAGTAGCCTAGTTACTCAGGAGCCGGATACGGCGAAAGTCGTAAGTCCGGTTTTGAAGCAGGGGGTGGGAAGGCGACTTCCTGCTCTACTGTAACGTGCGATTCGTTGGCTAGAAACTAGACAGTAAGACGTTTAGAGGATTAGCCGCTTGGTAAATGTAGTACCTTGATAACTTTATAACCCTACAGGTGCGGGTTAGTAATAACCTTAGTCCTGTCCTCTAGATGCCTAGAGTGACGGCATTTCCTGCTGCTTTAGACTTGGTACATCTGAGGTAGTGAGCGAGGAAAAAAAAGCGGTATCTGATAGCCTAAATCAGAAACCCGTTGAGCCAGAACCTATGGATAGCCCTGGGGCGAAGATACGAATTAACCATCGTCAACACCCACGAGCCAAAAGGCTGACAGGCTCGAAACAAAAGTTAACAGAGTTGGGGCTGATAGCTCATACCACTATCAGTAAGGCATTCCCGTTACTCTGTTGTGGACAGTATCATCCTAAGGGTTCAACCAATGGTTATAGGGAACGAAGTAACCCTGATTGACTCTGCCCGTTCGGGGCAGTAGGAAACCATCCGCAAGTCAATAGAGGGAGAGGATGTCCTTAAAAGCCAAGGCTTTGAGTAATATCAAAGATATGCTGACAAAGGACGGGTAACTAGGAAGTCTAAGCAACAATCAACGGTCATATACGCCCTAAAACCAACAATCTTGTCTGGTGGGGATACAGCCAAGAGGGTTGAATAGACAAGGAAATAATAATTCCCATTATTATTCTACTAATGACAGTAGCCTAGTTACTCAGGAGCCGGATACGGCGAAAGTCGTAAGTCCGGTTTTGAAGCAGGGGGTGGGAAGGCGACTTCCTGCTCTACTGTAACGGGAGATTAAATAAAAGCAATCTACTGATCACTGATCACTGATCACTGATTACTGATTACTGTTAAGATTCCCGTAAAACGTAGCCCACACCACGCACGGTATGAATGAGGCGTTTTTGACCACCAGCCTCCATCTTCAGGCGTAAATAGCGAATATACACCTCAATAACGTTTGATTCTCCTTGAAATTCGTCTCCCCAGACATTTTCGAGAATTTGATCCCTCGATAATACTTCTTTGGGGTGAATCATGAGGTAGCGCAGCAGTTCAAATTCCTTCATCGTCAACTCAATATTTTTGTTTTTATAGGAGAGACGACGACTGGCTAAATCTAATACTAAGTCACCGAAACCCAATTGTTCGGGGGTAATTTCCAGAGGTTGCAGGTAAAAACGGATTAATTTGAGAAAAGATTGCGAATTATAGGGTTTGAGAAAATAATCGTCGGCTCCCGCTTCCAAACAGGCGAGACGTTCTTCTAGGGTTTCTTGAGATACTAACAAAATAATATAAACGCGACTTCCCTGGGAACGTAAACGACTACAAAAATTCACACCGGCCTCCGCTGCGAGGAAGCGATCGAGTATAATCATCGCTGGCTGCCAACTTTTCACTTCTGGGAAAGCGATATCAATGCTAGGCACGATCAGGGGACGATAACCTGCTTCTTTCAAGTCCGCACTAGCTAGTTTAGCGATATTCTCCTCAATTCCCACCAAGAGAATTGAAGAACTCGGAACGGATGTACTCATAAATCAGCAGCGGTAAAGAAATAGGAAAGATAGGGAGGGGACTACCTAATTATAGTTAATTGATTCTTGCCTAACCGATTTAATAAAAAAGTTAACGCTGTGGTGCGTTGGACAAAATTACCATTGATAGACCAACCAGTCACTCGATCGGGGGACGACCAGAGGCTAAGATGATCTACAGGTGGATCTGCATAAAAATTTTCTTGACCGCTACCCAATAAACAGGAACTCCAATGGGTAAAATAATCGTGACTAAGGCGATAAATGGGAAAATTACCGATTAATGGCACTCCCCACCCGTCCAGAGCTATTAAAGCGGCAATTTTTGCCCCTTGAGCTTGCCAATAATGAGCTAAAGCGATCGCATTTACCACCCCCGCACTAAACCCAATCAAGGTTAGAGCTTCTCCCGGTGAAAAAGCTTCATTTAAGCAAGAAAAAGGCGAAATAATAATATAGGAAGGTAATTTGACCGATTTGCTCCCCAGATGTCCTAAAAAATCCTCGGTCAATCTAGAATCATGAAAACCCGTACAAATTACCAAAGACATAAAGTTAAGTAAAAATCTATGAGGGGTCAGTTATCAGTTATCAGTAATCAGTTATCAGTAATCAGTCATCAGTCATCAGTTTTTTCTCCCTGCTCCCCTACTCCGTCTCCCCACACCCTACATCCCACACCCCACACCCCACACCCCACACCCCACACCCCACACCCCACACCCCACTTCCCCACTTCCCCACTTCCCCACTTCCCCACTTCCCCACTTCCCCACTTCCCCACTTCCCCACTTCCCACTCTGCCATAACTACTCCTACATACTTTGTGCTTTTTGTCAAAAAAACTTTTTCTTTGCAATAAAACTACACAAAAAAAAGATCATCGTTGTGGGTGAAATTGACTGATTTACCTGTCTTAATTGGGATTACCTTGTAGGTGTGGCAAGGGTTTCAACCATTGCTGTCCAAAAAAGCCAAGAATAACCCATTATGAAATTCAGTAAAATCGCTGTAACCATTGTAACATCGTTGTTAAATAAAAATCTTTCTCAATTAATTCTTAAGAATTTGTAAATATTGCGGAATGTTAATTTAAATATTCTCAAGCTTTTGGGGTCAATAAATAATTTTTGCTTATCTTTGTCGAACATTGAGTTAGGAGATAGGAGTCAGAAGTCAGGAGTCAGGAGTCAGGAGATTATTTTTATTTATTCTTCCTACACCCCACACCCCACACCCTACACCCCACACCCCACACCCTACACCCCACACCCCACACCCCACACCCCACACCCACTACCCCAATGCCCAATCAAGGTTGGATTTATCGAGATAAAATTAGCAAAAATCAGGCAGGATTAAGCTTATTAGCCTACTATACGGGCAAATATTGCCATTCTAGCCCAGAAGAATGGCTCGATCGCATTTTATCGGCAGCAATTCTAGTCAACGGTCGTCCCGCTTGCCCCGATACAGTCTTGGAAATCGGGCAGCAATTGACCTATCAGCGCCCGCCGTGGACAGAACCGGAAGTGCCGCTCTTTTTTGAGGTACTCTACGAGGATGCCGAGGTGTTAGTGGTGGCGAAACCTTCGGGATTACCGGTGTTAGCGGGGGGTGGATTTCTCGAACATACTCTCATCCATCTGGTACATCAGCATTATGCCGAGGTCACTCCCTATCCAATTCATCGTCTTGGTCGCGGCACTTCGGGCATAGTCTTAATGGCGAAATCAAAGCCCGCTAGAGCTAAATTGAGTCAACAGATGCGGGAGGGGAAAATTACTAAAATATATCGAGCTTTAGTTGGTCAGGGCGACATACCAGATAATTTTACTATTAATCAAGCGATCGGGAAAATCGCCCATCCCATTTTAGGCCATGTTTACGGTGCGCTCACAGATGGGTTATCGGCCCGCAGTGATGGTCGAGTCTTAAAAAAACATCCCGATAGTACCCTATTAGAAGTAAGAATTTTTACGGGCAGACCCCATCAAATTCGCATTCATCTGGCCTTTTTTGGCTATCCTTTAATCGGTGATCCCTTGTATGGTCTGGGGGGATTACCGCGACCGGATGCAGTACCGGGAGATTGTGGTTATTATCTCCATGCCAATCAAATCGTTTTTAATCATCCCAGTACAGGGGAAAGAATCTCTATTTGTTGTCAGGCCCCGCCGGAATTAGTGGATAGGGCTGGCTGAATAAATCTAAAAACCTTGTTGGGTAAGACTTTTAGACTTTTTGGAAACCAAAAAGTGCCAGATCCCGGAGTGATCGGGTGGAAAATTCAGGTACTTTTTCCCTGAAAATTAGGTAATTGACCCCCTCAAAATCGCTAAAACCCTACACCCTACACCCCACACCCCACACCCCACACCCCACACCCCACACCCCACACCCCACACCCTACACCCTACACCCTGCCCCCAGGAAAAACTTTTTGCCGCAGACCCTATTGAAAACCCCCCAAGCCCGATCGCCAGCGATCACTAAAAGACCACTTCGGTAATCACACCCTCAATCGCCCCGAACCGAGAGCGAGAAACTAAGACAATTCGATACAATATTGTCAACAAGCATTAAGCGATTTAAACTATCGATCGAAGGTAAAAGTCCCGAAGTTATCGAAATCTAGGGGGAGACAAAAACAAGCATGGGTAGAGTAGTAGGCATTGATCTAGGGACAACTAACTCCGTCGTCGCCGTGATGGAAGGCGGAAAGCCAGTGGTCATCGCCAACTCGGAGGGCATGAGAACCACCCCTTCTGTGGTCGGTTTTAATAAAGATGGGGAGTTAGTGGTCGGTCAAATGGCCCGGCGACAAGGGGTACTCAATCCCCAAAACACCTACTATGGAGTCAAACGCTACATAGGTCGTCGCTACTCGGAATTAAACCCCGAATCGAAGCGCGTCCCCTACACCATCCGCCGGGACGAGATGGGCAATATCAAAATTAAATGCCCCCGTCTGCAAAAAGAATTCGCCCCCGAAGAAATTTCCGCCCTAATTTTACGCCGATTAGCCGAAGAAGCCAGCCGTTATCTGGGGGAAGAAGTTACCGGGGCCGTAATCACCGTCCCCGCCTATTTTAACGACTCCCAACGTCAAGCCACCCGGGATGCGGGCCGAATTGCGGGGTTAGAAGTGATGCGGATTCTCAACGAACCCACCGCCGCCGCCCTGGCCTACGGTCTCGATGAACAAGAAAGCAAGAAAATCCTCGTTTTTGACCTGGGAGGCGGTACTTTTGATGTTTCTATCCTGGAAGTGGGTGACGGCGTTTTTGAGGTGAAAGCCACCAGTGGCGACACCCAATTAGGCGGAAATGATTTCGATAAAAGAATCGTCGATTGGTTAGCCAATCAATTTTTGGAACAGGAAGGCGTGGAGCTGCGCCAAGACCGGCAAGCCCTACAAAGACTCACAGAAGCGGCAGAAAAAGCCAAAATAGAACTGTCTGGTGTCAGCGTCACCGATATTAATCTGCCCTTTATCATCGCCACGGAAGACGGACCCAAACACATCGAAACTCGCCTGAGTCGGGCCCAATTTGAGGAATTATGCGGCGATTTAATCAGTCGTCTCCGTCGTCCTCTCAAACGCGCCCTTTCTGATGCCGGTTTGTCCCCCGTCCAACTAGACGAAGTGGTACTGGTGGGCGGCGGCACGCGGATGCCGGTGGTTAAGGATTTGGTGCGGAGTTTTATCGATAGGGAACCCAATCAAAATGTTAACCCTGATGAGGTTGTAGCGGTCGGGGCGGCTATTCAAGCGGGAATTTTGGGCGGCGAGGTCAAAGACGTGCTGCTCCTCGATGTTACCCCTTTATCCTTGGGTTTAGAAACCATCGGCGGTGTGATGAAAAAGTTAATCCCCCGCAATACCACTATTCCCGTCCGCAGAGCTGACCTTTTTTCCACTTCCGAAAATAATCAAACTGTGGTGGAAATCCACGTTTTGCAGGGGGAAAGGGAAATGGCCAGCGATAATAAATCCCTGGGACGTTTTAAATTAACCGGTATCCCCCCCGCGCCCCGGGGTATTCCGCAAGTGCAGGTGTCCCTCGATATCGATGCTAACGGTATTCTACAAGTCACCGCTAGGGATAAAATGACCGGACGGGAGCAAAGTGTCACCATTCAAGGCGCTTCTACCCTCAGCGAAGGGGAAATTAACCGCATGATCGGCGATGCTGCCCGATTTGCCGAAGCAGATCGTACCCGTCGCGAAAAGGTCGATAAACGCAATCGCGCCCGCTCTCTGGTGGATCAAGCCCAACGACGCTTAAAAGATGTTACTCTCGATTTTGGTAATGAGTTTACCCGTTCCTATCGTCGTCAAATTGAGTCTTTGAGTACGGAAATTATCGACGCTTTGGAGAAAAATGATGACCGTCGCCTTGATCGCGCCCAGGCGGATCTACAGGATGTTATCTATGAATTAAATCGCGAGGTACGGCTACAATACGACGAGGAAGATGAGGGCTTTTTTAGCGCTATTCGCAAGACTTTTACCGGGGATAAGGAAGATGATCTTCCCTCCGAACCGCGCCGCGATCGTTATCGCCAGGATTATCGTCCCAGTACACCGGGTTATCAAAGTGATTATCGACCCAATTATTCGGCTAATCAAGATAGTTATCGCCCCCGCAATCAGGACAATTACTACAATGGCCGCGATAGCGATTGGCAAAGTTCCCCCCGTTCGGAGGAAAAAAGTTATAACAATAGTAAAAGTAACCGCAGCGGCGGCAATCGTTCCCGCAATATTCCCCCCCAAAATAACTGGGATGATGACGATGATGATTGGTTTTAATCAGTGATCAGTAAACAGTGATCAGTAAACAGTAAACAGTAATCAGTAAACAGTAATCAGTAAAAAGACAGTGGGAAACTACTATTTAATACTGCTCGCTTAATACATACTGCTCACTTAGAACTCAAATCTGATCACTGATAACCGATAACTGATAACTGATAACTGATAACTGATAACTGATAACTGAATATATGCCACAATTAGTTAATTATTATGATGTTTTAGGAGTATCTCGCACGGCTACTGGTGACGAGATCAAAAAGGCTTTTCGACGACTGGCGCGTCAATATCATCCTGATGTTAATCCGGGGGATAAATCGGCCGAAGAAAAGTTTAAAGATATTAATGAAGCTTATGATGTTCTCTCCGATGAAGAAAAACGGGTTGAGTATAATCGTTCCTTGACAGGAAATAAACGCCGCGGGATACGTCCGGGGGAAAAAGCCAATAGTAACGGGAATGGAAAAATACCCCGTACAGAACAGGATTTATGGAAGTTTAGAGATTTTAATAACCCTAATACTAAGCGCGCTAAAATTGCCTCCTCTCCCCGTTTAACTCGTCGAGATGTGGAAGCAAAATTAACTTTACCTTTAGAGAAAGCCTATCAAGGTGGCAGACAAAGAATTCGTCTGGAAGATGGTAGATCAATAGAGGTTGATATGCCAGCAGCTATGATCGATGGGCAGAAAATTCGTCTCAAAGGTCAGGGTATTGAAGGGGGTGATTTATATTTAAAAATAACTATCGCTAGGCATCCTTTTTTTAGGATTCAAGGTTCTGATATTGTCTGTCAAGTACCGATTACTCCTAGCGAGGCAATTGTGGGCGGTTTTGTGGAAATTTCTACCATTGACGGGTTAGTTAAAATGATGATTCCTAAGGGATTAAAAAGTGGTCAAAGATTACGTTTGGCTAACAAAGGTTATCCCACTTCCCAAGGAGAAAGGGGCGATCAATTAGTGGAAATTATATTAGTTAATCCTCCCAATCCTAGCCCTGAAGAATTAGAACTTTATCAAAAAATACGGGCGATCGAAACTTTTAATCCTCGTCAAGGTTTATAAAGATTATGCTAGGGGTGGGTTACGGCAAATTGGAAATTTTTTGTCAAAAACATAACTTGTTCTTGCCTAACCCACCCTACACCTAACCCTTAATTCCTGTCTTCTTATGACAAATATAATTGACACAATTAAACCTTTTTATCCTCTAGCTTTCAAGGCTATTCGGGGCAATTTAGAGGGAACACAAAAACAATTATTAAATACTCTGCAAAAAATTGATCGCTCGCGGGGGGAATTTTGGGGACAATGGTTAATCTCCCAATTAGCAGAATCCCTCTGTTTTAGCGATTCTCGCCTATCTCAAAGCCTCTGGGGGTTAAATTTCCCCAATCCCGTCGGATTAGCGGCAGGATTCGATAAAGACGGTTTAGGGGCAGGACTTTGGCCTAGTTTCGGCTTTGGTTTTGCCGAGGTGGGTGCTGTCACCCTAGAAGGGCAACCGGGCAACCCAAAACCGAGATTATTTCGTTTACCGGAAGATTTGGCCGGATTAAACCGTATGGGGGCAAATAACCTCGGTGCGCCGGTTCTAGCGGCAACCCTCCAACAATCTTGGCAACGACAACCCCGACAGATTCCCATCGGCATTAACCTCTGTAAATCGAAAAATACGCCCCTAGAAAAGGCTCCGGAGGACTATTTAGGCAGTTTTCGCTATTTATTCCCCCATGCTGATTATTTTGTCGTTAATGTTAGTTCTCCCAATACTCCAGGTTTGCGTTCCCTGCAAAGTGGTGAACAACTCGATAAAATTCTCGACATTTTACAAACAGAAAATCAAGGCAGAAAACCCCTATTAGTGAAAATTTCTCCCGATTTGGAATGGGAAGATATCAGAACAATTATTGATCTAGCTTTCTCCTATGAGTTAGCCGGAATTGTCGCTACTAATACCACCACTAAACGCACGGGATTAAAAACCACAATTCTGCCTGAAACTGGTAAACCAATCACTGAAGAAGCAGGGGGAATTAGTGGCAAACCTTTGGGGGAACGTGCCACGGAAGTGATCCGTTTTATCTATCGGCAAACCCAAGGCAATTTACCAATAATTGGAGTGGGAGGAATTTTTTCTCTCGATGATGCTTGGGAAAAAATTACCGCCGGTGCGAGTTTATTACAGATTTATACCGGTTGGTTATACCGAGGACCCTGGCTAGTATCAAATATTTTACAAGGATTAACAGAAAAATTAGAGGCTAATGGGTTGACTAATATTAATCAAGCGGTGGGTTGGCAAGCTAACCAAGAATGAGCCAATTTTCTCCGGTAATTAGCAATAATTTCGCAAAAATTAGCTAAAATGTTATCTGTTACCTTTGGGGATAAGATAAGATAATTAAGATAACTACAATAGGACTGATCTAGAGACTACAGCTAGATAAAAATTGATCGCCAAGTATTGAACTTTTTAACCAAACCACAATTCTATGTCAAAAAAATCATTTTTACCCGGTTGTTTAGTCGTCCTAGGACTAACAGCAGTAACCGCAGGAGGTGTCTATCTTTATCTACGAGGACAACTTCCTTGGCAAAGATTCACCCCCTTAGAATCGGCAAAAGTTATCCCAGAAACTGCCTTTGCTAGTAGTTTTGTCTCCACGGATGCAAAAGCTTGGTCAGTGTTAGCTAAATATGGTACACCAGAATCGCGAACTGCGGTTAGTCAAGGACTAGAAGAATTACAAAAAAATATCTTCACCGATAAGATTGATTATCAACGGGATATCGAACCTTGGATCGGTAGTATCAGCTTTGCTTTCCTTCCCGCAACTACCCCCGGACAATCGGGATTATTAACGGTTATCGGCATCAAAGATAAAATTAAAGCGTCAGAATTCGAGAAAAAACTAGGACAACAAGTTAATCGCAAAACTAGCACCAGTGACTACAAAGGTGTTAAAATTACTGCTATAGATTGGCAGGATAACACCACTATTTATACTGCTGTTACTGGCGATTTTTTGTTGATATCCTACGATAAAAAGGTGTTAGAAGCGGCGATCGATACCTACCGAGGACAGCCATCTTTTAGCAGTAAACCGGAAGTGAGAAAACTGCTTTCCCAATCCCTCAACCTCCCCAATACCCTAGCGACAATTTATATCGATGATTATGCCGCAATCTTGGGACCAGATGCTAATTTATCTCCCCAAAGTCGGCAAGAATTAGCAAAAATTCAAGATGTTGTCGCAGGAGTGGGTGTCACCGATACGGGATTACAGTTACAAATGGTGGCTAAATTGGCCCCTGAAACTATTTCTACCCTACCTTCCCCTAGCAAAAATCAAGTTTTAAATTATTTACCCGGAGATACCATCGCACTTTGGAGTGGTAATAATCTTAAACAGGGATGGGAAGAAGCAGAAAAACAGTCCCAAACTAACCCAGAATTACAAGTTTTTCTGCGTCAGATCCGTGAGAATTTTCAGATGGCAACCCTTGACGCGGATAAAGAAGTTTTTAACTGGATGGATCGAGAATTTGCCTTCGGAATTATCCCCAACCAGCAAGCAGTGGGAGGGTTAGGTTTTGGGGGAATGATGATCTGGCAAACCGGCGATCATAAAGCGGCAAAAACTACCCTCGATAAGTTAAATGAATTGGTGAAAACTGTTCCCTTTATCACCATAAAAAACAGTCAAATTTCTGGCCAAGATGTGACTGAATGGAAAGCGGAAGAACAAGCGATTTTAACCTATGCTTGGCCTAATAATGATACCCTAAAAATGACCGTCGGAATTCCCTATCAACCGCAACCGAATCAACCGATTAGCCAAAGTGAGAATTTCCAAGCATCGATCGCAAATTTGCCTAAAAATAATCTCGGTTATTTTTTCATCGATGTGGAGCAAATTATTGCTAAAGCAGGGGGAATTAATAATCTTCCTGCCACGGAATTAACCCCGGAAGCAAAGGCCTTTTTAGAATCGGTACGCGGGATCGGAATTACTGCCACTATGCCTGATAAAACCACCAGTAAAATTGATGTTTTATTTTCCCTGAAACAAACTCCCTAAAAAGTAACCGACTAGATAAAGCGATCCACAGAGAATTATCCGACTATCGGCAGATTCTTGGATGGCTTTTTTTAGTCCTAAAAATACATCGGAACAAGTCTCTAGGTGAGATAATTCTGGACAAATTGAAGCCGCTAATTCCGCTAAGGTTTCAGGATTGGCACTGCTATGATCTGGGACAGGAACTAAATATAAACTATCGCCTTTTCTTAATAAAGCTTGGAATATTTCTCGATGATCTTTAGTCGATAAAATACCCATCACCCAGATAATTTTTGGAGCCTTTAAACTATCTACATACTGCCTTAAACCCATGGCAGCAGCGGGATTATGAGCGCCATCTATTAAAATTTCTCGCTGACACCAATTAACGGTTTGTAAACGTCCTAACCAGCGAGTTTTTGCCATTCCTTCTTGCACGACTTCATCGCTAATTTGCCAACCTTGCTGACGTAAAATATTAACAACAGCGATCGCTATAGCGGAATTAGTTAATTGAAAATCTCCCGCTAAGGATAAAGGATATTCCAACCCTTGATATTTGGCCCGATTATCGGCAATTTTTTCGGCAGCTTCTACCCATACCGTCGGACAATTTAACAGCTTGATTCTCTCCCTAACTACTCCCTGCGCTGATTCCGGTAATTGTCCGATAACTGCGGGACAATTCGCTTTTAATATCCCCGCTTTCTCCCCGGCAATATCGGCAACCGTGTGACCTAAATTTTGCCAATGTTCCCGACTAATAGAAGTGATGACAGTAACTAAAGGTTGAGCGCAAACATTAGTCGCATCTAATCTTCCTCCTAAACCCACTTCCATCACGGCAATATCCACCTTTTCCTGAGCAAAATACAGCCAAGCAGCGGCAGTAATTACCTCAAATTGAGTAGGACTTTCCTGCTGGGGATCGATAAGCGATTGTATATATTTAAGCAGGTTTTCTAAAGTCGCGGTTTCAATATTTTCGCCATTAATAGAGATTC